>CAWAYA010000023.1:0-129569 GCA_963786075.1 uncultured Acidobacteriaceae bacterium | reverse complement strand
GCGCAAAGGCTACCTGGATGTGTTTCGGAAGGCTGGAGCGATCGTGATCGAGCCCAGTTGCGGCGCCTGCATCAACGCCGGACCGGGAGTTTCGACGCGTCCCGATCAGGTGGTGATCAGCGCGCAGAATCGCAACTTCCCGGGCCGCAGCGGTCCGGGGCAGATGTATCTTGCTTCGCCCTTGACCGTCGCGGCTAGCGCCGTTGCGGGCTACATTGTGGAGTATGAGCCGAGTGAGGCGCTGGTGGGGGTCTGAGGGCCCTCCCGGAGCAAAGCTGCTCGCAAGTGGTTGAATTCAGGCGGGGTGGCTGAAATCAGCCACCGCGGGACTTGCAACTTTTTTCCTGGGTCCGAGTTCAAATAAGTAGGCGCTTCGGATCGAAAGCAAGATCTGGAAGACCTGGCAGATCCGGTAGGGAAGAGCGGTGGATCTGAAAAGGGAGATGGATATGCGGTACGTAAAATATTTGGCTTTGGTGGGGGCTCTGATGCTGCCGCTGACTTATTCTCAGGCCCAAGTCGGCGTGGGAATCGGAATCGGTCCAGGCTACGTTGATGAGCCACCAGTATGCGCCTACGGCTACTACGGATATTACCCTTACGCTTGCGCGCCCTACGGCTACTACGGACCTGACTGGTTTGCAGGTGGAGTGTTTATCGGCGCCGGCCCATGGTATGGCTGGGGCGGTTATGGTTGGGGTGGTTGGGGCCGTGGCTACTATGGTCGCGGCGGCTGGGGTGGATACGGTCGTGGCGGCTGGGGCTACGGACATGGCTATTATGGGGGCCGCAGCTTTGCCGGAAATCGCGGCTTTGCGGGCGGACGCGGGTATGGGCGTGGTGCTGCGGGCTTCCGTGGCGGCGCTGGCGGTGGATTTCGTGGTGGCGCGGCCGGCGGAGGGTTTCACGGCGGCGGCGGATTCCACGGTGGAGGTGGTGGGTTCCACGGCGGCGGTGGTGGACACGGCGGTGGCGGCGGACACCGATAACCTTGATGGATCAGCTTCCTAATCCGGCAATGAAAGAGGCAAGAAGAACGGCTGGCAGCAGACGCTATCGGCCGTTTGCTTTTCCCCCCTGGACTTATCTAGCGGAAGGCGGGCTGACAGCCCGCTTTGCCGGGCGCGGTTCAATAAACTTGTACCACGGGATGCGTTTCTTGCTAGAATGTGCGGTTCGCGGAGACGGGCTGTAGTAGTAAAATATCTGCATAGTTTCTCAGGAGACAGACACCCTTATGGCCTACGTGATTGCAGAGCCTTGCATCAACACCAAAGACACGGCGTGCGTGGATGCGTGTCCGGTGGATTGCATTCATCCCAAGAAAGATGATCCCAAGTATGCGACCGAACCCTTGCTCTATATCGATCCCGTAGAGTGCATCGATTGCGGCGCGTGCGTGCCAGTGTGCCCGGTATCAGCCATCTTCGCGCTCGACGATCTGCCGGAGAAGTGGAACGAATTCACTGCCAAGAACGCCGCCTACTACGGGCGGTAGAGAGGCTATCAGCAGCTACCAGAAAGACCTCTTCCAGGGCTTGAGGCGGAAACAACAGGCGTGCGTCCATTTGGATGCGCGCCTTTGCTTTTTAGGTCGCGAATTGCGACCTCAAAGTTTCGCGCGATCGGTCTCCGCCCAAGGATTGGTGACGGCTGACAGCTCTTCCATTAGAATCATCGCTTCACACGCTGGGCACTCATGGCATTGATGGAGTCGGAGGCGATCGTGCTGCGCACGTATCCGCTGCGCGAGGCCGACCTGCTGGTCACACTATTTACGCGCGCCGAGGGCAAGGTCCGCGGGGTGGCGCGGTGGGCAAAGAAGTCGAAGCGGCGCTTTGGTGGGGCGTTGGAGCCGATGACCTATGTGCGCGCGTTTTACGATGTTCGCGAGCGACAGGAGTTGGTGCGGCTGGATGCCTGCGAGGTGCTGGAGTCACCGCTGGCAACTGAAGTTAGCTATGCACGGGCGGTGGCGCTGGGGCATGTGGCCGAGTTACTTGACGAACTGCTGCCTGATCGCGAAGCCAACGATGCCATCTTCCGGCTGACGCTTTCGGTGCTGCATGCGCTGCAGGGTCCCGAGGTTTGGATGCCGGTCACCTACTTTGAGTTGTGGCTGACGCGGCTGGTAGGATTTCTGCCCGAGTTGACCGAGTGCATTGTCTGCGGCCGAGCTCTGAACGGAAGCCGGGCTTATTTTCACGCGCTGGCCGACGGACTGATGTGCGCGGACGATAAGCGGCTGGCGTCATCCGAGATTTCGAAGGAGTCGCGGGAATTGGCGGCCTTGATGTTTCGCGCTCCAGTGGAGAGTTTTGCAGCGATGCCGTGGCCTAAAGCGCGGGGCGCCGATCTGCGGAAGTTTCTGATTCAGACCCTACAGCGGCATATTGAGAAGAAGCTGGCGACCGCAGGGATGATTGAGAAGGGCGGGTTCTAGTGCGGCGCCGAATTACCAGCTGACACGGACTTGGATGGATGACCGATAGCTGACGGGTCACGCCGCTTCCGCTACAATAAATGATTAACCTTCGGGTTCCCGAACAAGCCTGTGAATCCATCCAAACGCAATTCGCTCACCTTCCAGGAACTGATCCTGCGGCTGCAGGCGTTTTGGGCCGAGCGCGGGTGTGTTTTGCAGCAACCCTACGACGTAGAAGTGGGAGCTGGCACGATGGCGCCGGAGACCTTCCTGCGCGTGCTGGGGCCGAAGCCTTACAAGGTTGCTTACGTGCAGCCTTCGCGGCGTCCGGCGGATGGGCGCTACGGAGAAAATCCGAATCGGCTGTTCAAGCACACGCAGTTGCAAGTGATCCTGAAGCCTCCGCCAGAAAATGTGCAGGAATTGTATTTAGAGTCGTTGGGAGCGATCGGCATTGACCTGGGACAGCATGACATCAAGTTTGAGGAAGACAACTGGGAAGCCCCGACTCTGAGCGCGTGGGGCGTGGGCTGGCAGGTGATGCTCGATGGATTGGAGATTACGCAGTTCACTTACTTCCAGCAGTGTGGCGGGCTGGACTTGTTTCCGATTTCCGCCGAGCTGACGTATGGTCTGGAACGCATCTGCGCGTTTCTGCAGGATGTGGATTCGATTTACGACATCGTGTGGGCCCGCGATCCCGAGACAGGGCTGGCGACGACGTATGGTGATGTGCGGCTGGCCGATGAGTTGCAGTTTTCTGTCTACAACTTCGAAGCGGCGGATGTCGAGAAGACCTGGAAACACTTCGCACTCTATGAAGCGGAGTGTCAGGAGTTGCTGGGGCGCTACGCAGCGCTGGAAAGAAACAAAGTTGAGGGCGACGGGATTGTGCGCGAGAAGTCGCGCTTCCCCCTGTTGGCGGCCTATGATCTTTGCCTGAAGTGTTCCAACCTGTTCAACATCCTCGATGCTCGTGGAGCGATCTCCGTGACTGAGCGCGTGGGCGTGATCGCCCGTGTGCGGGCGCTGGCTGTAGGCATCGCAAAGGCTTGGGTGGATCAGCAGAAGAGCGGGTCTGCCTCGGCGGGCGACAGGGTCGACGAGGAAGAACCTGCTCGCGAGAACAGAGCGAACAAGAAGATACTGTCGCCGGTTGGATCGTGAGTCTTGTGACGTGATGCGCATCACATTTGTTGGAGTGGGGTTTTGGGAAGCTAAGGGTTTCAGGGCATGCCAGATTTTCTGCTAGAGATCGGGTGCGAAGAGATTCCGGCGCGAATGATTGACGCCGCTTCCGAGGAGCTGCGGGAGCGCGTCCGCGCCCTGCTGAGCCGGGAGCGGCTGCCCCCGAACGAAATCACACATTTCGATACACCGCGGCGATTGGCAGTGATTGCAGCCGGCATCCCAGTGGCTCAACCGGACATCACCGAGCAAGTAACCGGCCCCTCGGCGACTGTCGCGTATAAGGATGGTCAGCCTACGTCCGCGGCCCATGCGTTTGCCAAAAAGGCTGGAGTCGACGTATCGCAACTGGAGAAGATTACAACTGCGAAGGGCGAATACCTGGCGGCGAAGGTTACAAAGAAGGGTCGAAGCACCGCGGAAATTCTCGCGGAGACTTTGCCGAAGGAGCTTTCCACGATCTACTGGCCCAAGAGTATGTACTGGCGCAAGCCACACGAACGTTTTGTGCGGCCAGTGCGCTGGCTGGTGGCAATGCTCGACGGCGAGACCATTCCGCTCGAGTTTGACGGGATCTGGGCGGGGAAGATTTCGCGCGGGCACCGGATTTTGTTCCAAGGGGACGTCACGATTCCGCGAGCCGGGTCTGCCTATGTGGAAGCTCTGTGCGCGGCCAAGGTTCTGGGCCGTGCGGAACGTGAGCAGCAGATTCGCAAAGCTCTGGACGCCGCCACGCGCACGATTCCCGGGGCGCGGTGGCGGGAAGACAAGTCCCTGCTCGATGCGGTGGTGAACCTGACGGAATTTCCTTCAGCAATTCTGGGCGGATTCGATCGGCAGTTTCTGACTCTACCGGAAGAAGTTCTGGTAACGGTGATGCGGGACCATCAAAAATATTTTGCCGTGGAAGATGCGGACCACAAGCTGCTGCCGCATTTTCTGGCGGTGCTGAATACTGATGGCGATGCGCAGGGATTGATCCGGCATGGCAACGAGCGTGTGCTGCGGGCGCGTTTCAGCGATGCCAAATTCTTCTGGGAGACCGATCAAAAACGTTCTCTGCTGGAGCGACTGGAACTGCTGCGGCACGTCACCTTCCAGAAGGACCTCGGCAGCTACTATGAGAAGACGCGGCGGGTACAGCGTTTGTGCAGTTGGCTCAGTGAGATCATCAAGCAGAACGGGATGGCGGTGCGTCCGGGTGTAATTCATAAGGCGGCTGCCCTGGCTAAGACCGACCTGACCACCGAGTTGGTCAAAGAGTTTACCGAACTGCAGGGCATCGTCGGTGGGCTTTACGCGCGCGTGCAGGAGCTTGATTCCAGCTTGCCTGAGGCGACGCGCTTCGCGATTGCCGACGCGATTTACGATCAGTACAAGCCCGAGTCTACCGGCGATGACGTGCCGCGATCGATGGAAGGTGCAGTGCTTTCGATCGGCGACAAGGCCGACACGATCGCGGGGATGTTTGCGCTGGGGTTGGTGCCGAGCGGGTCGAAGGATCCGTTTGCCCTGCGGCGGCAGGCGAATGGGATTGTGAAGGTGATCGCAGAGAAAAAGCTCCCTCTGCATCTGACGGATTTGATGCGGGATGCGCGGGCTGGCTACGAGGGGTCAGAAGCGGAGAAAAAGTTTGTCGAAGATGAGAAGTTTGTCGAGTCCGTGAAAACGTTCTTTCGCGAGCGTCTGGAGTTTTATTTGAAGGATGTTCGCGGATATACGTATGACGTTGTAAAGGCGGTGCTGGCGGCCGATGCTGATGACGTAGTGGATGCGGTAGCTCGGGCGGAGGCGGTAAAACAGGTTTTGCACATGCCTGAGTTCCTGGCGATTGGCGCCGCTTGCAAGCGCATGCGGAATATTTTGAGGCAGGCGGAAGAGAAGGGAATTACTCCGGCGGCGACCTTCGAGAGCTTGCCAGATTCAGCTCCTGAAGAAAAAAATCTCGCGACTTATATCCGTATCAATGGACCTCGGGTCGAGGCGCTTCGAAAGAAAAGAGAGTACGGCGGCGCGCTGATGCTGCTCTCGACGGCGCGAGAACCCGTCGATGCTTTTTTCGACAAAGTCATGGTCATGGTAGAAGATGAGAAGGTACGGGCGAACCGCTTGGCGCTGCTCCGCACTCTGCTGAAAGAGTTTTCGACGATCGCCGATTTTTCTGAGATCGTTACGGAAGGGAACGGGATGACCAACCGAAATTCCGATCCTCGAGTCTAGATCTACGCACCGCCGGCGGGACGCCGGTGCTACGAAATTAAAACACAAAGGACTAATCATCATGGCGACAATTACTCTCCCCGAAGCTGGAATTCAGGAAAATAAGAAGGCCGCAACCAAGTACGTTTACTTTTTCGGCGGCGGCAAGGCGGATGGCAACGGCAAGATGAAAGATGATCTGGGCGGCAAGGGTGCGGGCCTGGCAGAGATGACTAATGCTGGGCTGCCCGTGCCTCCGGGATTCACCATTCAGACCGAAGCTTGCCGGGAGTACATGCGGAATGGCGGCGTCTCGAAAGAAGTCGACCGGCAGATGGAAGATGCCCTGGCCAAGCTCGAAGCGCTGCAAGGGCAGAAACTCGGAACGGGCGAGAATCCCCTGCTGGTGAGCGTGCGTTCAGGCGCGAAGTTTTCGATGCCGGGCATGATGGATACGATCCTCAATCTCGGCTTGAACGATAAGAGTGTGGAGGCGCTGGCCAAACGCAGCAACAATCCGCGGTTCGCGGCGGATTCCTACCGGCGGCTGATTCAGATGTTTGGCAACGTTGTGCTTGAGATTCCAAAGTCCGCATTTGACGAGGTGTTTGACGCGAAGAAAAAGAAGAAAAAAGCCAAACTCGACACCGATCTTGACGCTAAGGCGCTGAAAGAAGTGATTGAGGAGTACAAGAAAGTAGTCAAGAAGCATGCCAAGCAAGATTTTCCGCAAGACCCGCATGAGCAGCTGGTCATGGCGCGGGACGCGGTTTTCCGGTCGTGGCAGAACGACCGGGCCAAGCATTATCGCCGCATCAACAATATCGATGACATGCTAGGGACCGCGGTGAATGTGCAGGCGATGGTGTACGGCAACCTCGGCGACACCAGCGGCACGGGTGTGGGCTTCACGCGCAATCCTGCGACCGGCGCGAAGGAGTTCTACGGTGAGTTTCTGATGAACGCGCAAGGTGAAGATGTGGTCTCAGGCGTCCGCACCCCGGTGCATATTTCCGAGCTGCACAAGATCATGCCGCATGTCTACGACCAGTTGCGCGACATTACAACGCGCCTGGAGAAACATTACAAAGACATGCAGGATTTCGAGTTCACCATCCAGGATGGCAAGCTCTACATGCTGCAGACGCGGAACGGCAAGCGGACCGGTCTCGCCGCAGTGCAGGTGGCGCTTGACATAGTGGACGAAGGACTCATCAGCAAAGAAGATGCGATCTTTCGCCTCGATCCCAACCAAGTCGTAGATTTCATGGTGGCGCGACTGGATGAGAAGGACGTGAAACCAGAGGACCTGCTTACGGCGACGGGCATCCCAGCGTCGCCGGGCGCAGTCGTCGGTCAAATAGTTTTTACTGCTGATGACGCGGTCGAGAAGGCTGGGCACGGCGCTGAAAAGAACCCGGTGATTTTGGTTCGCGCCGAAACCACTCCGGAAGATATCCACGGTATGGAGGTTGCGATTGGGATTCTGACATCGCAGGGTGGTTCAACCAGCCATGCGGCGGTCGTTACTCGTGGCATGGGAAAAACCTGCGTTGCCGGCGCAGGCGATATCGCGGTTGATGAAAGATCACGCCAGATGCGGGTGCGAGGGCAAGTGTTCAAGGAGGGGGACTGGATAACGCTCGACGGCACCACTGGCCGGGTGTTGAGAGGCAAGAGAAAACTACTACCGCCGGACCCGGAGAATTTGGCGAAACTCGACAAAGTTCATGAGTTGGGCAGAGCCCTTCCGAAAGATCGGCGTGCGCGCTAATGCTGATATCCCGCGCGATGCCAAGAAGGCACGCGAGTTCGGCGCCCAGGGCATCGGACTGTGCCGTACCGAGCACATGTTTTTTGCTCCGGATCGCATCCCGCATATGCGGGAGATGATTCTTGCTCGGGAAGGAAGAATATATCCCGGCTGCCCTCAGGGAACACAATCGAGAAAACGGCACGCGTCTCGGTCTCGGAGAGCTTGATCCGAGTGCGCAGGCCGAAGTGAAGAAGCGTGGGCAAGAACTCGCCCGCCGTGCTGCCCTCAAGAAACTGCTGCCCTACCAAAGAAGAGACTTCGAGGGCCTCTTCAAGGCGATGGACGGGTTGCCAGTAACGATCCGCCTGCTCGATCCGCCGCTCCACGAGTTTTTGCCCAAGCGTGAAAAACTCATGGTCGATATTGCCACCCTGCCCAGTGCCGGCGCGAAGCAGAAAAGAGCTCTCGTCGAGGAATACAAAGAATACGGTGCGAAAGGGGCGGGCGATCTGAAGAAGATTCTTCCTATCCTGCTGGCGCGGGTGGAGGAGTTGCATGAGTTTAATCCGATGCTAGGGCATCGCGGATGCAGGTTGGGGATTACCTATCCAGAGATCACTGAGATGCAGGCGCGGGCCATCCTCGAAGCGGCCGTGGCGGTCGAGAAGGAAGGCATCAAGACCTATGCGGAAGTGATGATCCCTCTGATCGCGACGGTGAAAGAGATGGAGAACCAAGGGAGCGATTGTTCGGCGGGTGGCCGAAGAAGTGTTCGAAGAAGAAGGGGAAGCAGCGTGCACTATCACGTGGGCACGATGATTGAGCTGCCCCGCGCCTGTCTAGTCGCGGACGAGATCGCCAAGGATGCAGAGTTCTTCTCATTTGGCACCAACGACCTGACGCAAACCACGTTCGGCTTCTCGCGAGACGACGTCAACAAAGTTCTCCCGACCTATCTGGCGGAAGGGATTCTGAAGCAGGATCCGTTTGCCGCGATCGACCAGGTAGGCGTGGGTGAGCTAGTGAAAATTGGGATCGAGCGGGGCCGAAAGACGCGTCCCAAGTTGGAGGTTGGGATCTGCGGCGAACACGGTGGCGAGCCGGAGTCAGTCAAGTTTTGCCATCAGGTGGGCATGGATTACGTTTCTTGCTCGCCGTTCCGCGTCCTGACAGCGCGTTTGGCTGCGGCCCAGGCGGGAGCGTCGGATACGCTGAAGGTTGAGGGCGGCCGAACAAAATAGATTGCAAACGGCAGCCGCAGAGGAGGCCTCTGCTTCCTCTGCGCTCGTGAGCTACTGCACTTTCTGCAGGCGTGCGATCAGTTTCTGCGCCAGGCTCTCTTCCGAATCCGACCAGAGCAGCCGCGAGCTGGTGCCACTATTTTTCTCCACGTTCACCGAGAACTCCACCAGCTTCGCGACGTTGTCGCGAATCTTGGCGCGAGTCTGGTCAGTGAGCGAAGTCTCGGGCTGCAGAAAATACGAATCCGGACCAAAATCCACCTGGATGTGTCCCGTCTGCCGATAAGCTCCTTCGTCAAAATCTTCTCCTTGGACGATGAACTTCACCATCGCGGGTTCGAGCACCCAGTTCTCGTTCGTTGCATCAGGCGTCCACAAATCCCAATGAGCTTCGAAAACGTAAGCGTAATCGTCGTGCACCTGCTCGGCGGCGATCAGCGTGGCCTGCCCGGGGTCGATTCCCGCGGGAAACCGCCGCTCCAGCACGGTGGCCTCGTCCCAGGAAATAGGATGGAGAGCGAAGTAAGTGATCCCCGGACGCTGCGCCGAGAAAGGAAACTGCTGCAATACCGCGAAGGCATGCGGCAACATCTCCGGGCCGGAAAAATCGGAAAACCAAAGACTGAGATAAACTGGATCGGACACAATCGCCTCGAAAGGCGGTGAGCGTCACCCGCCGTTACGATTATTATTCTAAATCGCCTGGCGATCGCGCGAAAGGCAGCAACTCCTCGCTTTGACAGGGTCGCGAAAGGCTTGTTACGATCAACCCGTGCCTCGAGCATCCCGCCTTACATCCGTCCCCGTCGTCTAGCCTGGCCTAGGACATCGCCCTTTCACGGCGGTAACACGGGTTCAAATCCCGTCGGGGACGCCAAATCTAATCGACACTTGCGAAATTGCTGGACGTGACGCACCACGGGTACGCTACGGTTAAGCTACTTGGACACCGCCGAGCCCATCCAATTTGAGCAGACGGCTTTGCGCAACGGATCGCCAGATGACGGGAAACCTGCGACCGTGTGCCTTTCATTGATTGAGGGCGGGCAGCATTTTGCCGGTGGGCGTGGTGATGCGGTCGGGCTTTAGCCGAGCCGCAGTCTTCGGACGGATCGCGCGCCCACCCAGATAAGAATCAGAGCAGCACATAGCAGGCCCATGAGCGTCCACTTCAACTGGCCCAGGACTTGACGGAGAATATGTAACAGGTCAAATGAGGTCCACTCCTCGCGAATCTTGCCATCGACGATGCGCCACACCGTGATGCCCCGCTCTTCGATCCTCACGCCCGTTGCTGGCAGGTGGCCGATCGGCGCGGTGTTTGTTCCCCGCGCTGTCCACACGACTGTGACCAGGTCGCCGTCCGCCATCATCAGATCCACGGTTATCTTTAGGTCTGGAGCCACCATCTTCTCCCAGCGAACCGCAGCCTGGTCCTCTTGCAGGCCAAAATCTCTATGTAACCCGTGGTTCGCAAAATCCTTGGCGTAAATTTCGTCCGCAACCTCAAATTTGCCCTCATTGAAAATTTCGTCGAACACCCGCCTGGCGACTGCCTTGTTTTTGTCCTGCTGGGAGGGTGCTTCCGGTAATGGGCGAGCTGAAGCCGCGAGACCCACGGATACGAGCGAAAGTGTCAGAAGCACAAAAGCCAAAATTCGTTTCATCGGCTCACCACACTCCTGGCAGCAGTCGATAGCGGGTGACTGCCGCGTATTGTTCGTAGCCGGCCAGCTCCTGGCGCAGGGTTTGATCCTCGCGCGAAGTACGCCAGATCATCAGGGCTACGATCACCATGCTTAAGATCAACGCCCAGACCGAACCGAGCACAAGCGGCATTCCCAGAAAGATCAAGAAGGCGCCGATATACATCGGATGGCGCACGAACCGGTACGGTCGCGAGGTGACCACAGTGTGGCCACGATTGGTTTGAATGCGGACCGTTACCTCGGCAAACGGATTGACGCAGAGAACCCACGTAATTAGTGCCATCGCCAGCGCGAACAAGATTGCGCCGATATATACCAACCAAAAAGGCATCAAGGACCAATGGAAACGCACCACGTCTAGGCTAGCCAAGGCCGGTTGAATCACCACGAGCGGAATATAGACTACCAAGAAAATCTTGTCGAAATGCTTCGTGTCCTTTCGGTGGCTTTGTGTTCGCGCATCCATCTCCGCTGGGTTGTAATGATGTCCGATGATTCCGATTGCGGTCATTCCAGACATCCACAATCCCACAGCGATCCAGCCGCGCACCCAATCGAGGCGCCGGCACTGAGAAACACTGAGCCAGCGTACCAGGCGAAGGCGGCCACAAGTCGAATCAGCCCGTTGGCAAGATTCAGTTTGGGCTGCGCCGACGCTACCTGGGTTTCGACAGCTGTTGCATTTGCCATAGTCTCCCCCGATCGGACGGCAGAACTCCCGGAGTCGGCCTGCAGAATCGGGTTGCGCGTTAACGAGTCCGTGTCACCGTCCTGTCGGGAGCGAAAGCCAGCCAGGAGTTCCCCGCTTCGTCCGCCGGATTAGGTCTACGCCTGCTGCAGAATGGAGGGCCTTAAAACTGAAGATTGGCGAATGTTTGTCAACTTAACCGCTTCTTGAGCGATGTGTTCGGCGCTGACTTCGAATGCTTTGATCAGTTCCCATGGAGCGCCTGATTCACCGAACCGGTCGTGTACGCCGATGGCTCCGGTGATCACCGGCACGCGGTAGAGATCTTGCGATCCGGTAATGATTCCGCTGACGCGCCACGCTAACGCACCTATCTGATGTTCTTCAGCGGTGATGATCATGCCTGTCTCTTTTGCCGCCCGGATTACAGCGTCTTCGTCCATTGGTTTCAGCGTATGCATGTTGATGACGCGGGTTTCCCAACCGAATTCCTGCTGCAGTATGTGGGCTGCGCGCATCGCTTCGGGGACCATCGGTCCGCAGGCGATGATCGTCAGATCCTCCGATTCGTTCTCGTAGTCCGCAGCAAGACAGGTTTCGAAGGCATCCGCAAAATCGTCGGTGATGTGCCGCAGCCGAATCACGTTTGCTTTACCGAAAACAAACGGGGTTTCTACCTTGCTGACGATTGGAGTAGCTTCCCGTGCAAAGCGGATATACTTGGGCCCGAAGTGTTGCAGCAGGAGATAGCTGGTCGCCTTTTTGGTTTCAATCGCGTCGCAGGGCACGACCACGGACATGTTCGGAAGGCCGCACATGGCGAATAAATCCTCAAGCGCCTGATGGGTTGCGCCGTCTTGCCCAACCGAGACACCTCCGTGTGCCCCCGCAATCAGCACGTTGAAATTGCCGTAGCAGATCGAGGTCCGGATCTGATCGAGGTTTCTTGCGGCTGCGAACGTTGCATATGTGCCGAGGACCGGGAGCTTGCCTTCTTTGGCCAACCCTGCCGCCGCCGCGGTTGCGGATTGCTCGGCGATTCCCATGCTGATCCAGCGTTTTTTGCGCTCCGGCTTGCCGGTGTAAAAATCGCTGAGTGTGATCGAACCTGAAATGTCGAGACCGAGGCAGACGACACGTTCGTCTTCGCCAAGTTGTGCGAGCGCCTGGCCGAACCCCTTCCGTGTCGGATCCATCTGGGTGTTCATCACAATCAGGCTGTTCCACCAATAATCGCGGCTGAAGTGCGGCTGCGTTTCGTTGAGCGATTGAGTCGCCTGGTGCTGACAGTTTTCGGCACGCTCTAACAGGCTCGCATAAGGAATCTTTTCTGCCAGCCCGAGTTCCCGCAAGCCCTTGATCATCTCCTCGTGGTTGGGAGCTTTTCCGTGCCAACCAGCGACGTTCTCCATGAAGCTGACGCCCTTGCCCTTGACCGTTTTCGCCAAAACCACCAGCGGCCTGCCCGTACCGTGCTTACTGGCCGACAATGCTTTCGTGACCTGATCCATGTCGTGCCCATCAATCTGCACGACGTCCCAGCCGAAGCTCTTGTATTTTTGCTCCAGCGGATCGATATTCATGACTTCAGCGACTGGCCCGTCAATCTGAAGCCCATTGCAATCTACGATGGCGACCAGGTTGTTTAGCTTGTGGTGTGCCGCTTCCATCGCCGCTTCCCAAACTTGACCTTCCTGTTGTTCGCCATCGCCCATGATGCAGAATGTGCGGAAGTTCTGCTGGTTGAGTTTTCCGGCCAATGCCACGCCTACGGCGATGCTTAAGCCTTGGCCCAGCGAGCCGGTCGATACTTCGACGCCGGGGAGCTTGAGCCAGTGTGGATGCCCTTGAAATGGCGAGCCAAGCTTCCGCAGGGTGGCAACGTCTTCCAGTTTGCAGAATCCTGCGAAGGCGAGACTGAGGTAGAGGCTCGGAGCTTTGTGTCCCGCCGACCAGATAATTCGGTCCCTTTGGGGCCAATCCGGATTTTCAGGATCGTGATTCGCCACTTTAAGATAAAGAGCCGCGGCAATGTCCATGATCGAAAGCGTGCCCCCGGCATGACCTGAGCCGGCCGCGCACAGCGCCACCAAGTCGTAACCGCGCATCAGATTGGCGGCCTCGATTAGCTCCTCAATTGAATAATTGCGGATTATCTTTCCGGTTACGGAGTCGAGAAGCGCCATGGCGTCCTCCTGAAAGCGTCATTGAGTCGGGTCCAGCGCATCCGGCAAAATGCCGGTCACTCCAACACGAAAATGTTTTTTCGCGCACACATTTCCTTCAGTATCTTCGGCCACACGCTTACGCTGACTTCGCCCAGATGAGCTTTCCGCAGCAACAACATCAGGGTCCGGGACTGCCCGATTCCTCCGCCAATCGAGAGAGGAATTTCGTCGGCCAGAATCGCGCGATGATAAAGAAGCTTGAGAAAATCTAGCTGGTTCGACATTTTCAACTGCTGCTTCAAAGTCTCCGCAGTGACGCGGATACCCATCGAACTCAGCTCGTGACGCCGCTGCGTGACCTCATTCCACACCAGAATGTCGCCGTTCAGGCCGTGCGTGTTCATGCCGGTCTGGTTACAGGTTTCCGTAATCCAGTCGTCGTAATCGGCGGCGCGCATTTCGTGAGGGTAGCCATCCTTGAGCGGCCAGCCGATGCCGATGATGAAAACGGCGGGATATTTCTTTAGTACCTCAGTCTCGCGTTGCTTGCGCGGCAGATCCGGATACATATCGAGGATCTCTTCAGCGTGCAGGAACGTGAGCTTTTCGGGCAGATTGTCGTAGGGGGCATCCTTGAGCTGTGGAAACAGCAACTCGGCAAACTTCTCGGCACCCACTAGAACCTTCCAGATCCCGCTGACAATCGACTTGAGAAAATCCAGATTGCGCTGTTCGCCGGTAATGACCCGCTCCCAATCCCACTGGTCGACATAGGCCGAGTGATCGTGATCGAGAAAATAATCCTTGCGCACAGCGCGCATATCGGTGCAGATGCCCTCGCCGGGTTGGCAATCGAATTGTCTCAGCGCCACGCGTTTCCATTTGGTCGCGGCCTGCACTACCTGCGCGTCGATCGGATGCGCATCACGATCATTTGAAATATGGAACTGGATGGGAGTTCGTGAACCGTCGCGGTCGAGCATGTCATTGACGCCGCTCTCCACGTCAACGATAAGCGGCACCTCAACCATCATCAGGTTGAGTTGCTTGCAGAGGTTGTCCTCGATATAACGCTTGACTTGAAAAATGGCTTGCTGCGTCTCTTTGGGTGAGAGCAGGGAGCGGTAATCTTTGGGCAGAATGTTTTCCAGTTCTCCGTAATCGCCAATACCCGGCCCGGCCAGATCGGCCTTTTTGTCCTCAACCAGCGTAGTCATGGGATTCTCCTCGCAGGTGCAGTCGTTCGCCCGCGAACGATTGCTTAATTGACATTAGAGTACGAGGCTTAATTCTGGTCTGTGCGGGAGGTCACAATGTTCTGTGAGGCGATCGACTATCGGCGATCGGTTAGCCGCTTTCAATGCCGCTGAATTAGTGGGATTCGCTTTTCAAAATTGCGGAAGCGTTAGGACGACCCGTGCCTGTGCAGCCACTCGCTAAACCCCTCAATCAGTAACTTTCGATTGCAGACCTCAAAAATGAGCCACGCCTCACCAAACTGGCATATACCGATCGGGAAGGCGTGGGCGTTGCCGCCTTGCGCCAGATCCGAGATTTGCATTCGCTTAGACAAGGCAGCGCTCCCAGCGCTTGCGACATAGTGACCAGGATCGGCAAATGCCGGAAGCTCGAGGGCACGGGTGGTGACGGGTGTCCTAAAAACGACCTTCTGTTGGTCGAAGACAGGGCACAGGTTCTGGTTCGTTAGAAATTGAAGTAGTTAGCCCCCTCCTCTAAAGAAAATGCTTGAGCCGACGATGAACTAGGTGAGTGGACTCAACGGACGATTCCCCACTACATGGAACTTCACCTACCCAAAGCAGGCGCGATCGAAGAGATGCAGTCAGGCAGGAGGCGGGGAGTAGCTTCTCGCCTGTCGGAAATCACTCCCAATCTGGAAAGGAAAAGCACCCATGAGCGAGAGTGACATCGTCAAAGATTTTCTGGTCGAGAGTTACGAGAATCTCGACCGACTGGACCGGGACTTGGTGGGTCTGGAGAAGAATCCGAAAGACAAAGAGGCCCTAGCAGGTGTGTTTCGCACCATTCATACCATCAAGGGCACCTGTGGGTTTCTGGGTTTCGACAAACTGGAAAAGGTCGCGCACGTCGGAGAAAACCTGCTGACCCGGTTGCGCGATGGCGAGATGACTCTCACACCAGAGATCACGACCCCGCTGCTGGGGATGGTGGATGCCATCCGCCAGATGCTGGGCAGTATCGAGGCCAGCGGGAGCGAAGGAGAGCGCGACGACGGCAGACTGATTGCTACTCTGACCCGCTTGCAGCAGCCGCCCGAAGTGGCGGCGAAGAGCCCGGCTGCTCCGGCGCCGGTGAGCACCCCAGACGCCGGCCTCTCCCCATCAAACCTGGGCGACATTCTGATACAGAGAGCCGGGGCCACGGCGGCGGAGGTCCAACTTGCGGCCAAGACACAGAGGGAAGGAGATCCGCGCCACCTGGGCGAGATACTTGTGGAGCAGGGCGCCGTTCGGCCGGCCGATATCGTGGATGCGTTGCACGTTCAGCAGTCCTCCCGTGCGCAGACTGCCGCCGCGGACAGCACCATCCGTGTGGATGTTGGACTGCTGGACAAGGTGATGAATCTGGTAGGGGAACTGGTGCTGGCGCGCAACCAGATCCTGCAATTCGCCAACCGCATGAAAGACACCAGCTTTCTGGCTGCCTCCCAGCGTCTGAACCTGATCACCACCGAGCTGCAGGAGGGAGTGATGAAGACCCGCATGCAGCCCATCGGAAACATCTGGGGCCAGTTTCCGCGAACGGTGCGCGACGTGGCGCTTGGCTGCGGCAAGGAAGTGGCCATCGAGATGGAGGGCAAGGAAACCGAACTCGACAAAACCATCATCGAGGCGATCAAAGATCCGCTCACCCATCTGGTGCGCAATTCCGTGGACCACGGGATCGAACTTCCCGAAGAGCGCGTGAAAGCGGGCAAAGATCGAAGCGGACGTTTGACTCTGCGCGCCTTTCATGAGGGTGGGCAGGTCAATATCGAGATCAGTGACGATGGCGCGGGATTGAACGCTGAACGCATCCGCAAGAAAGCGGTCGAACGCGCAGTGATCACCCCCGAACAGGCAGCACGCATGAGTGAACGGGAAATCTTCAATCTGATCTTTCTTCCTGGATTCTCGACTGCCGAGAAGGTGACCAATGTATCTGGCCGTGGTGTGGGCATGGACGTGGTGAAGACGAATGTAGAAAAGATAGGCGGAACCGTGGACGTTCAGTCCACTCTGGGCAAAGGCACAACGGTCCGAGTGAAGATTCCCTTGACTTTGGCCATCATTCCCGCGCTGGTGGTCAGCTGCGGTGGCGATCGCTATGCCATTCCCCAGGTTAGCCTGCTCGAGCTGGTGCGCCTAGAGACCGACGAAGTGGCCAAGGGTATTGAGATGGTGCAGGGCGCTCCCGTGCACCGGCTGCGCGGCCGGCTGCTGCCTCTGGTGTATCTGAGCCGTGTGCTGGAACTGGCCGGGGTTGCGGAGCCGCGGCAGCAAGCGGGGAATGCGGTCAACATCGTGGTCCTGCAAGCCGAGGGTCGGCCGTTCGGGCTGGTGGTCGACGAAATCAACGATACCGAAGAAATCGTGGTCAAGCCGCTGGGCAAACAGCTCAAGGGGGTAAACACGTTTGCCGGCGCCACCATCATGGGCGATGGGAAAGTGGCGCTGATTCTGGATGCGCTGGGACTGGCGCAGAAGGCAGACGTCATCAGTGAGCTGCAGGACCGCGCGATGGCAGCGAAGGGAACGTCCTCGGGAGAAAAAACCGACGGGAACCGGCAAACCCTGCTGCTGTTTCAGACCGGCAAAAACGGACGCATGGCGCTTCCCCTCTCGCTGGTGGCGCGGCTGGAGGAGTTCGCCGCCAACAAAGTGGAGAGCACGGGCGAGCGGCAGGTGGTGCAGTACCGCGGACAGATCATGCCCTTGATTCGCATCTCAGAGGCGGTGGAACTACCGGAAGGCGACCGCGGCGAAATGGCCGCCGACGCGCAAGGCCAGCTGCAAGTCGTGGTCTACGCCGAGCAGGGACGCAGCGTGGGCCTGGTGGTCGACCGCATCCTCGACATTGTGGATGAGGACGTGGTGCTTGATCGCATGGCCGAGCGCGCCGGAATCCTGGGCACGGCAGTGGTTCAGAAGAGGGTGACCGACATGCTCGATGTGAAGGGCGTGGTGCGGGCCGCGCATCCTGGCTTCTTCACGGAAGCGGCGAAAGCTGCTGCTGCGGGATAAAAAGGGGAAGGTTTTCTATGGCGAGCAGCGAGCTGTTTTGCACTTTTTTTCTGGATCGACACTTCTTCGGGGTACCCGTGCAGCAGGTGCAGGAAGTGATCCGCTATCAGGAGATGACACGGGTGCCGCTGGTGCCGCAGGTGCCGCAGGTGGTGCGCGGACTGATCAACCTGCGCGGACAGATTGTAACCGCCATCGATTTGCGGCGGCGTCTGGGCATGAGCGAACGCTGTGCCGACCATTTGCCGATGAATGTTGTGGTGCGTACCGACGACGGTGCGCTCAGCCTGCTGGTGGATGAAATCGGCGACGTCATCGAGGTTGAAGAAAAGACGTTTGAGCAACCTCCGCAAACGCTGAAGGGAGTGGCGCGGGAGATGATTCGCGGTGTCCACAAGTTGCCCGAGCGCCTGTTGCTCTTGCTGGACACGGAACGCGTGGTCAACGTGGCTGATCCCGCCTCCATCGCGGACGTGAGGAAAGCTTAGCAACGCTGCATCCGACATCGTCGATAGCCGTGGTTCTGGGGGCGTGGGACTTGTTTCGTCCAGTGAAGATCGCCCAATTTCTTATCGGGGAAGTGAACCAATGACCGCGGTCGGGTCCTTGGAGTTAGACATCGTGGCCAAACAAGTAACGGGTGCCCAAATACCGACAAACACTTAAGGAGAGTCGAACATGAGTACTGCGGTGCAATTGCAGAAAAGAGCCGGAAGCGCTGTCAAAGCGGCTCAGGCGCAAAACAGTATGTTCGAGCAGATGATGGAAACCAGTCCGCTGAATTTTATTCGCGCGGACACCGATCTGATCATCCGCTATATGAATCCAGCCTCGCGCGCCACGCTGACCAAGCTGGCGCACCTGCTGCCCTGCAAAGTCGATGACATTGTGGGAAACTCCATCGACATTTTCCACAAAAATCCGGCGCACCCGCGCCGGATCCTGGCCGATCCCAAGAACCTGCCCCATCGGGCAGAAATCAGGCTGGGCCCGGAGACTCTTGCCCTAAACGCGAGCGCCATTCATGACAATTCCCAACACTACCTTGGCGTGATGGTGGCCTGGGAGATCATAACCGAAAGGGCAAGGTTGGCGGCGGACTATGCCGGGCAGGTGGCCGCGATCGGCAAGTCACAGGCGGTGATCGAATTCAATTTGGACGGGACCGTCATCACGGCCAACGAGAACTTCCTTAAGGCTTTGGGCTATGCCCTCGATGAAATCAAGGGCAAGCATCACAGCATGTTTGTGGACGAAGCCTACCGGCAAAGTGGGGATTACCGGGAATTCTGGGCGAAGCTGAACCGTGGCGAGTACCAGGCGGCGGAATACAAGCGCATCGGCAAGGGCGGGAAAGAAGTCTGGATTCAGGCCTCCTACAATCCGATTATGGACAGCGATGGCAAGCCGTTCAAGGTGGTGAAGTACGCCACCGACATTACCGCGCAAAAACTCATTAACGCCGATTATTCCGGCCAGATTGCGGCGATCGGCAAGTCGCAAGCGGTGATCGAATTCAAGATGGACGGGATCATCGTCACGGCCAACGACAACTTCCTCAAGACCCTGGGATACACACTCGACGAGGTCAAGGGCAAACATCACAGCATGTTCGTCCAGGAAGCCTACCGGCAAAGTCCTGACTATCGCGAATTTTGGGCGAAGCTGAACCGAGGCGAGTACCAGGCGGCGGAATACCTGCGGATCGGCAAAGGCGGCAAAGAAGTCTGGATTCAGGCCTCTTACAACCCGATCATGGATTTCAACGGCAAACCATTTAAGGTTGTGAAGTACGCGACGGATATCACGACACAGGTGAACACCAAGAACGAGGTGGCGGCGGGAGCGGAGCGGGAGAAGCTGGCGGCCGCGGAGCTAAAGCAAAAGGTGGATAGCATTCTGAAAGTGGTGACCGCGGCGTCCGATGGCGATCTTACCCAGGAGATCACGGTGCTCGGCAGCGACGCTGTCGGACTCATGGGACAAGGATTGTCGAAGCTCCTCGGGAACTTGCGAACCGGCTTTGCAGCCATTGGTCAGAACGCTCAGTCCCTGGCCAGCGCCTCGGAAGAGCTTTCCTCTAATAGTCAGCAGATGAGCGCCAACGCGGAAGAGACATCGGCCCAGGCCAAGGTGGTTTCCACCAATACCGCGCAGGTCAGCCAGAACCTACAGACCGTCGCCACCGGGGCGGAAGAGATGGGCGCCAGCATCAAGGAGATTGCCAAGAATGCGACGGAGGCGGCCAAGGTGGCGACCTCCGCCGTCAAGGTCGCGGAAACTGCCAATACCACCGTCTCCAAACTGGGTGACTCCTCCACCGAGATTGGACAGGTGATTAAAGTCATCACTTCGATTGCACAGCAGACCAACCTGCTGGCCCTGAATGCTACCATCGAAGCCGCGCGCGCCGGCGAAGCGGGCAAAGGCTTTGCTGTTGTGGCCAATGAGGTAAAAGAGCTGGCCAAGGAAACTGCCAAAGCCACCGAGGACATAAGCCGCAAGATCGAAGCCATTCAGACCGACACCAAGGCGGCGGTGGACGCCATTGCATCGATCAGCAACGTCATCAACCAGGTCAACGGCATCTCCAATACGATTGCCACCGCGGTAGAAGAACAGAACGCAACCACCAACGAAATGGCGCGCAACGTGGGAGAAGCGGCGCGAGGCAGTGGCGAGATCACAAGCAATATTGCGGGCGTAACCGAGGCTGCAGCAAGCACATCGCGCGGAGCCGTCGACACTCAGAAGGCGGCAGGCGAACTCTCCAAATTGGCGACTTCGTTACGCGAACTGGTAGAACGCTACAAGTTCTAAGCCGGCAGGACCGGGAAAGACTTTATCGCAAGCCTGACGTCCGGAGCCGGAATCCATTCGGGCGCAGCGCGGCTGCAGTGCCGACATAAACCACTCACTATGGTTCCCATTCGCATCCTCGTAGTGGACGATTCTGTGGTGATTCGCAAGCTGCTGTGCGAGACCTTGTCCACGGACCCGGAGCTGGAGGTTGTCGGTTCCGCCAGCGACGGGCACATTGCTCTGGCGAAGATCGCGCAGCTCCATCCCGACCTCATCACGCTGGATGTTGAGATGCCGGTGATGAACGGCCTGGAGATGCTGGCGGAGCTGCGCAAGCTGGACGCCAAACTGCCGGTCATAATGTTCAGCACGCTGACCGAGCGCGGAGCGGCGGCGACTCTCGATGCGCTTTCGCTGGGCGCGTCGGATTATGCCACCAAGCCGAGCAATACGGGCAGCCCGGCCGTCGCCATTGAAGCCATCCGTGCTGAACTCGTTCCCAAGATCAAGGCGCTCTGCGCACGCGCTTCCACGAAGCTGAAGTCTTTGCCCCCACCTCGTCCCGCCACGCGGGTGCGAGTGCCTGCCCACCGGCGCGTTGAGATTGTGGCCATCGGCACGTCGACTGGAGGCCCCAATGCTCTGGCGGAAGTCTTGCCGCGGATTCCCAAAGACTTCCCCGTCCCCATCGTGGTGGTGCAGCATATGCCGCCCATTTTCACTCGCATGCTGGCGGAGCGGCTGGCGAGCCACTCGGCGATGCCGGTGGAAGAGGGCAGCACAGGCGTGATTCTCTCGCCCGCACACTCCTGGATTGCTCCGGGAAACTTCCACATGACCGTGGTGCGGGCCGGCATGAACTGGCAACTGGAGCTCAACCAGGGTCCGCCGGAGCACTCCTGCCGGCCTGCTGTGGACGTGTTGTTTCGTTCCGTGGCGGCGGCTTGTCGAGCCGATGTTCTAGGCGTGGTGATGACGGGCATGGGCTCGGACGGAGTGCTGGGAGCGCAACACATTCGTGAAGCGGGTGGAGAGGTGATCATTCAGGACGAAGCTTCCTCTGTGGTCTGGGGGATGCCGGGCCTGGTTTATGCCGCGGGGCAAGCGGATGCCGTTTATCCGCTGGATCAGCTGGCACCGGAGATCGCGCGCCGCGTGCTGCAGAACCGCGCGCCTCGCACCATCGTGCCCCTGGACAATCACGCGAGCCTGGAGCCTCGAGCAAAATGACAACTGGCACCCGAACTCCCCCCGCGCCGCTCACTGGCAAGGTCAGCGAACCCATCGACCCGGTATTCCGCCAAATCCGCGATCTGGTGTACCAGGTGTGCGGCATTTTTCAGCTTGAAGAAAAACTTTATCTGATGGCTGACGCCTGTGGCCGGAGGATGAAGGCACTCGAACTGCGAAGCTCCCGCGACTATTGGGACCGCCTGACCGCGCACTCCAGCCGGGAGACCGAAATCCGGCACCTGCTGAACGAAGTTACCATCGGCGAAACCTGCCTGTTCCGCAGTTCGCCGCAGATGGAGGCGCTGCGCAAGGTGATCCTGCCGGAGATCGTCGGGGAAAAAGGCAAGCAGGTGATGAAGAGGCTGCGGATCTGGAGCGCGGGGTGCTCCACCGGCGAAGAGTCCTATACCCTGGCGATGAGTATGCTCGAAGAAAGTGAGCAGCTATTGAAGAACTGGACAGTGGAGATTGTGGCCACCGATCTCAATGACCGTTCCGTGGAAGCGGCAAAGGCTGGGGTCTATGGCGATTACGCCCTGCGCAACACTACGGACTATTACAAGAGAAAGTATTTTTCGCCAGTCGATGAGAAGAAACTCCAGGTGCGTCCGGAAGTAAAAAAGTTGATCAGCTTCAGCCGGCTGAATCTGCAGGACGATTCCAAGATGCTTTTCATGAAGGGCATGGATCTCATTTTCTGCTGCAATGTGCTCATCTATTTCGACGGTCCATCGAAGTCGAAAGTAATTGACCACTTTTTCAGCAATTTAAATTTTGGTGGTTATTTTTTCCTCGGAACCTCCGAATCACTCATGAGATTAAACGACAAGTTTCACCTGGTTCATTTTCCCGGAACGATCGCGTACTGGAAACCATCCCTGAGCAGTGGCAAATTATGACCACCACCTACACCGCAACCATCCGCGATCGTGTGCGGCGCATCGAAACCATGCCGGCCATCCCGGCGGTCTTTATGCCTTTGCTCGAACTCCTGAGCTTACCTGCGGAACGAGTGAGATTGGATGAGGTGGTGAAGTTAGTGTCCTATGACAACACCATCGCCGCGCAATGCCTTCGGGTGGCCAGTTCGCCTTTGTTCGGTCTGGCGAAATCGCCGGAATCCATTAAGGGAGCGGTGATCAGCCTGGGCCTGCGCAGGGTCGAAACCATTCTCCTGACGTGTTGCCTGGGAAACGCCTTTCCTGCAAAAAACTGGGCGCTGGACCCGATTGTCTTCTGGAGGCATTCGCTGGGTTGTGCCATGGTGTGCCGCAAATTCAGCGAAAAGCTGGCATCGGCCGATAGTGACAAGGCCTACATGGCCGGACTGTTGCACGATCTGGGGTTTCTCGTGAACTGCATCGCTTTTCCCAGGGAATTTGAGCTGGCGGTGGCGCACGCTACTCGCGAGCAGATTCCGTTTGAGGAGGCAGAACGCGCCACCATGGGATTTACCCACTGCGAGACCGGGCGCGCACTGGCCGAGAAATGGCACCTCGCCAACGATATCGTGCAGGTGATCGCGTACCACCATGCCCCTGCCCTGAGCAAGTCCGCTCAACCGCTAGTGGCGTTGGTGCACCTGAGCGATCTTCTCTGTCGTATGCGTGGCCTGGGGTACGGCTTCTATGAGCGCCGCAAGGCAGACTTTATCGCCGACCCGGCATGGGCCATCCTCTTGAAGGAATACCGCGACCTTGAGGGGGTTGATCTGGTGCGGTTTACGTTCGAACTTGACGAGGCCGTAGCAGGAATCTTTGGACTGGTTGCAACCATATTCGGGCCGACTGCAGCGCAGAACTAAGCGTCGCCCACTGAGTCTTAAAGCATCCATGCACCCCTTACAAAGGATTCGTGTCGAAAAGTAGCACCAACCGGGTGCGCTAAGCTGCAGACAACGGGTTCAGCTGCAGATCTGGAGAGAAATGGCGATGGGCATAGCTTCAAACTGCAGCCTGACCTCAAGGCCTGCGGAGTCTGCCGGGCAATGCAAATTGTAGTCGCTGCCGATGATTACTGTGGGTGGAGAGAGCATGCAGCCCTCCGCCAAACCGGCGATTTTATTTTTGAAGTTGCCCGCCACCATATTGCAGATTTCGCCCAGTGCATCCCCCACCTCGGGGCCGACTTTGTCTAGAGCCACGCCCAACATCTTGGAGGCCATGAGGGCGGCCGCCTTTCCTTCACAGCGCACACTGAGTACGCCACACAACCGCCCCGCCATCCCAACCATGGCAGTCGTAACGTTCAGTGTTGTTTCCTCCTCGGTTGTGCATGCCGTCAGCTGGCAACTCAGCATGAGTTGGAAGACTTCCCGCGTCGCCATTTCCAGCAGGGGAATCCAGTTTTCGTGGCGGCCGTTGGGGGCCAGTATCTCACTCACTGATTTCATAATTTGCCTGCCAGCGCGGGGATGACATGTTCCTTCACCTGCTCCGGCGTGAAAGGCTTGCGGATGTAGCCACGTGCCCCGCAGGAGATGGCCTGTACTACGTGAGCCTCGCTGCCCTCGGTGGTAATCATGACGACGGGGACGCCCTTCGCGTTCTCGACTCCAGGCAACTGCTTGATAAATTCCAGCCCGTCCATCACCGGCATGTTGATGTCACAAAGAATTAGATCGACAGGGCCCTGCTTGAGGACAGCAAGCGCCTCGGCCCCGTTCCCAGCCTGGAATACCTCGGTTAGGTCGATGCCCGCCTCACGCAGCGAGCGTTCCACGATCTTCCGCATGACTGAGGAATCGTCGACGATCAGAGCACGTATAGGCATCCGCTACTTATTCTCCAGTTCGGGTGAAGGTACGGTGGCTTGTTTCGTCTTACAACCGCTTGTGAGCAGTATCGGCAACCGGTGATAAGACTTTAGGACAGCGGCTGTTCATGAGGCGTGATGGACAGTTTTGAGCAATCGGATGGGGAGATACCTAAGTAAATTGACACCTGGCCGACACTTACATAGGCTTGGAGAGGCTTGAGCGAAACTGTTGCTGACTTCTGCCCGCGACGTTTTCTCGAATGCTGGCAGTACCCTGGAGGCCCCTATGCGGCCTTCCAGTTTGCCCATTTTCTGGCGAGGGGATGATGCCGGTTGCGGATCGTGAACGTCAAGTCGAACTCTCCGCATCGGGAAGCATCGTCGCCATCGTTTCGATACCCGGACAGTTTTACGCCGCGAGTTACGATCTGCTCGAACAGTTATTTATCCCCTTACTGGCTTCCGCGCAGGAAGCCAACGATCTGTTTGCAATCCGGGTGGGCGATAACAAATCGGCGCTTCGCGCCGCCTCCTATGTGGCGGGCGAACTTCTGCGCGATACAAGTTTTATCCCGGTCCGCTCGCTGACTACCAAAGCCGCTCACGCCTATAAGATTGACTTGTCGGCAAATCAATTTCAGGCCGAGACCAGGATTTTCGTCAAGGGTACGTCTTCGGTGTTTCGCGTGAAAGTGCAGGGAGCAATTCGAGGAGACAAGTTTATAGTTGTGGACCCGGAGAGCAAGAATACACTTTTTTCCTTCAACCGATTCGAGGCGGACAAGCCGGATTTCTTTGTCCGCGATTTTCCATTTCTCGCCCAGGAGTCGCGCAAGGACCCCGCGATGTTTGGCGGAGCCCAGTCTGCGCTGGTTCAGGGAGTCGTCGATCTCATGCTGGGTGTTTCGGTAGGCGGCAAGACGATCATGGTTCGGGTCCAGAAGAGTGAAGACGCCTCGTCTATCGAGGTGAAGCACTCCACCACAAATAAGACTCTCACCAACTTACCGATCACTGCGCTCAGTAACATAGGCAAGCTCGTGGACACTATTGCCCAGCACCTTTCCTCGAATCCGGCTGACCTGACCGAGTGATTCCGCGCGAAGTTGGGCATTCTTAAAAAAAATCTTCAATGTGTTAGTCGCTATTTTGTTATAGTGCCTATCACATTGTCCGCGAGGCGATCGCATGCTTTCGGGCAGTGTCCGGGGGGGACCAATGCCTCGAGTGACCGCGACGCGAAGAATTGTTGCCGAACGATATGAAAGCGATATGACGGTGGGGCTTCGTGAACGCAAGAAAGCCCGATTGCGCCAACAGATCATCGAGACCTCGATCAAGCTATTTCGCAAGCGCGGTTTTGAGAACACGCGGATCGACGACATCGTGCGTGCGCTCGAGATCAGCCAGCCCACGTTCTTCCGGTATTTCTCCAGCAAAGATGCCGTTCTGCGAGAGGTGGGGGAACGGGGATTTGCCTGCATAAGGGAGCGATTACGCTCGGAGTTATCGACCGATGCGAGCACGGCGGAACGCCTGCGCCGGCTGTATGTCAGTATGGCGAAAGAAGTAGAGGCGGACCGCAGCTTGTGGCAGGCCGTTGTCCTTTCGGGCGCGATGGACCCGGTGCGTTGCTCCAACATGCGCGGGCACGAGGAAGCTACGGTGGGCTTGCTGCGAGAGATTCTCGCCCAGGGACAAAAGAGGGGTGAGATTTCTCACGACTTCCCCGTTGTTCATTTGGCAGAATTCATGGAAGGCCTCTACAACACGGTGGTACGGCAATGGGCGGTGGATTTGACCGGACCGCACAAGCTCACTGAGCGAGTACGCAGCGCAGTGGAGTTCTTCCTTCGAGGACTCGAGATCTGAATTGTTGGAAAGCCCATTCTTGGTTCGAGGACTAATCGCGGTTCCCCGAGAGGGAAGAACATGAAAGCTGCTGTGCTTCGCGAGTTCAAGACTCCACTCACAGTCCAGGACGTTCCTCTTCCCGAACCCACAGGCAGCGAAGTTCTGATCAAGGTTGAGGTGTGCGGAGTGTGCCACTCCGATTTGCACGTGGCGGAAGGCGACTGGTCACAGCTGGCTGGGATCGTCAAGAAACCGCTGATCCTCGGGCACGAGGTGGTGGGAAACATTGTTGAGGTTGGCTCGGGTGTCCAGAATGTTAATATCGGCGATCGCGTCGGCGTGCCCTGGATTCATTGGACCTGCGGAAAGTGTGAGTTCTGCCGCGAAGGCAACGAGAACCTATGCGTCCGGCAGCAAATTACCGGTGTAACCGTGGATGGCGGCTACGCCGAATTTGTGAAAGCACCCGCGACTCACGTGGCTAGAATTCCGGATAATCTTGCTTCGGCGCAAGCTGCTCCTCTGCTGTGCGCCGGGGTTACTGTTTATCGCGCTCTTAAACAGTCACGCATCACGAATGGCCAACGTTTAGCCGTGTTTGGAATAGGTGGTTTGGGGCACCTGGCGGTTCAGATCGGCTGCGAGCTCGGAGCCGACGTCACCGCAATTGACATCGGCGAAGAAAAGCTGGCTCTGGCCAAGTCGTTAGGAGCCTCAATGACGCTGAATGCTGCATCCGACAAAGTGGTGCAGCAATTGCGGGCACAGGGCGGAGTTCACGTGGCCTTGGTGACGTCTGCGGCCAAAGCCGCCTACGATATGGCGTTTTATTGTGTGCGCCCCACGGGAGTGCTGCTCGCCGTGGGCTTGCCCGCGCAGGACATTTGTTTCCCGCCCATCCTGATGGCGGCGGGAGAAATCCGGATTCAGGCTTCCGCTGTTGGCACGCGACAGGATCTGCGGGAAATTCTCGCCCTGGGTGCGGCGGGGAGGGTTCACTGTGAAGTGGCAACGCGACCATTGTCGCGGGCGAACGAAGTTCTGGAGCAGCTGCGCCGGGGACAGGTTTCCGGTCGGCTTGCTTTCAGTATTGGCTCGTAGGTTCTTCGGCGGAATGCGATACGGGTTTGACGTTAGTCGCTATATTGTGATATTGACTATCACTTTGTGTAAATCCGAACCTCTGGCCGGGAGCTGTTCATATTGTGAATGCAAGAAAGTTGTTCGACCTTGGCGGGCGCGTCGCGATCATCACCGGCGGTTCCATCGGGCTTGGCCGCCAGATGGCCGAAGGATTGGCGGAGATGGGAGCAAACGTTGCGCTATGTGCCCGCAAGAAGGAGCGCTGTCAGGAAGCGGCTGATCAATTAGCCGGCCTGGGCGTGAAGACCCTCGCCCTCGGCTGCGACGTGAAAGATCCCGCAGCCATTCAGGAAGCGGTGGCATTGACTCTGCAAAGTTTCGGCCGCATCGACATCCTTATTAATAATGCGGGCGTTTCGTGGGGAGCCCCGGTCGAGGAGATGACGCTTGAGCAATGGAACAAGGTCATAGACACAAGCCTCACCGGAACCTTCCTGTTCTCGCAAGCTGTTGGCAAAGCCATGATCGGTCATGGACACGGCAAGATCATCAACATAGCGTCGGTCGCGGGCCTGGGTGGAGCTTCTTCGGATCTGCAGGCCATCGGGTATCACGCGAGCAAAGGCGGGGTCATCGCCTTCACCAAAGATCTGGCGTGCAAATGGGCGGCGCACAACATCCAGGTCAACGCGATCGCTCCCGGTTGGTTTCCCACGCACATGTCGAGCTGGATTCTTGAGCACCGCGAGGAGTCCCTGCTGGAAAAGATTCCTCTTCATCGTTTCGGCAATGACCATGACCTAAAAGGCGCAGCAATTTTTCTGGCTTCCGATGCTTCGGCTTATGTTACTGGCCATGTTCTTGTGGTGGACGGAGGCCAGACCGCCTGGTAGTCGCCGCCCATGAATATTCCGCTCACGCCCGTCCGCTTCCTCCGTTATGCAGAACAGCAATTTCCAAACAAGACGGCAGTGGTTTGCCAGAACGAGCGATTTACCTACGCGCAGTTCGCTGATCGCGTGGCCCGGCTGGCTGGCGCATTGCGCGCGGCTGGAGTGAGGGCGGGGGATCGAGTCGCCTTTCTCAGCCTGAACTGTCATCGGCTGCTGGAGGCGTACTTTGGAGTCCTCGATGCTGGGGCCGTTCTGCTGCCGCTCAACTACCGTCTCGCTTCTCATGAACTTGCCTATATCCTGAACGATTCTGGAGCGACCAAGCTATTTCTGGCGCAGGAGTTCGTCAGCCTGGTCGATTCTTTTCGCATGAAATTGCCCAGCGTCGGCTCCTACCACTTGCTTGATGCGGATTCTCAGGGGGACTGGCTTGCTCTTGAGAATTATGAACAACTCCTGGCCGCCGCGACGCCCCACCGCGCGGAAATTACATCGTTTGACGAGAATTCTGTCTGCGAACTCTTCTATACGAGCGGGACCAGCGCCGATCCCAAAGGCGTGATGCTCGCCCACCGGAACATCTATCTCCATGCTTTGCATGTAGCTCTGTTCCACAAGGCCAAGTATGAAGACGTCTTCCTACATACGATTCCGTTGTTTCACGCCAACGGATGGGGAGCGGCGCACACAGTAACGCTGGTAGGAGCCATGCACGTCATGAGTCCACGATTTATTCCGCAAGAGATTTTTCGTCTGGTGGAGCGGGAGCGAGTCGGTTCCCTCAACCTGGTCCCCATCATGGCGTCGGCATTGGTGAACTGTCCCGATCGTTCCAAGTATGACCTAAGTTCGCTGCAGTGGATCGCCATTGGAGGCGCGGCGTCTTTTCCTTCGCTGATGCGCGAGGTCGAGCTGAAACTCGGCTGCAAGTGTTTTGCCGGATACGGCTTGACGGAGTGTTCACCCACTCTCGCCACGGCCGAGCTCAAGCCAGATGTGGTGTGCGAACCCGAGCAGCGCTACGCACTTCAGTCCATGACTGGCTATGCCTATCCGGGAGTAGAGCTGCGGGTCGTGGATTTCGATGACAACGACGTACCTCACGATGGCGAGACCATGGGTGAAATCATTGCCCGCAGCGACAGTGTGATGGCCGGCTATTGGCATCAGCCAGAGGCGTCCGCGGAAGCCTTGCGTGGCGGGTGGTTTCACACTGGCGACATGGCCATCGTTATGCAGAACGGCTACATCCTGATCGTCGATCGCAAGAAAGACATCATCGTCAGTGGTGGCGAAAATATTTCATCGCTGGAAGTGGAGCGAACGTTGTTGACGCATCCTGCCGTGTACGAAGCTGCGGTGATTGCGGTCCGGGATGATAAGTGGGGGGAAGTCCCCAAAGGCGTGGTGATTCTAAAACCAGAATGCACTGCGACCGAGGCGGAACTCATCGAATTCTGCCGGGCTAATCTGGCTCATTACAAATGTCCGCGCTCTATTGAATTCTGCGAAACCTTGACCAAGACAGCGACTGGAAAAGTGTTGAAGAAAGAACTGAGGAAGAAATACGTGGCAGGGCCAAGCGCGCTTAGTCGGGAATTCTGAACACGGTCGAAGGAGTTGGGATGGATCTGAATCTGACATCCGAGGAAATACAATTCCGCGACGAATTGCGATCCTGGCTTACAGCCAATGTGCCCGCCGACTGGGCGGAGCGGCGCGAGGATTCGCTGGAATCGCGCTTCGAATATTTGCGGGCGTGGCAGCGCAAGTTATTCGAAGGCGGGTGGGCGGGAGTTTCGTGGCCCAAGCAATATGGGGGTCGCGGTGCGAATTTGATGCAGCAGGCCATCTTCTGGCAGGAAATGGCTCTGGCCAGTGCGCCACCGATGGCCAACACTCTGGGCTTGGGTCTGATCGGGCCCACCATCATTGCGTTCGGCACTGAAACGCAAAAGACGCGCTACCTGGCGAAGATTCTTAGCGCGGAAGAAATCTGGTGTCAGGGGTTTTCCGAACCCAACGCTGGTTCCGATCTCGCATCCTTGCAGACCGAGGCGCGACTGGATGGGAATTTCTACGTGGTCAACGGCCAGAAGACGTGGAACAGCTACGGTTGGATTGCCGACTGGTGTGAGTTGGTGGTTCGAACCGATCCGAGTCTTCCAAAGCACAAAGGGCTCACCGTGCTTCTGGTGGATATGAAATCTCCGGGGATCAGTGTTCGCCCACTTCGCCAAATCACTGGAGAGAGGGAATTCGCCGAGGTCTCGCTCCGGGATGTGCGGGTTCCCGTCGACAATGTTGTGGGAAATGTGAATCAGGGCTGGGATGTCGCGATAGGAACGCTGATGCATGAACGCGGCACATTCGGCGCCGGTCTGCAGATTACCTTTCGCCGCAACATGGAACGCCTGATCGAGCTTGCCCGCCAATTGCGACGGAACGGAAATTCTGCGGCGCAAGAACCTTTGATCCGTCAGAAGCTGGCCCAGTGCTATGCCGAAATTGAAGTGATGCGGTGGAACCAGATGCGCGCCTTCAGCCGCATCAGTGCAACCGGAGTGCCTGGCCCGGAAGGTTCCATCCAGAAAATCTTCTGGAGCGAGTTGAACCAGCGATTGCAGCAGCTAGCGCAGGAGTTGCTCGGTCCGTTCGGCCAGCTGGAAGGTTCCTCCGAGCACTCCATCGACAAAGGGACTTGGGCCTACGGATACCTGCGCTCGCGCGGCAATACCATCGAGGCCGGAACCTCGGAGATTCAGCGCAACATCATCGGACATTTCGTTCTGGGTTTGCCCCGGAGCTACTGAGAACAAGTCATGCAATTCGGTTTGAACGAAAGCCAAAAGATTCTGAAGGAGAACGCGCGTCAGTTTTTTGGAGGGGAATGCCCCATGACGCAGGTGCGGCGACTGGCTGAGAGCAAGCAGCCGTACGATCCAGTTCTTTGGTCGAAGATGGCGGCCCAGGGATACACGGGTATTATTTTCCCAGAGAAATATGACGGACTCGGTCTAGGGACGGTAGAACTCATTCTTCTGATGGAGGAAGCGGGCCGCGCCCTGCTGCCTGGGCCGTTTTGGTCGACTGTCGCTCTTGCCGGTGCGGTAATCGATGCTGTCGCCAGCGATGCGCAGAAGACGAAATATCTCGCGCGCATTTGTCGCGGCGAGGCGCGCTCGACTCTCGCCCTACTTGAAGCCAGCGCCTCCTGGGACCTGGCCGACGCGAAGCTTGTTGCCACTAATGGCAGGCTGACGGGCGAGAAGCTCTTCGTTCTCGACGCTGACGTGGCTGATTTTATTCTCGTTGCCGCGCAGTCCGGCGTGTTTCTGGTGGAAGCGCAGGCGCCCGGCTTATCCATTGCGCCGATGCCGGCTCTGGATCTCACTCGGAACTTCTATGCCGTCCAGTTCCTTAACGCTCCCGCGGAGAAGCTGGGTGATGGAGCCAATCTAGCGCACGCTCTCGATATCGCCACCGCGGCTTTGGTAGCCGAAATGGTGGGCGGAATGCAGCGCGTGCTCGACCTCACCGTGGACTACGCGAAAATGCGCAAACAGTTTGGCAAGCCGATCGGAACATTTCAGGCCGTCCAGCATCAATGTGCGGATATGTACCTTGAAACAGAGAGTTCACGCTCAGCCGCCTACTACGCGGCGTGGGCTTTGGAGCACGACGCTCCCGATGCAGCGATAGCGACCTCCATCGCCAAAATGTACGCCAGCGATGCCTGCCGGACTGTGGGGAACCGGAGCATACAAATCCATGGCGGCAACGGTTTTGCCTGGGAGAATGACTTACACCTTTACTACCGCCGCGCGAAAGCGTCCGAGACGATGCTGGGCGATGCGACGTTTCGCCGCGAACGCATCGCCCGGCTCGTGATCGACTGTGTTCCGGTCCCGTGCGGCGGCAATGATCGGAGTTCACGATGAGCACTCTGGTGCGGCTTAGCAAAAACAAAGACAACGATATCGGCATCATCACTATCGACAATCCTCCGGTGAATGCATTAAGCCCCGGCGTGCCAGAGGGAATTGCCGAAGCTATCAAAGAGATCAACAACGATTCCTCGGTGAAAGCGGCCGTTCTTATCGGCGGTGGCCGCACGTTCGTTGCAGGAGCTGACATCAAGGAATTCGGAAAGATGACCTCTGGCAAATCGCGCGGCGCCAGCCTTCTGCCACTGCTTCTCGCAATTGAAAACTGTAGCAAACCCGTGGTGATGGCGATTCATGGCGCCGCATTCGGCGGAGGGCTCGAGCTGGCGATGGCAGGCCATTACCGTGTGGCTGCGGGCGATGCACAGGTCGGCCAGCCCGAAGTGAAGCTTGGCCTCATTCCCGGCGCCGCGGGAACGCAACGCCTGCCTCGGCTTGCCGGTGTCGCCAAGGCGCTTGAAATGTGTACTGACGGCAAACCGGTTGCCGCAGTAGAAGCCTTCCGGCTCGGGATCATCGACCGCTTGATCGAAGGCGACCTGCTTGCCGGCGCGGTGGCCTTTGCCCGCGAAGTCGCTGGAAAACCGATCCCAAAAACGCGCGAACGCTCGGAGAAACTAGGTACCGCCGCAGAGAACGCGGCAATTATAGTGGCTGCCCGCGAGAATGTTCAGAAGAAGCAGCGGGGTCTGAAAGCGCCGCTTGCCGCCATTGACGCGGTGGAAGCGGCAACCAAACTAACTTTCGCAGAAGGTTGCGAGGTAGAGCGGAGACTCTTTACGGAGTGTCTGTTCTCCGATCAATCCAAGGCGCTCATCCACGTTTTCTTCGGGGAGCGCGAGGTCGCAAAGATTCCGGACGTACCGAAAGACACGCCGATCAAACCAATCCGAAGTGTCGCGGTCGTCGGTTCCGGGACCATGGGAGGGGGCATCGCCATGGTTTTTGCCAATGCCGGTATTCCCGTCCTGTTGAAGGAGGTCGATCAGCCCGCGCTCGACCAAGGCCTCGCCAGGATTCGAAAGAACTACGCCAGCTCCGTTCAGCGCGGACGCTTCGCGCAACAATTCGTCGACGAGCGCCTTGCTCTGATCACACCGACCCTCAACTACGAAAGATTCGCCGACGCAGATATGGTGGTGGAGGCGGTCTTCGAGGGGATGGCGCTCAAGAAGCAGGTGTTTCAGGACTTAGATCGTGCCTGCAACCCTGGTGCGATCTTGGCGAGCAACACGTCGACATTGAGCATCGACGAGATTGCCGGCGTCACCTCGCGGCCGGAGTCCGTCATTGGAACTCACTTCTTCAGCCCAGCGAACGTCATGCGCTTGCTCGAAATTGTGCGTGGAAAAAAGACGAGTAAGGAAGTGATCGCCACTTGCATGCAGCTCTCAAAAAAGCTCGGCAAGATCGGAGTGCTCGTGGGAAACTGCCGGGGCTTTGTCGGAAACCGCATGTTCGGGCCCTATCGCCGCGAAGCCCAGTTTCTAATCGAAGAAGGCGCGGAGGTAGAGGCCGTTGACAACGCGCTGGTCGAGTTCGGCATGGCCATGGGTCCACTCGCCACCGGCGATCTTGCGGGACTGGATGTTGGCTGGCGGATTCGCAAGGAATATCGCCATCTGGAAAGACCTGGTGTTCGCCAGCCCATTGCTGAGGATCGTCTTTGCGAGATGGGTCGCTATGGCCAGAAGACACTGGCCGGCTGGTACCGCTACGACGACATGCGCCGCGCTGCAACTGATCCAGAAGTGAGTGCTCTGGTGCGGAAGTGGGCCGCCGAAGGTGGAATTCCCCAACACAAAATTGCCGCTTCCGAAATGATCGATCGCTGCGTCTACGCCCTGGTGAATGAAGGTGCCCGCATCCTTGAGGAGGGTTACGCGCTGCGCGCTGTTGATATCGACATCATCTATCTGAATGGCTACGGATTTCCGGCGTATCGCGGCGGTCCCATGTGGTATGCCGACACGGTGGGCTTGAAAAACGTCTATGAGCGTGTGTGCGAATTTCGCCGACAGCACGGAGAACTGTGGGAGCCGGCTCCTTTGCTAAAGCGCCTTGCCGAGACCAACCAGACATTTGCCGAGTTCAATAAGGAACATGTCATCAACGCGTAAGGCCGAGAATTATGAGCCGCGTCATTCTAGTGCGACACGCCCAGGCGTCTTTTCTGGAGCCGATCTATGACAAACTCAGCGCGACCGGCGAAGTGCAATCCCGCATGCTGGGAGAATACTGGGCCTGCCGCGGAGTGCAGTTCAGCCGCGTCTGCTCGGGTCCTCGTGTACGGCAAGTGCAGACCGCGCGCATCATCGAAGAAGCCTATCGAAGTCTCGGACAAGAGTTTCCTGAAGTGGCTGTGATGAACGAGTTCGACGAATATCCGGCGGAAGCAGTTCTGAAACTTGGTTTGCCAAAGGTCCTGGAGAAATCTGAAAAAGTCTGCGATCTTCACCGGGCGTTCGAGCACGCCAAGGATACTGACGAACGAAAAAAAAATTTCCAGCAGATGTTCGAGGCGGTCATAGGTATGTGGGTGAGGGGTGAATTAATGATCGACGGTGTGGAATCGTGGCCGGATTTTTGCGCGCGCGTCGATCGAGGTATCGCGACCATCGCAAACTGCGCCAAGCCGGCCGGTGATTCTGTGGTTTTTACTTCCGGAGGTCCGATTGGTGTCGCGATGCGTCGAGCCTTGCACTTATCGCATGTGGACACGCTGGAATTGACTTGGATGTCGCACAATGCCTCGTTCACGGAGTTTCTGAGTTCGGGTGAGCGTTTCACGCTCAGCACGTTCAACGCGCACCCGCATCTCGAGGACGAGCGCTTGCTCACATATCGGTAGGAACTTCACAGGTGCGAAGGAATAATAAAGACAGAGAAATTCGGAACCCATGATTGCCTCTTGTGATAATGCGGTTGCCGTAAGAGCAGGCGAAGAACTCGATCTTACCCGGCTCAACGCATACCTGGGCAGGCATTTCGACGGTCCCGGCCCGCTTACGGTCGAGCAATTCCCCGCGGGTCATTCGAATCTAACCTATCGCGTGACCTGGGGCAGTCGTGAATTTGTGCTGCGCCGGCCGCCGTTCGGCAGCCAAGTTAAATCTGCTCATGACATGGGCCGCGAATATCGCGTGCTCTCCCGGTTACACAAGACGTACCCGGTTGCACCCAAAGTGATTCTGTATTGCGAGGATCTTTCGGTTCTCGACGCCCCTTTCTACCTCATGGAGCCGATTCGAGGCATCATTCTGCGCCGGCAACTGCCGCCCGGCTTGCTCCTGTCTCCTACCCCGGCACGGCAGCTCAGCGAGGCTTTCCTCGACAACCTCGTGCGCTTGCATGCCGTCGAGTATGACAGAATCGGCCTGGGTGATTTGGGTAAGCCGCAAGGTTATCTCGGCCGCCAGGTTAAGGGATGGATCGAGCGTTATCACAAGTCAGCAACTCACGACCTGCCTAAAGTCGAACGCATCTCCGCCTGGCTAACCCAGAACATACCAGCGTCCCAGGATGCGACTCTTATTCACAATGACTACAAGTACGACAACGTCGTGCTCGACTCGAATGAAATTACAAAAATAGTCGGAGTTCTGGACTGGGAGATGTGCACGCTGGGTGACCCTCTATCCGATCTGGGCACAACCCTGGCCTATTGGACCGATCCCGATGACCCAGACGAGCTGCAGGAAATCTGCGCTGCTCCCACGACAATTGCTGGAACCTTGACCCGCGCCCAGTTGGCTGAACGCTACGCTTTGGCGACCGGACGCCGGGTCGACGACATGGTTTTCTATTTGGCCTTTGCGCGTTTCAAGGTCGCAGTGATCGTTCAGCAGATTTACTACCGCTACGCCCGCGGGCTCACACACGATGAACGCTTCGCCACCATGCCCCATCGGATCGCGGTCCTGATGCGCGCCTCGCTAGAATGCGCGGAAAGCGGGACTATATGATTGATTTCCAATTCCGCATCGCATCATGCCCGGTAATAGCGGACCAGCCATTCCGCCACACAACAGGGCTTGTCGGCACCTTCACACTCGATCTTCACCGAGAAAATAATATCCACGAACTCGGCAGATTCTTTGACCGAAAGCAGAGTCACGCGGGCGCGAATCGCCGAACCTGCCCGCACCGCCGAGGGAAAGCGCACACGGTTCAGCCCATAGTTGACGCGTATTCCGACTCCTTCGCAAATCCGAATTGCCTGTGCAGAAAAATAGCTCACCAGCGAAAGCGTGAGGAAGCCGTGAGCGATGGTACCGCCATAGGGCGACTCACGCGCCGCTCGCTCGGGATCAACGTGTATCCATTGCCGGTCTTCGGTGGCGTCGGCGAACCTCTGGATGCGGTCCTGGGTCAGCACCAGCCAATCGGTCGGAGGCAGTTCGCGGCCTTCGTATTCTTTTAGCGAATTGAGATGGTTAATTTCGAAAGGGGACATCGCAATCATGACGACCTTAACAGAAATTTCCAGCAAGACAAGAGGTTCAGCGTTTCTATTTGAAGATGCGCTCCCGGCCCAGGTGTTCACTCCAGAAGATCTCAGCGAGGAGCATCTTGCAATCGGGCGCATGATCGATGAATTCTGGGCCAGCGAAGTCGAGCCCAATCTTCCTCCCATCCGGGAGAAACAGCCGGGGGCTGCTCTTGCGGTCCTACGAAAGTCTGCCGAGTTGGGCCTTACAGGCATGAACATACCGGAGGAATTTGGCGGCATGGAAATGGATTTGCCCTCGTTGATGGTCGCCGCTGAGCACATGGGACGCGATGCCTCCTACGCAGGATGGCATTCCGCGCACACCGGCATCGGCACTCTCCCCCTCGTATACTTCGGCAACCCCGAGCAGAAGAGAAGATATCTGCCTCGATTAGCCCGCATGGAACTGCTAGCTGCTTACGCCCTCACAGAACCATTGTCTGGCTCAGACGCTCTTGCCGCGCGCACTCGTGCCGACCTGTCTCCCGACGGCAAGCACTACATACTTAACGGCCAGAAAATGTGGATCACCAACGGCGGCGCGGCCGATTTGTTTACTGTCTTCGCCAAAGTCGGAGGAGAAAAGTTCACCGCCTTCCTGGTGGAGCGAGCCTTTCCCGGCGTCAGCAGCGGCGCCGAGGAACATAAGATGGGCATTCGCGGCACTTCTACCACGGCGGTCTATCTCGATAACGTACCTGTTCCCGTCGAGAATGTTCTTGGAGAAATCGGGCGCGGCCACGTCATCGCGTTCAACGTGCTCAATATCGGACGCTTGAAGCTTGGTCCTGCGTCGGTCGGCGCCGCCAAGAACGTGCTCGCCATCTCCATCAAGTACGCGAAGCAGAGAAAAGCTTTTGGCTCCGCGATCGCTGACTTCGGCGCCATCCAGCACAAACTCGCCGAAATGGCCATTCGGATTTTTGTCGCCGAGTCCATGACCTGGCGTGTAGCCGGACTCATCGAAAGCCAACTGCAGGCCAGGTCCGCGGAACACAGACAGAGCTCTGTGACAGAGATGCAGGCCGTCGAAGAGTATGCGTCGGAATGCTCGATGGTGAAAGTCTTCGCTTCTGAGATGCTCGACTACGTGGTGGATGAAGGCGTCCAGATCCACGGCGGTTACGGTTTTCATCAGGACTATGCAGTCGAGCGAGCCTACCGCGATTCGCGCATCAACCGGCTCTTTGAAGGCACCAACGAAATCAACCGGTTGGTCATTATGGGTATGCCCTTGAAGCGTGCGGCGCGCGGGCAGCTACCTCTTTTCGAAGCGGCGCGTGCGGTCTTGAGCCAGAGCGAAAACCTCAGCTCCTCGGACAAAAAGCAAAGTGTTACCGAAACGGCAGAGGACCGCCTCGTTCGCAACGCGAGACAAATCTTCCTCCTGACCCTTGCCATCGCTCACGAAAAATTCGGCGATCAGCTAGAGAAGCAACAGGAAGTCATTATGAACCTGTCCGACATTGCCATGGGGGTGTTTGCCATGGAATCGGGCCTGCTCCGCTGCAAGAAGCTCGCATCCTCTGGCAAAAGCGGCAACGCCCTCGACTTCTGCGCCGTGTACCTGCGCGATGCCATCGCCCGAGTTGAGGGGTTCTCACGCACCGTACTGAGCGCCTGCTCCGAAGGAGATATCTTGCGCAAGCATCTCGCAGCCGTGCGCAGCTATGCGGATCACACACCGGTGAACTCGATCGCGCTGCGTCGCCAGATCGCGGCTCGACTTTTGTCCAGCGAGCGCTACACCGTCTGACTAGAAAGGAAGAGACCATGGGATTTGTCAATCACAGATTCACCCTCGCTTCCCGCCCCGTCGGAGTGCCGAAGCGTACTGACTGGGCCTATGAGGAAGAGACAGTTCGCGAGTTGCATGAAGGCGAACTTTTGATCCGAGTGCTGTTCATATCGCTTGACCCGGCCATGCGCGGCTGGATGAATCAGAGCAGGTCCTACGTTCCACCAGTTGGCATCGGCGAGGTAATGCGGGCTGTGGCGCTGGGCCGGGTGGTGGCTTCCAAGAACCCTAAGTTCGCCGTTGGCAAGCATGTCTCGGGAACCTTTGGAGTTCAGGAATATTTCATTTCAGAAGGGAAGGGTCTAATCGAAGTTGACCCGCGTGTGGCACCGCTTCCGACTTTCCTCAATGTATTGGGCATGACCGGGATGACTGCGTATTTCGGGTTGCTCGAAACCGGCCAGCCTCAAACGGGCGACACCGTGGTCGTCTCGGCTGCGGCTGGGGCCGTAGGCTCGGTTGTAGGACAGCTTGCCAAAATCAAGGGTTGCCGCGCGGTCGGCATCGCGGGCGGCACAGCGAAATGCCGTTATCTCATCAACGAGCTCGGATTCGATGCGGCTATTGATTACAAATCAGAAGATGTGACTGCGGTACTGCGGAAGTCTTGCCCGCAGGGGCTCAACATCTATTTCGATAACGTTGGCGGGGACATACTCGAGGCTGCTCTTGCGAACCTGGCACGCGGGGCTCGCATCGTAATCTGCGGCGCCATCTCGCAATACAACAATACCGGTCCGGTCCAGGGCCCGCGCAATTATCTCTCGCTGTTGGTCTATCGCGCGACCATGAAAGGCATGCTGGTCTTCGACTATGCCGACCGCTATGCGCAAGCCACTCGGGAAATGGCAGGCTGGCTGGCAGCCGGGAAGCTCAAGTCGCGCGAGGATATTGTCGGAGGCATCGAAACCTTTCCCGACACTTTTCTGAAGCTGTTCAGAGGGGAGAACTTCGGCAAACTGATTCTCAAAGTCGCCGCAGACTGACCTCTCTTTGCCGAAGGTCGCAGTTTCTTATCGCGGCTGCGATTCCTTCTTAAAGAGGAACTGGAATGCCATTTGCTGATAACCAAGGAACGAGAATCTACTGGGACGAGCAGGGAACAGGCGCACCGATTTTGTTGATCATGGGCCTGGGCTACCCCTCCGCCATGTGGCATCGCACTCGGCCGGCACTGTCGGCTTCCTACCGCACCATCGCACTCGACAATCGAGGCGCGGGACAAAGCGATGTGCCTTCAGGCCCGTATTCTATCGCCCTGATGGCTTCGGACGCAGCCGCCGTACTTGACGCCGCAGGTGTTCCCGGCGCTCACGTCTTTGGAGTATCGATGGGCGGCATGATCGCTCAGGAATTTGCATTGCAGTATCCCGGACGCGTGCAGTCTCTCATTCTCGGCTGCACGGCAGCCGGAGGACCGAACGCGCAGCGTGCCGAGCCAGCCGCGGTCGAGATGTTGAAGGCCCGTACCTGGATGAGCCGGGAAGAAGCCGCCGAGGCCGCGGTTCCTTTTATCTACGACTCCGCGACGCCGCGGCATTTGATAGATGAAGATATCGCCCAGCGTGAGCCGTGGCCGACCGGCCCGGCCGGCTATCTCGCACAACTACAGGCCATACTGGCGTGGGAATCGTTCAGCCGCCTGCCCCAGATAACGGCTCCAACCCTCGTAATTCATGGGAAGGTCGACCGCCTGGTTCCGGTCGGCAACGGGGAATTAATTGCGGCGCGCATTCCCGGTGCAAAACTCGTCGTACTCGAGCACGCGAGCCATCTCTTCCCGACCGATCAACCTAAGGCTGCGGAAACAGCGATTGTCGATTTCCTGGCCGCGCAATCGGTCGCGGGCAAAAGAAGAGGGTAGGTCTGCGGAACGGAGTGTTCCCGCCGGTCTGCGGTCCATCCGCGGACGGATTGCTTGATTCTTTGGAAGCATATATGGTCATCCATAAAATTCATTTGATGAATCTGAAAAACGCAGCTACGCTCTTGCCCGATGCGGCGCGCTGAAATGGGACGAGTGTGCCTTTTGCGTAATTCAGACAAAGCCTAAGCAAGGGGGAAATATGGGTTTTGCACAGAGCAGCTTGGATGGTCGTGCGGCTTCATGCTTGGGGGCATCTTCGTGGAGACGGTTCGTTGTCTATTCCACCGCGACGTCAACCGCATGCGTTCTTCTGTGCTTCCTGTTCGCAACCCGCATAGCCCGCGCGCAGGGCGTCGGCTCATCGGGACAGATCGCCGGGACGGTAACCGACGCTTCTGGTGGCGTCTTGCCGAAAGCCACGGTTAATGTGGTCGACACTCAGACCGGTTTGAAGCGCACGACAACGACCAATGGTACCGGTCAGTTCCGAGTCGTGGGGCTCTCGCCGGCCACCTACGACATCAGTGCGCAAATGTCGGGGTTTGCCACCGAGATTCGAAGAGGCATCCCGGTCGCCATCGGGCAGACGGTCACTTCCGATTTCAAGATGAAACCGTCGCAGGTCGCGACGGTGGTCGAGGTAACGGACCAGCCACCTATTGTGGAAACTGAACGCGGCAGTCAAGCGGACAGGATTTCACAACAGTACATAGCTGACCTGCCGATCGACCGGCGCGATTACCTTACGTTTACGTTGCTCGTGCCGGGCGTGTCCGATTCCACCCGGTTAACGGATGATCAGGACTATAGAGTTAAGCAGACGCCGCAAAGCGGGCTGTCTTTCTACGGCAGCAATGGCCGGGGAAACGACATAACGGTGGACGGTGGTGAGACCGGAGACGATGCCGGCGGTGTGCGCCTGACTGTGAGCCAGGACGCGGTGCAGGAATTTCAAATCAACCGCAGCAACTACGGCGCGGACCTAGGTGCAGCGACCGGTGCGTCGATCAATATTGTGACCAAGTCCGGCACTGACAATGTGCACGGGACACTCTATGGTTTTTTCCGCAACGACGCGCTGGACGCCCAAAATCCCTTTTCCTTCAGTCAGGCATTGCAGGCCGGCCAGACGTTCAATCCTGCCAACCCCGATACTTTGGGCTCGCCAATCAAAGATACTTTGAGCCGTCAACAATACGGCGGAACGCTGGGTTTCCCGATTAAGAAAGATAAGACCTTTCTGTTTGTTGCGTTCGAAGGCTTGCGGCAGAATGCGCAAAACGCCGTTCCCCTGCTGATTGACACCAACATTCTTCGTCCGACGACAGCGCAGAGCAACATCATTGCCGCGCTCGAGGCCAACCCCTCGACGACACCGGCGCCTTGCTTGCCAGGTTTCTCAGCGCCTCCGAGTGAATGCGGCCTCGCTCTCGAGAGCGTTTTGACGGTGAACCCGAATCCCGGTTTAACCAACCCGTTCATATCAGCTGGCCAATCAGCGCTGAATGGCTTCCTAATCAACCAGTTCGAAACCGAGGGAGGACTATTTCCTTACGATACGAGGGAATACCTGGCGTCGGGTCGCTTGGATCACCGAGTGGATGCAAACAACGAGATTTCCCTGACCTACCGGTATGGGCACGATCTCGAGGAGTCGCCGGATGTGCAGTCCCTCACGGCTTTCTCCGCAGGAAGTTCGACCCACACCTATGACAACACTCTGCAGGGTGCCTGGTATCGGCAGTTCAGTCCGACCGCGCAGAACGAGGCCCGGGTGCAATGGAATTACGAAAGCTTCAACGTGATTCCTAACGAGCCGGGAGAAGTGGGTCTGCAGATTCCAAGTTTTATCAACAACCTGGGAACGAGCATTTTCATACCCAACATCAGCATCCTGCGGCGCTACGAATTCGCCGACAATTTCACCAAGATCCTTGGCAATCACACATTTAAGTTCGGCGGTGATGAGATACTCCGTGGCAATCACACCGAATCGCACACTTTTTTCCCCGGCCGTTTTATCTTCGGGTCGCTTCCCGGAGGCTTGATCAGCCCAGACCTGGCAACCACCACCATTAACCCGCTGCAATCGGCATCCTTCGGGCTGCCTCAGGTTTACCAGCAGGGTTTCGGAAATCCGACATACCCGTATTACACGCGGCCTCTGACCTCGTTCTACGGGCAGGATTCCTGGAAGATCGCTCCAAACTTCACTTTGAACTACGGCCTGCGCTATGTACTGGACACGCAATTTCTCCCGTTGACCACATACAAGAAGGATTTTGCCCCCCGAGTTTCCTTCGCGTGGGATCCCTTTAAGGACCACAAGACAGTGATCCGGGGTGGGTACGGAGTCTTCTTCGGACCCATAGACGCCCAGATCCCCGACGTCGATTTGAGCCTGGGGGTTGTGAACAGCAATAAGTCCGCAACCGAGAACAGCGGCTCAGCAGGTAGCCAGGTCGGCAACTTGGTTGCGAACTGCGGGATCTCTGTGGGCCCTCCGCCCAACCAGATACCGATAGTCCCCGGTAACGGCTCCAGTCCTTGCAACCGGGAGATTTCTATTTATGTAGACCCGCTCGGTGGGGTTCCGGCATTGGGCCTGCAAGGACCGGAAGTGATTTTTCCTACCCTCTTCAACGGGGGAGCGCCGAACAACTTGATTGGGTGCACAACGCCAGCTGCAGGGAACTATGCCTGCATCACCCCCGGCTCTTTGAACCAGTTCGGCCTCTTTCCCACGAACACCGGTCCCGTCGGTCCGCTGCAGGTAGTTTTCGCGAACCAGCCGGGCTACCGCCCTCCGATCGCGCAGCAGGCTTCATTTGGAATCGAACGCGAGCTCGGACCTGGGTTCTCAATTTCTGTCAGCGGCATCTATTCGCATACGCAAAGACTCCCGGTGGCGATTGATACCAATGACACTCAAGCGCCATTACTAGCGCCGTTCAGCACGGTAACTCTGGCCAATGGCCAGACGGTTTCCTATCGCAACTGGAATACCAGCGCCGCGGCCGATCCTTTGGGAGGTACTGAGGTCCCACAGGTTGGGGGCGTTCCGGCGTATCCCTGTCAGCCAGCTCCCGGCGTCGATCCCTGCGTTGTGAATTCGTTGGTGGTGCAGAACAACGAATACAGCTCTGAAGCCTACGCTCTGTACGAAGGCGGGATCGTGGAAGTAAAGAAGCGCTTCAGCGACCATTTCGCGTTGTTCGGAAATTACACCTACAGCAAAGGCTTTGACACGTCCACGGATTTCAACTCCGACTACGGGCCGCAGGATCCGACGAACCTAAACTTAGATCGTGCTGTTTCCGAGTTTGATGAGCGGCACAAAGTGGCGATCGCGGGAGTATTCGACAGCCCGTGGAAGCAGAGTATCTTGTCCGGTTTCCAACTTGCTCCGATTTTCTCGTACCACAGTGGACATCCTTTCAACTTGCTGGCGGGAGGACAGGTTAACGGCAACAATCACACCACGAATGAACGTCCCATTGGAGCCGCACGCGACACGGGTCTGGGCCCCAACTATGTCGATTTCGACATGCGCTTGGGCTGGCGGCACAAGCTGGGCGAGAAAGCGAACCTGGAGTTCACAGCGGAAGGATTTAACATTGCAAACCGGACAAATTTCGCCAGCGTAAACGACGAGGTAGGCCCTCTTTTCGGCTTCGCCCCGGGGTTCACCTCATTTAACGTGCATGGGATTCGACCGGGCACCCTGGTGAATGGACAAGCAGCTACGCCCAGCACACCGCTGGCCTTCACTTCTGCTTTTCCAAAACGCCAGGTTCAACTTGGCGTGCGCTTGTCATTCTGAGGATGCCGACACAGGAAACGATCTACGAAGTCGCGAATCGAGTCGCAACCATCACGTTGAACCGTCCAGACAAACTGAATGCCTGGACGGCCACGATGGAAAAGGAAGTGCGCGCCAGCCTCGAGGAGGCCGAGCGCGATGACAACGTCGGCATTATCGTGCTGACCGGCGCGGGACGCGGCTTCTGCGCCGGCGCCGACATGTCGCTGCTGAGTTCCGTGGCCGCGCAGGGCTTGCCGGGTGGGGATCGGGAGGCTGTTTCGCAGCTGGGCCGATCCGTTCAGCGCGAGGGCGGCTTGCCAGATTTCCAGAAGAGGTATTCTTACCTCCTGGGAATCGAGAAACCGATTCTGGCCGCCGTTAACGGTCCGGCGGTCGGCCTTGGTCTGGTGATTGCGCTGTATTGCGATCTCCGACTGGCTTCCGAAGCCGCCCGCTTCTCGACCACGTTCGCCCAGCGCGGGCTCATCGCCGAGTACGGCATGGCCTGGATGCTGCCACGCATCGTCGGGCTCCCTAACGCTCTCGACCTGCTATTTTCCGCCCGGCAGATCAATGCTGGCGAAGCTTTGCGCATGGGGCTGGTGAATCAAGTCTTCGCTCCAGAGAACTTTCTTGGAAAGGTCAACGAATATGCTGTGGATCTCGCATCTCGGGTCAGTCCGCGCTCTTTGCGCGTAATTAAGCGCCAGGTTTATGGGGCCATGTTTCAGAGCTTAGGTGAGGCCTTTGATCTTGCCGTGGAGGAAATGGTAGCAAGTTTGCGCAGCGAAGATTTCAAAGAGGGCGTGGCTCATTTCTTGGAGAAGCGCCCACCCGCCTTTCGGGGTAAGTGACGGAGGAAGGCTCAGACGGCTTCAGATTTCTTCGTCCTGTATTTGTTCAACTCCAGTTTGGCGATCAGGGCACGATGCACTTCGTCGGGACCATCGGCAATGCGCAAGGTTCGTATTGAAGCGTACATCTCCGCCAGCGGAAAATCCTCCGACACGCCTGCCGCTCCATGCATCTGGATCGCCTGATCAATAATCGCCAGCGCGATGTTGGGTACGACCACCTTGATTTGCGAGATTTCGCTTTTCGCTCCTTTGGCGCCCACTCGGTCGATCATCCACGCGGCTTTAAGAGTGAGCAGGCGCGCCTGCTCGATCAGGATGCGTGCGTTGGCGATCACATCCGCATTTCCTCCCAACTCCGCGAGCGGCTTGCCGAAGGCTTCTCGCGACAACGATCGCCGGCAAAGGAGTTCCAGAGCACGTTCCGCTGCTCCAAGAGTTCGCATGCAGTGATGAATGCGTCCCGGCCCGAGGCGCCCCTGTGCAATCTCAAATCCGCGTCCCGGTCCAGCGATGATATTGTCCACAGGCAAGTGCACGTTGCGGAAGCTTACCTCTCCGTGGCCGAAGGGAGCGTCATACGCGCCAAAAACCGGCACCATGCGCACAATCTCAACTCCGGGTGTGGACAGCGGCACCAGGACCATCGAGTGCCGTTGATATTTCGGCGCTGCGCCATCGGTCAGCCCCATGAAGATCAGCAAGCGGCAGTGAGGATGCCCCACGCCCGAACTCCACCACTTGCGTCCGTTCAATACCACGTGCCCGCCCTCAATGGCGGCTGTGGCTTGCATGTTGGTTGCGTCCGATGACGCAACGCCCGGCTCGGTCATGCAGAACGCGGATCGAATTTCGCCGGCTAGAAGCGGCTTCAGCCAGAGTTGTTTCTGCTCTTCTGATCCGTATTTGACCAGAACCTCCATGTTCCCGGTGTCGGGAGCATTGCAATTGAACACCTCGGGCGCGATCGAACATCGCCCCATCATTTCGGCGAGCGGAGCATATTCCACATTCGTCAGCCCCGCACCGTACTGTTTTTCCGGAAGAAAGAGATTCCACAGACCGGCGGCGCGGGCTTTAGTTTTCAGTTCTTCCATGATCGACGGCTGTTTCCAGGTGCGCCAGTCGGGGTTGTTCCGGACTTCGCAGCAGTACTTGGCCTCTGCAGGCAGCACGTGCTCCTGCATGAAAGCGTCAAGCCTATGCAGATACTCCTGAGTGCGGGGTGAGGCGGCAAAATGCATAGTGGAAGTTAGGTCCCGAACAAGCAACTCAGCCTAGCGATTCCAGCAAAATTCATCAAATGAATCTTACGAATCCAGTAATATATGTTTCGTGCATTTGAGCCAGGTCGATCTCAACCTCTTCGTTGTGCTGGAGGCCATCTACCGCGAGGGCAACATTACCCGCGCTGGCCATCAGTTGAACCTCACCCAACCCGCCATCAGCCACGCCTTGAAGCGCTTGCGCGATCTCTTAAAGGATCCTCTGTTTGTACGCCGCGGGGCGCACATGATTCCCACTCCCTTTACCCGCAACATGATCGACCAGGTGCGGCAAGCGCTCCAGATCCTGGAGGTCAATCTCCGCGAAAGTCACAAGTTCGATCCCACTCATACCCGGCGGAATTTCCACATCTCCCTTTGGGAATACGTTGGAACCCTGATCCTTCCTACCTTGCTGCAGCGTCTGGAGCGCGAGGCTCCAGAGATGTCGATTACCACATCACGGGTCAAGCGCAGAGATCTGGAAGCCGAACTCGCGAGCGGCTCCCTCGATCTCGCCATTGACGTTCCGATGACGACCAGTGAACCCATTCATCAAGAACGGCTGCTCGGGGAACCGTTCGTGGTGATGGCCCGCACTGGGCATCCTGGAATTTCGCGGACTCTTGATCTCGAGAGCTACCTGGCGCAGCCCCATGTGCTGGTTTCCTCACGGCGCTACGGCCCCAGTCTGATCGATGTAGAACTGAGCCGGCTTGGCTTCCGTCGAAAGATTGCTCTGCGCTGCCAGCACAATTTCGCGGCTTGCCGCGTGGTCCGCGATACCGATCTTCTGCTGACCTTGTCCCATGGCCATGCGCAGATCCTGAATGCTGGGCTCGGCAACCGCGTTTATCCATTTCCCGTGAAAACCGCTCAACTCGAGGCGCAGATGTATTGGCATGAGAGCGTGGAGAATGATTCCGCAAATCGTTGGCTGCGCCAGCAGATCAAAAGCGTACTTAACCCGCAACCTCGCGTAGCGGGAACCCGTCGTCGCGGATTACCCGACAATGGAAGACCGAGCCGACGAAAGGGACAGCAATGATGAAATCATTCATCTCCCACAATGGCCGTATTACTCTCCCGTCTCGGCCGCGACGATCGGTTGCCAAATCTGGCAGAAGTGCTCCTGTCTGAAGTTAAAGAAAAAGTCCGGAACCTTCGGTCCAGGTCTCAATCCTTGAACTGATCCGAAGAAGTTGAAGGGCAGCCACAACGAAGAGTGACGCGGCACATTCGGATCTCCGCTGTTCACGAAATTTCCCCAGTAGGTCTTCATTTCGCCAGCAAGCTGCTGCTCGTTGGCACTGAGCGGCGTGCCGAAGTTAAACAGGAACTGTAGTTCGGAGGCATGCTCCGAAGCGCTTGGGAAGCCGAACGCGTCGTTGGGCGGTTCGACCACCGTGCCGAAACCCACCGTAGGCGGCGCGTTGGGATCGTTGAACTCATAGCCGAAAACCGGCACAAAACGCGAAAGATCTATGTTGGAATCCGATCCGTTGCAAGCGAAGACCAGGTCGGTGAAGATCTGCGCGAGCGCCTCATCGGAACTGGGCGCATCACCGGATAGGAACGGATCCGGGAAATTGGCAAGCGGATACTCGTCCGCTAGCGCGGCGCCAAAGGCCGCCGTATTCTCGGCAGCCGGAAATCCAATTGCTCCGAGGAACAGGTTGATCTCCTGCGGGTAGGTGCAAACCGCGGGTACGCCTGAGCCTTCCGCTTCGCAGAACGTATTTGGATTGCTCAAGTCGAAATTTGCCGGACCGCCGGCCGCCAGTATGTTCGGAAAGGTGCTATCGAAGGGGAAATCGAGCGGCTCGAAGAGCCTGCCTTCATTGGCGTTCGTACCTTGCAGCACGGGGACGCGAAGGAATTGACCCGCCGAGAACGCTTGCTGCAGGGCGTGCGGCAGGATCTTCGTCCCGAAATCGGGCGAGATCCCGTTGGCTCCGAAAACTTCGCCCTGTGCGGTGAGGATACTGGCGACCGACGCAGCACGCAGACATTCCGCGTCGTTGGGCTGCGTGCAGCCCAAGGCTTCATCGAAGCCGGTGCCGAAAATTCCTCCATATACCGCCTCCGACGGCACGTCGTGCAGCATATACGCGCCGCTCTCAATGATCGCGCCGCGAAACAGTCCAATCCCAGTCGTAGTCGACGCTAGATTGCTCGAAACACTAAGACCACCGGCGGATTCGCCGCCGACGGTCACTTTCCTCGCATTGCCACCGAAACCACCGATATTGCGCTGCACCCATTGCATGGCGAATTGCTGATCCATCAGCCCGTAGTTGCCGGCGTCGCCGACGTTCTGGAAAAAGCTTGGAGTTTCGGCGAGCAATCCGGGCTCAACCAGCCAGCCGAGCGCGCCCAGGCGATAGTTGATTGTCACCACGACGATGTTGTTCTCCGCCACCATCACCGAGGGGTCGTAGTCTGCTCCCGTTCCAGTGACCAGGGCGCCGCCATGAATCCAGAGAAAGACAGGCAAATGCGAATGCGCTGTGGCCGTTGCCGGCACATAGACATTCAGGAACAGGCAATCCTCGGACTGGGGCAGAGGCGCGGTGCTCCCAGCCTGCGGGCAGGCTGGTCCCGGGATATCGGCCAAAGCGGTGCCGGTGGATGGAGTTGGCGGTTGCGGCGGCGTCCAGCGCGCCGTGCCTTCCGGTGCCGCCGCGTAGCGGATGCCAAAAAAGACGTTCACCGCGGCAGGGTCGCTGGGCGAGGGCACTCCGGTGAACGTGCCCGTGTCGGTGACAACGGTCTGGGCCGAGGCGGCTGTGAGTGCGGCAGCCAAAAACAACGACGCCAGTACGAAACACGCTTTGCGGTTAAGGGCAAAATTATCCGACATGGAGATATTCCTTTCGCTCTGGAAGACGACGTCCACCAGGCATCGTCGCATTTCGCACTGTTGCCGCCCTTAAGGGCTTAAGCACGCTTACGTTCTTTTAAGCGGCGCGAGCGTATCTGACTTCTCGAAATTCATCAAATGAATTGTTTGGATGATGATGGATGCTTGTCAAGAATTGTCCTAGTCCGACTTCCCCGCTACTTGCCCGAAATGGGCGCAGGGCGCCACTCTTCCGCATTCCCGCGATTGCGATACTCACACTCAAGAGCGCCCCAGCCTCAGATCATATGTAATAGTTTCGTAATGTGTAACGCAGATCACCGCGAAGAATCCCTTCCTCGCGCTAGCCTCTGAATATCAATCATTATGGAAACTCATCCTAAGGGAAATCGCGCTCGCATCCTCCTCAGTTCCGTCTTCGGGCCGTACGCCCGCGACGATGAATTTGGCAGCCGCTTCATCAATCCGATGGAGCTTTATCACAACCAGGTCACTCGCGCGCAGGGCAGCTTCTCGCTGCGCATGTTCCACCGCTCCTGGGGCATCATGATGATCCAGGAGAACATTTCTGCGCCTTGCAGCGTGCTGGATTTTCCCACGCGCAAGGCCTTTGCCCATGAACTGACCACCAATCGCTACGACGTCGTCGGCATCTCGGCGATCATCGTGAACGTTCTGAAGGTTCGCGAGATGTGCCGAATGGTCCGAGAATTATCGCCGCATTCGGTGATCGTAGTTGGGGGGCACGTCGCAGCCATCCCCGGCCTCGATGCGATGATCGACGCTGACCACATTGTCCGCGGCGAGGGGATCTCCTGGATGCGCCGTTATCTCGGCGAAGACGAGAACGCGCCTATCCGCCATCCCGCCATTGTTTCCGGGCTGCAAACTCGCATCATGGGAGTTCGTTTTCCCCAGCGTAAAGGCGGCACCGCCGCGACCATCATTCCGTCGGTAGGCTGCCCCATGGGATGCAACTTCTGCACCACGTCCGCCTTCTTTGGCGGCAAAGGAAAGTTTGTCAATTTCTATGAGACCGGCGATGAACTGTTTGACGTGATGTGCGGGATTGAAGCTGAACTCAAAGTAGAGTCCTTCTTTGTGATGGACGAGAACTTCCTGCTTCACCGCACACGTGCGCTGCGACTATTGGAGCGTATGAAACACGCCGGCAAGAGTTGGGAGCTTTCCGTCTTCGCCTCCGCCAATGCGATTCGCAAATACACCATGCTCGAACTGGTCGAGCTCGGAATCTCCTGGGTTTGGATGGGCTTGGAATCGCCCAGGTCCAGCTACAGCAAGCTGCAGGGTGAGAACATCCGCCAACTTACGCAAGAGTTGCGGCAACACGGCATCCGCGTGCAAGGCTCAACCATCATCGGCCTTGAGCACCACACTCCAGACAACATTGCCGAGGAAATTGAATCCGCCGTCAGCTACCAGACAGATTTCCATCAGTTCATGCTCTACACGCCGGTCCCCGGTACGCCTCTTTATGAGGACATGGCTGATCAGGGCCGTCTGCTTCCCGACGTTGACTTCGCCGATATGCACGGGCAATACAAATTTAACTTCCAGCATGCCGCGATCTCCCGCGAGGATTCAAAAAGGTTTCTGGATTGGGCATTCTGGCGCGATTTTGAGCGCAATGGACCGAGTCTTTACCGCTTATGCCAGACCATGCTTCAGGGCTGGCAGCGCTACAAGAACCACCCCGATCCCCGCGTTCGTAAGCGGTTTATGCGGCAAGTGAATAAGCTTGGCGGCGCTTACAACGCTGCCCTTTGGGTGATGGAGCGAGACTTTAAGAAAGTAAATCGTGGCGTCAGTGACCAGATTCACAAGCTGCGCCGCGAAGTCGAAAAAGAATTTCCGGTTGTAGCCCGCCTCCTAGCGGCATCGCTGGGTCCATTCTTGCTGTGGTCCACACGCCGGGAGGAAAAACGTCTGGCGTCAGGACGAACCTACGAACCGCCGACGTTTCTGGAGCGTCGCAATTGGATACCGGCTTCATAGCTTTTTCGCCCCGCGGACGGTGGCGGTTGCGCATCTGTGGCGGCACACCCACACGTCAGCATTAAAGGTTCCGGGTGATTTCAATCACACGGAGTTGTGCTGGTTGTCATTGCCGTCACACCCACGCGGATCGACAATCAAGGCGGAGAAGTTGGGAGTCGCCTCGCAGTCGCCTGCCAGCAGGCCACTGTAAAAGGTGCAGGTCGCATTGTTAGGGCGAAAGGGGACATCGCCATGAAGGGCACAACCGAGATTCGAGAGGCGGAAGTACAAGAAACTCCGCGGGTGGAGCGTCGGCCAATGCCGGTGCCTTCTCTGGAGCGTCTGATGACCGCCCCGGTACAAGTCCGGCCGATATTTTCAGACTGCCTGCTGCAGTATGAAGGCCAAAAGGGACGACAGACTATTGCTACGTTGGCATCTTTTGCATTGCAGTGCCTGATGATCGGAGTACTGCTGTTGTTGCCGCTATATTTTACGCAGGAACTGCCGAAGTCGCAGTTGTTAACCTTTCTGATAGCTCCGCCCCCGCCGCCTCCCCCGCCGCCCGCAGCGCAGCAGGCTGCCAAGATCATGAAGCAGATACAAAGCGACCTTCTCTCCGGCGGAGAGCTGCGGACTCCGACGAGGATTCCAGAGCGAGTGCAAATGATTAAAGAAGAAGAAGCACCGCCGCCGCTGCCTGGCGGTGGTGGCGTGGTCGGAGGCGTACCGGGTGGGATTCCAGGTGGTCAGCTCGGGGGCGTGATTGGAGGCATCGTAAATGCCACTTCGAGTCTGGCGTACGTACCCAAGTTACAGCCTGTCGTGCCGCAACGAATCCGCATCTCGCAAGGCGTAACAAGTGGTCTGTTGATCCATAAAACGGAACCCTCTTATCCGGCGCTGGCCAGGTCGGCTCGAATTCAGGGCAACGTTGTCCTGAGGGCCATCATCGACAAAGCGGGCAACATTCAGGACCTACAGTTGGTGAGTGGACACCCCATGCTGGTGCCAGCGGCCATTGAGGCAGTGAAACAGTGGCGTTACCGGCCCTACTTGCTGAATGGGCAACCGGTTGAAGTGGACACAACTATCACGGTGATTTTCACCCTTACGGGTTAAGGAACACGGACGAGGCCGGATCGCCGAGGCCGTGACGAAGCCCGGGTTTCAAGTCCGGCAGATTCAAGGAAGGGGGCGATCATGATGTTTTCCTACAGGTTGGTGCGGATGATTGAGACTCACGCCGATACGCTGGCTGCGTCGTTAGAGAAGAAAGTCTTGTCTTCCGACTATGTGACTTGTTTTCGTACCATTCCTGCCCATGAATTGCGGGAACGCGTCTATGAGATCTATCGTCATCTGGGCGATTGGCTGCTGGGGAAGAACCAGGAGAACATCGAACAGCGCTACCGGGAGATCGGCGCGCGGCGGGCATCACAGGGGGTACCGCTGCCCGAGTTGATCCAGGCGATTGTACTTACCAAAGAAAACCTCTGGGACTTCCTCAAAAGCGAAGCCGTACTGGACCGCGCGGTAGAGATCATGGGAGAACTGGAGTTGCTGCAAATGCTGGAGCAGTTCTTCGATCGTGCAATTTATTTTGCGGCGGTCGGCTACCAGGAGCAGATGGGGCGTCTGAGGCCGCAAGAGCGCGAGGTTGTAGCAAGCTAAGAAAGCCTGCTGTTCCCCTGCTGGCTGTCGTCTGGGGGGCGCGGCTCAATTTCCAAAGATTCATTCTGACTAGCCAAGTTTAAAGAGTACTGTGTGACCGCAATCACAAGAGGAAGTGACAGCGGGCATAGCTGAAATCCATCTCAGGTGTAAAGCTGAAATCGGGCGGGGAGGTGTCAAATGACCGTCCTAGAATCCAAGCCAAGTACACTCGAAAGTAAGAAGCCAACCGCCGTAATCTCCGTAAAAAATGTGCTATACGCCACGGACTTCTCGGCCACATCAGAGGCGGCACTTCCGTATGCGACTGCGACCTGCCGCCGTTTCGGCAGCACGTTGCACATCGCACACGTCCTCTCCGACGCCAGTCTGCTATTAATGACCGGAGGTGTGGACTATGTAAGTCTCGGAACTCTCTACGAGAGTGCTCATACCGAGGCGCTGGAAAAGCTCCAGCAGGTTACGGCTCGCCTTGGAAAAATTTCGCACCGGACCTATGTGCGCCATGGACAGGTTTGGGCAAACCTGAGCGAGATCGTCGCAGAAAATGAGATTGATCTGATCATCGTCGGAACTCACGGCCGCACAGGATTGGGAAGGTTGCTGCTGGGTTCCGTGGCCGAGGATATTCTACGGCACTCACCTTGCCCGGTTCTGACCGTCGGACCAAGAATTTGTGGCCGGGCCCGGCTGCCGGAGTTTTACGGCAGGGGCAGAGAACTTGCACCCGTCGAATTGGAGCTGCAGCAGATTCTCTACGCCACGAACTTTGCTCCCGCGTCGCTGGCGGCTGCGCCGGTTGCGATCGCACTCGCTGAGGAATTTGAAGCGGGGCTGATAATGATGCATGTCATTGAGAAGTATGGAAACCTGGAGGAGCATCCGGGGCCGATCGAAGATGGAGTCCGACGGTTGCAGGAACTCGTGCCCAAGGACGCGGCACTCGCGTATACGCCAGAGGTCTTGATGGAATTCGGTTCAGCGCCGGATTGCATCGTGAGCGCGGCGGTGGAGCGGGAGGCCGATTTGATTGTACTGGGAGCGCGACGAACCGATGTCACAACCCATTTACCATGGACGACTGTGCACAAGGTTGTAGCGCAGGCTCCCTGCCCGGTGCTGACCGTGCCGGCGCAGCGAGGTGATGTATGACAGGAACGATTCTAGTAGCCATCGTCGTCCTCGCTCTCGCGGTAGGGTTAATCGTTTTCCGCGCTATTCCAGCTCTGCGAACATATTCTGGATACCGTGGCAAGCGCCTCATCACTTGCCCAGAGACCCGCGAAACTGCAGCGGTCGACGTCGCAGCCGGCGAGGCCGCGATGGGCGCATTTCTCTCCGAGCCTACTCTGCATCTGAAGCAATGCTCACGTTGGCCGGAGCGGGAGAATTGTGGTCAGGAATGCCTGCAACAGATCGAGGCAGATCCCGAGAACTGCCTGGTCTGGAATATTGTTTCGCAGTGGTATGAAGGCAAACAGTGCGCGATCTGTCACAAGACTTTCGATAAACTTCGCCACTTGGATCATGCGCCGGGGCTGCTAAGCGCCGACCACCAGACGATTGAGTGGAAAGAACTGCGGCCGGAGCAGCTTCCTGAGGTCTTTTCCACACACCGCCCGGTTTGCTGGAATTGCCATGTCGCCGAGAAGTTTCGCCGCTTCTATCCTGAACTGGTTGTGAACCGCGAGCCCGAGCCTAAACGAATGCGGTAAAGCCCGCAAATAGAATTGCCTGCCGCAGCGATTCCAACAGATGAGTAACCTCGAAAGATTACCTCCCAACTGAAGTCACGAGTTAGGGTGATTTGGATCACTGCGCACCTGGCTCCAATCGTTGAAACTCTCAACTAGGCAGCGACAGAATGCTGAGTTCTCTTACATACAGTTCCTGGAGGCTTATGTCAGTGTTCACTTTCGCAGCGCACACACGAAGGCGACAAGAACCGCTGCTTTCATCGGGTCGCAAAACTTTTACAAGGAGAGAATACGTAATCATGAAAACGACGAAGCTGGTAACGCTGGTAATGGTAATCGCGATGGCCCTGTTCATCCTGATTCCCAATCTGTCATGGGCTGCCGACGACGGAGCCGCGATCTACAAAGCAAAGTGCGCGATGTGCCACGGGGCGGATGCAGCGGGCAAGCCCGCAGCCAAGATTCCGAGCCTGATTTCAGATGATGCCAAGAAAGCAACGGATGAGGACCTGGCCAAGTCAGTAACCGAAAAAGCGAAGCACCCGGCCACGATCAAGAGCCTGGCTCCTGACCAGGTAAAAATGGTCGTGTCGTACGTTCGTAGCTTACAGAAGTAGTGGTAGGCGTTGTCATTGGCTGTTCCCAGACGCCCCACGGCCGCTGCGGCGGTTCGCCCGGCAGCGGCCAAAGAAGAGGGCGAATATGAAGGTTTCTGGCTCAACTCGGCAGAGGGGATACAACCCCGGCCGACTCGTTGGTCGGCAATCTTCCTCCCGCGTCGTCCCGCGAAACAGAACAGCCCACCAGGGTCCGGATGCTTACTACTCCGGACCCGGTTATTTTTCTTTCCTCTGCCCGCCAAGTGGTCTCTGTTTGGTTCCCAAGTCCGGTGCAGCAGATGGATTGCGTACCTGGCGCTTCAGCCCACTGAAAAAGGAAAGTCCGCCGGGGAGCAGCGAGGAGCGACTTCCATGAGTAAGGCCCTGCTATATGACGCGACCATGTGCATCGGCTGCAAGCAGTGTGAAAGCGCCTGCGCACAGCAGAACAAGCTGCCGTACGACGACAAAGTAGCAGCCGAGCCGGTGCAATCGGAACATAAGTACACAGTGGTAATGACAAAGAACGACAAATTTATGCGGCGGTTGTGCATGCACTGTGAGCATCCGGCTTGCGCGTCGGCTTGTCCGGTCGGCGCCTTCCATAAGACAAAAGAGGGTCCAGTTGTCTACGACGTCTGGAAGTGTATTGGCTGCCGGTACTGCATGGTAGCTTGCGCCTTCAATCAACCGAAATACGAATGGGGATCGCTGAATCCGCGAGTGCGCAAGTGCATTATGTGCCCGGACCGCGTCGTTGCCGGCAAGCAGACGGCCTGCGCCGAGATCTGTCCGACCGGCGCAACCAAGTTTGGCGATCGCGACGACCTCATTAAGGAAGCGCAGGAGCGCATCCGTCAAAATCCATCCACCTACCTGCCTCGCATTTACGGCCTTCACGAGGTTGGCGGAACCTGCGTCCTCATTCTTTCCAGCGTAAATGTTGAAGACTACGGCTATCCCGCATCCACAAAAATCGGTGACACTCCGATGCCGGAATACACCGGACGAGTGATGACGTGGATTCCAGACTTTATCCCCGCGTGGTCATTGGTGCTGGGAGGCATTTATTGGATTTCACATCGCCGCGAAGAAGTGGCTGCCGCCGAAGCAGCCAGTGATGCAGAGAAGACGAACGGGAGCGGGCGATGAAGATCAAACTTACCTTTTGGAGAGTCGTATTCATTGTGATTATGGGGCTGGGCCTATACTCCACATTTATTCGCTATTTCCGCGGCTTGGGCGCAGTTTCAAACATGACGGACCAGTTTCCGTGGGGGCTCTGGATCGGCTTCGACTGCTTGTGCGGGGTGATGCTGGCGGCAGGCGGTTTCTGCATTGTCGGGGCGGTCTACCTGTTCAACGTCAAGCGACTCCACAGCGTTGTGCGCCCCGCGGTGTTGACGGCCTTTCTCGGATACATACTTTTCATCGTGGGACTGCTTTTCGACCTCGGCCGGCCTTGGTACATCTGGCATCAGCTCATCTACATGAACCCACATTCGGTCATGTTCGAGGTGGGCATGTGCGTGATGACCTACACTACCGTGCTCTTCTTCGAATTCCTTCCCAGTGTGTTCGAGCGTTTCAACCTTAAGGCTCCAATCAAGTGGATTAAGAAGATCTACCCAGTGTTGATTGTTTTGGGGATCTTGCTTTCCACCCTACATCAGAGTTCGCTCGGATCGCTCTATCTGATCATGCCGAGCAAGCTGCATCCTTTCTGGTACACGCCTGCGCTACCGTTTTTCTTTTTTGGCTCGGCGATCGCGGTTGGTCTGGCAATGACCATCTTCGAGTCTACGCAGAGCGCGAAGGCTTTCGGCCGGCACCTTGAACTCCCGGTTCTGGTCGAACTGGGCGGAGCTCTACTGGTAGCTCTGTGGGTCAATGCTCTACTGCGCTTCGAGGACTACTTCCACCGCGGCATGCTAGGACAGATCATTAAACCCAGCTACGAATCATATTTTCTGTGGCTCGAATTGATGCTGGCCTTCGTGATTCCCATCACCATGCTCAGCTTCAAGAAGGTCAGGCTGTCGCCGAATGGTTTGTATCTGGCCTCTGTTATCAGCCTGCTCGGCTTCATCACCAACCGCCTCAACGTCAGCCTTATCGGCTTTGAAACCTACGTTGGGCATCACTATATGCCGAAATGGACTGAGTTCTCCGTGACCCTGATGATTATCGCGATGGGCTTCGCCCTGTTCGGAGTGGCCGTGAAGTACTTGCCTATCTTCCCCGAAGAGACCCATGTAACGGAGCGGCCTCTGCCGGCCCAAACCGATGTGGTTGGCGCGGCGGTCTTAACCCATGCCGGAGACTGACTTAATTCGCGATGACTTGGGTTGGAAGCGCCTGACTCACAGCATCAGTGCGAAGTTGATTGGTTCTTTGCTGGCGACGATGATCGTTATCTTTGCGCTGCTCGGATATTTGAATATCCGATTGCACCGGCAACATCTGGAAGCGGCCACGCTGGCCAGCGCCGAGCGGGTTAGCGATGTTATCAAGCGCAGCACCACGTACTACATGCTGCGCAACGATCGCGAAGGGCTTTACCACGCGATTCAAACCATAGCGGACGAACCTGGAATGATCAAGGTGCGAATCCTTGATCCGGAGGGACGGATCAGCTATTCCACCGATCCCACCGAAGTCAGCCATGTCCTCGACAAGACTGCCGAGGCCTGCTACGGCTGCCATACTCAATCGCAGCCACTAGCGCGGCTTAAGCGTCCTGACCGCTTTCGAATCTATCGCAATGGCGGTGGGCACCGTGTACTGGGAATCATCACTCCCATCGAAAACCAACCAAGCTGCTCCAACGCGGAGTGCCACGCGCACCCGGCGAGCCAGCAAGTTCTGGGCGTGCTCGACACGAATCTCTCGTTAGCCACCGCGGACGCGCAACTTGCAACCAGCAGTGCTCGCATGCTGTCTTACACGGCGGGGGCGATGCTGTTTGTGGCTGTGTTGAGCTGGTTATTCGTCTGGCGAGTGGTCGGGAAGCCGATTAGAACGCTCGAGACTGGCACAGAACATCTTTCCCAGGGAGAACTGGGCTACCAAATCGAGGTGCAATCTTCCGATGAAGTTGGGGACCTGGCCAATTCATTCAACAGCATGAGCCTGCAGTTGCGTACGGCGAATGAAGAAATCGTCACCTGGGCAAAAACTCTTGAAGATCGAGTGGTGCAGAAGACGAAAGAACTTCGAACCGCCCACGAGCACATGCTGCGCGTGGAAAAGATGGCTTCTCTCGGCAAGATGGCGGCGGTGGTGGCGCACGAGGTGAATAATCCGCTCTCCGGAATTCTGACCTACGCCAAGCTGCTGCGAAAGTGGGTGGGGTCGGGCCAGGCCGAGCATGAGAAGCGAGAAGAGGCGATGCAATGCCTGGATCTCATCGCTGCGGAAAGCCGGCGCTGCGGAGAACTGGTGAAGAATCTGCTCAGTCTTTCGCGCACTGCGCCCATGAATTCACAGTCGATCGACCTGCGTGAAGTGGTTGACCGCACCCTGCTCTTGGTGCGGCATCAACTGGAAATCGCGGGAGTCGAGGTGCAACTAAAGCTTGCGCGCGATCTGCCGCCCGTGTCCTGCGATCCAGCGCAGATCGAACAAGTTCTGCTGGCGCTGATCATGAACGCGATCGATGCCATGCCCCGCGGCGGTAATATCTGGATCGAAACGGGCCTGGGTCTCGATGAGACTGAGGTTCAGATCCGGGTGCGCGACGATGGGGCGGGCATCGCTTCTGATCTGTTGGCGCAGATTTTCGAGCCCTTTATGACAACGAAGGAGAATGGCCGCGGTGTCGGACTGGGCCTGGCCATCAGTCGCGGCATCGTGGAGCGGCACAACGGCCGTATCGAAGTGCAATCGGAACTCGGCCGGGGCACGACTTTCACCATAATCCTGCCCAGTCAGGCCCGCGAGATTTCTGTGACGAGCGTCGCCGATGCCGCGATGAAGGTGAGGTGAGTGAAGTGAGCACACAAGGAAAGCTGCTGATCGTAGACGATGAACTAAGCGTGCGGGACTCGCTGGGAAAATGGTTCTGCGAAGAGGGTTACGAGGTAGCGACGACGGAAAGTGCAAGCGACGCACTCACCCGCATGGCGGAACAACGCTGGGATGTGGCTCTCGTAGACATCAAAATGCATGGCACCGACGGCATCGAACTGCAACGCCGCATGCATGAAGTGGATCCTGAGTTGATCGTGATCATCATGACCGGATATGCCTCGGTCGAGACTGCCGTCACGGCACTGAAGAACGGCGCCTATGACTATGTGACCAAGCCACTGGATCCCGATGAGATCGCACACTTAGTGAAGAACGCACTGACTCATAAGCGAACCGCCCAGGAGAACGTGCTTCTGCGTGAGACGGTCGCCGAGGTAGCTCGTCCAGGAGAACTGATCGGGCAAAGCGCTCCCATGCGCAAGATCTTCGACGCCATTGAGACGGTTGGGCCGACAGACGCTACGGTGCTGGTGACTGGAGAAAGCGGCACCGGAAAGGAGCTCGTGGCGCGTGCCATCCATCAGGCCAGCCCGCGAAGATTTCATCCTCTGGTTGTAATTCACTGCGGAGCCCTGACGGAGACGCTGCTCGAAAGCGAACTCTTTGGACATGAGAAGGGCGCCTTCACTGGCGCGCAGTATCGCAAGAAAGGCAAATTCGAAATCGCCGAAGGCGGAACGATTTTTCTGGACGAGATCGGCGACATCACCCTAAAAACACAAACGGATCTGCTGCGGGTTCTGCAGGAACGCGAGATTACCCGCGTGGGGGGTAATCAAATCATCAAAGTGGATTTCCGTTGCGTCGCGGCCACGAATAAAGACCTGGAAAAATTGATCGACGAGGGCAAGTTCCGCCCCGACCTTTTTTATCGGCTGAATGTCTTCCGCATTGAACTGCCTCCGCTGCGCGAACGCCGCGAGGATATCCCCGTGCTGGTTGATCACTTTGTTCGCAAATTTGCTTTGGCGATGAATAAGCGCATCACTCGGGTTTCGCCCGCCGCCATGAATCAATTGCAGCAACAGCCCTGGCTGGGCAACGTCCGCGAACTGGAGAATGCAGTCGAACGCGCTATGGTGGTGGGGCAAGAGCCAGAGCTGCATGAGCAGGACTTCATCTTCAAACCGCCAAATGTTTTCGCCTCTGCCGGCTCGAAGACCCTCGAAGACATGGAGCGCGCCCACATCCTGCGCGTGGTGGAAGAGTGTGCAGGCAATCAGAGCCACGCCGCAGGGATTCTCGACATCGATCGCGTCACGCTCTATCACAAGCTCAAAAAGTACGGCTGGACTCGCACGTCGCCGGAGCGAGAAAAGAAGCCCGATGAAGTCGCCCGATGAAGGCATGCGATGAAGCTGCTGCAACTGTTGCCGATCGGGAATGTGGGTGATGGGCTTCTGAACGATCTGCGTCTCGCAGTCGAAGAAATCCTCAGTGTCCCCGGCAAAGTACTTCCTGTCCGTATGAATCCGGCATTTGCGTTCCACGAAGAACGCCAGCAGTATCACTCTTCGGAAGTGTTGCAGCGCATGCAAGGTGTTGTTACCGCGGATTCCTGGCGAATCCTGGGGGTCGCGGACATCGATCTGTACATCCCGATTCTTACTTTCGTCTTTGGCGAGGCGCAGATGGGTGGTCCCTGCGCTGTGCTCTCGACTCACCGGCTGAAGCAGGAATTCTATGGCCTTCCAACCGACACCGAACTGTTTCGACGGCGTCTGATTAAAGAGGCGGTTCATGAACTGGGACACACTCTGAACTTGACACACTGCGATGACTACCGCTGCGTCATGGCCTCCTCTCACGCGGTGGAGTGGATCGACCTCAAGGAAAGCGCACTATGCGCCGGCTGCCGTGCTGCGGTAATGCCGATGACGCAGGTTCCGCCCATGCGGAACGGCTGACGTCGCAGCCGTTCAAAGTACGTGCTCCTGATTGTGACGGCGCAAAACACCGGCCGCCCAAAGTCCTAGCTGGTTGAGCCTAGGATCCGGGCGGCCGGTGTTTCAGCGGTCCTCGTTTTCGGACGGCGAGGCTGGTTCACCTTTCGGCCGCGCGATCGCTTATGACAGGAAGAACTCTTTTGCCAGCGGCAGCCACTCCTGGTCTGGGATGTGGGCTGTAACGTTATCCATGGCCACTCCTCCATCCTGGGCGAGTGTGCCCAGGGCCATGGGCATGCGGTGCTGTAGGCGGCTGGCGGATTCCTCAGTCCACCAGCGGGCAAGTGGACCACCTAACAGGTTGCGGAAACTGGTCTTGGCATCGGGCGCTTGCACCGTGAGCAGCCAGCCTTCGCCATAAGGATCTCGAAGTGCAAGCTTCGGATCCCGCACGACCGCTTCGTTAATATCAGACACACTGCCCTCGATGGGCGAGACCATATCAACAGCGCAGCCGTCGCGATGGATGGTGCACATTTTTTGCCCTTGCCGAATCCACTGGCCGCGTTGCGGCAGCGTGATGCTCTCCATTGTGCCGGTAAGCTTGGAGGCAAAATCATCCACGCCCACACGCACCAGATTGGGGCTCTCGCTCAACGCCCAGGTGTGACCGGGGTGGTAGCGGAGATTCGCGGGAACCTCGAAGCCCGCGACCAAGGCGGGCTGAAGGCGTGGCACAGCGTCCTGCTTGGTCGCGGCAGCCTGCAGTGCCGGCTGCACACTCGCATGCCGCGTGCGGAAGTAATCAATGAGTAGGAAACCTGCGAATGTGAAGAGAACCAATAGGACTGTCATAAGTCACCTCGTCGGAGGGCCGTCTTGCGGGCCACTCACGCTTTTCTAAATGCAATCGCCATGCCACGACGAGGTGGGTTTTCGTCAAACGCACGTCGGCCCGCTATCTTGTGCAAAATGAAGCGAATAAACAGCGTTCCTCACGCGTTACGCATTTGCTGCGAAGAAATTGTAAGCAGGGTCGTGATGCGAACCGCAACAGGCAGAACACTGTATTCGTGCTTAAAGGAAAGCAACTATAGAGTCACTGTTTGTAGTCAATGACTTACAGATGTCGAAAGCAGGCGTTAAAGTTCACAACAGTGAAGTTGAAGAATGCAACGCTGATTTACTGACATTTCCGACGCTGCTTGGATTTGGATTACTTTTCGTCTTCTGGTTGCTTCACCATGAGTGCGGGAACGTCCTGCTGTTTCATCAGGCTGTTGTAAGCCGCTACTTCGGTGGAGACGATCGCCTTCCATTTCGCCAGTTGTTCATCGACTGCCTTGCTGACCGTATCGAAAACCTCGTAGGACTGCTTCGTGGGAGCCGAGTCAGCGCTGCCTACGACGCCGCCCAGCGCTACTAGGTCATTGTTCAGTCGTACGGGGAAATTAAGCACATCCTGGCCGCTCTTGGCTTTGGTCTGGATAAGCGCTTCTTCCACCACGGTCATTTTTGCATCGAGCGCTTTGCCGGCATCGGCAATAGCCTTGGCGCGAGGGTCGTCTTTCAAGCGCTTGTTGATTGCATTGATCTGCTCACGAACGTCGCGAATCTGAATGATGGCGTCGTCCGTTTCCGTAACCTTGTCACGAATCTTGAGCAGCAGATCGAATTGCTTGGCCAAGTCCTCGGCTCCGATCTTCAGCCGCGGATCAGCTTTGATTTCCAGGGGCGCAGTGTAGGTCTTGCCCAGGACAGTCAACCGCGCCTGATAGGCGCCGGGCAACGCTTCAGGGCCGTCGGTGCTACCGCCCCAGAGCGGTGCATGCGGCACCTTGGTTGCTCCCTCATAGCGTAGGTCCCACACAAAACGGTTCAAGCCTGCATCGGCAGGGAGGCTGCCGGCGTTGCCGCCGCGGCTGAAGAAGTCTTCCTCCTCGTCGCCAGCCGGTTCCTCTTTCTTGGGATACTTGCGGATGACCTTTCCTGAGGAATCGAGAATCTCAAGCGTGATCTTGGGAGCTTCTTCTTTATCGGTTTTTTCAGTTCCGGAGGAAGAAGTCGAAGGCGTGGCTTCGGCTTTCGAAGAATCAGCACCAGCGCCGGAGGGCTTGGCCTGGTCTGGCTTCTTGAGGGAAGTCTTCAACCAATAATCAATGATGGCTCCCGCCGGCGGATTCTTTCCAACATTACCGCTGGGGGCGAAAAACGAACCACGAAAAGCGGTATGACTCGCCGCGGCGGGCGTGAACAGGTGAGCTTCCTGCTGCGGAATCGAATCTTCGTATTGCTCCAACGGAGTGATGTCGTCGAGCACCCAGAAGCTGCGTCCGTGGGTCGCGACAACCAAGTCGGTGTTCTTGATCACTAGGTCGTTTACTGGAGCTGGCGGCAGATTCAGTTGCAAGGGCTGCCAGCGCGCGCCATCGTCGAAAGAAACGTAGACGCCCTGCTCGGTTCCGGCGAAGAGCAAATTCGGACGCCGCGGGTCGACCCTTACGGCGTGGACATAGTCATTCGCCGGGAGTCCCGCTACCAGCTTGGTCCAAGTCTTGCCGAAATCTGTGGTCTTGAACACGTAAGGTGCGAAGTCGTCCGACTTATGGCGCTCGACCGCTAGATAAGCTGTGCCGGCATCCCGCGAAGAAGCCTCGATCATGCTGACCGTGCCCCAATCCGGCATGGCCTTGGGCGTGACATTCTCCCAGTGCTGGCCTCCGTCGCGGGTGAGTTGAACCAATCCATCGTCAGTTCCTGCCCAGATCAGATCCTTCTGCACCGGCGATTCGACGACGGAAAAGATCGTGTCATAAACCTCGACACCCGTGTTGTCCTTGGTGATGGGGCCGCCGGAAGATGCCTGTTTTGATTTGTCATTGCGCGTCAGGTCCGGACTGATAATCGTCCAACTCATACCGCCGTCAGTGGTTTTGAACAGTACCTCGCCCGCGAAGTACATCGTCTTCGGATCATGCGGTGAGAAAACGATAGGCTCAGTCCACTGGAAGCGGTGTTTAACGTCAGCGGCAGCCCATCCGATGGGGTTTACTGGCCAGGGATTGATCGACTGCTCTTCGCCGGTGCGGTGATCGTAGCGCGTGATTTCTCCTCCGTAAGAGCCGGCGTAAACGATTTCGGGGTCGGTTGGGTCGGGTGCAATGTAGCCGCTTTCGCCGCCGCCTACGTCGTACCAGTCAGGGCGATCAATCGCACCTTCGGCACTCGCACTCGCGATGGCCACGGTTGAGTTGTCCTGCTGGGCGCCGTAGATGTAATAGGGAAAACGGTCGTCGGTCGTGACGTGGTAGAACTGCGCCGTGGGTTGGTTGTATTGGCTGGTCCAGGTGTCGCCGCCGTCGGTGGAGATCGTGGCGCCGCCATCATTGCCGTTCATGAGGCGCTTGGGATTTGTGGGATCGATCCACAGCGCGTGATTATCCCCGTGCGGGGCACGCAAGCGCGTGAAGGTCTTGCCTCCGTCGTTCGATCGGTAAGCGGCGGTGTTCAGAATGTAGACCGTATCTTCCGACTTGGGATCGGCGAAAATGTGCGAGTAGTACCACGCACGCTGGCGGAAGCGGTGGTCGTCGGTGGTGATGTGCCATTTATCTCCGCCGTCGTCGGAGCGATAGATTCCACCTTTTTCTGCTTCGACCACTGCCCACACCCGGTTGGGATTTGCGCCGGAAACTGTGACTCCAATGCGGCCGAGAACGCCTTCCGGCAGTCCGTGGCCTTTTAGTTCCTTCCAGGTTGTGCCGCCATCGATGGAGCGATAAAGGCCGCTTCCCGGCCCGCCGCTGTCGAGACTCCACGGAGTTCGCCTCGCTTGCCACAACGCCGCAAACAGCGTGTTGGAATTGCTGGGATCAAACACCACGTCAATTCCTCCTGACTTGGCGTCTTTGTAAAGCACCTTCTGCCAGGTCTTGCCGCCATCCTGAGTGCGGAAAATGCCGCGCTCTTCGTTGTCGGCAAAGGGATGCCCCAAGGCGGCCACGAAGGCGATGTTAGGATTCTTGGGATCCACGGCGAGACGTCCGATGGCATGTGTGTCGGCGAGGCCAACAAACTTCCAGGTCTTACCAGCGTCGATCGATTTGTAAACTCCGTTACCGCCGACAATGTTTCCGCGAATGCAGGCCTCCCCGGTTCCGACATAAATGACATTCGGGTCAGACTCGGAAACCGCGATCGCACCAATCGCAGGCGACGCATCCTTTGTTTTGTCGAAGATCGGTTTCCAGTTCAGGCCGCCATCGGTCGTCTTCCACACACCTCCGGCAGTGGCGCCGAAGTAATAGACATTATCCTGGCCGACCACGCCTGCCACCGCGACCACGCGGCCGCCCCTAAACGGACCGACCAAGCGATACTGCATCCCCTTCCACGGGTTCTTGTCCTCGCCCTCTTCCTTGTCTTCCCCGACTGGCGCGGACGCCGTCGTGGTCTGCTGGGCCGCTTGCTTCTGGGTGGAATCAGCATTTTGCTTGGCTGGGTGTTTCTGCGCGAATACTGGAGTAATAAGACAGGTAACCAAAAAGGCGAGGGTAGTCGTGCGCAAGGGTGTGTTCCTCCGGAGACTTTGTGACCGATAAACTCGACAGCCACACATTCTCAACAGAAAGACCGCAGATGTCTAGTTTTCCCTTCGCGGGTCAATTCTGCGAGCGCGAACTTTAGCATTCGCTTAGGCAAGACGTCACCGAATCTCGAGCGGCCTGGCCAATTGTGACGCCACAATCTGCCACTCGCCATCCCGCTTCACCACCGCGTCCATGTAAATGTAGCGGATGGAGCGGCGCTTGCCAGTTTGCTCGATTTCATCTTCTTCGGAGCCATGGACGACGGCAGTTTCTCTGCTGAGCAGACGAATGTGGCGGCCGGTAGAGATCATCGAAACGTATCGAATCGCGCCGGACTTTAGATTGTTCAGCACGTCTCTCTTGGTAGACGTTCTTCCGGTTTCGTCGTATTGAACGTAGTCGTCGGCGAAGATACGTGACAGTTCGGCGAGGTCGGCGGCAATCAGAGCGCGGTCTCCGTCTTCGAACAACTTGACAATCTGCTGCTCGTCGCTTTCCACCAGCGTCTTCCTCCTCCGACCGCTTTTCTTCGGCGTCCTGTTAGTGTACAAGCTGGTATTCCAAGGAGGACCCTGTGATTCGCATATTCCGCATTCTCGCGTTGCTGCTGTGTGTCACTGTCACATTACCCGTCGCCTTCCAGGCTCAATCTGTCTCCCCTAATCCCGACAGGCCCTTCGTGGTGGAGTATTACTACAAAGCCAAGTGGGGTCATGCGGACGAGTTTTTGAAGCTGTTCAAGAAGAATCACTACCCCGTGCTCAAGAAGGAGATGGAGATGGGGAGGATCGCGAAGGTCTGGATGGATCAGCCACGCTACCACACGACAGAAGACGGGCGTTGGGACTTCCGTGTGACCATCGTGTTCAAGAATGCTACCGTGGCCAACGAGCCGTTCGATGAAGCCGCGCTGCAGAAGCAGATGTATCCCGATCAAGAGACCTTCCAGCGCGAAGAGCAGCGACGGTTTGAGATTCTCGACGGGCATTGGGATTTGCCGGTGAAGACGGTGGATCTCGAAAAGTAGGATCAGGTGCCCATGGCCCAGTACCGGGCAAATCAAGAACGGAGTTTTGAACCCGGTGCGCGCCGAGGCACTCGAAACTGGGTACTCGGTACTAGCCGTCGATCTTCAGGAAATTCGCGATTACCTTTTCGAACCTTTTCCAGGGCAGTATGCGCTTCATCGCGAGCTGGATCTTGGCGTCGCGGCCCACCAGGTAGCGCAGCTTGGGATTGGGGTCTTTTGCGATGGATGTGATCAGTCTCGCCACTTCGATGGGATCGCGTTTCGGAAGGGCCCGAATGCGATCGCGCATGCGCAGGATGCGCTGGATATTTGGAGAAGTCTCCTGCGTTGCTTTCTCTCCCATCACCGCGCCGCGCGTCCAGATGTCGGTGAGGTAAGCTCCGGGCTCGACCAGCACGACCTTGATGCCAAGTGCGTTGACTTCGAGGCGCAACGATTCGCTCCAGCCTTCGAGGGCATGCTTGGACGCCGAATAGCTGCTGAGCGAGACGGAGCCGAGCAGTCCGCCGACGGACGAGACCATGATGATGTGTCCCGAGCGCTGGCGGCGCATCGTGGGCAGCACAGCTTTGGTCATGGCGACCGTGCCGAAGAAATTGGTCTCGAACTGGCGCCGGAGTTCTTCCAGTTTGATGTCTTCGGCAAATCCGGCGACGGCGAATCCGGCGTTGTTAACCAGAACGTCCAGGCGGCCGTGGTCGCGAACAACGGCGTCAACGAACGCGGGGAGAGCATCGAAGTTGGTGACGTCGAGCGAACGAATATCGAGTCGGCCTGTAACGCTTGCGGCAGCTGCGGCCTGATCAAGGCGATCGCGGCGGCCGAGGTCACGCATGGTCGCGACGACCCGGAATCCGGCCTTGGCCAGTTCGATCGAGGTGAGCAAGCCGAAACCGCTGGAGGAACCAGTAATGAGGGCGATCTTGTCAGGCATGGGAGTAGGTCCGCAAAGTTTGTAACACAAACGATTGGATTCCGGCGAACGCGGCGGCGGTTCATTCACTGCGTCGAGAATTCGCTCAGCCGATGCAGAACTTCCTGAAAAGATGTTAAGAAGTCGTAACAATCGCGCGGGAAATCCTTTATGAGAGTCATTGAAATTTGGAATTAGACACAGCGCGAGAAGAGCCCATACTCTTGTTCATGGACCCCTTACTATCAGTCGAGGACTCACATGTTGATTTGCTGCACGAGATTGGCGTCCGGCTGGCAACGGCGGACGGTTTCCACGAAGTATTGACTCGTGTGGTCGATTTCGCTTCTGCCCTGGTGAAGTGCGACTCCTGCCTGATTTATGTGCTGGAGGGAGACGAACTGGTTCTGCGCGCCTCGAAGAACCCTCATCCCGAAGTTGTCGATCGCCTGAAGCTCCGCGTGGGGCAGGGCATTACGGGGTGGGTGGCGGAACATCAGGAGCCGGTGGCGGTTTCGGAAAAGGCAGCAGAGGATCCGCGCTTCCAGTTTTTCCACGAGCTTCCCGAAGATACCTACGAAGCATTTTTGTCCGTGCCTTTGATGTGTCGCGGGCGGGTGATGGGAGTGATCAACCTACAGCATCGTCAGCACCATGTTTACCGCCGTCGGGAAATCCGTTTGATCTCAACGATCGGGTTCCTGGTGGGCGCGGAGATTGAGATGGCCAGGCTAGAAGATGCGAACTCCAACCTTTCGGAACAATTGCAGACCCGCAAAGTGGTGGAGCGCGCCAAGGGAATCCTGCAGCGCGATCTTGGATTAAGCGAGGAGCAGGCTTATCTGACATTGCAGCGCCAGAGCCGGCAGAAACGCAAGGCGATGAAGGAAATTGCCGAGGCGATTGTGCTGAGTGATGAGGTAAGAGGGAACTCGCCCGCGCCGAAACTGACCTGAGGGAGGGGGGCAAACGCGCGATGGTTGCGGCGCACAGAACGCTGCCCAGGGGCAATCACAAAAGCCCGAGAGTGGATCGGTTTACCCACTCTCGGGCTTGGCAGCAGATGAGCTAGCGGGCGGCGGATGGAGTCGAGGTTGCGACCGCTTGCGCCACTTCTCGGGGTTCCGACGGCACCGCGAAGTGCAGTGTCAGCCCGAACTCAGGAAGCTGCATCGTGCTAACAAAGCTTCCGCCCGGCCTGGAGACTACAACCAGCCGGCTATCGTCCGATGGCTGCGAGTTCTCGGTGTCGGTAACCAACAGCATGAAGCCTGCTGCGCTGCCATCAACCTTGCGGAGGGTGAGCATTTCCGCGGGCCCGCTGGCTGCGACTGTGAATCGATATTTTCCCGCCGGCACGACAGCGTTCTGCCAGCGCACTTCGTGCGTCAAGGTGAACGTTCCCGCCGCATCCTGAGCGGAGGCGAGGCTGGGTGTGAAGTTCAGGGCGCTCAAGACCAAAACCGCGGCGTAGACGAATCTACGAATCGAGTTCATGGGATCTCCTGTTTTTATTTGTAGTCTGAAGAGCACACTACCGGCGCGAGGCCGAATGGCGTGGGCTCAGATTGAAGTGGAGAACAACAGGGTCAGGAGAATTGCAATGCCGCGGCAAGGCTGGCATGCAAGCATCAGCTTCGCGGCACCGGCTACAGAGATGGTCTGCGAAGTGTTTTTACTATGCGGGAAGTTCGCGCTGGAGTCCAACGCAAAATATTCATTTGGCTGATCGAATACGCGCTCACCGCTTGATGGTGCTGCCGCCCCGTTAAAGCGATTTTCTGCGCCTTTGGCTGCGGCGGTTTGCAAAACCCCCACCCGATGCGAGAACATACTGGGTTTGCACATCCATACAGATTCTTACTGAGGAAGCGTCCAAAAACATGGCGACACGGAATAAGTCCGCGAAGAGGGCAACGAAGGCACCCCGCGTAGAAGTGAAAAGCGACGCAAGGTCCGAAGGGAAGGTGCGTGGCAGTTCCCGGCATAACGGCACGATCCAACCAGCGAAAGGCAAGTTGGGGGTGATGATCCCTGGCATGGGGGCGGTGGCGACGACATTTGTCGCGGGCGTGGAGGCGATTCGCAAGGGCCTGGCGAAACCGATTGGGTCGCTTACGCAGATGGGCACAGTGCGGCTCGGCAAGCGCACCGACGGACGCTCGCCGAAGATCAAGGAGTTCGTGCCACTGGCTGGGCTTGACGACCTGGTCTTCACCGGCTGGGACATTTTCGAAGACAACATGTATGAAGCGGCGTCGAATGCGGGCGTGCTCGACCAGAGGTTGCTCGACCAGTTGAAGCCGTTTCTTTCGACGGTGACGCCGCGTGCAGCGGTGTTCGATCACAACTACGTGAAGAAGATCGACGGGCCGAATGTGAAGAAGGGCAAGACGAAGATGGATCTCGCCGAGCAGTTGCGCGACGACATCCGCGACTTCAAGAAAACCAGCGGAGCGAGCCGGCTGATCACGATGTGGTGCGGTTCCACGGAGTCCTACATTGAGGCGACGGCGGCCCATCAGTCCGTAAAGTCATTCGAGAAGGCGCTTCGCGAGAACGATGAGATGATTGCGCCCTCGATGATATACGCCTACGCATCGTTGATGGAGGGCGTGCCCTTCGCCAATGGAGCACCGAATCTGACGGTAGATTTGCCGGTCATGCTCGAACTCTCGCGGCAGAACGAAGCGCCGATCTGCGGAAAAGATTTCAAGACCGGGCAGACCCTGATGAAGACGGTTCTGGCGCCAGCGTTCAAGGCGCGGTTGCTTGGGCTGAGCGGATGGTACTCGACCAACATCCTGGGCAATCGCGACGGGGAAGTGCTGGATGATCCTGGGTCTTTCAAGACCAAGGAGGAATCAAAGCTGGGCGTGCTGGAGCACATTCTGCAGCCCGCGCTTTACCCCGAGCTGTACGGCAATATTTTCCATAAGGTACGTATTAACTATTATCCGCCACGCGGTGATAATAAAGAGGGTTGGGACAACATAGATATCTTTGGCTGGCTGGGCTATCCCATGCAGATCAAAGTGGACTTCCTGTGCCGCGACTCGATTCTGGCGGCGCCGATTGTGCTCGACCTGGTGCTGCTGGTCGACTTGGCAAAGCGCTGCTCGGCGCTGAAGGGAATCGGAATTCAGGAATGGTTAAGCTTTTACTTTAAGTCGCCGATGACCGCGCCGGGGCTGTATCCCGAGCATGACCTGTTCATTCAGTTGATGAAGCTGAAGAACACGCTGCGGCATTTGAAAGGCGAGGAACTGATCACGCACTTGGGTTTGGAGTATTACGACTAGCCCTCGACGACGAGGGCAAATTATCGTTGCCAAATTGCTTAGCCACGGAGGTTACGTCATTAAGCCAGCTTCTTTTCCTGCTTGTACTCGTCAAACTTCTCGAGAAACCGGTCGATGTCCTCCTTCTGCAGATAGTATGGGGTCGACAAGCGCAGCTTATTTGGGTCGCCGCCGCGAATCCGGATTTTGTATGTCCTCCACATCCATATTTCTAAATCCATGCGCGGAACTGGTGGGACGTTAACCGTGACGATGGCGCAGCGCAGGGCGGGATCCGGCGAGGTCCAGGATTCGGCGCCGCGCTTTTTCATTTCCTCGAGAGTGTAATCGGCAAGCTCGCGGTGGCGCCTCTCAATGCGGTCTAAGCCGATATCGTTGGCCAGTTTGATGGAGGCCCGGAGCCCCCACAGAGCCGGCACATTGGAACTGCCGATACGCTGGAAGCGTTCCGCGCGTAGCTTGGGATCGTCCCAGCCTTCCGTGACGATCGTGTTCCAGAGCCGGTCGATGACCTCATCGCGCACGTAAAGGAAGCCAGAGCCTTTAGGCGCTTGCAGCCACTTGTGCGGGCTCGAAGAGTACATGTCGCAGCCGAGGTCCTGCACGTTCAACCGCATCATGCCGGGCACATGGGCTCCGTCGACGGCCGAGAGGATGCCTTTCGACCGGGCGAGCGCACAGAGCTCTTTCGCAGGTAGTACGACTCCAGAGAATGTGGTGATGTGGCTGAAGAAGATGACGCGCGTGCGCGGAGTGATGGCCTCGTTGAAGAGATTGAGAACCTGGGCCGCATCTTTCACAGGGAGGGGTAGCTTGACCTTCTTCACCACTATCCCATAACGCTTGGCCTTAAGGTCCCAGGGGTGCATGCCGCCGGGATGCTCCTGGTCGGTCATCAGGACTTCGTCGCCTGGCTTCAGATCGATTCCGTTGGCAATGTAGCTATTAGCTTCAGTGGCATTGCGGAGCAGGGCGATCTCATCGCGATGGCACCCGACGAAAGCGGCCAAAGGGTCGCGAAACTCATTCCACGCGGCGTATCCCCAGATCGGGTAATCCTCCGGATCCTGCTGGTCCATGCGCTCGGTGGTGGCATAGCCGTCGAAAACAGCGCGCAGCACGGGCGCCGGGCTGGAGCCGACGGTTCCGTTGTTGAGGTAGATCTCGTCTTCGGGGATCAGGAACTGGCGCCGGATCTCGGCCCAATAGGCGTCTTCGTTCTTGTCAAAGAGAGCCGGATCGGGAAGGGTGGACGGAGCCTTATCGAGTTGGGCGATGAGTTTTCCGCGGAACGCCAGGGTTGCAGCGAGTCCGGTGGCAGCAGTTGTGAGAAAGTGGCGACGGTCGAGCAAAGGCACCCCCTGGGGAACGCAAACCAAGAAGGCGCTATGTTACGACTGGGCAGAAGAATCCTCAAGGGGCGGCCAATTGTCTCACCAGAATCCGTACAAGTTCGGGAGGGCCAGATTCCGGATAACCCGAGCCGTCGCGGCCGCGTCTAAATGGGAGGAAAAATTGGGGGCTGTGTGTTTCGGACCGGGCGTATAATGCTCGCAAGAGTATGCCGCGCGTAAAGGAGTTCCCCATGAAACTGCGTTGGTTGGCAATCTCGGTGGCGTTGGCGGCGTTCAGCGCGGGGTCCTGGACGTTAGCGCAGACACAAACTCCCAGTCAGACTCCGACTCAGACACAACCTCCAGCTTCAGATCCTGACCAAGGCCAGCCCAAATCGGGTGAGGTGCAGAACGCGCCGAAGCAGGCACCGGCTGCGCTTCCCACGCAGGATGATAGCCAGATTAAGCACGACGGCGGTGAGGCCGACGTGGATGCAGTGGGGAACCGCAACGTGGGTTGCGGGCGCGGTGTGGGTAATTGGTACTCGATAGAGCGGCAGGTCGCGGACGGTCGCAGATACTCTCAGATGATCGAATCCCAGGTCAAACTGGTGAACGATCCGGTGGTCACCGAGTATGTGAACCGGATCGGACAGAACATCGTGCGCAACTCGGACGCGCAGGTGCCGTTCACCATCAAGGTGATCGACTCCGACGTAGTGAACGCCATGGCGCTTCCCGGCGGATTCTTTTACGTAAACTCAGGGCTGATCCTGGCGGCCGACGAAGAGGCCGAAATGGCGGGCGTGATGGCACATGAAATCGCGCACGTTTCGGCGTGCCACTACGGGCGAGAAATGACGCGGGCGCAGCTACTGCAGATGGCATCGATTCCGTTGATCTTCATTGGCGGTGCAATCGGCTACGGAGCGTACGAGGCCTCTGGGCTTGCAATTCCCATGACCTTTCTGAAGTTCTCCCGGACCTTCGAGGCCCAGGCCGACTACCTCGGGGTGCAGTACATGTACCGCGCGGGCTACGACCCCTCGGCATTTGTTTCTTTCTTCGAAAAGATTCAGGCAATGGAGAAGAAGAAACCCGGAACGCTCTCCAAGGCATTCGATACGCACCCGCAGACTCCAGATCGCATTGAGAAGACCCAGGAAGAAATTCGTAAAATACTACCCTCCAAGGCCGAGTACATTGTGACTACATCGGAATTCGATGAGGTCAAAGCGCGGTTAGCGTCGATCGAAAATCGCCATAAGGTGCTCGATCAAAAAGATGCCAACAAGCCCAGCTTGCGGCGTACGTCGAGCAGCGATGGCAATGGGAACGGACAGACCGATGATGATCGTCCAACCTTGAAGCGGCGGGATGATTCCTCGAACTAACCGTGGAACGAGCCAAGAAGTATCAAACCGGCGGCCGGCGGCCGCCGTTTTTTTTGTGCGGCACGACAGCGCAATCGGGTAACTGGGCCAGCCCGGAAGCGATGTATGGCTCAAACCAAGGGGTGTGACCTCCGTCACAGCGGGTGGTTGCGGAAACGAAATAAGCTAAACTACGCTAGTCTAGGTGCAAAGGAGCAGCCCCTTCATGCCGGAGAAGACACTCACGATCACGGACAACCGCACGGGTCAGACCTATACCGTCCCCATCGAAGACGGCACCATTCGGGCGATGAGCCTGCGGCAGATTAAGACGGATCCGGAAGATTTTGGACTGATGACCTATGATCCGGCCTTCATGAATACGGCATCGTGCCGTAGCAGTATTACCTATATTGATGGTGACCGGGGAATTCTGCGCTATCGCGGATACCCGATTGAGGTGCTGGCTGAGCGCTGCACCTTCCTGGAAGTCGCCTATCTGCTTCTGTTTGGCGAATTGCCCACCCAGACGGAACTCAAGAACTGGGTGCATGACATCACGCACCACACCATGCTGCACGAGACCACGAAGAAGTTTATGGAGGGTTTTCGCTACGACTCGCATCCCATGGTGATGTTTGTGAGCACGATAGCGACGCTCTCCAGCGTGTATCCGGAAGCCCGGCAAGTGCACGATGCGGAAAACCGCATGCTGCAGATCAAGCGCCTTATCGGCAAGGCGCCCTCGATCGCCGGCATGTCATACCGGCACAACGTGGGATTTCCTTACGTATATCCGGACAACGACTTGAGCTACACCGAGAACTTCATGAATATGTTGTGGAAAATGGTCGAGCCGAAGTATGTGGCCAACCCGGTCATTTCGCGCGCACTCGACATTCTGTTTATCCTCCATGCGGATCATGAACAGAATTGCGGTACCAGCGCGATGCGCACCGTGGGCAGCGCCCAAACCGATCCCTACCTGTCGATGGCGTCGGCTGCGTCGGCTCTGGCCGGACCGTTGCACGGCGGGGCCAATGAAGAAGTCCTGAAGATGCTCGATGAGATCGGCTCGAAAGAAAACGTGCCAGCCTACATCAAGCGGGTGAAGGATGGTCACGGCAAGCTGATGGGGTTCGGACACCGGGTTTATAAGAATTATGATCCCCGAGCGAAGATCATTAAATGGACCGCGGAGCAGGTTTTCGAAGTCACGGGACGCAACCAGAAACTCGACATCGCCCTTGAGCTGGAACGCATCGCTCTCGAAGACGAGTATTTCGTGAAGCGGAAACTTTATCCCAACGTCGATTTTTATTCCGGGATCATGTACCAGGCCATGGGATTCCCGCCCGAAATGTTCACTGTGCTGTTCGCCATTCCACGAACGGCAGGATGGCTGGCGCAGTGGCAGGAACTGGTCACGGATGCAGAGCAGAAGATCACCCGGCCGCGACAGATTTACACGGGATATGAAGAGCGCGAGTTTGTAGCGATGGAGAAGAGGACCGCGGCAACCGTTCCGGCGCGTTAGAGACCCTTATGCGGCTTGTTTCGTAGCCAGCGTGGCCACGTACTCACGCCGCTCGGCTGATGAGGTGATCACCTTCATCTCCTGCCAGTCGTAGGGGAATTCCCTTCCACAATCGAGGCAGGCTACGTAGGTTCCAGTCAATGCGGCGGCTTGAGGCCGGCGAGCCGCTCCGCGAATAGTTACTGGAAAGCTGTAACGAGAGTGCCGGCAGCCGAAAAATACATCAATCAGTTTTGCTACCATGGAGCACCTTCCACACCCTAGGGTTTAGTTTACCTGGGTTGTTCTGAGTGTGCTGCCCCTGTGCCTGGCTAGTCTCAACACGCAACCACTCAAACGATTAGATTCATGCTGCAGGAGAATGGTTTCGTTTCCACAGCGGGGCCTGTCCCAATTTGGTCCATTTCCTCCAAGTCGTTCTCTGGTCGCCAGTTACGAGCAGCCAGCCAGAGTTCTTGCCTAAGCCCCTGACGACATTGTCTAAGATGCGGGGACCAAGGGCAGTGATAAAAATCAATCGTGAGGGTGACGGAGATCACTTCCTGAAAAGGAAGATGCAGGGAAATGCACAGCGGAAAGCGGGCGTTAGGTCAGATTCAGGGCCTTCTTGATGGTCCCGCGCTCGTTCTGGATTTTTTCCTGCAGCAGAGTAATGGCGTAGATCAGCTGCTCGGGACGAGGCGGACATCCCGGAACATAAATGTCGACGGGGATCACCTGGTTGACGCTCTGCACCAGCGCGTAGTTCTGGAACACGCCGCCCGAGGTGGCACAGGCTCCCATGGAAATCACCCACTTCGGTTCCGGCATCTGCTCCCACAATTGCCGGATCACTGGCGCCATCTTGTTCGAGACGCGACCGGCAATGATCATGAGATCACTCTGCCGCGGCGAAGGTCGAAACACCTCCGCCCCGAAACGCGCAATATCAAAGCGAGCCGCGCCCATCGACATCATCTCGATCGCGCAACAGGCCAAGCCAAACGTCATCGGCCAGATCGAGCCCTTGCGCATCCAGTTGACGGCTGAATCGAGCGTGGTCAGCACCAGACCCTCCGGCGTGGGATTGCCGAAGGTCAGATCCTTCACTACCTTCTTGCCGTTCTCGGCGTCGACGTAGGGGCCGAAATTTAGTTCGGGGGACATGCTTTTATTCTACCTTTGCTACTGGAAGATTCCAACCGACCAAGATGTAGCGAGCCTCATTGAGTAGACGTCGACGTTCGTCCGCTAATCCGGTTCTGCCAGTGAGTCCAGACAAACCAAGCCGCGCCCGCCACCAGCGCAGCTCCAATCACCGCATCGAACTTGTGAAAATACTTCCCCAGTTCGCGCCAGTTCTGGCCCAGCTTCATGCCGAGATACGCCAACCCCAGGCACCACGGCCACGATCCCAGAAATGTGTAGAGGTGAAATCGTCCTCGCGGCATGCGTGCCACCCCGGCCGGCAGCGCAATGAAGGTGCGAATCACCGGCAGCAGGCGCGCGATGAACACCGCCAGATATCCCCAGCGGGCAAAGAAGCGATCGGCCCAGTCGAGCTCGCGGCGCGTCATCAGGATCCAATGACCGTAACGCTCCACGAGAGGACGCCCGCCATAACAGCCGATCTCATACGCTACCAGAGAGCCCAGATTGCAGCCGAGCGCCCCCGCAGTCGCGACCCAGAGCAGCTTGAAGGTGCCGGTAAAGACGAGATAGCCTGCAAACGGCATGATCAGCTCCGAAGGCAGCGGGATGCATGCTGATTCGATCGCCATCAACAGCGCGACGCCGGCGTATCCGGTCACGCTCATCACCGAACTGATGAATGCAAAAATCACAGTTAGAAGTTTTTCAGTCATTGGGAAAAAGTTCTCAGTTCTCGGTTCTCAGTAAACCCTTGGCTGTCAGGCTAAGAACTGGAAACTGAGTAGTGAGAACTGGGTTTTAGTGTAACGGAAATCAGGAGTGGAAATGCCGTACCTAGAACGAGCCGTCCTGAGTAAAAGTGTAGCCGGGAAGCGCCGCGCCTTGTGGGGTCTTGGTCACTTTGACGCGCACCGTCGGTGCATCCGGCGCGGCGATTCCCGCCGGCCTGAGCATCGCATACTGACTGAACACCTCGTTGTAGACCTTGGTGACCAGATAGTCCTGTCCATCGGCGTCGCTGCGCCAGACCTGCCCGAGCTGAATGGAACTTACGGCCATAACTTTTGAAGAGAGTGTGTGAACTCCAGACTACCGAGGGATATCGGTCGAGTCAATCATCGGCGTGGTTACCGAGGTCTCTGCTAAGATGTTGCCCTCATGCCCCGCGGACGCACGCCCCGCCAACCCGCCCGCACCGGCCGCCAGGAAGGCGTTCGTGTGAGAACGAGCACTCCTGCCCGTCCTCGGAGTGCAGCTCCGGCGGCAGCGCTGAGGGGCCAAAAGAAAACGGGCACACCCGCTTACAATCCCCTCGCCCCCGACCGCATTGCCGAGATCCTGAAGCGACTCGACCAGCTCTATCCCGAAGTTACTTGTGCGCTCACCCACTCAAGCGCGTGGGAGCTCTTGGTCGCGACCATCCTTTCCGCTCAATCCACGGACGCCAACGTCAACCGCGTTACCCCGGAGCTGTTCCGAAAATATCCCACAGTGCAAGCCTTTGCCGCAGTCACGCCCGAGCAGCTCCAGCCCGACGTGCGTTCCACCGGCTTTTTCCGCAACAAGTCTAAGTCGGTCGTCGGCGCCGCGAAAAAGATCGTCGCTGACTATGAAGGCCAAGTACCCGATGACATGGAAAAGCTCCTCACTCTTCCAGGCGTCGCACGCAAGACAGCCAACGTCGTGCTGGGCACGTGGTTCAAGAAAGCTGAAGGCGTGGTCGTCGATACTCATGTCCACCGCATCTCGCGGCGCCTGGAGCTGACTACGAACAATGACCCGCAGAAGATCGAGCGGGACTTGATGCGCATCATCCCGCGCGAGAAGTGGATTCTTTTTTCCCACCAGATCATATGGCACGGCCGCACGCTCTGCATCGCGCGCAAGCCCAAGTGTGTCGACTGTTCGCTCGAAAACCTCTGCCACGCCGCCGACAAGACCTGGAGCACGGTCGACATGCACAAGAATGCTAAAGCGTAACCACGGTCGTAATCGAGCTGCTTTCGAACACTGCGCGTTCTGATAAACTTTCTCTTCTCCACTTGCTCCGAAGGCCAACCCCATGCGCATTTCGATCTCATTTGCTATCGTCATATTTATGAGCACAGTTCTTGCCGAGACCATCGCCGCCCAGACTCTTCCCACGCCCAAGGCCGTCACCGATCCCAAGCAGATTGCGTCCAAGCCCAACGCGGAGGTTGAGCCGCGCAGCCTGACCATCGAGAAGCTTTACATGACGCGCCAGGTGGGCCGACCCACGTGGTCACCCGACGGCAAAAGCATCGCCTTCATTTCGAATATGAGCGGACGCAACAATCTGTGGCTCGTCCCTGCCGAAGGCGGTTGGCCAGTGCAACTCACGGTCAGCGATCAGCGCCAGTCCTCACCAGCGTGGTCACCCGATGGCAAGTGGATCGCGTATCAATCTGATTACGACGGGGACGAACAGTGGGACGTTTTTTTGGTCTCGCCCAAGACTGGCAAAGTTGTTAATCTGACGAGCACGCGCGAGATCGCCGAAACCGATCCAACGTGGTCGCCCGACAGCCGCTATCTGGCATACTTGGTCAAACCAAAGACATCAGCCGCTCACGAAATCGATGTCTACGACACGGTCATGCGCGAGGTGAAACACATCACCACCGGGACGCCGCAGGACAAGGGAAATTTCAATCCCATCTGGTCGAAGGACGGCAAATACATTGTTTACACGCAGGAGCAGGCCAAGGGTACCGATTCAAACATCTTCAGCGCTGAGGTTGCGACGGGCAAGAGCACACTGCTCACACCGCACGAGGGCGAGCAGCGCTATTCCAGTGACGACATTTCTCCCGACGGCAAGCACGTTCTGTTCACCTCGAACGCGGCCAACGGCTACGAAAACATTGGCATGCTGGAGATTGCGACCAAGAAGATCTCATGGCTAACTCATGACAAATGGGAAATCCGAGGTGGCGAATTCTCACCCGACGGCAAGCACATCACCTTCAGCGCAAACGTCGACGGCAATGAAGACATTTACCTGCAGGATCTGGCGACGGGTAAATCCAGCGTGTTACCGATTGCGAAGGGAGTGAACGAACCTACCGGCGGCCATTCTGCTTTTACAAAAGACGGCCAGCGCCTGCTCTACTATCACAACGGTCCCACCGCACCCGGCGATCTCTGGGTGTATACGCTGGCAACCGGGAAGTCGCATCAAGTCACCCATTCACTTGTTGCCGGTGTGCGTTCCGAGGATATGGTTGAGCCTTATCTGGTGCGCTATCCAAGCCGCGACGGTAAGTGGACCATTTCTGCGTTTCTCTATGTGCCCTTCAACATGGCGCGCAACGGGCAGAACGCAGCCATCGTTTACATCCACGGCGGACCGACTGCGCAGACAATGAACTCGTTCAACCGCTTCATTCAATACGCAGCAAATCAGGGATATATGGTTCTCGCCCCCAACTATCGCGGCTCGACGGGCTACGGAAAAGAATTCCAGCAGGCGAATTTGTTTGACATGGGCGGCGGTGATTTGCAGGACGTGCTCGCCGGAGTCGACTGGATCAAGCAGACTGGCCATCTTGATCCGAAAAAGATCGCCGTCATGGGTGGAAGCTATGGTGGCTATCTCAGCATGATGGCGGTGACGAAAGCACCGGAGGTTTGGGCCGCGGGTGTTCCCATCGTTCCCTTCGTCAACTGGTTCACAGAGATCGAGAACGAAGATCCGGTGCTGCAGCAATCTGATCTGGCGACCATGGGCGACGTAGCAAAGAACAAAGTGCTGTATGAAGACCGCTCGCCCATCAACTTCATCGATCGGATCAAGGCGCCGTTGCTGTTGCTAGCGGGAGGCCACGATCCACGTTGCCCGAAATCAGAGACACAGCAGGTAGTCGACGCCATCAAGAAGCGCGGTGGCACGGTTGACTACAAAATTTACGAGAACGAGGGCCACGGCTTCGCCCGCGTGGAGAATCAGATTGACGCCTACCAACGCGTCGCAGATTTCCTATTGGCCCACGTCGTCCCGGCCGATTGCAGCTGCTCGCTGACCGAATAAGCCGATTACATCTCCGGTATCGCACGCACAATGGCCTCAACTAGCCCGGGGATGGTGAACTCTTTGGCCTCAATGTCGGCGCGCATGCCAAGTTCTCGCAGAGTTGCGGAAGTGACTGGCCCGATAGAGGCTAGTCGTATCCCGTGAAGCTTCGCGTTTCGCGGGCCCAGCAAAGTCACAAAGTTGCGTACGGTCGAAGAACTCGTAAACGTAACCACGTGCGGACGCCGCCGCGGATCTCCCAGCAAGCTGCGCAAGCGCGGACGCGACGAGATCGGAACAATTGTTTCGTAAGCCTCCACGACATCCACATGCGCCCCAGCCTTGCGCAACTCGCGTGGAATCAGGTCCCGGGCAATTTTGGCGCGCACCAGCAGCACGTGCTTTCCCTTCACCCGTCGTCGCAGGCTGCGCACTACAGACTCTGCCACGTATTCCTTAGGAACGACATCCACTTCGATGCCGCGCTGTTCGATGGCCTTCTTGGTAGCCGGGCCGATGGCCGCGATGTTTAGGTGTTTGAGCCCAGCCTTCCGCATTTTGAGCTTGGCTAACCGTTCCCACAATGCTTCAACCCCGTTCACACTCGTGAGGATGAGCCAGTCGTAGCCATCAAGATTCGTCAATGCGGAATCCAGAGGCTTGAAGCTGCGCGGCTGGCGAATTTCGATGAACGGAATTTCGAGCACTGTCGCACCCAGCTTGCGTAATTCACTCGAGAGCGCGCTGGCCTGGTGCCGGGCCCGGCCTACTAGCACGCGCACGCCGGAGAGCGGGCGCCGCACTTGGGAAATGGGAACGGGCTGCGACTTCATTGATCGTCCTTAGCGTTCACGTTCCGCCCAAGTTTCTGCTCCTTCATCAGGCGAGCAACACCAGAAACGGCCGTGTCGTCGGCCTTCTCCAAAGCTTCGATCATGTTCTGCTGATCATCAGGACCACGGTTCTGTCCGAGTTTGAACTTCGCCTCTATCTTCGTGACCTCGATCTCAAAGCCAACAATCTGTCGAAGCATGCGCTCGCGGTAAGCCTCGTTGAGGCTGGCCCATTGCGAGGCATACCCGGGCTCGAAGGTTTGGATCAGTTCATGCAGAACGCCCTGCAGCGCTTCCGGCGACGAGAACACCTGCGCGTTCCCGTAGAGATGCACCGCGCCGTAGTTCCAGGTAGGGACGCTTTCGCGCACGGTGTAGTTTGTGGGGGAGATATAAGAGTGGGGACCGTGAAAAATGGTCAGACACTGCGGCTGCTGTTCGAGATAACGCCAATGCGGATTAGCCTTAGCCACGTGGCCGCGGAGGACGACTTTCTTATCGCCTTTTCCAGAGCGTACGAAGATAGGCAGGTGCGTAGCGAAAGGTCCGGACTCGGTGGATGAGATCAGGATGGCGAAGGGATTCGCACGCATGAACTTTATGGCGTCTTCATGATCGCGCATACGGAAGTATTCGGGAATATACACGATGGATTCGCTTCCTATTGTCCCGACGGCTCGGCTGCTGGTTTCTTTCGGATGTGAAGCACCTTCTCGACCTCGGCAATCACAACGCCTGCTTCATCCTTCACTTCCACCGAAAACACGGGCTCATACTTCGGCAACGTCTTCAGTTTCTCGCGAATGTCGTCGACCTGGCTATCGGAAAGACGAAACTCCGCGCGCACAATTCCTCTGCCCGGTTTCTTGTACCTGATGGTTGCAGCCTTGTCCCAAACGATGTAATCGCGGCCCAGGTTCGGGATCAGCATCAGCATATAGAACGGATCGGTCATCGCAAAGAGCGATCCGCCGAAGTGCGTGCCGACGTAGTTCGCGTTCCAAAAGCGCAGCTTCATTTCGACGTCGACGGCCTTCATGTCAGGCGCGATGCGCCGGATGCGAATGCCCATACCCAGAAAAGGCGGCCAAAGGTTGATCCAGCGCCGAAGAGCATGCGAACCCTCGGTGCCGCCTAGAAGTTGCAGGAGAACGCTGGCGCTCTTCATGCCAGCTAATTATAGGCAATCATGGTTGCGGCGGGACGGCCAGGCCGCGGCCATAGACGGCTTCGAGAATCTCGTCGCCGCCGCGGTTAAGCAGAGTCTCGCCGACTGCGTTGCCGAGTTGCTCGGGATCATCGAGGTTGCCGTCACGGGACTCGCGCAGCAGCCTCAAGCCATCGGGATCTGCGACGATGCCATCGAGATGCAGTTCGCCGTTGCGAATCTCTGCGAAGGCGCCGATGGGAACCTGGCAGCCTCCGCCGAGACGGTTGAGCAACGCCCGCTCGCAGGTAGTTGCGGCGCGGGCTGCGGGATCGTTCAGGAATGCGAGTTGCCCGCGCGTGGCCGAATCGCCTTCGCGGATCTCGATGCCGAGCGCTCCCTGCCCGGCTGCGGGGCACATGATCTCCGCGGAGATGATCTGTTTGATCAATTCTGTCTTGCCCAAGCGCTTCAGGCCCGCAGAAGCGAGAATGATGGCGTCGTATTCTCCCTGTTCGAGTTTGCGCAGGCGTGTATCTACGTTGCCGCGCAGGGGATGAATGTCGAGATCGGGGCGGACGGCTTTCAGCTGTGCCTGACGTCGCAAGCTGGAGGTGCCTACCCGCGCCCCCCGGGGTAGATCTTCGACTTTCGAATAGAGTCGCGAGCAGAAGGCGTCACGCGGATCTTGCCGTTCCGTGATCGCGGCGATTTCGAATCCAGGGGGGAGTTCGGTGGGCAGGTCTTTCAACGAGTGTACGGCGAGATCGACGCGTCCGGCGGCGAGCGCTTCTTCAATCTCTTTCGTGAACATGCCCTTGGTGCCGACCATCGCGAGGGCGACGCCGGTGATTTTGTCGCCGGTGGTGTGAATAATTTCGATCTCAACTTCGTGGCCGCGAGCGCGTAGCAGGGCTGAAATGTGGTTGGCTTGCCAGAGGGCAAGCTGCGAGCCGCGGGAGCCGATGCGGAGGTTAGGCATCGCTGCGCGATTTCACTCCTGAGTCTTGCGCATTCTTGCAGGACGTCTCTTCATCCCCGGAGTGCGACTTTGGCCCTTTTTCTTTGTCGTGCAGATTAAATAGCCTCCGCACAACATCGATTACCGTCGTCGCTTCCGCTTCTCGCGCAGCAGTCTTCAGCGTCGTGATCGGGGTGTGCATGACTTTGTTGATGATGCCGCGGGTCAGGGCTTCGACCGCCATTTCCTGCTCTGGAGTCAGGGCGCCCATGCGGCCGCGCACACGGTCGATTTCCGCCTGGCGGATGGTTTCCAGATGATCCTGCAACGACACGATGGTCGGAACCACATCGAGCGTGTGCAGGCGGGCTTCGAAACGCTCGAGTTCGCTTGCAATGATAGCTTCGGCAAGGTCGGCTTCGTGACGGCGGTCGGCAACGTGGCTGCTGACGGCCTGCTGCAAATCGTCGATGTCGTAGGCGAAGATGCCATCGAGCTTGGCCATCTCCGGCGAAACGTCGCGGGGGACGGCAATGTCGATAAAAAACATCGGCCGGTTCTTACGGCGGGCGAGGAACTGTTCGCCGTGTTCGCGCCGGAAAATGGCGTGAGGCGCTCCGGTCGACGTAATAACGATGTCGGCTTTGTCGCAGGAGTTATAAAGATCCTCAAATTTAATGGCCTGGCCGTTGAACTTCTGTGCCAAGCCGATAGCGCGGTCGTAAGTGCGGTTGGCCACGAAGATGGAGGCGCAGCCGTGCGCCATTAAGTGGCGGGCGGCGAGTTCGCTCATCTTCCCGGCGCCGACGATGAAAACGTTCTTGCCCTGAAGAGATCCGAAAATCTTCTTGGCTAGTTCCACCGCAACCGAGGCCACGGAAACTGAAGACGTTCCCACGGCGGTTTCGCTGCGCACGCGTTTTGCCACCGCAAAGGCGCGGGTGAAGAGCTGATCCAATTGTCCGCGAACGCAGCCTACGGCGCGCGCCGTTGCGTAAGCCTCTTTTACCTGGCCCAGAATCTGAGCTTCGCCGACCACCATAGAATCCAGGCTCGAAGCCACGCGGAAGACATGGCGCACGGCATCTTTGTCGCGGAATTCATAAAGGTGCGGATCCAAGTCCTCCGCCCTGAGCTGGAAATGTTCGTGCAGAAAGCCGCGCAGGTCAGCCGAACCGTTGCTGGTGTGCGTGACCACTTCCACGCGGTTACAGGTGGAAATGATCATACCTTCTTCGATTCCGGGATGGGCAGTGAGATCGCGGCAAGAATCGGCCAGGCGCGACTCCGGAATCGCCAGCCGCTCGCGTACCTCGAGAGGTGCGCTGCGGTGATTTACGCCAATAAGCTGATATCTCATGAGGCAGTAAACCTGTGAATGGTCGAAAAGTAATTCGCCGCCCAGGCCACGATAGCGGCCACAAACGCGAACGTCGCGAGTACGGCGGCGCGGCGACCGCGCCATCCCGAGTTCCAGCGGGTAACGACCATCACCATGTACACGGCCCACATCAAGATCGATAACAAAATCTTCGGATCCTCAAAGTCCACATGGCCGTAAGCTGACATCGCCACAACGGAGCCGGTAATCAGCCCGAGCGTCATGAAAGGGAAGCCGAGCAGCAATGATCGATATCCAATCTGGTCGATCACTTCGAGCGCTGGCAAGAAGGAAATCAAGCTGCTGGGTTTTTTAGCCTTAAGGCGGCGCTCCTGTATAAGGTACAGAAGGCTGGCGCCGAAACTCAGCACCAGAGCGGCGTATCCCGTGAAGATGAGGATGATGTGCGCGATCAGCCATCCCTTGTGCTGCACGAAAGACGTCTGCAGGACGGGTTGCTCGTCGAGGGCCGCGACAAAGGTGAGGAAAAAGACGATGGGGAAAACAACCACGCCGGGCGAAGTGGTGTGATAAATGGCGTAGATGATCATGAAAAAGGTCATCGAAAAGAAGGCCAGCAGTGACTCGCCGTTATGCACCGAGGCCCAGACCACGTGATCGGAGAGAAACAACTCGACCAGCGAAACGAAGTGGAAAACCATGCCTAAGCTGGCGGCGTGCAGCGCGATGCGGCTGAAAAGGTCGCTGGTGCGGCTGAGCGCGAAGAAGGCGTAGATCAGCCCGACGAAGTAGCAAGCCAGCGCGAAGCGCAACCAAAGTAATGGCATAGGCTAGGTAAGTATCAGAGTCCGCTGAGCTTAATGCAAACGCGGCCGAGAACCCCAGGGGACCCCATCCCCTCCACGCATTATATTCTGCACAGAGAACGGGCAGGCGGAAACGGCAAGGGTCACGGGCGGTTGTGACGTGGATCACAACGGCCTACCCCACGCCCAGGCTGGCCAGCACCTCCTCCAGTAAGTCGGCGTCGATCACCAGCCGGCGACCGTGAGCCTTCACGTCTTCCAGTTCGTCAAAAGCGCGGAACAGGCGAAGCTTGGCCGCGGCGTATTGTTCCGAATCGGTGAGCGGACGCCCGTGTGTTGTCGCCCACGTAGTCACGGCCTTCCCCGGGAGAAAGACGCTGATGGCGTAAGTCACCTTCCGATCAGAAGTGACATCGAAGACAAATTCGGTCGCTGGGGCCTCAGGATCGGTGGCGAGCGCAGCGCGCTGGCCCACAAAGTAGTACTGGTAGACATATCCCTGAGTGCCAGCGTAGGTCTTGAGGCGGCGGATGGTTTTGTCCGGAGACATGCGAATATTATGAACGGTCCCTGTGGGTTTGTCGTTGGCGGGGAGCGAAGGCAGGGAGCGACCGCTGACCGTAAGACAAGTCACTCGGCTTGCTCCGCGGCGTTCACGAAGGCTCGCAACTCTTCTTGATCTTCAGGGAGCATTTTGGCGAACTCGATCCCGTTCCCCACCTGCGGGTCGCAGGTGACCACCGTTCCCACCGCCAGCAGGGTTCCTTCAAGCTGGAGGCTCATCTCCAGGGTGGTCCCAACAGGAAATGGAAACATGGTTTCGATATAGCAACCGACTTCGCTGAGATCGGAGGTCGCGCCGCGCTGGGGAATATCGCTACCCGGAGAAAACAACTCCACCGGGACTTTCACTTTGACGCGCGGGCGCGCTCTTCGTTCGGCTTGCCGCTCCTCGCGGAAAGAGCGATCCCGGTCGGTGTCTTCCATAGCTGCCGTTCCTGCGTATACCTGCCACCTTATTGTAACCATGACGGTCAATCGCGCGCGGCACTCCGATGGACGTGGCGCTCCAGTCATCCCGTGCGCAACCTGCGTTTCCTGATAATCTCACTTCAGGTATGAGGAGACCCTAAGTCGTTGCCGCCGATCATCAATGCGCAGGAAATTTCGAAGACCTTTGGAGCCAATCCACTTTTTCAGAACATCTGCTTCACAGTTTCAGAGGGCGACCGCATCGGGCTGATCGGCCCGAACGGCTCGGGCAAATCAACGCTCCTGCGGATTCTCGCAGGTGACGTGAATCCCGACAGCGGCGAAATCGCCATCCGAAAACGCGTTCGCCTCAGCTATGTCCAGCAAGACTCGAGATTTGAGTCGGGAACGACGGTCCGCTCAATTGCCCAGAGGGCGATGGAGCGAGCCGCAGTGCCAGAGGCAGAGCGGGGCACTCGCTTCGCCGAAACTCTGGGCCGTGCTGGCTTTGAGAACCTGGACAGGGAGGCCTCTGCTCTGTCGGGCGGCTGGCAGAAACGGCTTGCGATTGTCGAGGCGATCGTTCAAGGTCCGGACATTCTGCTGCTGGATGAACCGACGAATCACCTCGACCTGGCGGGAATCGAGTGGCTCGAAGCCTTGCTCGAGGCTGCATCTTTCGCCTGCGTGGTGGTCAGTCACGATCGCTATTTTCTGGAGAACGTTGCCACCGAAATGGCGGAACTGAACCGGACGTACCCCGACGGGCTGCTGCGCGTTTCCGGAAGCTACAGCCGATTTCTGGAGAAGAAGGAAGAATTTCTGCACGCCCAGTCCAAGCGCCAGGAAGCGTTGGAAAATCTGGTGCACCGGGAGATCGAATGGCTGCGCCGTGGTGCTAAAGCAAGAACAAGAAAATCGAAGGCGCGCATCGATAAGGCAGGCGAGCTGATGGGTGAACTCGCGGACCTGAATTTACGGCGCCGCAGCGCAACCGCGCTAATTGACTTCTCCGCCACCGATCGAAAGACGAAGCGCCTGATCGAACTGGAAAATGTGTCGTGCGAGACTGGTGGCTGCACCTTGTTTGCCGGACTCGACTTTGTGATTACCGGCGGGACAAGGGTAGGCTTAGTCGGGCCAAATGGCAGCGGAAAAACCAGCTTGCTTCGAATATTGCGCGGGGAATCCGCCCCGGCAAGCGGCCAGATTCACCGCGCCGACTGGCTGCGCATTGTTTATTTTGACCAAAGCCGCGAACTCGACCCGGATATGACATTGCGCCGTGCTCTGGCCCCGGAAGGAGATTCCGTGGTGTATCAAGACCGCCAGGTCCACGTGGCCTCGTGGGCGGCAAAGTTCCTGTTTGCCGGTGAGCAACTGAATCAGCCGGTGGGCAAGCTTTCCGGTGGCGAACGGGCGCGAGTGCTGATCGCCCAGCTCATGCTGCAGCCCGCCGACGTCCTTCTGCTCGATGAGCCCACCAACGACCTCGACATCCCGACGCTCGACATACTCGAAGAAAGCCTGCTGGAGTTTCGCGGCTCACTCGTCCTGGTTACGCATGACCGTTACATGCTGGACCGTGTGTCCACGGTGGTTCTCGGGCTCGACGGGCAGGGAAGAGCGGGACTTTTTGCCGACTATTCCCAGTGGGAGTCGTGGCTGGAAGCGAACGAGCAAACGGCGAGGAGCAATGCGCGAGCTACGACGCGCTTTCCTGCATCGGCCGACAGCACCCGGCAATCTCCCGGGAAAAGGAAACTGTCATACTTGGAAGCGCGCGAATATGATTCCATCGAGCTGCGCGTTGCCGACGCCGAGCTCGAACTGCAGGCCAAGCGCGAGCAACTGGAAGATCCAAAGATTGTCAGCGACGCTCCGCGTCTCGTGACGGCTCACGCAGAGATGGAATCGGCTCAGGAAAAAGTGGATCAGCTTTACGCCCGCTGGGCTGAGCTGGAGAAAAAGAGGAATTGACTGCTCACGATGCCAGGCAAAAGGCAATGATCGTGTTTCCGCGAGCTCCCGTACTCGCTTCAACCGTTTTGAGCAGGTCAGATTCCAGATCGTCGGGGTCGGGCTTCATCTCGCACGCGGCGATCTCCTCGTCGGAGGCGCCGTGATAGCAGAGCTCACAGACGCCCAAGCCATCTTCGGATCGAACCGGCGGTCCAAAAACGCGACAGGTCATGGGGCGCGATTCGTAGAGTTCACAATTCCCCGTTTCAGGATCGAGCGCGGGGCAAGGCTCGTCGTTCGCAAAACTGGAAAATCTGGCTTCCGCTTCGTCTCCTTCGTCAAGCACACCGCTTGCCGGATCGCCGGGAAAATCTCCCGATAACCGCGCCATCGACTCGCGAGCGCGACTGCGAACGCCTTCAGCTCGCTCGGGCGAGCGCAATTCCAGATCGGCAAGTCCTCGCCGCAACCGCATGGCATCGAGTTGATTGATGGGAAAAGCCCCGATGCAGCATTGCGCACACCCGGGGCGGCAAACCAGCCACTCGCCGCTGCGGCGCGCCGCCTCGGCCAGGGCGGAGTCGACGATCTGAATCAGTTGCTGATCTTTGACCGAAAGATCTTTGGCATGGGGATCGGAAGCTGGCGAATGACGCGGCATGACGACGGCTTAATGATACAACTCAATCGCTGCCGGCGAGTATTTCTCTGAAGACCTGCTACGCTCTACTCGTACCTCAGCGCCTCCACCGGTTCCATGCCAGCGGCTTTCAATGCGGGCCACATGCCCGCTACTACGCCGACGAAAGTTAGAATCAGGAACGCCGTTAACATCACGCTGAAATTTGTTCTCAAGAAAATGTCGCCCTCGTGATTGGCTGTCTTATACATTTCAGAGTAGAGCGGCATAGGTGGAATAGTGTGTGCCAACACGATCGAAACCAGCATCCCCACCGCTCCGGCAACAAAGGTGAGCACGAGCGCCTCCACCAGGAACTGCAGCGCGATATCGCGATTACGCGCCCCGAGCGCCTTGCGCAAACCCACCTCTTTGGTGCGTTCGGTTACGCTGACCAGCATGATGTTCATCACGCCCACGCCGCCAACTCCCAGAGTCAATGCTCCCACAAACCCTAGGATCAGCCGCAGCGCGATTCCGAATTGTTCAATGTCTTTGGTGTCATCTACTGTATCCCACTCAGGAGTCGACTTGTCATCCTTGGGATTGAAATTGTGGCGCCGCGCCAGCACTTCCCGCACCTGCGCCAGCGCCGCCTTGTGCAGCAGCGGCGTGACCGGTTGAAACACAATCATATGAGGATCGCGTTCATCATTGATATCCCTCATACTTTCGAAAGGCATGAACACGTTCTCGTTGTCCGGGCCGTTGTTGGATGAGTCCTGGATTTTGAGTCGCAGCAATCCGATCACATCCCAGGTTTCTCCGTTGATGGTCACCTGTTCGCCCACGGGATCACGGCCGCCGAATACCTTCTTTGCCGCATTAGGTCCAAAGATAAGAACGTGACGGTGTTCGCTGAAATCGCTTTCCTCGAAGTAGCGGCCTTCAGCAATATTCAGCTTGCGCATCTCGCGATAGGGATACTGCACAGCTTTTGTCTGGACAGAGATTACTTTGTCGCCGTACTTGTAAGCGAAGGGATCATCCCATTCCGCACTCACCAGACGAACCAGCGGAGCTTCGTCGCGGATGGCCTGTACGTCTTCATATTTGAAGTGAATGCGCTTGCCGGCGCGTTCACCGCCGGCCTGCATACTGGTCTGACCCTCCCAAACCATGATGACGCTGTTTCCGATGCCGAGAAACGCATTGAGCACGCCCTGGCTTACGCTTTCGCCGTAGCCGAGCAGGAGCACGACTGTTGTCAGGCCCCACACGATCCCCATCATGGTCAGGATTGAGCGAAGACGGTTGCGGGTCAGGGCATCCCAGCTCTGCAGGATCAGTTCTTTTATCTGCATTCGGCTACTCCCGATTCGTTACTCCTGGCGCAGGCATTCAATCGGACTGAGCGCTGCGGCCCGCTGTGCCGGATACATTCCCGCGCCCACCGTGATCAATCCCAGCGTTAACAGCGACACGATAATTGCCAAGGGAGAGATTACGGGATGCGGAACGAAATCCGGCAACGGCAGTTGGTTCATGGCGATGCAAGTTCCAACTCCTATGCCGAGCCCGAGGGCTCCGCTGATCATCATTAGTGCGGAGGACTCGGCGAAGAACTGGTTGCGAATGTCGCCCGCTGTCGCCCCCAAAGATTTGCGAACACCAATCTCCCGCGTCCGTTCCGTGACCACAACCAGCATGACGTTCATGACCCCGATGCCGCCGAGCGTGAGCGTCATCAGAGCCACCGCTCCAAAGAAGATGGTCATGATGTCGAAGATTCGCTCCACCAGCTTCGATCCTTCCAGAGTGTCCCAGATGAAAAGCGCGTCTTTGTCGCTGGCATCGAAGTGGTGCTCACGCCCAAGAATTTGATAAATCTGGTCCATCGCCTCTTGGTGATGATCCGGATCGGCGACTTCAACCACCAGATTGTTGATCCATCCCTTAGAGATACCGGGCCGTTCCTCAGGCGGAAAATCGCGAGCCATGGCTGCATAGGGAACGAAGAGTTGAGTATTGTCAGGGCCGCTTCCGTAGCTGCCATTCTGCTTCTTTTTTTCGAGCACGCCGATAACGGAGTAGGGCGAGCCGTTCATCATCAAAGTTTCCCCGATCGCGGGCCTGCCCGGAAACAACTGGTCACGCGACTCGATTCCGAGAACAACTACCCGTCGGGCCTCCCGATCGTCATCTTCATCCATCAACCGGCCTTCCTGCACCTTAAGCGAACGGAATCGTTGGTAATCGGACCATACACCCCGCACCGGACGCGACGCTGCGTTATAACGACTCGCTTCGGCAACGCTTCGCCTCAGCTCCGGGCTGACCGTCTTGATGAGATAGGCCTCCTGCTTGATCAGATATGCATCGTTGATGGAGAGGCGAACGGGTCGCCCGGCAGCGTATCCCCCGGCTTGTTCACTGGTTCGTCCGCCCCAGATTATCGCCAGATCGACGCCGATCGTCTTCAGGCGTTCTTTCTGGTCGCGGCTGAATCCTTTTCCGAGGCCTACCAGCAAAATGACAGACGTGATGCCCCAGATGATCCCGAACATCGTCAGGAAGCTCCGCAATCGGTGAGCCGCCATCGAGGTGGCGGTTTGCTGTAAAACCTCGCGGATCTCCAAGGCGCGACCTCCCCGGTTTATTGGACCGGGCCAACGCGAAAGTGTTAGCCGAGCCGCCAAAAAGCTGTTTCCACTGCTTGAGAATGCCGAGGTACATCCAATCCACTTCTCCTGTATATTCGTCTAGGTGTTCTGGGTCTTCAGACTGACGATCGCATGCTCCCTGCGTGCGCAGCCAGAGACTTTTTACAAAGTACATCAATGCAAGTTTCAGACCCATGCTTCATCGGCGTGGACGTCGGCGGCACGAAAGTTGCAGCCGGTTTCGTAGATTCCATAGGCGAAATCACCCACCAGACCCGCATCCCGATGGCGGCGACCGACGGTGCTGCGGGCTTGGCCGCTGTGACGGCCGCGATCGACACGGTCCGCGCCGCGACCGAGCATAAACCCGAATCGAAGTGTTTAATCGCCGGTATTGGAATCTGCGCCCCTGGTCCGCTCGATCCGCGAACCGGCATTGTCATCAATCCTCCGAATCTCCCCGGCTGGCGCAACTTCCCGCTAGCTGAACTAATATCGAAATCGTATCGTCTGCCGGTTCGAGTCGATAACGACGGAAACGCCGCGGCGCTGGCGGAAGCCATATGGGGCGCTGGGCGCGGATATCGGAACGTTTTCTGCGCCACCATCGGCACCGGGATCGGAACCGGCATAGTTTTCGACGGCCGCATCTACCACGGCCGCACCGGAGCCGCAGCCGAGGGCGGCCACAACACCATCGACTATCGCGGTCCGCGCTGCGGATGCGGCAAGCTGGGTTGCATTGAAGCCCTGGCTTCCGGCCCCGCCATTGCTCGGCGCGCGTCAGAGAAAATAGCCGCTGGCCAGCGCTCTTCCATCCTGGAACTGGCCGGAGGCCGGATTGACCACATCACCAGCGAGATGGTGGGCCGAGCGTACGCCGATGGCGATGCGCTGGCCAAAGAAGTTTTAGAAGAGACTGCGATGTTTCTCACCGTGTGGCTGGGAAATATAGTCGACCTGCTCGAACCCGACGTCATGATTATCGGCGGCGGCGCCGCCCCAATGCTGCAGCCGTTTTTTGGAGCAATACGCGATCGGCTGCCCACTTGGTGCGTCAATTCGCATTGCCAGGAAGTTCCGCTGGTGACGGCCCATTATGGCGCAGATGCCGGCATTGCGGGAGGCGCAGCCCTCTGCCGCGAACTGTCCCCGCGCAACTTTGAAGGTAAGCTCGTCCCCAAGCGGACTTGAAACTCCGCCACCACTATTGGCAAGCGCACCGGCTTTCGCTTACTCTAGCGGCCTATGCTACTTTCCAAACTTCGCTTCCAGCTTGCTCTCGGTCTGATTTTCACCGCTTCGATCGTGGCGAGTGCCACGGCTGTGTGGGCACAATCCGCCTTCACTGTGGAGCAGGTCACGAGTTCACCCTTCCCGACCAACCTTGTAGCGGCCGCGCACGGGAGCCGCGTGGCCTGGGTGTTCGATGCCAAGGGTGTGCGCAACGTATGGATCGCCGACGGCCCCGACTTCGCTCATACCGCGCGCCCAGTCACTCATTACGACGCAGATAATGGCCAGCCCATTGCCAGCGTGCGGCTCACTCCTGACGGCAAGACCGTGGTTTTTGTGGTAGGCAGCGAGCTAAACAGCGAGCAAGAAAGCGCCAACCCTGAGAGTTGGACCAAAGGCGCGAAGCAGCAGGTCTTTGCAGTCGATGTAGACGGGAAAGCTAAAGACAGCGCGCCCCGGCTATTGGGCGAGATGGGCTGCCCGGAAGAAGGTTGTGAAGACATTGAGATTTCGCCCGACGGCCAGTGGGCCGTATGGTCTGCAAAGAAGAAGTTGTGGCTTTCCAGCGTCGATGGAAAACAGCAGGCCAAGGAACTCGCTACGGTGCGCGGATCGTCGGATCAGCCGAAATGGTCACCCGACGGCAAGCACATCGCTTTCGTCAGCCAGCGTGGCAGTCACAGCCTCATAGCCATCTACGACTTCGGCGGCAGTTCAATTCGTTACCTCGCGCCGAGTGTCGACAAGGATTCAATGCCGCGCTGGTCGCCTGACGGCAAGTGGATCGTCTTTGTGCGCACCGCCGGGGATGAACAGAAGATGCCGCTGATTCCGGTGCGTCCTCAGCCCTGGTCGCTGTGGATTGCCGATGCCGCCACAGGCATGGGACACGCACTGTGGCGCAGCGGCGACAAGCTCGAGGATTCTCTGCCCGAGCTCACCGAAGACGCATCACTCAACGTCGCTGCCGACGGCCGAGTGGTGTTTGCCTCCGAGCAGGACGGCCGCAATCATTTGTACTCAGTTGCTGCAGGTGGAGGTGCTGCCACGCTGCTCACGCCCGGCGACTTTGATGTGGAAGACGTCACGCTCAGCGCGAATAAGGCATTGATAATTTATTCCTCGAACCAGGAGGATGTCGACCGGAGGCACTTGTGGCGAGTCGCGATTGCGGGAGGCACGCCCCAGCAGGCGCTGACTGGCGGAGAGACGATTGAATGGTCTCCGGTTCAAACCGGCGACGGCAACAGCATTCTTTGCCTCGGCTCGACGGCAACCTCACCCGCCATGCCATACGAGATTACCGCAAAGGGCCGCGAAATGATCGCCGGGCAGGCTTTACCGTCTGATTTTCCTTCAGCATCACTGGTTACGCCAAAGCAGGTGATTTTCAAAAGCGAGGACGGACTCACCCTGCACGGCCAGCTTTTTCTTCCGCCCAACCTGAAGGGGAAAATCCCTGGGTTGGTATTCATGCACGGCGGGCCCATCCGACAGATGGTGCTCGGCTTCCACTACATGGATTACTACCACAACGCTTATGCCGAGAATCAATATCTGGCCAGCCGCGGATATGCGGTACTGTCAGTGAACTACCGGCTCGGGGTTATGTACGGCCGGGCATTTCGCGAAGCTCCGAACACGATTTGGCGCGGAGCAGCGGAATATAAAGATGTGGTCGCGGCGGGACATTATCTGCAATCACTTCCCGAAGTTGACGCCGAGAAGATTGGGTTATGGGGTGGTTCCTACGGCGGATTTCTGACGGCCATGGGGCTGGCGCGCAATTCAGATCTTTTCAAAGCTGGCGTAGATTTCCACGGCGTGCATGACTGGAGCGTCTTCCTCACGGAGCGCCCTTACTTCGGCAATCTCGCGCTGCGGCCACCCGATACCGAGGCGGCGATAAAGCTGGCATGGGATTCCTCGCCTGATGCCTACGTCGGCACGTGGAGATCCCCGGTACTGCTCATCCACGGCGACGATGATCGCAACGTGCCCTTCAGCCAAACTGTAGACCTGGTGCAGCGCCTGCGGGCACAGCATGTGCCTTTCGAACAACTTATCCTGCCGGATGAGATTCACGGGTTCCTGATGTGGCGAGACTGGGTGCGCTCCTATACTGCAACTGCCGATTTCTTTGACCGGACTCTGAAAGAGGGAAAGACCATCGGGACTGGCGACTGATCGGCGAACAACTTTTCGGCGAACAACTGATCGGCAGACGAAATCATGCCCGGTCCGTCCAATATCTGTGGGGGTGGTCGATGGTCTCAGTTTCTCGACGGACATTTCTTGCTTTGGCTGCATCCTACGGCGCCTCGCTTGCATGGAGAATGCCCTATGCCCGCGCTTCTAACGTTGCATGGGACGAACGACGGGATTTTTATCCGCACGGCGTTGCTTCCGGCGACCCACATCCCGATAGTGTGATTTTGTGGACTCGACGACCTCCGGTGGCTGGAACTTCGGCACAAACCTTGACCGTCGAGATAGCCGAGGACCGTGCTTTCCATCGAGTCGTGGCCAACGCGGAAGCAAAGGTTTCCGCCGAGACAGACTGGACCTGCCGGGTGCTGGCAGCGGATTTGAAGCCTGGACGCGTGTATTGGTACCGCTTCACCGACGAACACGGTTTCGGTAGCAGAATAGGCCGCACCATCACTGCCCCAGCGGACGAACACGACAAGCCCGTGCGTTTCGCTTTTGTGTGCTGCCAAAACGTGCAACAGGGCGCATCGACCGCATATCGCCGGATGATCTGGGAAGACGAGCGACGCTCGCCTGACGATAAGCTCGGATTTGTCTTGCACCTTGGTGATTTCGTTTACGAAATCATGTGGTATCCCGAGGATCGGCCTCAAGGTATGTACGCGCGCAAATTGCGCGACATCGTGCGCTATGCGAACGGCGAAAAGCATCGAGACTTCCATGTACCAACCACGGTCGATGACTACCGGGCGCTCTACCGCGCTTACCTGCTCGACTCTGACCTGCAAGACGCGCGCGCTCATTTTCCCTTCGTTTGCATGTGGGACAATCACGAATTTTCCTGGAAGGGCTGGCAGACTCAAGAGAACTTCGGCTCGGGCATTATCCCCGCGCAAACCCGCAAACTGGCCGCCTGTCAGGCATGGTTCGAGTACCAACCGGCGCGCGTGATCAAAGCGAATTCTGCCGGCAAAGACGCAGACAGGTTCGTACCGCCAGTCGTTAAAGATGCGCCGATCCGCGACTTTGATGACAGCGGTCTTGGTTTGGAGCCCGGAAACCTGGCGGTCATCAACAGCCTGAAGCTATATCGCACCCTTAAATGGGGTCGAAACGTGGAGTTGATTCTCACCGACAACCGCACGTTTCGCTCCCAGCCATTAAGCGACCGCCCAGAATTCGCTCCCTTCAAAACTCACGGATTTCCTTATGGAGTTCCAGCTGACATTATAGAAATCATTGATGCCGGGCGAACGTTTGCTGGGGGACATCCGCCTGACACAATCAACTTCAATGGATCGACCCTCCCTAATCCGTGCAAGAACGAGCCTGCGCAATCGATGCTGGGCGCCGAGCAGAAGGCCTGGTTCCTCGAGCGGTTGCGAGCCTCTGCCGCTCCCTGGAAGCTATGGGGCAACACCGTCGCCATGATCGACTGGCGCACCGATTATCACAACCTGCCATCTGGAGTCGGCCCGAAGTGGCCGACCTCCGATTACGCGCTCTTCGAGGATGACGATTGGTCCGCCTATCGTAGCGAACGCGCCGAGATTCTGGATTTCATCCGACAAGAAAAAATTGCAGGCTTCGCCACTCTGGCGGGAGATCGTCATGCCTTCACCGCAGGTCTGTTGTCCACCACGCTGCCACCGAAAGGCTTCGATCCGGCAGGTGTCGAGTTCATTACAGCATCGATTTCTGCCCCTGGATTATTCGAGGCCTTCGAATATTCGCTGCAGAAGGATGATCCCTTGCGGCCGGTCTTCGTCTATCAGCCCAGCTCCGGCGGAACGGTCCAGGATGCTACAAACTTTTCGGTGATGCACGGTGTGCGGGCCAGCTTCGCCCTTCAGAAAACGGGCGATTTGCAGCAAGCTCTGAAAGAATCGAATCCCGAGGTCGCTCCTCACCTTTCCTTCGTTGATGTCGGCGGACATGGCTATACCACAGTGCGCGCCGCCTCTGATGAATTGGAAGTTGAGTTCGTATGCATTCCGAGACCGATCGAGGGCACCGACCGGGAAGACGGCGGACCCTTGGCATATCGCGTGGTGCATAAATTGAAGCTGTGGAAGCCAGGAGCCGCGCCGCGCCTGGAGCGCACCTTGCAAGAGGGAACTCTTCCGCTGGTCGTATGAACTCGCGGAGAAATCGAGTTGGTTGGAGAAAATATGAGTAGGCCGGGTTGGTTATGCACCATCGCTGCGATTACCCTCAGTGCCGCAAGTTGCACCGGCGGAGGCAGAACGATCACGCAAGACGAACTGGTTCGCAGAACGCAAGAAATTGTCGACGCGGTAGCGCCCGGCGATCGCCGACCCTTCGAAAAGTATTTTGCGGCTGACAGCATGATCTTTGATGAAAAGGGCCGGAGCATGGACAAGAAGGCCTTCGTCGCTGATCAATCTCCACTGCCAGCGGGATATTCGGGGACCATCAACGTGGTGAATCCACAAAGCCGCATTCTGGGCGAGACGGCAATTCTCAGCTATGACCTTGACGAAACAGAAACGATTTTTCGGCAGGTGAATACGGCCCGCTATCACGAAACCGACACCTGGATGCGCCGTAACGGAGAATGGCAAATCATCGCCGAACAAGTGCTTCGATACTACGAGGATCCCGCGCCCGCGCCGGGGAAGCCTGACTTAAAAAGATACGCTGATTATGTGGGTATGTATGAACTTGCGCCCGGGAACGCTCTGACTGTATCGATCGAAGGGACTGACCTGCTTTCGCAGCGCGCCGGCAAGGCCAAGAATGTGCTCGTCCCGGAGGCCCCAGACATATTCTTTGTCAAGGGAAAGGAAGGGCGGCGACTGTTTCGACGGGACGAAAAGGGCAGAGTGGAGGCCCTGATCGACCGCCGGAACAACGAAGATGTTGTCTGGAAAAAGACAGGGTAGCAACCGCGCGTCCCGCTTCAGTGATTCCTCCATCGTCTGACTTATCCTGGGGTGCAAGCCCTCTGGGGCGCCGGATGGTCCGCCCAGCCGTGAAGCTAAAGATTTTGGGCGCATATCCGCATTCACCATACGGCACCGTATTGACAACGGTAGGCACACACAGTAACATACGGCACCGTATGGGCGGAGAGTTGGGAAGAGACGACTGGCTGAGGGCGGCGAGGATCGCTTTACTTAACGGCGGAATCGAGGACGTGCGCGTCGAGCGCATGGCGCGTCATCTGCGCGTGACCAAAGGGAGCTTCTACTGGCATTTCAAGGACCGCGATGAGTTGCTCGAGGTTCTGTTGCGCGAGTGGGAGGAAGAGTTGCGACTAGACATCATCCCACGCTTGAAAGGGAAGCGGGGTCGAGACGCACTACGCTTGCTGTTGAAACTGTTGGTCGAGCGTGCCCCATTGGGCGAGAAGGGAATTCTGCCATCGGATGCGGCAATGTTCACCTGGGCTTCGGTGTCACCGGTGGTAGCACGCCGCGTCAATCGGGCTGAGAGAAGCAGAATCGAACTGCTGACGCGGATCATCGGCGATTCCCAGCGCACTGAACTTCTGTATCTCGTCTGGCTGGGATTTGTGGCCCGGGGACAACGTGTCTCCAGATCGCGCAGGCAGTTTCCGCAGATTGCCCGCGCAATGCTGAAGCTCTCGCCGCCGCGAACCTGGGCCCGGAGAAATCGACTGAGAACGTAGGACATCATAAAGGAGGCATGTGCGGCGAGCGCTGAAGTGGGCCGGCGTTGGCATTGTCAGTTTCGGACTGGCAGCGTCGGTCTTCGTGACCTTTGCCACGCAGCGCACGAAACTTCCGGGCGAGGAGATCACTCCAGCCGGCATCCGGCGTTCAACTTCGAGATACGTGACCATGCATGATGGAGTGGAGATCGCCGTGTCCGTCTACCTACCTCAGGGTTTGACGGCAGGTGAGCGGCTTCCGGTTCTGATGCGAACCACACGCTACTGGCGCGAACCCCAGGTCGGGTGGACGGCGAGAGTGCTGGTGGCGTTGCATCTGGTTCACGCTGACGATCTGTTTGACAAACAGGTGCTTTACTTTAATCAACGACACTTCGCCGTGCTGCTCGTGGATGCGCGGGGTAGTGGAGCGTCGGGAGGATATCGCGCCACGGAGTTCTCTCCCACCGAGGTAGCGGATATGGGAGAAGTCGCAGCCTGGGCCGCGCAGCAGCCGTGGTCGAACGGTCGCGTGGGAACGTTTGGAATTTCGTACGAGGGCAACACTGCCGAAACGGCGGCAGTTCCGAATCAGCCTGCGATCCGCGCGGTCATGCCGCTTTACGATAATTTCGATCTCCTGTTTGCTATCGAGCCCGGCGGTGCGGCGCTGGGTGGGCTACTGCACGAGTGGAGCGACGTGGTGGCGGCGCTGGACCGCGATGACGTGTGCGGCGCCGACGAGGTCAAAGGATGGCAGTGCTTGAGAGACCGGCTGATGACACCGGGGGTGCGCCCGGTGGATGCGGACCCGAGAGGAAAGCATCTGGCCGAATTGGTACGCCAGCACCACAACCTGAATGTAGCCGACGCAGTCGCCGAGGTTGAGTTTCGTGACGACCGAGTGGGTCCGTTCACTCTGGGGGATCTCAGCCCCTACGGACTGAGGGCGCGGATTGAAGCCTCGAAAGTCCCCATGATGGTCTGGTGCGGATGGCTCGATGGAGGAGGCGGCGAAGATGCACTGACGCGCTACCAGAACCTCTCGAATCCGCAGGTTGTGGTCATCGGTCCCTTGTCACACGGTGGTGGATTCAACGTCGATCCCTTCGCGTTGAAACACACTCCTCCGGTTCCGTCGACCGAGGAGCAATTCGAGATGGAGGCGGACTTTTTCGATCGCGTGCTCCGCAGCGATACTCCTGAACCGATTGAGTCTTCGATTCAGTATTACACCATGGGCGAAGGACAATGGCACACTACGAAGACGTGGCCGCCGGCGGGGTTGTCCGTAGAGAACCTGTACTTTGGTGAGCACAACGCGCTGAACGCGACAGCGCCTTCAGCAGCCAGCGCTAGCGATACCTACACGGTGGACTTCACGGCTTCAAGCGGCAACCAAAGTATCTGGGCCACCGGATTCGGAGGGGGCGATGTGGTGTATCCCGATCGCGCGAACGAGGACAAGAAACTGCTGGCCTATACAAGCGCTCCCCTCGACAGCGATCTGGAAATCACAGGTACACCAGTTCTGACCCTCGAAATATCCTCAACCACGAGAGACGGAGCGGTGCATGCGTATCTGGAAGATGTTTCCCCTAAGGGACGGGTGACATACGTCGACGAGGGGATCTTACGAATGATTGATCGGAAAGAGGTTGATCCGAAGAGCCTTCCCTACGTGCCCTTGGGGCCGGCCCATAGCTTCCTGAGAAAAGATGCTGAGCCGATGACTCCGGGCGAAGCAGCTAAGATCCGTATCGCGCTATACCCCACCTCCATCCTGCTGCACAAGGGGCATCGGATTCGGGTGGCGCTGGCGGGGGCGGATGCGGCCGTCTTTCAGCGTTATCCGCCGCATGGGACGCCTGTTTGGACGGTTTATCGTGAACAGGACGAGGCATCGCATATTGAGTTGCCCGTCAGGCGCAACGGCGGGAGTTTACAGTGACTTACAGTGGGATCGATGTTTTCCCACTTCCGAGGAAGCAATGCGGATTCATCCAGCCGATCACGCATGCAACCTAAGTGGGCTCAGATCGGTTTCTTGTCACTCCGTATTTCTATAGTGAGGCATGGCGGGGCGTAACAAGGTGCGCGGGTTACCCGCACTTACAAGAAGAATCTAAATGCCTCGCCGAATTCTGGATCGGCAGCGGCGCCGTCCTGGCAGACTGAAAACCCGCCTCGGCACTCGTCTGTCGAAGATGACGTCTGTTAAAGGAGCCTCTTACTTCGCCGTGAGCAAGTTTCGCAGCTTGCCGACGGCGCGGGGAATTTCCGCTACCGTGGTACTGCCAAAGCCCAAGATGAAGCCAGAGTGCAGGGCTTTGCCCGTATAGGAGGGAGAAAGAGGCCACAGCCAAAAGTTCTGGCGAGCGGCGCGCTCGGCAATTTCCAAATCACGCGTCCCGTTTTTCAAAGTGACTGCCAGATGCATGCCCGCCTCGTCTCCAATCACCTCGACCACTGACCCGAGTTCCTTCTCGATCGTGTCCTTCAGTGCACTCCTACGCTCGCGGTAGAGAATCCGCATCCTTCGAATGTGGCGGCCAAAGTGCCCTTCATTAATGAAATCCGCGAGCACTTCCTGAAGGAAGGTTGGCGGGCCCAGATCCATGGCGCGCCGGGTTCTCAGAAAGCCATCGATGAGGTCCACCGGAATGACGATATAGCCGAGACGCAGAGAAGGAAACAAGACCTTGCTGAAGGTCCCGATGTAAATCACGCGAGCGTTGCCGTCCAGGCCCTGCAAGGAAGCAACCGGCAGACTCTCGTAGCGGTACTCGCTGTCGTAGTCATCCTCGATAATCCACGCCCCCGTGCTTTGCGCCCACTCCAGCAACTGGAAACGCCGCGAGGCGCTCATGGTCACGCCTAGCGGAAATTGATGGGAGGGGGTAACCAACGCAGCTCGTGCCCTGCGGCATCGCTTAATGCCTGCGGAAACGTCCAACCCTTCCCGATCAACCGGAACAGGTATGAGGTGACAACCATTCAGCGCGAAAGCGTCTTGCGCCAGTCGGTAACCCGGCTCCTCTACCCACACCGGACTGCCAGAGTCAAGAAGAACCCGAGCCGAAATCTCTAGCGCCTGCTGGGAGCCGCTCACAATCATGATCTGCTCTGCAGAACAGCGCAGTGATCGCGCGGTTCTCAGATAGGTCGCAATCGTTTGGCGGAGAGGTCTAGATCCCATCTGATCGCCGTAGTGAAACGACTTAGCGTGTGCATTTCGGCAACGGCGCGCGACCAGACTTGTCCAAATGCGGTGTGGGAATTGTTCAAAAGCCACCTGCCCCACCCCAAATGGTCCCCAGCCCCGCAACCAGGCAGAATTTTCAGAACAGTGAAGGTTCGAAGAACGCCCCGCTACCTGCCGGAGGCCGGATCGGGCCGCCCTGGATCGCCCGCTGGTCGGCTTGCTCGACGTGAACTGATCCGGAAGAGAGCGGGAAACGACTGTCCCCGCGCCAACGCGACTCTCGAAATAGCCTTCCGCCAGGAGTTGTGCATACGCGTTCAGAACGGGGAATCGCGAAACTCCAAGCTCCAGCGCCAGTACCCGGGTTGAAGGTATGCGCTGCCCTGGCCGCAGGCTGCCATTGACAATCGCTGTGCGATAACCGTCGTAGACCTGCCTGTGTAGTGGCTTCGACGCCTTCCGGTCGACCGCGATGATGGGAAGAATTCCGGAAGCTACTCTCTTCATTTCGGCGGATCATAATGGTTATGTCAAAGTCCCGTCAAGTGGGTATGGACTCCGACCATTTTCAGCTTCATTGTTAGGACAGCAATTTTCGTAGCCATTGTATCGGGCAACCACGCATCCGCGGCGGTCATCGGAATCAACATCAACGGCGCACACGTGGGTGAATTTATATGGAAAGGTGTAGATCGAGATGAACTTCGCACAAACAGGAGCAATAACGAAAACGGGGGAGGGAAGTCTAACGGATGGCAGCGATCCGCATATTTACGAAGCCGCAAGGGCCGCGCGAATGAACCGGGGCAAGCCTATGCAGTCTCTCATTTCCATCGGGGCGATCCCCGAGCATGCAAGTGCGACCTTACCGAGGGCGGAGAGGGCTGTAAGCTTCTTCCAAGCGTCACTGCCGTCACCGGCGCTTACCGGGCGGGCGTCGGCGCGAATTGCCATTAAAGACAAGGGCAGGATTCTTTTCATCGAAGCCGCGGAAGTTATCGCCGTCGAAGCCAAGGGAAACTATGTTTTGTTACACCACAGATCAAACTCGCACATGCTGAGGGAATCCATCGCGACCATACAGGAGAAACTCACTCCCTTCGGCTTCGTGCGGATTCATCGCTCGGCATTGGTGAACGCAGCTTTGGTCGAAGAAATTCAGCCCTGGTCCTCGGGTGAGTACGTAATCCGTGTGCGCGGGGGGCGACAATACACCGTTACCCGTACTTACAAGAAGAATCTGCAACTCCTGGCGCATTCGTGGATCGGCATGAGTGGTTTCTCTGCCGGATTGAAGTGATCCCCATTTCATTGTCATATACAAGCACGCTCTGTGAGTGTGTCTTCCGGCTTGGAAATCCTTACACTTAAACCAGTCGCTGTGGTCGAACTCCGCTCGGGACGGCCTTTTCGCAATTCAAACCTCCCAGGATCTCCCGAAATCTGGACTTGGCGCAGTCTCTCTCCTGATTGATGTATTTCTACAAGACCACGTGACAGTCCTACAGACATGCAGCCTCACGCGCAGAAGATGAGTCGTGAGCACCGTTCCGCGCCATCCGCCGTTTCATAACCGCAGATCCCATCACCGATGTAAGCGATTGAAAAATCGACAAGCTGCTTCTGGATAGCTAATTGCTAATACTCGACTCGCGGAAGATCCGTGTCTTGTCTGTGATGCTTGGTTTGCCAACGACATTCAATCTCTCGGTTGGAGGAAGCAATGCAAATCCGCAGTGCGAAGTTGACTCTGGTTCTGCTTTTGGTGGTTTGCGCGGGCAGTTCTTTTTCCGCGTGGGCGCAATCGACTTCAACCGGTACGGTTGCTGGTTCAGTAACCGACCCTACCGGCGCGGTGGTGTCGGGCGCGGCGGTTACGTTGACCGATACCACGACCAATGTCGGGCGATCCACTACCACGAACGCGACCGGGCGCTACATTTACGTAGATGTCAACCCGGGTATTTACAACATCACGGTCAGCAAGGCGGGATTTGAGACCACGAAGACGGTGAGCCAGGAAGTAAAAGTCGGGGCCAGCCTCACTGTTAATTTAACCCTGCAAGTGGGCGGCGCCAACGTCGTCGTAGAGGTGTCAGCGGCTGGCAATGAACTGCAGACCATGAATGCAACCGTCGGCAACACCATCACGAATTTAACGATCGACAATCTGCCGAGCTTAGGCCGCGACGTCAGCACGTTCATTGCTTTGCAGCCGGGCGTGAGCCCCGATGGTTCGGTTGCGGGGACGGTTGTGGATGAAAGCGCTTTCACGCTCGATGGCGGGGACAACACCAACGATATGGACGGCAGCATGAGCGTTTACACGAAGAGCTTCGCCGGCGACCCGACCGGGGGTGTGGCCAATCAAAATAGCGTAGGGCCATCCGAGAACGGCAAGGGCGTGGGCGGCGCCACGGGCGTCTTGCCCACTCCCCAGGATAGCGTCGAGGAGTTCAAAGTAAATACCGCCGGCCAGACCGCCGATTTCAATGGTTCTTCCGGCTCCGAGGTGAAGGTGGTCACCAAGCGCGGAACTGATGCCTGGCACGGCACAGTGTACGAGTATTACAAGGACAACAACTGGTCGTCGAATAGTTGGCAGAATAACTTCAGCGGCGTTGCGATTCCCAGCTTCCATTACAGCCGTTACGGCGGAGCGATTGGCGGCCCGCTTATCCCTAAGAACGTTTTGGGCGGTAAGACTTACGCCTTTTTCAATTACGAAGGTTTCAATTTCCCCAACTCCGAAACCATCGCTAGAAACGTCCCTTCGGCGACATTGAGGCTCGGGCTGTTGACCGACGACAAGACCGGCGCCCTTTACAACCTGAACCCGACTGCCGTGACCTACAATGGCGTTACTTACCCGGGAACTGCCAACGACCCGCGTGGGATTGGAATCAATCCCCTGGTTCAGCAGATATGGAACAAGTACGAACCAGCTACGAATGCCGCCTGCACTCAGACGCTGTGCGATCACCCTCTAGCTGGGACTACTGCGAACGTTGAAGGGTTCTCGGCTAACCTTGCCCAACCCACGACCAGCAAGTTTGCAGTCGGGCGGCTGGACCACGATTTCTCGTCCAAGTGGCACTTCATGTCCAGCTATCGTTGGTTCGAGCTGAAAGCTGCCGCAGACTCTCAGGTGGATATCGGCGGCTTCTTCAGCGGAGACACGCTCGGTACTCCGGCTTCTCAGTCCAGCCTTCCGCAACAGGCTTTTTTGTTGACGGCAGGCATGACCACGAACATCAGTACCAATACCACTAATGATCTGCACTATAGTTTCCTGCGCAACTATTGGCAATGGAAGCGGACTGGAGATGCTCCGCAAACTGCCACGCTGGGCGGAGCGCTTGAAATCGACAGCGGCCAGTCAGCTGGGTTCGGGCAAGTGAATGATCTCGGGCCCTACAATGTGGACACGCAGAACACGCGGAACCGTTTCTGGGATGGGCACGATCAGATGCTGCGCGACGATATCTCCATGCTCAAGGGCAACCACCTCTTCACGTTTGGCGGCACCTACGAGCACAATTGGGATTACCACCAGCGCACCGATAACGGTGGAGGCATCAACAACCAGGTCGTCTACGAACTAGGCGACGGGACCTCCGGATCGCTTCTGGCGCAAGGGGGGGACGTACCGCTTTGCACGCAGCCCGGCGTCACCATCGCAGGTTGCAGCTCTCTCACCGCGGCGGTTCTGGGCATCGTGTCCATCTCGCAGGTTGCGTATACTCGCTCCGGCCCAAATCTGACGTTGAATCCTATCGGGTCCCCGGCATTCGACAAGAGCACCATCCCTTACTACAACGTCTACTTCAGCGATACCTGGCACATGAAGCCGACCTTCACTCTGACTTACGGATTAGGGTGGACGGTGGAGATGCCGCCGGTGGAACAGAATGGCAAGCAGGTGGAACTCGTAGATTCCTCTGACCAGGTAATTTCGGGTTCAGCCTATCTGGATGCTCGCAAGCGTGCGGCGCTGCTGGGACAAGCCTACAATCCCGAAATCGGTTTTGCCCTGCTAGGCAACACCGCCAATGGACCGAAGTATCCCTACGACCCGTTCTACGGCTCATTCAGCCCGCGCCTAGCTGCTGCTTGGAGCCCTCACTTCGACAGTGATTCTGCACTGGGCCATATTTTCGGCCATGAAGATTCGGTGGTTCGTGTGGGCTATGGCCGCATCTTTGGCCGCTTGAACGGTGTAAATTTGGTGTTGGTGCCCCTGCTGGGACCGGGCCTCCTCCAGCCCACGCAGTGCCTCACTGGCCTCAGTAATGGCACCTGCGGCGCACCTGGCTCCAATACTGCCACCACCGCCTTCCGCATTGGCGTGGATGGCTTGACCGCGCCGCTCCAGCCAGCTTCGGCGACGTTGCCTCAACCGTATTACCCTGGAGTCAACGGCATTTCAGCCGCCACCGCCTCGGCCCTGGATCCGAATTTCCGGCCCAACGAGGTTGATTCGGTCAACCTGACCATTCAGCGCCAGTTGTCTCGCAAGGTCATATTGGAGGTTGGCTACATCGGGCGCAGAATCACCCACGAGTACCAACCCATCAACCTTAACGCCGTGCCCTACATGATGACGCAAGGGGGCCAGCAGTTCGCTCAAGCCTATAAGAATGTCGTATTGCAATTGTGCGGCGGCGTTCAAGGTCTGGCCGGAGGCGGTTGCGGAGGCTCGGTTCTGCCTACCCCAGGCCCCGGACCCCAGCCAGGAAACGTCCAAACGCAACCGTTCTTCGAGACGGCGCTGGGCGGCCGCACCTCTGCCTACTGCAGTACTGCTGTCCTCGTCGGGGGAGTAAGTATCACTCCGACAAGCTGCACCAACGCCGTGGTACTGCATGAAACCGGCAACCTCACCACTGCGCAAGTCTGGAGCTTGTGGAGCGACCTCGACCCATTTATGGCCCCTGTCCTCGGCGGGACCACCATGATGAACACCACAAACCCAGCCATCGGGGGCACGTCGCCCCAGATGACGTCGGGGCCTGGGGATATCGGCAGCACCGGCTACGGAAACTACAATGGTGGTTTCGCCTCCCTCAAGATGGCCGACTGGAAGGGATTGACCTTGCAGTCGAACTTCACATATTCCAAGGCGCTCGGAACTGGAGCCGAAGTCCAGGCTACCGGCGGATACACTCCAGACGATCCCTTCAATTTGGGGACGATGTATGGCCTCCAGACCTTTAACCGAAAGTTCGTGTACAACTTCTTCTTTGTCTACCAGCCACCCTTCTATAAGGGGCAGTCAGGACTCTTGGGACGCGCGCTGGGCGGCTGGACGTTCTCGACCGTATTCTCCGCCGGGGCCGGCGCACCAATCGAACTCTTTACCTCGACCGGAGATGGTCAGGAGTATGGCGCTGGGGACAACGCCAACTACTTTGGCATCGAAAATTCCGTTCCCATTGCACCCGCCAAGAAGGGTCACGTCTATTCTCAACCCGGCCAATTTCCCAATTTCTTCCAGGCCGGGCCGGCGGCGATTTACGACTTCCGCAATCCCATTCTAGGCTTGGATAACAAGGACTGCGGCGAAGGCTGTTTCCCTGGACTGCCCTATTGGAATATGGACCTCAGCGTCCGGAAGAATTTCCGAGTAACGGAGGGCATTAGCCTGGAAGTTCAAGGCGTCTTTGCGAACGTTTTCAACCATAATCAGTTCCTGGACCCGGGCGGCCTTTACGGAAGCTATATGTATCCAATTGACAGTTCGGCCCCGGGTAGTTTCGGAACCCTGTCCGGAGGATCGGCGCAGGAGGAACCAGGCGGCAACCGGCAGATCGAAATGGGCGCCCGCGTTCGCTTCTAGCTTACAGCTGAAAAAACTCGCGGCCTTGGACTGAAGACGCACTGCCAGTTGTTTGGCAGTGCGTCTTTCGTTTTGTGACCGCCTCGCCTCTGCTTGTTCACCGAGCCAAATTCTTCTCCTGCTGGTACTCTTTTCTCATGGGTCATCGTAGCTTTGCCCGGCCTGCGCAGTATTTCCTTCTCGCGCTCCCGCTGCTCACGTCTATCTTGGCTTCCCCTCTTGCCCTCGCTCAGGATAATTACGAAATCCAGGTGTACGGCTCCGACCTTGTCGATCCCGGTCATACTATGGTTGAGCTCCATAGCAACTTCACGATCGATGGATCGAAGACGGTTGTAGACGGTGTTTATCCCACCAATCACGCCGAGCATGAGACCGTTGAGATCACGCACGGCTTTAATGACTGGTTCGAATGCGGTTTTTACATCTTTACTTCGATCACTGATGGTCAAGGCTGGCAGTGGGTAGGAGATCACATTCGGCCGCGTGTTGCCGTTCCGGCGAAGTGGCACTGGCCGGTGGGTCTGAGCATCTCCAACGAAATCGGCTACCAGAGGCGGCAATATTCAGTGGACACCTGGACGTGGGAGATCCGTCCGATCGTAGACCAAAAATTCGGCCGCTGGTATTGGGCGTTGAACCCGACGCTTGACCGCTCGTTTCACGGCGAGAGTGTGAACCAGGGCGTCGTATTTTCCCCAAACTTCAAATTTAGTTACGATTTCACTCCGAAAGTCGCGGGAGGTTTGGAATATTACGGTTCGGTCGGTCCGGTAACCGGATTCGATGCGCTCTCGCAACAACAACACCAGATTTTCCCCGCCATCGACTTAAGTATCGCCCCGCAGTGGGAGATCAATTTCGGCCTCGGCGTAGGACTCACGGGCGCGACCGACCACCTGATTGCCAAGATGATTCTGGGTTATCGTTTTAATTTCTGAGCGGGTAACCGCAACGCGCGAACGCCACATGAACAGCATGGATCACAGCATGGATCGCAGAAGCTTTCTGGCTTTGATTGGAACCACGGCCGGCGCCGAGTTGGCGCGTCGCATGGGCCTGCAAGCCGCGCAGGACAATCCCAAGGCCGACCTGACCCTTCGCATCTCGCCAGTAGAGTGGGAAGTCGCACCGCAGAAAGTAATCAAGACAACGGGATATAACGGCTCCGCTCCCGGCCCGGTCTTGCGCCTGCGTGAAGGCCAACGCGTCACGGTGGATGTATTCAACGAGACCAAAATTCCAGAGTTGGTTCACTGGCACGGCTTGTTCATTCCTTCCGACGTTGACGGTTCTGAGGAGGAAGGCACGCCGCTGGTGACGCCGGGCGGCACGCGGAGATATTCCTTCATCCCCCGTCCCTCAGGCACTCGCTGGTATCACAGCCACGTTCATGCAGGCCGCGATCTGAAGCGGGCTACCTACTCGGGACAATTTGGATTTCTCTGCATTGAGCCGAAAGAAGACAGGGGCGAGTTTGACGCGAAAGTGTTTCTCGCACTGCACGGCTGGGATCCCTACTTAAGCAGCCAGGGCGGCGATGGCAGTCTGGAAGCTCTTTATCCCGTCTATTCCATAAACAGCCACGCTCTTGGTTCGGGCGAACCGGTCCGAGTAAAGGAAGGTCAGAAAATTCTCTTTCGCATCCTGAATGCCAGCGCTACCGATCAGCACCGCATTGCCCTCCCCGGTCACAAGTTCAAAGTAGTCGGCCTCGACGGGAACGCGGTTCCTGTGCCGCGCGAGGTGGACGTGATCGAGATGGGTCCGGCGGAGCGCGTGGATGCTCTCGTCACGATGAACCAGCCCGGCGTGTGGATTCTTGGTGAGACCAACGATCAAGTCCGGAACGCTGGCCTCGGTATCGTCGTTGAATATGCGAACCGCAGCGCCACACCGCAATGGACCTCAGCGCCGAATGCTCCCTGGGACTACACCCTGTTTGGTCGCGAGGCCGAGACCTCGGAACCGGCCGGCGGTATCATGCCGCTCGTCTTCCGCAAGAAATTTGCCGGCAACCGTTGGGTAGATCACTGGACCATCAACGGCAAATCCTTTCCCAAGACCGACCCCATTCGAGTCCGGGCGAATTACCGCTATCGCCTTCGCTTCGATAACCAAAGTGATGAAGCGCACCCCGTCCACTTGCATCGCCATAGCTTTGAGTTAACGAAGTTCGGCGGGAAGGCAACCGCGGGCGTGGTGAAGGACGTGATCGTCGTCCCCGCCAGGCAGCAAGTGGAGGTGGATTTTACGGCAGACAATCCCGGCCCCACTCTTTTTCACTGCCATCAGCAGTTGCACATGGACTTCGGCTTCATGACGATGGTGCAGTATGAGGGCTAGGCCACAAGCCAGCGATCGTGTTACTTCTCCCCGCGGATGAGTTCCATTTCCGAGCCGATGAATCCCCACGAGTTCCACGCCTCGCCTTTTACTACCTTCCGGAACAGATCAACTGCCTTGGAGGAGTCGTGATGATAGAGATGCCAGTTCCCGACGCCATAGCCCACAGTGTCGAACGCTAGCTCGCTCTCCAGATCCTCCGGACCCTCAGGCGGAGCCGGCAAAACAGCGTCAGCCGTAAGCTGTCCCTGATAGAAATGCAAAAGACGTAGATAGAAATAGAGGTGTGGTTCAGTGTTCTTGACCTCGGGCGTGATGCGCGTCAAAGCCTGTGCCGCTTCTTGCTCCTTGCCCGCGCGGCGCAGCGAGACATAGAGCCAGTTGGAGCAATCAATCAGGCTGTCGTTGTTCTTCGCCAACGCTCGCGCTTTGTCGAACGATGCCGCTGCCTCATCGAACTCGCTCAAGAAATAATGCGCCAGGCCGAGGTGATAATAAGCATCCAGCATTTCGGGAGCGAGCCTTGTTGCCTTTTCCAGGTCGTTCATGGCAGCTTTGAACTCGCGCAGTCCGAGTTCCCGATGACCGCGTTCCAGATAAAGATCTGGATTCTTCGGAGCAAAAACTAATCCTTCGGTGGACGTGGCTACCGCTTCTTTATATTGCCTCCGCGCCGCCTCCGCTTTAGAAAGCTGCAGAACCCGTTCCACATTCTTCGGGATCTGCTGCGAGGCTCTTGCGAGCGCTAATAACGGTAGCGTCATCCGGCAGCGAATAGAGCTTGCGTCCAAGGCCGGAGGTAAGTTCGAGCGCGCCACGCGGAGCTGGGCTGCCGATCTGAGATAGCAGCTGAGCTGCCAGTGCGAAGACGGCCACAAAACAAAACGTGCCATAACGAACTCTGGATTCCGAGCGGATCATCTGTGCTGTCTCCTGTAGAAATATGTCCGGCCGACAACGCGTAACACCACTCCAGGGTTCGTCCGGGTTTGATCGGCAAAGTATTCTGGTGTCAGCTCAAAACCTGATCAAGCAGTTGGCCGACTGCTCGTTTTGCCTCGAGTATTGAATAACGATGATCCATGGCCCCGGCTAGATCAGTGTTAGCAAATGCAATACGCCCAAATGGCGCACTGCGCAGGATTTCGCGAGCGGCAGGTTGGCCGCCGCTTCCAAAGAAGAACCCCGGTTGCGGACTCAGATAGGCGTGCCCCCAGCGATTCAAAATGATCCCGGCGATGTCCCGCTTTGCATCGAAGCCCCCTCGCGCGAACATCTCGTTGAATTGCTCACGCACTTGGCGTTCGTAATCTCTGAAAGATGTTCCCAGCAACTCGGCGCGGCCTCGGTTCCCTTGCGCTTCGGTGGAAGATCCCGGGTATGAGTACAAAACTTTCAAGCTGAGTACGATTGGCGAGTCCGGACCGATCGTCGGACTTTCAACGCCAGTCAATGCCAGCTTGCAAACCTCCGCGTAGTTGCCCAACCCTTCAAACCAGCGGCAACCGCTCATTCCCATCTTGTACATGAAGCGCCAATTTCTAACCGCAACGTTCACCATCATGCAGGGAGAGCGGTAGAACTGAGCATAGGCCTGACGCTGGGTCTGCGGGAGATCCTTCACGATGTGTTTCGTAGTCCAGCATCCACCCGCCATCACAACCGACCGCGCCTTGACGCGATACAACTTGCCTTTCTTGGCATATGCGATCGAAACTGCGGCGGCTTTGCCGGCTTCCCCTTCATGCTCGACATGGACGACGGTGGACGACAGACGAATTCTCATGGCCGTCCCCGGCATATCCAAGGCGCCAAAGTTCACGCGGTTCCGGCAAACTCCCTCCACGCTATGAGGACCATAGATCGCGGCAGGGATCAGAGTTGTCAGCATCAGTCTGGCAATTGTTGCGTTACCGCCGGGAAACATCTGATCAGAACCGCCGTTTTCTTGCGGCAAAGGATGAAGCATTTCAAACGCATAGTCTGAATACGCAGATAAAGCATCCGGTCCTAAGCCCGCGCCACCGCCTTCGACTGGCGAGAGGAATGCGCGAACCGTTTCGCGGCTAAGACCGAAACGTTCCATGTAGTGCTGTTCAAGGGTGATGGAATCGAGATACCGCGAGATCACATCCCCTTCAACTTTGGGATGTTCGAACTTCGAGCCTCCCACCTCTTCGCCTTGCAACCAGCGCAGCCATTCGAGTCGCGTTGCGTTCGAAACGGGAGCGCCCTCAAGTTTCCTTCCGATCGGATCCGTCAACCACATTCCAGGCGTCTGATTGAACTTTGCGCCAAACCAAAACCCGTATTGTCCATGCTGCAGACCCACCGCTTGATAAGGAGTAGTGCAGAGGGGAAACTCTGGCTCGGGCCCGGTCCAGCTCTGATATGTCAGCTGCAGCGTCCGCAACCCGATGGACTCATAGAATCTCGCCAGAAAGCTGTGCGGATATTGGATCTGATAGATGGCTGAGCCCTGGTGTGCGATCAGTCGCTTGCCTTCAACCAAAAACTCATTTTGCTTCGCCTCGCCGCCGAAGATGGGATGGTTCTCAACGATCAGGCACTTCATTCCCGGGCCGGCGCTACGCTGGAAAAACAGTGCGGCCGCGAGTCCGCTAATTCCGCCACCAACGATCACGCAGTCATAGATCTCCCCCGTATCGATGATATCCTTGGGGAGCGGATCGTACACGCGGTCACGAATCGCATGACCCGCTTCGAGAACAGCTAGAGTGTTGCCGTTTGCGTTGCTGTAGTCGCCGACTCCACCGTAACCCGTGAAGTCATCATTCTGCGCCAGCAGTTCCGCCGGTGTGATGCCCGCGAGCAACGCCGATCCGGACGCCAACAAAGCGGAGCCGAGAAAGTCGCGCCGCGTTATGCTCGCTTCCATGCCCAGCGACACATCTTGTGCGACAGACGATTTCGGATGAGGAGCGCGTGAAATGTTGGTTGACCTCGCCTTTTGCCCCCCAGTGTACACCGGGCGCAAAGGGTCTATCTCGGCACGCAAGAAACCGTTGGTGTCGACAAAACCTCAGCCTTGCCTTTTTCCGTGACCAACAATTCACACCCGCGCGATATTGAAGCGTGCAGATTCGCGGAGTGCAGTCACTTCCTCTTCCCATCCATCCAATCGATTCAATTCCGCCTGAATCTCGGCCTCGCCGTATTCTTTTACTTTCCGGGCGCGTACCAGGGCCTGTTCCGCGATCGCTCAGTGCCACGTAAAGAAAGCCCAGGCCGATCTGCCCATCCTGAATGGTGCGCAATGTCTCATACTCGAAGCTGGAGAATGTCGTGTAGCCTCCGATGAAGCCAATTGGGATCAGATATCGCCAGTTCGGGCTCCAGTGAGTTCTGGCCGTTAATAAAGCAAAGACCAGCCCGATCAGGAACGATCCTGTAACGTTAATCACGAATGTCCCATACGGAAACCGCGTTCCCATCCTGCTGCCGATGTAGCTGCCCAGCCAGAAACGCAATATTGAACCCAGACAACCTCCCACGCCCACCATGACGTATTTCAGCAAGTCGCCTCGTTCCTTTCCTTTTCGCAATGCGCTTTCATCACACTGATGACCCGTTGAAAAAGTCACGGTCGTCTCGGTTCGTGTACTTTCCGAGCCCCCAGGTCACGACGAATGGCGCTTTCTTGTTCAGCCGGAGCCACAGGTTTTCCGACCAACCTATGGACCTAAGCATGATAGCTGTCGGCATAAGCGTCAAATCTGCGTTGAATCTGACCCAATGGCATGTCAGGCCGGTCCAGATTGCAACGCACTCCGAAAATCCCTTATGTTTGCGGAACCTCTGCCGGAATACGACTCCGCGACAAGGGCCGCTTGTCAGGAGTCATCAGCTGTCCCGGCTGTATGGTGGGAACAGCGGTTTCGGTGAACTCCTTCACCGTCGATAACAACTTAAGTACAGCAAAGTCGAGAAGCCAAGTCAACGGGATTTAGGGCAATGGTCCAGCTTCCGCGGCCTGGCAATCGAAACGGGTCTGTGGGAAACTTTGGTCATGGCGTTCAGGAAGTATCTGATGGTTCCTTGTCCCAAGTGTCATGCCAAGCCGGGTGAACGCTGCAGGTTAATTGGCAACTGCATCAAGACAGCGCCCGGAGCTTGGGTCTCATCGGAGATTTGCCACGACGAGCGGGTAGCGTTATCCAAAGAGGATGCCAGTCACTCAGGTAATCAGCTCGCCAAATGATCCAGGTTTTCGATCGGACGCGGAGTCACACTGAACCACTACCGGATTTAGCTTGTGCCCCAATATCGGGGCAGGCACGGTTCAACGCTTCTCGTACGGGTGGAAGATGTAGTCCTTCGCCTTCACGGCCGTATGGCACGCATTCCCGCAGTCCGAGAGGCTCTTGGGATCGGCTGTGAACTTGTCCGATACGGAGTCGTAGTTGAAGACTGCGTATCCCCACCCGCCGGTTTTCGGAAATCTCCTGTTGTCCTTTTCCATGACGAAAGCCTGGGTAAAGATGTCAGGCACATCGACCGGGAACTGGGCCTCCGTGTCCTTCTTCGGTTTCCATTGAAGCTTCACGATCATGGAGCCATCCGGGAAAGGATGGCCGTTGCCCGGAACGCCGGCCTTGTACGCCGTGATCATGGTGGGATTGGCGACGATTACCTTGAGTATCTCATCGGTCCGCGCAGAAGAGGCGACGGCCCAATCCTCGTATCCTCTGAAGTCGGAGAACGCGATTCCGCCCGGCGACTTCAGCGAGTACTTGTCCTTATCTTGGCCTTGCGCGAAAAGGACCGCAGCGCCGAGGACGGCTAACACTGCCACAGCGGTCGCAACGATGGTAAAACCTCCGGTACGTTCCATGCTGGCACGTGTTTCGATCTTCTGTTCTTCTCGTTCTGGCGCCCCAGATTTCGTCACAAGTTCATACATATGGCATTCTCCTTCACAAATTCTTCTTATGTGCCAGATCGAGGTCCTTTTCAAACGACTGCAAGTAAGCCAGACGTGGAGGAACTAAAGCAATTGGACGATAGTATCGACGATACCTTCGTATCGGGCGCGCGACGGACGTTTCTTTCGCTTCGATCGATTTTCTGGACTAGTTGGATCGAGAAAGATGCGTGCGTCGGGCATGAAGTCACTGCAGTCGACAAGAAAGTCTGGGCAATACCATCGTCCAATTGCGCGGACGGCTGTGTTCTGGCCAAATGGCCGCGGAGGAAAATTCCGTGGCAACTTTAAACGCACCTGCCAAAGTCGCGCAGATGAACGCACCTGCGAAGCCCGCACAGATCCGCATGGCCCGGCGGTCGCCCGCCTATTGGCGTATCACCATCGACAACCCCCCGATCAACGTCATGGGCCCGGAAATGGTCAAGCAGTTCCAGGAAGTCATTGGCGCGCTCGAGGCCGATGAGCAGGTCAGGGTCGTGGTCTTCGACAGCGCGGTCGACGACTACTTCCTCAATCACTCCGATTTCACAGCCAAGCTTGAGGACCTGACCTCGATGCCGGAGGGTCCGACAGGCCTGCCGCCCTGGCCGGACTTTCTCGCGCGCCTGACCCGATTGCCAGTCGCCTCCATCGCCCTCATCCGCGGCCGTGCAACCGGCAACGGCAGCGAGATCACGCTGGCCTGCGACATGAGCTTTGCCAGCCGCGAGAAGGCCATCATCTCGCAATGGGAGGTCGGCGTAGGGATGGTCGCCGGCGGCGGCCCCATGGCTCGGCTTCCGCGACTCATCGGTCGAAACCGCGCCCTCGAGGTGCTGTTGAGCTCAGAAGACATCAGAGCAGACCAGGCTGAAGCTTACGGCTACATTAATCGTGCCTTGCCTGACGCCGATCTAGATGCGTTCGTCGAGGCGCTCGCGACTCGTATTGCCAAGTTCGACAAATGGGCAATCGCTCAGACCAAGCGTCTCGTCAACACCAGTCTGCCGCCTGACGTCGAGCTCGGCGCCGGGTGGGATGCGTGCATCGCTTCGCTCGGTCGACCTGCTGCTCAGGAGGGGATTAAGGCGCTGATGGCGCGCGGCTTCCACAAGCCCGGGGATGTCGAAAACCGACTGGGATACTACCTGGGCCAAATCGCGCGCTAGGCGTGCGTTGGACGCGATTCTCAATTCCAGAACGTCGAAGATGAGACGCGTTCGAAGCCAACGTTCGAGGGCAATCCGGGCGCACCTGTTTCGAAAGTCTGTGGTGATGTTCTTACATTTTCTGCACGAAGGAGGTTTGTATGTCTCAGAATGCCAGCACCGCAGAACATGCTGAGCAGAACGAAGTCAGGCCGCACCAACTCGGTCAGGAGGTTTTCAAAACCATCTTGTCCGAAGACGTCGATTGGAAACCGTTCCCGGCGTTCCCGCCTTCAGTTCGGCTGGCCGTCGTCGTCGGTCAGCCTTCAGAGCCCGGCCCTTACACAATCAGGGTCAAGTCGCCTCACGGTGCGAAGCTGATGCCTCATAAGCACCCGGAGGATCGAGTCTATACCGTGATTTCGGGTGTCTTTTATATTGGACTGGGTGATGAATTTGACGCGAGCAAGTTGCAGGCGTTTCCGCCCGGCGCCGTTATCATTCTCCCCGGCAACACGCACCATTTTCACTGGGCGAAATCCGGCGAGTACGTCACGCAAATCACCGCGATGGGGCCGCTTGGACTGGAATACCTCAGCGCGAAAGACGATCCGCGAAACAACAACTTGTAGGGGGAGTCTGAAGGGCTCAGGATGAACGATCAACAAAAGAACATGCAGTGTTCCGGGGCGCGAGATCAAGAGATCCGTGCGGCACTGGATCAGCATTGGGCGGCGTCCGATGCCAACGATTTTGTAACGGAGCACCTCATCTATCGCGAGGACGCGGTGCTGGATTACCCGCAATCGGGCGAGCGAACCCGCGGTCGGAGCAACATACAGGGCCAACGCGCCAGTCAGCCGAGCAAGAAACGGTTTACTGTCCAACGAATCATTGGCGGCGGCGATCTTTGGGTCACCGAATTGATCCTGACCTATGACGGCAAACCGTCCTACACCGTGAGCATCATGGAATTCGCAGGCGACAAGGTTGCGCGGGAAACACAGTACTTTGCGGATCCATTCCCGGCTCCCGCATTTCGCTCTCAGTGGGTCGAACGGATTCCCACATAAAGGCGCAGCAAATGGACGAAACAAAGGGACTAAAACAAACCCGGCCTGTGGTCGCTTCGAACACGCTTGGCGTGAACATTTTTACCGCCCCGGGGAAGGCGATGGTGGGCGAGCGGCCCAAGCCATTCGGCGAACCTTTCGGCTTTGACCCGATCACGTCGACTTTGATCTTCGGCGAGCACGACGCGGTACTGGTGGACGCAATGGGGACCGTGGCTGAGGCCGAGGCTCTAGCGGATTGGGTCGCATTGCACAATCGCAACCTGCAGACCATCTATATAACGCACGCCCATTTCGACCACTTCTACGGTCTGAGCATTCTGCTCGACCGTTTCCCAGGGGCTCGAGCGATAGCAACGCCGCAGACGGTGGAGGCCATGCAGTCGGCGTTTGTTCCTCCGCTGAGCCAATTCGCCCGCCAATTGTTTCCGGGGCAAGTGCCGACGAAGTTGGTCTCGCCTGAGCCCTATGAGCGCGACACCTTCACTCTCGAGGGCCACGAATTGCGCATTATCAAGCAGGGCCGCACCGATAGTCCTGATTCGACGTCTCTGTACGTTCCATCGATCAGCCTCGTCGTCGCCGGCGACGTTGTATACAATCAGTGCCGCATCTACGTCGGCGACACCACCCCGGAGAGCCGAAAGAATTGGATCGTTGCGCTGGACCGGCTAGCAGCGCTGAACCCGACGATGGTTGTTGCCGGTCACAAGAAGCCGGGCGCCCCCGACTCTCCCTCGACGATCCAGGACACCGAGCGTTACCTGCAGGATTTCGATCGGCTGCAGAAAATAGCGAAGTCCGACCAGGAGCTGTTCGATCAGATGACGGAGCTGTACCCGCATTGGGTAGCCAATCAGTCGTGGTTGATGTTCGGATTCCCAGGAGCATAACGTGCCTAATATCGGAAACAGACTCAATTTCAAAAAGGAGAATAAAATGGCAACAAAAGGAAAAGTCTTAGTGCTAGTTTCGAGCGGTCGCGGGTTGCCCTTGAAGGAGGGCGGATGGTACAAGGGCGCCGGCTACTACCTCAACGAATTGACGGTTCCGGTTCGTGCCCTGATGAAGGAGGGCTATGAAATCACCTTCGCCAACCCCAGAGGCAACACGCCCCAAGTGGATGTCCATTCAGAGGTCCCCGATTTCTTCGGCGGGGACGCGGCCAAGCTTCAGGACTATATGCTATTCCGCGACGGCCTGAAGGGCCTCAGAGATCCATTCCGCATCGCGGATGTCATCGCATCGGGCCTGGACCAATATGACGCTGTTTTCGTCCCCGGCGGCCATGGCCCGATGATCGATCTTCTCGATGATCCCGATGCCGGCATCGTGATGAGACACTTTCACGAAACATCCAAGCCTACGGCTGTGCTCTGCCATGGCCCCATTTCACTTCTCTCGGCTCTACCGAACTCGACGGAGTTCGTCGCCGCGCTGGCGGCGGGCGATACGGCTGGAGCGCACGAAAAAGCGAAGGGTTGGATCTATGCCGGGTATAAGATGACTATCTTTTCGACAGCGGAAGAGCAGCAGCGCGAACCGCTCGAGATTGAGGGTAAAGTTCTCTTCTACCCGGACTTCGCCCTGCGTACGGCGGGCGGTGACGTAACTGTGCTCGCTCCATGGACAAGCTATGTCCTTCAAGATCGCGAGCTGATCTCAGGCCAGAATCCGTTCTCCGATCAAGCGCTTCTGAAACTTCTTCTACCGGCACTCAGTGCGAAGAAGAAAGTGTCTTCAGCGGCATAAGAATCGAAGGGAAACCGGATAGGCGGGACGTTCACGAATTTCCATTTTTCGACAATGGAGATTAGTGAACGTCCCGTCTGTCCCCAGTTCCCGTCCCCAGTTCCCAGTTCCCCTTCTACTAGTCTGGGGAGCGAGCCGCCGGATATTCCTCCTCAGTAAAGTCCGCACGGAGAATGTCATGATGGACAGGAAATTTCGATGGAAAGTTGTCTTACCGATCATCCAGCTCTTTCTCGGAGTAGGACTTTGGCTCTGGACTCCGCTTCAGTTCCGTAGCCAGATGCTCGCCCGTATGCACTTGTCGCCCCAGCAAATGGCCGGACGGAGTCTCGCCTTAGCTCCGGCAGCGATTGATCTCCATTATCCCCCTCCAGCGGGGCGACTTCTCTGTGCAGTAAATTACCCCGCCTATGTTGCGTCAAACGGAGTGGAGCAAGCTATCAGGCGGCGGCAAACTCCGGCTTACTTTTTCGCCATCGGCCCCTATACCTATATGATCGGAGCACGTGAGCTGGCCTTCTTCATGGGAATATGCGCTCTCTGGATTTGGGTGGGAATCAGGATTGACGAACTCGTGAGCTCCATCCCAAGTTCGCCCAGGCGCGGAGCTACGGTTCCACGGGTTATTGAGGCAGTTTTCGCCTTCGCCTTGGGAACGGTCCTGCTAAGGTCGTGCATACTCTATCTCACTGCTATCAACAGTACGCCACCTTTTCGCATGATCGCTACATTTGCGCTGGTTTGGCCGGCTATCTTTTACGCAGACCTTTATTGGATTGTGAAGCAGCAGTTTTTCCGAACGGGCGCGTCATCCACCTAGGCTAGAGAACGGCTACGGGTCCGGTATCCCGACACGAACCCGAATTGCAACGAGGCGGAGCGATGGGGAAACCGGGGACAGACGGGACTGACCCCATTATTATTCCAAAAAAATGGGGAACGTCCCGTCTGTCCCCAGTTCCCCCCCAGTTTCCCCCAGTTTTTCTCCGGTGCAACAGAGAATGAGAGCGGTTCAAAAGTATTAAACGTCGTATAATCTCGTCCGCGCAACTGGGGAGCAGAACATTTGAACGTACAGGAACAAATCAAGAAGTATATTGCCAGCCAACCAGAGCCAAAACGCAGTGACCTGCGAGAGCTGCATCGGCTCACACTTCAAGCGTCACCAGAATGCAGATTGTGGTTCTCCGATGGTAAAGACGGCAAAAATCATACCGTTTCCAACCCTACGATTGGATATGGATTTCACACAACAAAATATGCCAATGGAAAAAGTAGAGAGCTTTTTCAGATTGGTGTGAGCGGAAACAAAACCGGAATCTCTGTCTATATTCTTGGTCTCAAAGACAAGAAGTACTTAGCCAAAACGTACGGAAAAAAACTGGGCAAGGCGAGCGTGACCGGATATTGCATCCGGTTTAAAGCTCTAAAGGATATAAACATCGATACGCTTGAAGCGGCAATACGATATGGGCTCGCAGGCTCAGAATGAAAACGGCAAGCCGACGAAATAATTCTACCCTCAGCTTTTCCACAGCTCCCTAGTGACATCTGACCTTGCGTCCAAAACAGAATCGGCAGAATATGTCGAAGGCAGGAGCACTGGAGACTGCCCCAGGCGCAGCGCTAAGTCTTGTGTCATCAATATTTTGCCCGCAAGCTGCTGATCCCTAAGGATCTCTTGCGAGTTGGCGAGAAAGTAACGTGCCCGCAACCCGCATCTTTACTGGCGATTCGTTGCAATTGAGGCCAAAGTGGGGGGTGGGGGGTAAGCCGAGTTTAGTATAGACCGCGCGCATCCCGACAGAACAGACCGACTTCAGGAAATATTTATTTTCAGTACCTTGGATGGTCGATACGTTCGTCCAATAGACTTCGGCGCTGCGCTTCTGGCTTAATCGAGCTGCCGCTGATGGGAGCAATTGTGCGCGCCGCACCAACCGCACCTCACATTCGGCGGACACCATACTGAAATTGGAGTCACCCATGGACGCCGTAACGAACGCCGTACAAATCGACCAAAAGAGCTATGAGATGCCCCCGAAAGAAGGGATCAGCATCGCGTGTTTTCTCACCGTCGCCGACCTCGAGCGATCGGCTCGCTTCTACGAAAAGGTCTTCGGCGCCCGTATTCTGACTATGGGCGACGGCAACGCGCCTCCGTACCTCCAGCTTGCGAATATCTGGATGATTCTGAATGTTGGAGGCGGCGGGACCCCGGATAAGCCGACGGTAACGCTGAGTGTCCCCGACCCGAATCACATCAGCAGCTTTATGAATTTCCGCGTCGCAGATATTCAAGCATGCTACGAATTATGGAAAAGTCGAGGGGCCGAATTCATCACGCCGCCAATCCCCAAGTACGGCGAGATACGCTGCTACATCCGCGATCCTGACGGATATATTATCGAGATCGGACAGAGCACCGACGTCACCTACGGTTAACACGCAGCCCAAATGGGACGCGATTTTAACGCTGATGGGTGCGGATCGAAGCCCTAAGCTATTAGGATCGTCGGCACCGGCCATGTGCATTTGCTGCGATGAAAGAGCTACAAACGGCCGGCAGCTACTGTCGGCTGTAATCAACCAAACAGCCGCTGAGTCCTGATTAACGCGCTTGCCAGAGACCGTCGAACGTATCATTCGGGGATCGTTACAGCACATCCTCGTTCGGAGGAACAAGAAATGGATTGGAAGCGGTTGGTCCAGTTTGCGCTGCAGGGAAGCGGTGAGGTGGAACAATATGCGATCCTCCTGGTACGCGCTTCGATCGGGCTGTTCTTCGCCATCTCCGGGGGAAACAAATTGTTTGTCGCGGGCGGCACGAAGCCTGTTTACGAAACGCTCGTTCAGGCCAAAGCCCCGTTTCCCCGCCAGTTGGCTTATTTCGTGGCGGGTGTCGAGTTCGTTGGCGGCTCCTTGCTGACCGTGGGTCTTCTTTCGACCCCGGCCAGCGTCGCCCTATTAATCGATATGACCGTCGCCACCCTGACCAACGCGCTTTCCACCCTGCCGAAAGGACTTTCGCCTCTCAGCTGGCTGGATGATTTCCTCTACCTGCCGGAAGTCTTATACATGCTCTTCTTTGTCTGGCTCATCTGCGCCGGTCCGGGAGAGTTCAGCGTCGATTACTGGCTCGCCGGCAGGTTACTGAGTTGATCGATCGACGATGGGCCCTGTTACCGGACAAGAACTTCACGGAGATTCGGGTTTCAAGGTCTCAGAGTTTCAACGTTTCAAAATCTGCAAGTACGTCATCGCCACCTCAGAGCTTAGGTCTTTTCGAAACTCTGAAACCTTGAGACTTTGAAACCTCACACCCTCGCGCCGCCAACATGTTCGCAAGATCCAGATCAACTGTTCCTCGGTGGGACTTGATTAATTACTGCCGCCCCTGCCTTGCTTACGACTTCGTCCTGGGAATCCGTGCCTCCCGAACAACCGATTGCGCCGATAAGATCGCCCTGGTCGATCAGTGGAATACCGCCTCGAGACGCAATGATTCCATCGAACGCGAGCAGATAGTTGAGATGCATAAGCTGGACCCCATCCTCAAACACCTTCGTCGGCCGCCGGAAGGTCACGGCTGCTCGCGCCTTGTGTTGCGCAATCTGGATGGAGGCAAGCATTGCGCCGTCCATTCGTTGGAAGGCAACTAAGTTACCACCGGAATCAGCTACGGCTACGTTCATCTTCCAATCGCGCTTCCTGGCCTCTGCCACGGCAGCGTGGATAACCGCCTGGGCCCGCTCCAGTGAGATCGGGCGCCCATAGGGCACGTCGAATGGTATTTCGTCTGGGATGACATCGAGAGGATTCGACGCGGGCAGTGGCTCAGTCGCGATGCTCGCTATCTTGCTTGACATAATGTTCCTCCGAATTTCCTGGTCGCTCGCGGTGAAGAAGTGAGCGGCGAAAAAGCCTTTGCGTGCAATCGGGGCGCCAGAGATTCATCGGAGCTAATGTAGAAGCGATTCCCAGTCGGGCGGCACTCTTCCCGCGGGTCCGGGTACGGGCTGATTTGCTGGATGCGCGCGCGGCGGTAGCAATTTCGCACCTTTGATCATCGCCTGCTTCTCGTAATCGTAGAACCAGTCCTCGCCTGGCTCAAAGCTGGCAATGATCGGGTGCCCTGTCGCCGCCGCATGTTTGGACGCATGCTGGCTCGGAGAACTGTCACAGCATCCGACGTGCCCACACTCCGCACACCGGCGGAGATGAAACCACCAACCTTTAGGTGACGCCAAGCATTCCACACACCCGTCACCACTTGGTTTCGAAGCGGAATTGATTCCGCGGCGCTCTTCCTTCATTTTCAATTCCCTTTAGAACATCGAACATCCAGCAAAGAGTTCAAGCCACCAGCAAGATCTTCCCGATAGCACCTTTCTCTGCCGCCGCTTGAGCGTCGGCCGCTTCACTGAGTGGCAGCTTCTGGCTAATCGGGATTACGAGCTTCCCATCTCGCACCGCTTCGGCCATGAACTCGAGCGTTTTCCTGTCGAATTTCGAGAACACGTGCACCACCTTCACCGATGGGTACTTCGCGGCGTTCTGGGGTGCGTCGACAACCGATGCATACACTCCCCCCGGCTTGACCTTGGCAATCAGCTTCTCGGCGGTTTTCCCGCCGACCGCATCCGCAACCGCATCGAGCGGTGTCAGATTCGCAATCGCGTCGTCGTCGTCGGTTGCGACCACCTGATCCGCGCCCACAGTCTTCGCCTCATCCATCTGCTTCTTTAAAACCCCGGCGATCACGGTCGCCCCGCGTTGCTTTGCAGTGAAGACCGCCGAACGCCCCACATTTCCAGCAGCACCTACAACGAGAACCGTCTGGCCCGCTTTGATCCCGGTAGCGGACATGAGCTGGTTGCCCGTCGTCGTCACCAGCGGCAGTGCCGCAGCCTGGATCAAATCGAGCCCCTTGGGAACCTTCGCCAGAACCGCGGCTTTCACAACACAAAGTTCGGCGTAAGTATTGTCTGCCATCGCGAACACCTCATCGCCGACAGAAAAGCCTTCCACTCCGGGCCCAAGCTTGACCACAGTCCCCGCCATATCGACTCCTATGAGCCCCGGGAACTGGAGGGGATAAAAATCCTTTGTTAATCCAGCACGCCGCTTGTAGTCGATCGGATTCACGCTCGTCGCCGCGACACGTACGAGCACTTCGCCCGGACCCGGAACCGGGTCAGGGTACTCTTCGAACTTCAGGACTTCAGGACCGCCATATTGGTGGACGACAACTGCTTTCATATTTCATCTCCTTATGTAACGGTAACGAAACGGTCCCTTACATAGATGAATGAAAATTGATTTGGTCGCCGAGTCGATCGAGTCCCGAAAACTGGAGGCCGCCGCGTCAGGCAGGGCGAAATAAGTTAGTGCGAAACCACGCACCGAATCTGGCGCTCAACATGGTTCGTCTTTGCGGAAGTTCGGTATTGCGCCCACTTCAGCACATCCCATATCTCGCACTGCAAGTAAAAGCCTGACGAGATAGAAGGCGTGATCACTCCTTCGCATACAGCGTCGTGAACTAGTTCATGCACTGCCTCATAGCCCGGAATCTGGACTCGCTTGGCGAGTTCGATCAGTTCTTGTGCCGGAAGTTCACGTTCCGCAATCATCGACAGCAGTAACATAAGACCGTCGGGACCCGCAAACCGGTCAAGAGCTAATCCCTCTACGATGCCCCGGTTCTTTCTGAATTCGTCTCGCGGATTGTACTGACAGCCATAGCGCTCTCGCCATCTTGGGCTTGCGTTCCGACGGTGCACCAACCGCAGGCCGCTTACTTTCGGTTTTCCCTTTGTGTCCTCTCCCGCAAGCCATTCCACCCAGCCAGCTTGGAGATCCGGCACAAGTTCACCACAACTATCACATCGCCAACCTGATCGAATGGATTTATCTCTGGGCATAGCTTTCCCCAACATTCTGTCGGCAGGCTCTCTGACCCGCGGACCGCTAGCTGTGCACCCGCTGTTCGCGCGTCACAGCGCCTTTGGCAGCGGCCTCTTTCCTGTTCTTTTGAGGATGAATGCCCAGGTCGTGCCATGACGTTTCCGCGAGGTTGACGCCGTAGTAGTTTGCAGCTTTCTCGATGTTCGCGAACGCTAAAGCGCGGTCTGCATCGGAGACGTCGATGACTTGGTCAAACCGCGCAACCGCGTTGCGCACATGTTGTGCGTCAGTTAGTGGTTCTTTACGCTGCTTCGGGAATGCGTACACGCTGTCGGGTAAGTCGCTCTGCATCGTCAGCTGTCCGTGTTTTTCGTGAGGTTTCCAGGTCGCTTCGGGCATGTCTTTGCCTTCCTTTCTTTAAATATTCTGCTACAGGACGAGCGCAGTGCCTGCGGAATCAAGAATTGTGCGCCGCCGACTGATGAAAAGGCGATTGCGAATCAGGCGGCGCGCCAGTGTTCAAGCACTTTGACTTCGCGCAGTCTCGGGTGTCCGATGAAGCCATTACACCCGACGTGCTTGGGCAAATCAATTGGACGATGGTATTGGCGATACCTTGGTATTGGGGCAGGGTTTTGCCCGGATCAATCCTGAAGTCTTCCGAGATAAATTTCCACTTCCCGTCCGGCTGCGTCCTGTGGTCTAAATCCGGTGCTTGGTTCGCCATTCTCGCGGGACCTTCTGTCGTCCCTATCGGGGCAAATACCGGGAACATCACCACTCTCGGCAACGATGCCAAGAGAAACTATAAAAAGTAAACCAGCCGAGGTCAGGAATCTCTTGAAAGGTGAGGAAACAATGGCAAAATGAATACTAGGGTAAGAGGTTGGTTGCGGGGGGTGGATTTGAACCACCGACCTTTGGGTTATGAGTTCAAAGGGAAACTGATACGAAAAAACTTACACGCGCACGGATGACACCTAAGCACCTGTAAGTTGCTACAAGGAACGCACTGTAGTCCCTGGTTTAGTCCCTAGTCCCTCATTAGTCCCTCGTTTCTTGGGATCGCTACTCAGCCAATCCATTCGCCGCCGTTGCGGGGAACGCGGCCCGTATGCTTCCTCCCGGTGCGTTTCGTCGGAAGGGCCGAAGCACCGAACCCGTCGCTGATCCGGCGCTCAGGGCTTTTCTGCGGATTCGTTCAGGCCGCGACGAGGCCTGGCGTCGCTACTCTCTTTGCACGCTTCTTGTAGGGCTTCCTCTGCTTCGAGATGTGATCGTCCCCCGTCATGAAGCACTTGCCCAACTGTCGTATACGAGCCCGCAGCCGGGGGAACCGAGCGTCCGTGATCCCGAGAAACGCAGCCGCATCGTCCGGCGTGCCAGTGACTAGGATCGACTGTATCGCGGGCAGAACGCTCGGGTCTTCTCGCCTCACGAAATCAACGAAATCTCTGACGAAAGTTCGATCCCGTGCCCACTTCTCGGAAATGTCAGCAGCCCAGCGAAGGTATTCAGAATGGGCGTGGCAATACTCGTCATCTACCTCGCCACAATTCGTTGCGTCCACTTGCGCGGTCAGCGACATGTTACCCGTATGGCACATCGGGTCCTTTCTGCGTTTGGAATGGATGGTTCTGAACTTGTTCGCGAGGCACAAGTTGATGTAGTTCAAGAATCGGGCCTCGTTCGCACCGTGGTGCTTCGCAGGATCGAATGTTTGAACGATATCCTCCTTTCAGCCTCCCGGTGCTTGGACCTAAGCGGCAGATATTTCACGTGGATAATTAGGTCTTGCGTCCAGTCCTCCAAGTCCTCTCTCAGGGCAAGCCTATCGGTGTGCCTCTTCACCCAGTTCGAGATGTAATGTGGAAACCGTTGGTGGAACTCGTCGAAGTCCTTCGGGACGACGAATCCGTCGTGCCCGACGTAGCGGCCATCGATCAACGTGAACGGGTCAGTTTTATACGGCTTTCTTTCGGCGGAAAAATTGATCGGGAAAGTGGGTTGATTGGTGACAATCGCAGTATTCAGCATGTGAAACACCTCTTTCGAAAGGAGTTGAACTTCATGCGAGAGAGCTTACGAATGGGTCGGGACGAGTTGGCCGGGAGGGTTCAACAGGCTTTGAATTTGCCCACCAAGAAAGAAGCAGAGCACATTGTCAACACCGTGATCTCGTGCATCGAGCACACTTTGCTCAACAATTTGGGTACGAACGGGTTCACGATGAAGCTGAACAGTTTTGGCAAGTTCTCAGTGCGACACAGGCCAGGGATACTTAGGAAAATTCCGTTCACGGGCGAGACGAGGCTAACGAAAACGAAGAGGAAGATCAGGTTTATCAGCTTGGGGATGCTTCGCCAGTTGGAGCCATTAGACTAGATAGAAATTTGGAGTCCACAAAGGATTCAGCCCGTTCTGGTTTGTTGAACGCGAATGAGCTTCCTCATCTTTACCGTTGTCAGTTATTACCACACATGTGGTATGCTTCTACCACATGCTTGATTTTCGCTCTAAGGCGCGCCAGCAATTGCTGGCTTATTACTTCACAAACTCCACCGCCCGTCACCACTTGCGCGACTTGGCGGAGCGGCTGAGCCTCGATCCGTCTAACCTGTCGAAAGAGCTGGGACGCCTGGAGCGCGACGGTCTATTCCGGTCGGAAATGAGTGGCCGCCAAAAGTATTTTCAACTAAACCGGGAGTATCCGCTTCTTAATGAAGTGCGCAAGATCGTTGCGAAAACCATTGGTGCGGCACCCCTGATCGCGCAATCCCTCAAGAGAATTGAGGGAATAGACGAGGCATACTTGTACGGTTCATTTGCCATGAACCAGCAGGACGCTGCCAGCGATATAGACGTGCTAGTGATTGGCTCCCCGCGCGAGGAAGATTTAGCACAGGCCGCCCGAGCGCTTGAGCGGAAACTAGGTCGCGAAATCAACTACACCGTGCTAACGCCGAAGGAATTCGGGTCGCGCCGTGCTCGGAAAGATGCCTTTCTGGAAAACGTCTGGCACAATAAGCGTATTCCGCTCGTAGGCTCAAATGAAGAAACTAAAGCCACACACCGTTGACTGGGCGCAGATCGAACGCTTTCTCGCGAGCGCGGATAAGAAACTAGCCTCGGCTCACAAAATTCTCGCTTTTGATGAAGAAGCTTGTCTTCAACAAGCCTACGAAGCAATGCTAAAAGCTTCCCTTGGATTCATGTTCAGTCATGGATTCCGTGCAAGAAGCCAGCCTGGCCACCACATCGCCATCATCGATTTTGTGCGGACACGCATCGACAAGAAACATGCTGGCCTGCTGACCGTCTTTGATCGTCTCCGGCGGAAGCGGAATATGGCCCTCTACGATGACACTGGGTTTGTTTCTCGCCATGACGCCGAACAAGCGCTCGAATCCGCGGGCGACTACTTGAATCTGATTCGATCTGATGTCGCGGCCCGAAAACCTTGACTCGGAACCGACAAAGTCCAATCGGAAGCAGCGGGCGAGCCGTTAAGCGCGCTTGTGCAACGTAAGTGTCAGAGGAAACACACGGTTGACTGATTGAATCCGGAGCCAGCGTGACTTCGCCACTTGATCAGCAAATTCTCAGGCGGCCAGTCCGGGGAGTCTTGGTTCCTTCGTCCAGGGCCGATTACTGCTGGTTAGCCCGTAGCCAAGAATCGGCTCTTTTGGCCAGTCCCACGCCCGTTTTGGTGAGCCGATGGCACAACGAAAGCACGCGATTCCCCAGAGTTGGTCTATGATTCCACTCTGGTCAGGGCATCTCTCGCTCGAATCGAATCAGGGGACAGTTCGATGAGACTTCAATCCACGGCATTGCTCTTTTCGGCGTTGCTCGTAGCGGTACTGGTCCCGCCCGCGGTAACGGCTCAAACCGCAACTTCCGGCGGATTGACCGGAGTTATTACGGATCAGACCGGGGCAGTTGTAGTGAACGCAGATGTCGAGATCAAAGAGAGTTCCAAGGGCAGCACTCAATCAACTAAAACAGATCGAGACGGCGTGTACCGATTCTTCTTTCTTGCACCCGACAGATATCTACTAACGATTATCGCGCCTGGTTTTGAACCAACTCGTGGCATAGCCACCATCTCAGTTGGACAGACTTCATCTCTAGATTTCACGCTCAAGATCGGGGCCACGTCTACGACAGTAGAAGTGACGACAGGCGCCCCTATCGTCGAAAACGAGAATTCCGGAGTTGCGACGGTAATTGACGCCTCGCAGATTGCGGACCTGCCCAACCCTGGCAATGACTTGACCAGCGTGGCTCAAACCGTGCCTGGCGCGGTGATGAATACACAAAAAACAGGCATGGGGGGGACCGGGAACTTTTCGACTTATGGCCTTCCAGCCACCTCGAACCTATTTACGCTGGACGGCATGGATGAGAATGATCCGCTCTTCAATGTGAACATCGCAGGAGCAACAGGACTAACGCTGGGTCTGAAGAAGTCCAGGAAGCGACGGTCGTCAACAACGGGTATTCCGGTAATATGGCCGCTTTGCCGGAGCGAACGTGAACTATCTCACCAAGTCCGGAGCCAACGACTTCCACGGAAACGCACTCTACTGGTGGAACGGCCGCGCTCTGGATGCAAACGACTGGTTCAACAAAGACGTTCCCTCAGGCACGCCTGTAACCCCTCGACCTTTTGAAAACGCCAATCAGTATGCCGCATC
>CAWAYA010000022.1:0-74731 GCA_963786075.1 uncultured Acidobacteriaceae bacterium | reverse complement strand
GGCGGCCTTGGCTTTGCTTGCATGTTCGCTCGAAGGCAGAGTGTACATGGTTTGCTTTCGCAAAGTAAAAAGCCTAGATTTGAGCGCGCGTCAACAGGGTCGCGCCGAGTGGCGGCCGAGCAATCCTGAAATCTTTAGGGAGCGTGCTCCATGCGAAAAGCCTGGTTCCTGATTTGCATTCTTGGCGTAGCGTGCACTTCGTGGGCGCAAGGCGATAAAGCATCCTGGACGAGTTTGAGTGTCCTGCATCCGGGGCAGAAGATTCAAATCGTCGAAATGAACTCACACAAACATTCCGGAACCTTCGTGAGTTTTTCCGAAACCGCGATCTTGTACCAAGACAACGCAGGCGGGCAAACCATTCCAAGGCAGCAAATTCGCCGTGTGAAGCTCATGGAGAACAAACACCATTTGCGCAACGCCCTCATCGGCGGCGCAGTGGGCGCCGGCATAGGAGCTGGGGTAGGTGCAGCGACGTACCAGCCATGTTCCACCCAGTCGTTCTGCCTTCCATCCATCGGTAGAGCCGGAATGGCCGGGATCGGCCTGGTTATCGGCCTTCCGGCGGGCGCAGTCGTCGGATTTTTCTTGCCCAGCCACCACACGATTTACAGCGTAAACTAACGCTAGCGTGGACGAGATCAAAACGCGCACCGCCGACTCCGCGGATGCCGAAAATATTTCTCATCTGGTGAACGCGGCATTCCGTCCGGAACGCTTCTTTATTGACGCGGATCGCACCAATCCAGAGAAAGTGCGGGCGCTCATCGAGAAGGGCAAATTCCTGTTAGCCGAGGATGGAGGCAAACTGGTTGGCTGCGTATACGTCGAACTGCGCGGCGACCGGGGATATTTTGGCTTGCTTGCAGTCGACCCCGCGAGGCAGCGAGCCGGCATGGGATCTAGCCTGATCGATGCCGCCGAAGAGTATTGCCGCGCCGCCGGCTGTCGCTTCATGGACCTGACCATCGTGAACCTGCGGGAGGAACTACCCGGATACTACCGGCGTCGGGGATACGTGGAAAATGGGACGCTGCCCTTCCCGGACGATCAGCACCCTCCCAAAATGCCCTGCCATCTCGTCAAAATGTCCAAACCTCTGGCGTGGTCCGACCCGGCCAGAAGCCACTTTGAGAGGCAAATTTATTAGCCGAAATTCTCCTGCTTTGGCGCTACAATACCCCTGCGAGATGGCAAACTGGCGTATCTCGCGGTTTTTGCCACAGCCTGGCGGCACGCAGGCAGAGTGAAGCTCTCAGTACTTTCACTCTTAGTACTTTCACTCAGAAGGAAAACGATATGACGAACCGCATACTCATAACACTGCTATTGTCGACGGGGCTTGCGCTGTCCGCCTCCGCACAGCAGACTACGCCGAGTTCAAGCGCGCAACCGGCAACCTCCACGAGCCAAGCCGCTCCCACTTCACAGCCCATAACGGTCTATCATAGTGAGCCCTTGCAGTCTCCGCCGCGCCAGGATTTCTGGGACGGCGATGAGCCCAGCCTCACCTGGCTCGTTCTGCATCCTTTCGCCAGCAAAGCTTACGTTCGACGCCATGTTCAGCCCATCCAGGACCGGGTAAACGAACTCGATGAAATCACCGCGGAAAGCAGCCGCATGATCAAGGAAGTCGATGCCCGTGCCCAGCACGGCATCCAGCTGGCTTCTGAAAAGGCCAGCCTGGCTGATGAGCACACGCAAGACGCGGCTAACAAGGCTCAAATGGCGCACCAGACAGTTGCCTCCCTCGACACCCGCATCGCCACCGACCAGACCGTGGTGGGAAACCTCGATCAGTACAAATCCGGTGCACAAACCGAGATTCGCTTCCGTCCCGGCCAGGCCGTGCTGAGCAAGCAGGCCAAGGATGCGCTGGATGAATTAGCTGCGCAAGTGAAGGGTCAACACGGTTACATCATCGAGGTACAGGGCTTCTCCGCCGGCCGCGGCCAGGCTGCCATCCTCAACTCCAAAAAGATGGCGGATTCCGTCGAGCGTTATCTGGTCCTGAACCAGGAGGTTCCGGCCTACCGCATCTACGTGATCGGGATGGGCAATGCTGCTGAAGAAAAACATACCGCCGGCACACGCATCGAAGTCAGCCTGCTGAAAAACGACCTCGAACAGACTGCCAAGCAATAGCATTCACCGACTGTGTTTTCACCGCTAAGGGGGATACAAGTCCCCCCTTGCAATCTCGCGCTTCAACCTCCCTCCAATTTTCCCTCCTCCCGCGAACTTGAGATGACGTTAGTGACCAAGCCAGCACTTTCGGGCCGTTGTTTTCCCTCCCGATTAGAGGAGAATGCTGGAAACAGCGGCGACCGGGGTTGCAGCCGCAACATCTAAAGCTGTGGGCGAGAAAAAGCTGTAAAGCGGAAAAAGGGGCCAGCATGAATTTCGGGGAAGCAGCGGATCACGAGAAGAATCTACCTCTGGCGGGACAACAAGCCGGAACGCCGCAGGATCAAGATGCAGACGAAGCCCGAAGAATCCGCCGTCTTCAGGTGATGATGAGCATGGTAACGTCAGTGATCAGCCAGGACCCCGGCCTAACCGTAGAAGAAGCTTCCGAGCTTGCTGCCGGCGCCAAGCGCGCCGCACTCGCCATGTTTCCCGACAAAGAACTAGCCTACGATCTGCTCTATAAACCCCGCTTGCAGAGACTGATGCGGGAGCGCTTCAGGCTGCAGTAAAAAATAAAACTCGCGGCATGACTTCGCTAAGTCTTCGCGCCTTACCCTGTGCTTCTCTGTGTCCCCTGTGGTTGAAGACTTTGGCTATTCGTCCACCACAGAATTCCTTAGCGTCCCCACGCCCGAGACGCTGATCTCCATCGCGTCCCCCGCCACGATAGGCCCAACACCCTGCGGCGTCCCAGTCGCAATCAGATCGCCCGGAAAAAGCGTCATAACCTGCGCGATGTACCGGATGACAACCTCCAGCGGAAAGATAAAATCCCGAGTGTTCCCCGACTGCCGCACCGCGCCATTGACTCGCGTCTCCACTCCAACCCCAGCCCAGGGATCAAGATCAGCCGCCTCCACCACCACGGGACCCACCGGACATGACGTGTCAAAACCCTTGGCCCGCGCCCACTGTCCATCTTTATTCTGCCAGTCGCGCGCCGTCACGTCGTTCAGGCAGGTGTAGCCGAGGATGTAAGGCCGCACATCCTCATCCGCGGACGGCTGATAGCAAGTCTTGCCCATGACCACGCAAAGCTCGCCCTCGTAATCCACACGCTCCGAACCTTTTGGCCGCCTCACCACGCCGCCCGGCCCCAGCAGCGCTGAGCTGGGCTTGAAGAACAGCAGCGGTTCTTTCGGCACTTCGTGACCAAGCTCCGCCGCATGTTCCCGATAGTTGCGGCCCACGCACACGATCTTTGAAGGCCGTACGGGCGCCAGCAGTGTGGCTTCTTCCAGCGCAATCGGTTCGATCCGGCGAGTGCGCAGACCCTCCACATCGCCATCAGATTCTTCCGGAGCGGTGAGCAGAATCCGCAAAATCGACTCGCGTCCCGCAACCGACTCGACCAGCCCGTAGTGAGCGTCACTATTCAGTTGAAAGCGGCAATATTTCATCGTCCTCTATCTAATCACGAGACGCGGAAATTCCTCCAAACTTTTTTACTGTCATCCTGAGCGAAGCCTGATCGTCCGATAGGACGGTCAGGCGCAGTCGAAGGACCCCTTGTCTGACTGCGGCGTCCTCGCCCTCGCAAGGCGTTTCCACCACTGCCTCGCGCTTTCATCTCCCGAACCCGAGCCTTTTCGATCCTACGGTACCCTCTCGCTCGCTTCCTCCGACCTCTTACTCTCATTCCCGCGCAAATCCACCGCTGACACCGAATAAAAATATTTCTCGCCCGAAACCACCTGAGCATCGCGATACGCCGGCATTTTCACCAGTTCGGAATTCAATTTGACCGCCGTACCACCTTCCTCACGCCGATAAACGTTGTACCCGCCAAGATCGGCGTCAGGAACCGGCGCCCAAATCAAGTCGATGAACGGCTGCTGCCCCGACCCGGAAAACACTGCCTGCAACCCCGAGGGCACGGCCGGCGGAAACACATCGTCGGCAAAAACCTTTACTTCAGGCGTATCGTCGCCCTCGATCGACACTTCCGGTTTTCCCGGCCGCGCAATTGTTGTGACGGTCGTTACGTGGTAGTAGTAGGTTTTTTCCCACTCGAAGCTCTGATCCGTGAACGAAAGGTTCTTCTCCATTCCTGCTTCCCGCTCACCTACAAGGATTTCTCGTTGACTGCCCTCGATCCGGCGATAGACGCGATAACTGCAGCGCAGAGGGTTAGGATTCGGCAGGGACAACAGCGCGCCGGTCCACGTCAGCACCACACCCTGCGCCGTGACATGGGCGCTGAAATCCGTTGGCGCCGGCAGAGTTTCAGCCAGAGGAATATGCACCTGATTCGACAATCCGGCCCCGCGACCGTCCCGGTTCAATACTTCCACCGCGTAAGTCGCCAAACCGAAAGTATTGTGAAGCTGAAGGTCGAGCGGCAGCGTGTCGGTATAGCTGGCCGTCAACTTCTGCCCGCCCGCTTCATTCTTGAGCGCGAAATCCGCGGGTGGCGCTGCCTCACCCACGGGCGTAACGCATGCGGTGAGGGTCGGGTTCAGGCTCCGGCAGATATTCGTTTTCCCCAAATACCGCACGCGCTGCCGGTCCATGGTTCGCGGAGGGATGGTCCAGCTAAGCGTGACTTTGCTGCCTTTGCGTGCCGCGCGCAGATCCACTGGCGGCCGTGGCAGTTCCAGGGAGGGCGGAAGCGGCGCACCGATCGATGCGCAACCGGTCGACCAGATCAACGCCGCCAGCGCCAGCCATTGTCCTCGTAGAAGCTTCATGCGCGGAAGCTACAGACTACATCAGTTGCCAGGCTCGCGTGTGTCGCCCATCTTCTCACTTCGCCAGCCGGTTGTACTTCTGCAGCACCTCCCGCAATCGATCATGGGGCAGCGCCACCGCCGTATGCCCGTCGACCCCGGTCATGGTTTTTGCCGCGACCATGGCATTCACCACCGCTTCTTCCGTAGCTTGCACCGTCGCCAGAAAAATTGGATTGATGTCATCATTGGGCAGCATGCTGATTTGAGTGGCATGGCTAGCCAGCGCCGCTCCCGCATTCGCCGTAGAAAACGCGATGAAGATGTCTCCCGATCCATCGCCCGAATAACTCCCATCCCTTGCCAGCCCCAGCGACACCCTCTTTGCCACGCGCTTCAACTGTGTCGGGATCAGCGGAGCATCCGTCGCCACCACAACGATGATCGAACCCACATCGTCATCCCAGATCTTCGCTCCTCCAATCTCCCGTCCTACCGGCACGCCCGCAATCCGCAACTGATCACGCTGTCCATAGTTGCACTGCACCAGCACGCCCACGGTGTATCCGCCGTATTTCGCGGCAAGCACTCGCGAAGCCGTGCCAATACCGCCTTTGAATTCGTTGCAAATCATTCCCGTCCCACCACCCACGTTCCCTTCTTCCACGGGACCGCCGTGGGCGCTATCCAGCGCATGAAAAACGTCCTCGGGCTTGACGTGAAATCCATTGGTGTCATTCAAATATCCATCCCATGTTTCGGCCACAACGGGCAGCGACCACGAATAGCCCTCCTTGTCAGGCCCGCCATGTTTCAAGCGCCAGGCGATCACGGCATCGCGGACCGTGCCCACGCTGTGCGTATTCGTGATCATCACCGGACCCTCCAGAAATCCCGACTCTTCAACCCACGTCGTACCCGTCATCTCGCCATTGCCGTTCAGCGTGAACCATCCGGCAAACACCAAATCGCTCGAATCTTTTCCACGCGGGAAAACCGCGGTCACCCCCGTTCGCACCGGTCCCACGCCCACTTTCAAAGGGCCGTCGCCAGAGATCAGCGTAGTGTCGCCAACCTCTACCCCTTTGACATCGGTGATCGCATTCAGCGGCCCCGGCACTCCGTCGAAAGGCACGCCCAGATCGCGGGCCCGAGGGCTGGTCTGGCCACTGGCAAAAGAGATAAGAACTCCGCAAACTGCCGAAATAATTAGGAACACAATTATTTTGGTCCGCATCGTGGCCTCCACATCTGCGACATGGCCTCCACAGTATCAAATAGTTTCTAGTCGCATCGGGGAAAAGTTCCAGATCCGGAATAACGATTCCACCTAGTGAACACACGATCTTGACAATCGCGCACGCCGGGAAATAAAGTTGCGGGCACGATTGCCGTTCAGTGGCGCCATTCCTACCGCAAGCCCGGCGCACTCAAGTGCACTAAAAGGAGCGCGCAATGCACCGTTCAACGCGTGCGGTCACGGTCGTCTCGGTTCTCGCGGTGACCCTCACGAGCCTGCTTCTCGCAACTCTCGCCTGGGCGCAGTCTTCCACCACTTCCCTCCGCGGAACCGTTTCCGATCCTCAGGGCGCAGTCCTCCCCGACGCCACTGTAACTCTCTCTAACCCCAGTATTGGTTTTTCCGAATCGAAAAAAACCGATCGGGATGGGGTCTACCAATTCCTGCAGCTTCCGCCCGGAACCTACACCCTCACCGTGACCAAGCCCGGATTCACTACCCTCAAGGAAAATAACCTGCAACTGCTCGTGAACGTCCCGGCTACCTCAAACCTTTCCATGCGAGTCAAAGGCGAAGTAAGCGTGGTCGACGTAACCAGCACAGGCGTGCAAGTCAATAGTCAGGACGCCACCATCGGCAACGCCTTCGGCACCTCGCAAATCGCAGCGCTGCCCTTCGAAGGCCGCGATCCCACTCAGATTCTAAGCCTGCAACCAGGCGTAACTTTTGTGGGGACGAACGTCGACCAGGACTACGACAGCCGCGGCGGATCAGTGAGCGGAGCCCGCAGCGACCAGACCAACATCACCCTCGACGGCATCGACGACAATGACCAGGTCAAAGGCTACGCCTTCGAAGGCGCTCTGCGTTCCACTCTCGATTCCCTGCAGGAGTTCCGCGTCACCACCAGCAATTCCAATGCCGACGAAGGCCGCTCCTCAGGAGCGCAAGTCGCACTCGTGACCAAAGGCGGCACCAATTCTTTCCACGGCACAGCCTACGAATACAACCGCAACAACGTCGGTTATGCCAACGATTGGTTCAACAAGCAAGCGGAATTGGAATCCGGCCTGCCCAATGTTCCCGGACAATTGATTCGCAACACTTTCGGCGCAACGGTTGGCGGTCCCATCCGGAAGGACCGCATTTTCTTCTTTCTCGCCTATGAAGGCCAGCGCACCAGAGAAAATGCCCAGCTGACCCAGACCGTGCCCAGCACCAATCTTCGCAACGGCATCATGCAATACCTCTACTGCCCGACCGGTGAGACGTGCCCGCCTTCGACGGATCAAGTCGAGACGCTGACTGCTACCCAGCTCGCCGGCATGGACACACTGGCCGCAGGCAACGGAACCTGTCCCTGGGCCACGTCAGCCGGTTGCGGCCCAGATCCCAATGTCGAGGCCCTCTTTAATCAATACCCCCAGCCCAACTCCACCGCCGTCGGAGATGGTTACAACTTTGTCGGCTACACTTTCGCAGCTCCGACACCCGGCTCGCTCAACACCTACGTCGCCAAGTTCGATTTCAACATCACTCAGAATCAGCACGTCTTCGTGCGCGGCGGCATGCAAGGTGATAACATCGGCTCCGGCCCCGAGTTCCCCGGCCAGCCGCAAATGCTGGTATCCACCAATACCAGTAAGGGGGTTATCGCGGCCTACACTGCAACCTTGCGCTCTAACCTCATCAACAATTTTCGCTATGGCTTCATCCGTCAGGGATACGGTACCATCGGACAGATCGCCCAGCCCTACGTCCTTTTCGGCAACGGCCCCACTCCTCTCTATGCTCTTACCAACACCACTCAGGTCAGCGTGCCCGTGCACAATTTTGTTGACGATTTGGACTGGGTGAAAGGTAAACATACTCTCGGATTCGGAGCCAACCTACGCATCGTCACCAACAACCGCAGTTCCAATGAAGATTCGTTTCCCTACGCGCGAATCTATGATCTTTGGCTTGCTCCCATCGGAAAAGTCGCCGGCTCCGGCGGCAGTCTCGACCCTGCGGCCTTTGGTTACCCGGCCGTCGATTCAAACACCTTCCAAACCGGTTACGACTGGCCGGTCATGGCCCTTACCGGACTGCTCGATTCCTCTTACTCGAACTACAACATCACCAAGGAAGGCAATGCGCAGCCTGTAGGCTCGCCCGCGGATCGCCATTTTCTCGCTCATGAATTTGAAACCTATATCCAGGATTCCTGGCACGCCACGCCACAGTTAACCCTTACCTACGGCCTGCGCTATACCCTGCTACAGCCGCCCTACGAGACGACCGGAACTCAAGTAGCACCTTCCATCAGCCTGGAAAACTTTTTCCAAAGCCGTTCCACTGCCATGCTAGCCGGACAAACCTATAATCCGCTGGTCACCTTCGCCCTTTCCGGGCAAGCCAACGGCCTCGCACCGTACTGGGCCTGGGATTACGGCAACGTCGCACCCCGGCTCGCCTTCGCCTGGTCTCCCAAGCCTGAGGGCGGCCTCTGGAAGCGCGTTTTCGGCGACCCGGGTAAGAGCTCAATTCGCGGCGGTTACGGCATGTATTACGATCACTTCGGTCAAGGCATTGTCGACAGCTTCGACCGAAACGGTTCCTTTGGCTTGACCACCTCCATCGCGAATCCTATCGGCCAGTACACTGTCGACACCTCGCCGCGGTTCACTGGCCTCAACAACATACCGTCCGCGCTTATCGCTCCGCCTCCGACCGGCGGATTCCCCCAGACACCCCCGGTAGGACTCCCCTACGGCGCAACGATTTACTGGGGTCTTGACGACCGACTGAAGACGCCTTATTCGCATGTTTTCGACTTCTCCATTAGCCGCGAGTTCCCTCACAACTTCGTTCTCGAGACCTCGTACATCGGCCGTCTCGGCCGCCGCCTTCTGCAAGAAGAAGATCTGGCCATGCCCCTGGATATTCGCGATCCCAAGTCCGGCATGGATTACTTCACCGCCGCAACCATGCTCACCAAGGCTGGGGAAAACGGAGTGCCGATCCAGAATATCGCCCCCATTCCTTTCTGGGAGAATGTCTTCCCCGGCGCGAAAGGCACGCTTCTCGACAACGCAGATTTAGGCTGCGCGAATGGATCCTCTACTTTCACCGGACCAACCGCATCCGCAACCCAGGCCATGTACGGCCTCTATTCCTGTTTCATTCACAATGAAACCGCAGCTCTCATCAATACCGATGTCCCCGGTGAAGCCGCGGAGAACCTGCCGAGCGCAACACCCGGTCCCGGCGGATGCTTCCCCTCCTGCGCCACTCTCGGTGGGCAAGTCACACCCTACGCATTCTTCAATCCGCAATTCACTTCTCTCTATGCCTGGCGCAACACCGGAACCAGTTCCTACCACGGATTGCAGGTGACCATAAGGCGGGGCATGACCCACGGCCTGCAGTGGGATTTCAACTACACCTTCTCCAGATCCATCGACATCGGTTCCAACGCCGAGCGTATCAACCAGTTCGACGCTTTCTATCAGGCCGATCAGGTCATCAATTCCTGGTCGCCCGCCCAGCTTCGCGGTGTATCTGATTTCGACACTACTCACCAGTTCAATACCAACTGGGTATACCAACTGCCTTTCGGTCGCGGCCAAAGCTTCGCGGCAACCTCGAACCGATTGCTGAATGGAGTAATTGGAGGCTGGCAGTTTTCCGGACTGGCTCGTTGGACCAGCGGCTTCCCCACCACCATCGAAACCTTCACCTCGTTTCCCACCAACTGGGAACTGCCGTCGGCCGCGATCCTGAGCGGTCCCAAGCCAAAGACGGGTCAGTTCATCGATTCCAACGGCAACCCGAATCTGTTTCAAAACCCAATCTCCGCCCAAGGCGACTTCCGCTACTCCTACCCCGGAGAGTCCGGACAGCGCAACGAACTCCGCGGCCCCGGCTACTTCGGCATCGACACTGGCCTGAGCAAGCAGTGGCCAATCACGGAATCCCAAAATGTGAAATTCAGCTGGGAGATCTTCAATGTCACCAATTCGGTGCGCTTCGACGTGGCCGCCTTGCCCCAAAGCACAGGACAACTCGACCAGCCCCAGGGAGTCTTCGGAAATTACAGCAGTACCCTAACCAAACCCAGAGTCATGCAGTTCGCATTGCGTTATAGTTTCTGACGGCTGCCGCGTGAAGTACTCGCTCCGAGGAACCATGCCAAAATTCAATCGCTATTTTGTTCGCTTGCTAAGCGCCTTCGTACTCCTGCTCTCAAACTTCACTCACGCCCAGTCAAAACCAGCAGCCGATTTGATCCTCACGAACGCTAAAATCTGGACTGTCGATAAGTCCCAACCTCTGGCGCAGGCAGTAGCGGTTCTGCAAGGCCGCATCGTCGCGGTCGGGTCCAACGCAGAAGTCGACCTGTGGCGCGGTCCCAATACAAAAGTGATCGACGCCGCAGGCAAACTCCTCCTGCCCGGATTCAACGATGCGCACGTGCACTTCGTCTCCGGAGGCGAACAGCTCGATAACGTCCAGCTGAAGGATGTAACCAATCCCCAGGAATTCGCCCGCCGCATCGCCGAGCGCGCGAAAATCACTCCCAAAGGCGAGTGGGTCTTAGGCGGCAATTGGGATGAAACCAAGTGGAACCCGCCCAACATGCCCACCAAAGAAATGATCGACGCGCTGACTCCCGATACTCCCGTTTTCGTCAGCCGCTACGACGGTCACATGGGACTCGCCAACTCCCTAGCCCTGCGCCTCGCCGGCATTACCGCCCAGACTCCCGACCCTCCCGGCGGCACCATCGTGCACGACGCGCAAGGCAATCCCACTGGCGCCTTAAAAGATGCAGCCACTGACTACATGGACAAAGTAATCCCACCGCTCTCTCACGACCGCCGCGTAAAAGTAGTGAAGCGCGCATTAGCCTATGCGGCGCAGGTGGGCGTCACCAGTGTGCAGCACATGGTTGCGAGTTATGAAGATATCGCCGTCTATTCCGAACTCTTGCAGCGCGGCGAACTCACCACGCGAATCTACGCCGCTCCGCTGATCACCCACGTAGACGACCAAGCCAAGCTAGGCATCGGGCACGCCTTCGGCGGTCCCTATCTTCGCATCGGAGCGGTCAAGGCCTTCGCCGACGGCTCCCTCGGCTCCGGCACCGCGTATTTCTACGAGCCATACCTGAATCAGGGAACCAATCGCGGCCTCCTCGCTGATGAGATGCATCCCATCCCGCTGATGCGCGATCGCTACATGAAAGCCGACGCCGCCGGCCTCCAGATCTGCACCCACGCCATCGGCGACGAAGGTATATCGACCATCCTCGATCTTTACGCCGACGTAATCAAAGCTCACGGCGAAGCCGATCGCCGCCTCCGCATCGAGCACGCCCAGCACATGGCCGCCAAAGATTTCGCCCGCTTCGCCCAGCTCCACGTGATCGCCTCCGTCCAGCCCTACCACGCCATCGACGACGGCCGCTTCGCCGAAAGCCATATCGGACACGACCGCGCCAGCCGCACCTACGCCTTCCGCACCTTCTTCGATCACGGCGTCCGCCTCGCCTTCGGCACCGACTGGGAGGTAGCCCCGCTCGACCCCGTTCTGGGCCTCTACGCCGCCGTAACCCGGGCCACCTTGGACGGCAAAAACCCCAACGGCTGGTTCCCCGAGCAAAAGCTAACGGTCGCCGAAGCCGTCGAAGCCTACACCATGGGCTCGGCCTACGCCGAATTTCAAGAAAAAGAAAAAGGCTCCATCACCCCCGGCAAACTAGCGGACATGGTCCTGCTAAGCGACGATATCTTCACCATCGCTCCAGAACAAATCCGCGACGTCAAAATCCTCAAAACAATTGTCGGAGGGAAAATCGTCTGGGACGCAGGCGCACCCCAGGTAGCATCGTCGAACTAACCATCATTCGCGCACCGAATTTCCAAGTTTGGTGCCGGGAGGGGGAATCGAACCCCCACAGAGCTTTCGCCCCTGCGGATTTTAAGTCCGCTGCGTCTGCCAATTTCGCCATCCCGGCCTGTAATCACTGCACCACACACTACGCCGCTCGCACCCTGTCAATATCGCACAGGCGCTGCACAGCTGCCAATTTGTGTTTGAGTATGAAGGGCTTTTGCAGATCCGTAACAAATCTCAAAAAACTGTTACGACTTTTTCTCCGACGGTACAAATCCGCTGCCGAACTTCAGGCCGAAACCGTCCTCTTCTCTCTCCACAACCCCACGCCAGCCAGGCAGTAAACTCCCACCGCGACCAGCAGCAACGCCCGCATTCCAAACAGCAGCGAAAGAGTTTCCAGCAATCCTCCCGCCACCGCGCCTAACATATTGGCACCCAGCGCCGCGCTTGGCGATGCCGTCGCTCGAAACTCCAACGCAAACAGGATGCCGGCAAACACCACCGGCACCGAAAACACCACCACCGCAATTGTCCCCGCAACCGACGGCGATCCGCTGATCCGCGCAAACGGAAAACAGTACGCAATCGCTAGCCCGGCAATCAACGCCGCCCATATCCAGAACCGCGGCAAGTCCTTGCTGCTGCGTTCGACCAATGCATTCGCCAGCAACAAAGCGATCAGCAACGCCGAAATCACAATCCCGTTCACCTGCCAGACCGTTCCAAAAAACAGCGCCAGCCGGCTGATCACCTGCGTCTCCAGCAAAAGAAATCCCGCGCCCATGCCAAAGAAAAACAGCGAAGGCGCATTCCGCCGAACTCCCCCAATCTGTGCATAGAGCGTAATCGCAATCAGAATCACGAGCATCCCAATCGAATAATATGTCCGCGGAATCCACTTCCCTTCCTGATATAGATAAGGCCAATCGTCGGTGGTAACCGGAACCGCTTCCGCCGGCAACGCAAATGGATTCTTGCGCACAAACTCCGCCAGCCGCGGATCGGCGCCCAGAGCCTCTTCCACACGGTTTCCCGGCGAGATCACGAAACACGTCGCCGACGCGCTGTAGTTCGATTCCGCCAGAAACACCACCGGAGCCTTCCCAAACGTTTGCTGCAGAATCTCAACCAGCCTCGTTCCCAGCCAGCGATGGTCCACCTGAAACTTTACGAAGATCACGCCATTCGGCGTCAGATGCCGCTCTGCCTCGCGAAACGATTCCGCCGTGTAGACAAAGTTGTCGATCCGCATGTTCGCGTAATCGGAAAACTGCGCATGCGAATCCAGCAACCCGAACAGGATCAGATCATAGCTCTGTTTCGTCCGCTTCAGAAATGCACGTGCATCATCCACATGAATCGACACCCGCGGCGAATCGTAGGGATGCTCCGGATGTTCCCGCTTCCCCAGCCCCAAAATCGCCGGATCAATTTCCACCGCATCCGCCCGACTGCTGCCATGCCGCAACGCCGCCGCCACATCGTTCCCCGTTCCCGACCCCACAATCATCACCGCCGGGTCGGGCACAGCAAAACGAAACGGCAGGTTGTAAGGATTTTCATCCGGCGGTTCCTTCATGGCACGCGGATGCCGAGCCAGGAATTCATCCGACAAATTCACGATCTTCTGGTAGAGCGCGTGGTTCACCCGCATCAGCCCACCGTAAATTCCTCCGTCCGAAGTGTGCACGGGCGTGTATTGGATTTGCTGGTACGGCGTCCACAACACTTCTGTACCGGGACCAGCTTCGCCATGCAGCAGCAGAACCAGAGGAACGACGAGGCTTGCGACCAGCACAATGTCCCGCCGCGAAGCCTGCAGAAAGGCAAAGCCGACAAGCACCGCTCCCAGCCAGACTGCAGGCGGCAGCATCAAAAGGCTCACGACAAAAAAAGCCACCACCCCCACCAGGCTGCCCACCAGATTCCACGAGTAAGCCCGCAAGGCGCTGGGTGCAAGATCCATCTGCCGGCTCACAGTTTGTCCCAGCGGCACAAACACCGAAACAATCAACAAAAACAGCGCTCCTGCAACCACCACCGCCATCCCGTACTGCGACCAGTTGGAATTAGTCCCCGTAGCCCAGATCGAAATGTCCCGCGCTCCCCCCAAATTGTCCGAAAGTCTTTCCAGCAACTCCGCACCCCGCCAGGGCATTCGCACAATGAGCAGCAGCCCCAGAAAAGCTAGCAGAGCGGTCTTCCACCGCGCTCTCTGCGCAGCCAGCGCGCACCCCAGCCCGAATCCGACAAAGCAAAGCAGCAGCGCCAGGTTCTTGAAATAAGCAAAGACCCGCACCTCCACCGCAATCCAGCGAATGAAGGCGAGCTCTGCGAATAGGGTGAGAAAGCTGGCCAGCAAAAGCTGCCACGTGCTCCAGCGCTCGGCTCCGCCGCCCTCCGCTTCAAGAAAGGGACGCCCGCGCCGCTTCGCAGCAAAAGCCGTTATCCAAATTACGGTCAGGATCGCGACCGCCAGAAAAAATGTGAGAGGCTGTGAATTCATCAGTTGAAGGTCTCTGAATCCAACACGAACGCTGCATTATATTCCCCGCCGCTACTTCTTCTGCTGCGCGTATTCGTTCGCGCCCATAAAATGCAGCGAGACATAAGGCTCGTCCCCGACCACCCAGCTGTCGTGCCCCGGCGCGATAAAAAACAAGTCGCCCGCCTTCATCTCGATAACCCGGCCATCGTCCATCGCCGCCGTAGCCCGCCCCGCTACGACCAGGCCAACATGTTCCACCATGCAGCTCTTCGCGCCCGCAGCTTTCCCCACATGTTGCGACCACTTCCAGCCCGGCTGATAAGTCGCGCGTCCAATCGTCATTCCTCCCACCTCGACAACTTCAAACTTGCCCTTTTCAAAAGTTCGCACCTGATCCGGATTCTCAAACCGCTTCAAAATCACTTCGTACATCAGTCCTCCTTACCACTCACTGCGCTGCAATCACTTACTTCGTGAGGTTTGGGGTCGCTTCGCTTTGGCGTGTCTCGAATTGTTCTTCCCGTCCCACCCGCCGAGATTCAGAGCAACGGCGGTGCAGGCGGCGCGCAACTCGTCTGCCAGGGCGCGGTCCACCATCGTCCGCGCCACCACCATACCTCCGATCGACAATGCAGCTATGCTCTGCGCTGTGGCACGGCGCTGTCGGCCATTCTGCGTCAGGCTCCGCTCCAACACACTCACCATCGCTTTGAACACAGTCTCGAAGGCGCGCCTCGCACTCACGCCGCTGCGCGCGACGTCGGTCGGTAATGCCACCATGGGACAGGAGTTCTCGACATCCTCGAAATGCTGGCGCGATAGATAGGCGCGAACCACCTGCGACCCCACGTCAGTCGACGACAGATCCACATGCACGCCTTCCCAGCAGCTCTTCCATTGCGGGTCGGTAAAAAAGCACCCGAGTACCTCGGCATACAGATCACTCTTGCTTTTGAAATAGCTGTAGAATCCGCCGTGCGTAAGGCCCACACCAGTCATGATCTGGTTGAGAGAAACACTCTCAAAACCATGGCGATTGAATAGCCTGCGCGCGCTGTCAATGATGTCTCTCTTTACTGCGGCGCGGTGACCAGCGGGGTAAGGCATAGATCCTCCTAGCTCTCTTGGCGCATAAGTATGACTCGCAGCGGTTCGCCTGCCTAGAAAAATATTATCTTGAACATATTTTCACGCGCGGCTCTAATGCTGTGACAGCTGAAGCCAAGAAATTCAGGAGGAACGACGACCATGACAATGCCAACCACGAAACGCGACAGGAACAATCTGGCAACGCTGGCCGACCCCACTCGGCGGCAAGCGATCGTCGCCGCAGCAATCGCGTTCAGTGGACTCGCTCTGCTCCCAACGAAGGCTTGGGCCGGAGCCGACGGCGAGATTTCTCATACCGAGGAATCTATTCACCAGGAAACCGATTTCAAAGCGAATCGGCATCGCATCTACCAGGCCCTCACTGACACCAAACAGTTCGACAAGGTCATTCAGCTCAGTGGAGCGATGCAGTCCATGCGCCTGGGAAGCACGCCGACGGCGATCAGCCGCGAAGTAGGAGGCGCCTTCATCCTCTTCGGCGGACACATTAGAGGACGGCATGTAGAACTTGTGCCCAACCAGCGCATCGTGCAGGCTTGGCGAGCGGGAAACTGGCCTCCGGGTATCTATTCGATTGCCAAGTTCGAGCTAGTGGAGCAAGGCTCCGGCACCAGGATCGTATTCGATCACACCGGCTTCCCCAAAGGCGACGCAGAAGCCCTGGCCTCAGGCTGGAAAGCCCACTATTGGGAACCGCTCGCGAAACTTTTGGCCTAAAAGAAAAGGCCACGATGAGAATCGTGGCCTTCATGTTTTATCCGCGTGAATCAGCGAAAATCCTCGGCAAAGAGTCTCTAGTGTCTCCCGCCGCCAGGTCCGCCACGTCCACGATCGCGCCCGCCACCACCGGGCCGTCCCCCGCGCCCGCCGCGTCCGCGATCACGCCCGCCGCCGCCCGGACGCCCGCCGCGTCCGCCACGGTCTCCACCATGCGGACGGTCGCCGTGAGGCCGGTCGCTGCTTGCAACATGCGCCACTCCATCGCGATTGAAGTTCGGCTCACTCTCTGCTTCGTCAGGAAAATCTCCGCCACCCTCAATCACCACCGTGCCCGTCGCCGCCGCAACCGGAGCAAACTCACCCTCGGCCCCAGCCGCCACCGGCAAACCTTCCGCAGCCACGCCGCCCATCTTGGCGCGCTGCTCTTTCAGAATCGCCTTGCGCGACAACCGGATGCGGTTGCCTTCCACCGCCAGCACCTTCACCAAAACCTGATCGCCTTCTTTCAACTCATCGCGAATATCGCCAATGCGATGCTCCGCCACTTCGCTAATGTGCAGCAATCCGTCGGTGCCGGGGATGATCTCGACAAACGCCCCGAAATCCGCGAGCCGAGTAACCTTCCCGAGATAAGTCTTGCCGACTTCTGCGGTAGCTGTAAGATCGCCAATGATCTGCAACGCCTTCGCCGCCGAAGCCTGATCGCTCGACGCAACCTTCACCAGCCCGGAATCTTCCACATCAATCTTCACTCCGGTCTGTTCGACGATTGAGCGAATCATCTTCCCGCCCGGCCCAATCAAATCGCGAATCTTATCGACCGGGATCTGCACCGTATAGAACCGCGGAGCGAAGTCGGAAATCTTCTCGCGCCCGGTAGAAATAACTTCTTCCATCTTCCCCAGAATATGCAACCGCCCGCGCTTCGCCTGCGCCAGCGCTTCGCGCATAATCTGCGAAGTAATGCCGGCGACTTTGATATCCATCTGCAGGGCAGTAATGCCGTCGCGAGTTCCGGCAACTTTGAAGTCCATGTCGCCGTAATGATCCTCGGCGCCGGCAATGTCGGTAAGGATGGCATACTGCTCGCCCTCCTTCACCAACCCCATCGCCACGCCAGCCACTGGAGCCTTCAACGGAACTCCAGCATCCATCAGCGAAAGCGATGCCCCGCAAACCGTAGCCATCGACGACGATCCATTCGACTCCAGAATGTCCGAAACCACGCGCATCGCATAAGGCCAAGCTTCCTCGGTAGGCAGCACAGCCGACACGGCCCGCTCTGCGAGCGCCCCATGCCCAATCTCTCGCCGCCCAGCTCCGCGCAAAAACGCAACCTCACCCACCGAGAACGGAGGAAAGTTATAATGGAGCATGAAGCGTTTTTTGGCTTCGCCTTCGAAGCCTTCCAGGCGCTGCATGTCGTCGCTGGTTCCTAGTGTTGTGGTTACCAGGGCTTGGGTTTCGCCGCGGGTGAAGATGGCGCTGCCGTGGGTGCGGGGCAGGATTCCGGCTTCGATCCAGATGTCGCGGACTTCGTCGAAGGCGCGGGCGTCTGGTCTCCGCTTCTTTTCGATTACTTCTTCGCGGAAGATGCGTTCGCGGAGAACCTCGAAGTATTGCTTTAACTTTGCCTGGGCTGCTTCGTCATCCGCTGGGATTTCGGCTTGCAGCTTTTTCCTTACCTCTTTGGCTAGAGTGTGGCTTTCTGCCTTGGGATGTTTCTTGGTGTCGAGTGCGTCGGAGAGTTCTGCGCCTACTTTTTTCTTTAGTGCATCGTAGTAGGCTTGATCGAATTCCGGCGGCGTTACTTCTCTCTTTTTCTTGCCGACCCTCGATTGCAGGTCTTTGAGAGCGGCGCAGATCTTTTTGACTTCGGTGTGGCCGAACTCGATCGCGTCGACTACGGTCTCTTCGCTGACTTCCTTCGCGCCGGACTCGATCATCACAATAAAGTCAGACGTGCCTACGACCATGATGTTCAGCACGCTCTCGCGCATTTCGTCGTAGGTGGGATTGATGATGAACTTTCCGTCGATCTGGCCCACGCGCACGGCGCCGATGGGTCCGAGGAACGGGATGTCGGAAAGTGTGAGCGCGGCCGAGGCGCCGTTGATGCCGAGCACATCGGGATCATTATTAGTATCGGCGGAGAGCACGAAGGCGATGACCTGGGTCTCGCACTTGAATCCGTCGGCGAACATGGGACGCACGGGCGATCGATCTGGCGGCTGGTGAGCACTTCGCGCTCGCTCATGCGGCCTTCGCGCTTGATGAAGCCTCCCGGAAAGCGTCCGCCGGCGTAAGTGTATTCGCGGTAATCGACGGTGAGGGGAAAGAAATCAATTCCTTCGCGCGGATCGGCGTTGGCGGTTGCAGTGGCGAGCACGACGTTATCGCCCTGCCGCACCACGGCTGAGCCGTGGGCCTGCTTGGCTAATTTTCCAGTTTCAAATGAGATTTGTTTGCCGCCGGCGAGGTCTACGGTAACGCTGCTAACTTCTGGTTTCATGTTTCATCCTTATAGAACAGCTTTCAGCTTTATAGCTGTCAGCTTCCGGCTCCAGGCAGATTGGGAGAGAGACGCGCGTCTGTACATTCATCGATCTCGGATCGAGATTGGTGTGGTGGGATGCGCTCAAAAGATGCACGTTGCAGAAGATCCTCAATGGTCGGCCGGCTTCGAGCGGAAGGCGGCGTTCTCAGATACGTTATGGGAACAACTTCTGGATTTACCTGACCCAGAATTACTTACGGATGCCGAGCTTGCCAATGACCGTCTTATAGCGCTCGGAATCGTATCTCTTGAGGTAGTCGAGCAAGCGACGCCGCTTGCTGACCAGCATGAGCAGGCCGCGGCGCGAGCCGTGGTCCTTCTGGTGCGTCTTGAAGTGGTCCGTCAACTGGCCAATGCGTTCACTGATGATGGCGATCTGAACCTCGGGACTCCCCGTGTCAGTCGCGTGCGTCTGATACTGGTCAATAACGGATTTCTTTTGCTCTCTGGCTAACACTAACCTGGTGCACTCCTGTTCTGGTTTCGATTTATCTTTGTGACTTAGTGAGGATAGCAGGCGGGGGGTGGGGGTGTAAAGGCGAGCGGGTCACGATCCGCCCGCCTGCTGACGGACTCGCCTCTAGGGGCTACAATGAAGTTGAGGTAGCAATGGCTGAGGCAATCAAAGCCGACGCGAGCGCACGGAAGAGCTGGGCGGAATTCTTGGCGTCGAGCCCGCCAGATTCTACGGAGGAGGTCGAGGGCCTGTTCATAGCGCATCCCGGCGTCGCCGATCGCTGGATAAGTTTAACGCCCGATGTGCGGGTTTATTGTGTTTCGGAGGAGTGCCAGGGATATAGGTTCTTCGAATGCAAAACCAGTTCATTCCACGTGGGTGGGAGCACATGGTCGTTTGAATTCGTGCATTATTCCTGCCGGAACTGCCGCAGGAACCGTAAAACCTTCAGCGTAGCAGTTATGCCAACGTCAGGCGGCCGCGGGCAAGCCCTGAAGCTAGGCGAAGACCCTCCCTTTGGGCCGCACACTCCCTCTAGAGTAATCTCTCTGATCGGCCCGGACCGGGATCTGTTCCTCCAAGGACGGCGGGCCGAGAATCGTGGGCTTGGGATAGGGGCATTCTCCTACTATCGACGGGTTGTCGAAAGCCAGAAGGGCCGGATCATTCAGGAAATCAAGAAGGTTGCCGAGCGCCTTGGGGCGCGGTCGGAGATTCTTAAGGCTCTGGAGGCGGCGAAGGCCGAGACGCAGTTTAGCAAGGCTGTTGACGACATCAGGGCCGCAATCCCGGACATTCTGTTGATCGATGGCCAGAATCCTCTGACCCTCCTGCACAAGGCCCTGAGCAAGGGAATCCACGCGAAAACTGACGCGGAATGCCTGAGTCTTGCGCAGGATATTAGAATCGTCCTCACAGAGCTGGCCGAGAGAGCTGGCCAAGCGCTAACGGACCAGGCCGAGCTTGCGCAAGCGGTCAATCGGCTCGCCAGCCTCCAGCCTGAGCCGCCGGAGGACAGCGTCGGTGACCCAGCTAAGACCTACCCAGGCTCTACGGAATTATCGCCGGAGCAGGCGTCCGCTAGGTCCCAGAAGACGATCGAACTTGTCGAGGCGGTGCCCGGCCCTGGGCAAGGGCGACGGTGAGAACTCATGCTGCCCTTCGAATTTACGGTCCCCGGGCCCCCGGTCTCGCAGCAGACCTCGAACCGGGCTCGCCTTCAGGCGTGGAAGGCCACGGTTCGACAGCAGGCGGCGAACCGGTGGCCGGCTGGAAATGCGCCTCACGCTGGGCCCGTCCAGCTAACGGTCTGTTACTACCACGACGGGCCCGCAGTCCGCGTTGACAATGACAATTGGGTGAAACCCGTGCAGGACGCCCTGAACAATTTGGTGTATCTGGACGATGGGCAAATCATCGATACCAAGATCAGGAAGACCGACCTGGACGGGCGATTCGAGGTCAGGGGGATGTCTCAGGTGCTTGCCGAAGCGTTTTCCGGTGGGGCAGAGTTTCTGTATGTCAGGGTGGAAGACCCGCCGGACCATGGAGAGCTTCTGTGATTTATCGCGACCCAAATTCTGAGAATGCAGACCTCAGGCGGCTTGCTCGGCAGTACAGGGACGAGGGCTACGAAGTGATTGTTCAGCCTTCCCCGCCCGAGCGGCCCGACTTCCTTCGAGATGTCGAGGTTGACCTGCTCGCAAAACGAGGCGAAGAAACCGTGGTGATCGAGGTCAAACGGGGCGGCGGCCCGAAGCCCGATGAGAGGCTTAGGCGTTTGAGCTCCCTGATGAAGGATCGCCCCGGATACCGCTTCGACTTCATAGCTCTAAAGGCGACGAGAAGGCCGCCAGGGGGCGCGATCGACGATCGGGAGCTCTGCGGCCGGCTGCGCGAGACGGATATCCTGCTTGGCAGCGGATCCCTAAATGCGGCGCTCGTGGTGTCTTGGTCGGCGGCGGAGGGTGCCTTGCGACTTCTCGCAGCGCGGGAAAAGGTCAAAATTGAAACGGAGAGCCCAGTCCTCATCGTTAAGACGCTTTTCTCTCAGGGCCTTCTCGATAGGGAGCAATACGACTTGCTCGAGCGGGCAATCCGGTATCGCAACGCGGCAGTGCACGGATTCAGGGCTGAGGGCATCCACGAGGCAGTGGTCAGAGGATTAGTCCATTTCGCCAAGAGCATCCTTGAGTGCCCTTGATGGAGGCTGGAGGCTTCCCCAGCTTTGCACTGCCACGACTGAGGCTGCCCCACCCTTCGCGATTTTCGAAGGGGTGGGCGCCACGAACCTCGACCTCGTCGTGATTCGTGGGACTGCCGGCGAGTTGCATGGGTCCTTCGTCGGGAGTCGCCCGCTTTGCGTGCGACTCCGCTTCCTCAGGATGACAACGCACAGCAGGTTCCTCACCGGGCCTTCAGCCCGATTCGGAATGACAAGCCTTTTCCCCTCAATAGCACATTGTTGTGCCAGGCTGGGCTTTTGGGGGCTGGCCCACCTTTGCACCTCCACGACTGAGGCAAGCTCAGGGCAGGCTCTTCGTCGGGAGTCGCCCGCGTTGCGTGCGACTCCGCTTCCTCACGATGACAACGAAAAATCCAAGCAGGTTCCTCACCGGGCTTTCCGCCCGATTCGGAATGACAAGCCTTTGCCTTCAGCCTGATTCGGAATGACGAGCCTTTGCTTTCAGCCTGATTCGGAATGACGGGCCTTGTTCATCGGAATGACAGGCCTTTTTCGTTGGGGGCTGGACCAGCTTTGCACTGCCACGACTGAGGCTGCCTACCTTTCGCGACTTTCGGAGGTGGGCACCTCGGACGATGTATTCGGGGATTTCGCGGATGTGAACTTCGGCTCTCGTGAGGCCCATCTTGTTTGGAGCGACGAATCACGACGAGGTCGGGGGCTCGTGGTGCCCACCCTTCGGAAATCGCGAAGGGTGGGGCAGCCTCGTTCGTGGAGATGCCAACGAGTTGCATAGCTCCCTTCGGCAAGCTCAGGGCAGGCTCTTCGTCGGGAGTCGCCCGCGTTGCGTGCGACTCTGCTTCCTCAGGATGACAACAAAAAAAATCCAAGCAGGTTCCTCACCGGGCCTTCAGCCCGATTCGGAATGACAAGCCTTTTCCCCTCAATAGCACGTTGTGCCAGGCTGGGCTTTTGGGGGCTGGCCCACCTTTGCGCCTCTACGACTGAGGCAGGCTCAGGGCAGGCTCTTCGTTGGGAGTCGCCCGCTTTGCGTGCGACTCCGCTTCCTCAGGATGACAACGCACAGCAGGTTCCTCACCGGGCCTTCAGCCCGGTTCGGAATGACAAGCCTTTTTGCTTTCAGCCCGGTTCGGAATGACACCTTTTGCTTTCGGCCCGGTTCGGAATGACAAGCCTTTTTGCTTTCGGCCCGGTTCGGAATGACAGGCCTTTTTGCTTTCAGCCCGGTTCGGAATGACAAGCCTTTTGCTTTCGGCCCGGTTCGGAATGACAGGCCTTTTTGCTTTCAGCCCGGTTCGGAATGACAAACCTTTTGCTTTCGGCCCGCTTCGGAATGACAAGCCTTTTGCTTTCGGCCCGATTCGGAATGACAGGCCTTTTTGCTTTCGGCCCGGTTCGGAATGACAGGCCTTTTTGCTTTCAACCCGGCCCTGAACGACAAGCCTTTTTCCGATGAATTTTAAGGGGACCCTTGTGCCAATCTGGGCTTTTGCACAGGTGGTTGTGACATCTGCTGCTGTAGCCTTACTCGCCCATCCTTAAAATCTTGTCATTCCGATGCGTGCTGAAAGCGCGCGAGGAATCTGCTGTTCTTTGGAGTGGCATTGCTTCGTGGTCGCATCAGCAAACAGCAGGTTCCTCACCGGGCCTTCGGCCCGGTTCGGAATGACAAAACTTTTTTGGCGCGGTTCGGAATGACAAGCCTTTTTTTGACATGGTTCGGAATGACAAAACTTTTTTTTGGCTTCCTTCGGAATGACATCCCTAAGAGGGCGAGTGGCAATGGCTGAACGGCGATATTACGTTTACATCATGGCTAGCAAGAGTCGCGTGATCTACGTCGGGGTGACTGGGTTTCTTATGGCGCGGGTGTTGCGACACAGAGCCGGCGAGGGCGGCACGTTTACGCAAAAATATCGTGTGCATCGGCTGGTTTATTACCACGGGTTTCAGAACGTGGGCGACGCGATTGCGCGCGAGACGGAGATCAAGAAGTGGCGGCGAGAGCAGAAGGTGGCATTGATTCGGGCGGAGAACCCGACCTGGGAGGATCTGTCGGCAGGGTGGGGCGAGGCGGCCGTTATGAGGGTGGCGGGGACAGCAGGTTCCTCACCGGGCCTTCGGCCCGGTTCGGAATGACAAAACTTTTTTGGCTCGGTTCGGAATGACAAGCCTTTTTTTGACACGGTTCGGAATGATAAAACCTTTTTTTGGCCGGGTTCGGAATGACAAAACCTTTTTTGGCCGGGTTCGGAATGACCTCCCGTGGGAGAAGCGGTTCCCCCAACCGCTGAAGCCGGATCAGTTTTTTAGGGCGCTTGGCGACGCGGCTTGAAACCGCGTCCTTTCCGGGCCAGGTCAAGAGTGTCCGACCCATGCGGGCAAAGTCAAGACCAAGATCAAAAGCAGCGGGCGGGGGCGCCCGCTCTACACGGGCAAAGTCAATGGCGTGCGGGTGCGCGATGAGAATGCCCTGAGGAGGCATTGCTGAGAACGTGGCGCGAGGGATCCCTCGACTGCGCAACCGCTCCGCTTCGCGGAGTGGTTGCTTCGCTCAGGATGACAGCGAGGGAGGAGTTTGTTTAGGCGAATTCGATTCCGTCTGGTTCGCTGAGGAGGTGCCAGGCTTCGCGGTAGTGGGCGTAAGGGCAGGGGCGGCGGCTTTTTTTGGGGCGGAGGAGGAGGCTGGTTTGGCCGAGGACGTGGGCCAGCGGGAGGATGAACCATGAGTCTTCGGGGATGACGTAGGCAGCGATGAAATCGATTTCGGAGAGCGTGTAGGGGACGGCGCGCCCGTTGATGCGGCGGTCGGCGTTGACGCGGTAGAGGCCTTGGACTACCTGGGTGGTGGCTTTGACCTGGACTCGGATCAGGCGGGGGCGGGTGGCGGCGAAAAGCAGGTTCCCTTCGGCAGGCTCAGGGCAGGCTCTCCACTTCGCTCGCTTTCGCTCGGCTTCGGTCGGAATGACAGATTTAAGGTGCGTGGGAATCTAGGATGATGTCGTAACGTTCGCTGTCGCCGTAGGGGCGGGAGATGCCGAAGCCTTGGCGGGCGGCGGCTAAGGCGAAGGCTAGTTCGGAGATTTCGCCGCGGCGTTTGGTGGTTTGTTCGCGGTCGAAGGGAGTTTTGGGGTTGGGGGCGGGCGGAGTGGGCAGGGGTTGGGCCGGACGCTGGTTGCGTCCGGGGGACGGGCCCTTGCGTTTCAAATGCAGTTCTCAGTTCTCGGATCTTAGTTGTCAGTAAAAAGCAAAAAGGCGCTCGCCCTTGGGGCTTGCGCCAATTTTTACTCTCTATATTCAGGATAGCAGGTTTGGAGGGGTGAAACCGCCAGGATTTGGAGGTTTATTTGTCTAATAGCAGCAATGAGTTACGCGCAAATAGTCAAGTTTAGGGTCTTGACAAGATTTTGGGCGGAGAGCAGCAGGTTCCGTTCGGCAGCCTGAGTGCAGAGGTCCTTCAGTCCGCAAAAGGCGCGGGCTTCAGGATGACAATGCATGTTTGGTATTTGGGTACTCGGCACACAGTGCTAGTTAACTGGCCGGCAATTGCTACAATAATTTCATGATGAGCACGCAAGCCTTCGCCGACGTCCCGACCGCGATCGAGGAGATCCGCGCCGGGCGCATGATTGTGGTCGTCGACGATGAAGACCGCGAGAATGAAGGCGACATCACGCTCGCCGCCGAGAAGGTCACGCCCGAAGCCATCAACTTCATGGCCAAGTATGGACGCGGCCTGGTCTGCCTCACCATGACGGAGGAGCGCCTGGCTCACCTCCGCATCGGCCCCATGAGCGCGGAGAATACATCGCAATACGGCACGGCATTTTGTGAGGCGATCGATGCGCGCGCGGGAGTGACCACCGGCATCTCGGCGTATGATCGCGCGCGAACGATTCGGGTGGCGATCGATCCGGCTACGCAAGCCGCAGACCTGGCGCGCCCCGGCCACGTCTTCCCTCTGCGCGCACGAAAGGGCGGAGTGCTGGTCCGCGCCGGACAGACTGAAGCCTCCGTCGACCTGGCGCGGCTCGCGGGACTGATTCCTGCCGGCATCATCTGCGAAATCATGAAGGACGATGGCACCATGGCCCGCGTCCCAGACCTGATTGAGTTCTGCCGGGAGCACAGCATGAAGATGCTGACGGTCGCAGAGCTGATCCGCTACCGCATGGCGCACGAGCGTTACGTGCATCGCGTAGGCGAGGCCATGGTCGACACACGCTTCGGCGAGTTCCGCCTCATCGCTTATGAAAGCGAGGTCGATGGCGGCGAATCGCACGTGGCCTTAATAAGAGGAGAGCTCGAAGGCAGCGAAGAGCCAGTGCTGGTTCGCATGCACGCCCACTGCTTGATGGGAGACGTGTTCGGCGCAACCGGCTGCGAATGTCACGCCACGCTGGAGGGTTCGCTGCGCCGCATCGCGCAGGAAGGACGCGGCGCTCTGATTTATCTACACCAAACCTCAAAGGGATTTTCGATCGAGAAAGCCGGCGAGCGCAGCGCCCTCAGCTTCCATCGCGGCCGCAAACTTCCGTCACTGCTCGACAACGAACGCCAGACGCAGCGCGAGATCGGAATCGGGGCGCAGATTCTTTCCGACTTGAATCTGCGGCGCATTCGTCTGCTGACGAATCGGCCCAAACGTGTGGCCGCGCTCGAGGGATTCGGAATTGAAATCGTCGATCAGGTTCCTGTGGAATTGACGCGAGTGTAGTTCGGCTAGAAGCGGGCGGGGGCGCTCGCTCCACATAAAGCTAGAAGGGTTTGCGCACGATGACTTCGCTCTCGCGGATAAAGAACTGTGCAGAGCAGTTCGCCGAGCCGCAGATGACTGGCATCAGGCCATTGATTTGGCGGCGCGTAATCAGGCCCAGCATGCCGCAGGATGGGCAGGCGAGCACGGCCCAGTAAGGGTCTTCCTTCTCGCCGACTTCGCCGGCGTTCTCGAGGACAAAAATTGTTCCGGGCTGCATCTGTTCGGGAATCCATTCGTTCAGAATGTCCAGTTCGCCGACCATGCATTCCTCCTGTGTTCCGCTACCGCGACCCAATCCCGATTCGTACTTGCACCTAAGAAGCTTTTCTAGCACGCCGACGCATCGCCGGCGATGTTACGGAGGTACTCGTTTTTCTAGCGACCACCTCAGCCCGCACCTGCCGAACCGCGTCGCTGAGGCAGATTCCTAGAATGGGCTGACTCGAATTCTTCAGGATGTCTACGATTTGCCGCGCCGAAGTTTCGAGATAGAGATGCTTGCCGTCGGTGAGCAGGTGAACTTCGGAGTTGCGGCCGACGATTTCGGCCAAGCCTTTGCCGAACTCACGCTGGAGGAAACGCATGACCTTGCGGACGCCCTGCAAGGCGAAGCCTTTGCGGCGCAGCTCGCAGATGACCGCCAGTTCGGTGAGGTTCTGCAGGGAATACACACGGCGATGCCCGGTCCGCTGGGGCTTGACCACTCCCCGCTCATCCCACCACTGGAGCTGGCGAGCGGTTACGCCGGTCAGAGCGATCACCTCCAGCGATGAAAAGCTATCTTGCATGAATCCCCGATCCATTCTTTGGCGATCTGTTTGAAACAGTCTGCGAGCCGAATGTTTGAAACATTTTAGACGTGAGTTGGCTGGTGTCAACGGAGATTCGCGAGGGAGGGTTAACTAGAAGAGTGCGCGGGCTGGACAACTCGGCTGAGGGAGCGTGCCGCTGCCGCAGCCCGCCTCACCAAGGGTCGCAAAACCTGGGTGACGTTGGAAATGCCCTGCGGGGCCGAAGGTGACGTCGACAGGCAAGAGGTCCCTTCGGCTTCGCTCAGGGCAGGCTCTTCGACTCCGCATCTGCTTCACTCCGTGAAGCAGATGCTCCGCTCAGGATGACAGTGCGTCTCAGGAAGCGTCCTATTCCGAGAACACACCTTCAACTGTGGCCGCCGCCGACGAAGTGGACGATTTCCAGGCGGTCGCCGTCTTTGAGATTAGTCTGCGGCCAGCGGTCGCGGGGGACGATGTTGCGATTGAGTTCGACGGCGACGCGGTCGGACTTCATGGCTAGGGATTCGATCAGGGCCGCGAGCGTGAAGTTGGCGGTCGGCGCGGGATCGGCAAAGGTGCGGGCTTCTCCGTTGATGTGAAGATTCATTTCATTTCAACCAAGACACGGTGAGACCGCGCGCTCTCTCTGTGAGCCGTATTGTCTCATGCGGCGGGACGACGCCTCGCTGCGCTCGACTGGGCCTTCGGCTTCGCTCAGGGCAGGCTCCGGCAAAAAGCCGCCGGGAGGGCGGCGCTACATTTATTATTCGGTTTTGCGCAGGGCGAATTTGCGGGTTACGGTTCGGCCCTGGTGACTGGCCTGCACCATTACCGATGCGTCCGCCAGGGCGGATTCTTCGACCTCGATGGAGATCTGGGCGGCACCTCCGGAATCGGTGATGGCCTGAGTGTAGAAAGGCGCGGCGTCGGGACGGGCGAAGCGGAAGGTGAGGCGGGCGCTGGGCACGGCTGTGCCGTCTTCGGTGACACGGAGTTGCATGGTCAGATTGCGGTCGTTGTGAACCGAGGCGGCATTTTCCCATTGGACATCGAGTTGCTTGATGCCGGCCAGGGCGTCGGTTTCCGCGCGGTCGAGAACGCTTTCCAGCTTGCCTTCGCGGATGGCTTCGAGCACGAGGCGATGTTGATCGCGGAGTTGCTGTTCTTTTTGAGGATCGCCAAATCCGACCTGCGCAGCCGAGGCCGCATAGGAGATAGCGCGTTTGCCGACACATCTTCCGCGCACGAAGACCTGAGTCTGAAGCAATTTTTCGCTCTCGCGCGCCTCGCTTTGCACGTGGTAGATGGTGTCGACGTGTTTTACGTCAGTGTTAAATCCAAAGATCATGAGGATCCTGAAATCCTTTTTACCGAATCAGCAAATGCGTGGCCGAATCCCTTGACACCCTTGCAGAGTAGCACCTAATCTAGAATGTTTAATCGATGCTTGGCGCGAATTATATATAGCCCGTCCTATGCCCGACAATTATTTCGCTGGCTACCTGCCGTTTCTGATCCACCTTTTGCTTGCCGCCGGAATTGCGACTGCCATTATCGCGCTTTCGTGGCTGATCGGGGAGCGTAAACCAACCCGGGCCAAGCTTTCTGCCTATGAATGCGGCATGACGCCAGTGGGGGACACGCGCGGGCGCTTCTCGGTGCAGTTCTACCTGGTGGCCATGCTGTTCATTCTTTTCGACGTTGAGGCCGTCTTTCTTTATCCATGGGCGGTGATTCTGCGCGATTTGAAACATTTCGGGTTGTGGGAAATGTTCGTCTACATCGGTATTGTTCTGGTGGGCTTCTTTTATGTCTGGAAAAAAGGCGTTCTGGAGTGGGGCCCGGCCAGGGATCGGCGAGGAGAATTTTGATGGCCAATTCCCCGGCGATCACCGATCTGGAGCAACTGAAGGGTCATCCGGCGGTGGCGCGGCTGCTGGCGTGGAAGCCTTCGGCGGTTACGGGAGTGAAGTTCGACCGTGACGAGATGACGATTTATGTTGATCGCGAGAATCTGCGCGAGGCCTGCGCCCTGCTGAGGGATGATGCGGAGTGCGCCTTCAACTTCTTATCGGATGTCACCTGCGTGGATTGGTACCCGGCGGAGCCTCGGTTTGAAGTGATTTACCACTTGCTTTCGATTCCCAAGAAGGAGCGGGTACGGCTGAAAGTGCGGCTCGACAGTGCGAGCCCGGCGCTTGAGTCGCTTACTTCACTTTGGCCCGGCGCTAATTATTTTGAGCGCGAAGTATTTGATCTGTTTGGCATCCGCTTTACCGGGCATCCTTATCTGCGGCGCATTCTGATGCCGGAGGACTGGGAAGGTTATCCGCTGCGGAAAGATTATCCGGTGGAGGGTTACCGCTAGGCTTCGTCATGGCTTACCTTGCTCCCACGCCCGTGCTTGAACCCGGTCAGGATCGGACCATGATCCTGAACATGGGGCCGCAACATCCTTCGACGCACGGCGTGCTGCGCGTGCTGCTGGAGATTGACGGCGAAACCGTGGTGCGGATTATGCCGGACATTGGCTTTCTGCATACCGGAATCGAAAAGACCTGCGAGGCGAAGTTTTACCAGCAGGTGGTGCCGCTCACGGACCGCATCGACTATCTGTGCCCCATGACCAACAATCTGTGCTATGTGCTGGCCGTGGAGAAACTGCTGGGGCTCGAGATTCCTCCAAAGGCGCAGTGGCTGCGGGTGCTGCTGAACGAGTTGACGCGCATCAATTCGCACCTGGTGTGGCTGGGCACGCATGCCATGGATATTGGCGCGCTGACCGTGTTCCTGTACTGCTTTCGCGAGCGCGAAGAAGTGCTGAAGATGTTCGAGATGGTCAGCGGGCAGCGCATGATGACCTCGTACTTTCGGGTAGGAGGAGTGGCGCTGGAACCGCCGCTGGGATTCTTTGAACGGGTTCGCGAATTTGCCGGGCGCTTTCCTGAGAAAGTGGATGAATACGAAAACCTGCTTACGGGAAATCCAATCTGGATGATGCGGACCAAAGGCGTGGCCAAGCTGACTGCAGAAGACGCCATTGCTCTAGGGGCTACTGGGCCGACGTTGCGCGGAAGCGGTGTGGACATCGATTTGCGTCGTGATATGCCGTACTCGGGATATGAGAATTTCAAGTTCAAGGTTCCGGTGTTGCAGGAAGGTGATGTCTTCGCGCGGTACATGTGCCGGGTGCGGGAATTGCGGGAATCGAATGAGATCGTGAAGCAGGCTTTGGATGGGATGCCAGAAGGGCGGATCAAGGCCGATGCTCCCGGCATTGTGTTGCCCGACCGGGAGAAGATGAAGACGCAGATGGAAGCGCTCATCTACCACTTCAAGATTGTTACTGAGGGCTTTGCTGTGCCGGCGGGCGAAGTGTATCAGGCGGTGGAGTCGCCGCGGGGCGAGATGGGCTACTACATTGTCAGCGACGGGACGGCCAAGCCTTATCGCGTGCACATGCGGTCGGCTTGTTTTGCGAATTTGCAGACTTTGGGCAAGATGTGCGAGGGCGGCTTGATTGCGGATGTGGTCGCGGCCATCGGAAGTATTGACATTGTGCTTGGAGAAATCGATCGGTGAGGTTTTCTGACGAGTTCGAGGCGCGATTTGCGGAGATGGTCCCGCACTATCCGACGAAGCGGTCGGCGCTGGTGCCTACTTTGCTTTATGCGCAGGATGAGGTTGGATTTTTGTCCGATGAGGTGATCGCCGAACTTGCCGGGCGACTTGATCTGACCGAACTCGAAGTTCGCAACGTGATCAGTTATTACTCGATGCTCACCACGAAGCCGAGGGGGAAGTTTAATGTTCAGGTTTGCACGAACATCAGTTGCCTGGTGCGCGGCGGCGAAAAGATTCTGCATCACTGCGCTGGGAAGCTGGGCGTGGGCCACAAGGGAACGACGCGCGACGGGTTGTTCACGCTCGAGGAAGTGGAATGCATTGGGGCTTGCAGCTGGGCTCCGGCGGCGCAGGTGAATTACGATTTTCACGAGAACCTGACCACTGAGAAGATGGATAAGATTCTGGATGAGTATCGAGCAAAAGGAACGCAGTAGAGAGTATTTGGTAATTTTGCAATCGGATAATTTTGTGATTTGAAATCTGAACCGCACTGATCCGGCATAGTTTTCTATTACCAAATTACCCGATTACCAAATTACAAAATGGCTTCTCTGGTGTCCCATCCCGATGAGGTAAAGGTTGTCTCCCGGCGCTTTGGCCAGGGTGCGACGAATATCGACCGTTATCTCGAACTGGACGGCTACAAGGCCGTGCGGAAAGCGCTGGGGATGGAGGCCGACGCGATCATTAATGAAGTGAAGAATTCTGGGCTGCGCGGACGCGGCGGGGCTGGGTTCTCGACGGGGATGAAGTGGTCGTTCGTGCCCAAGCAGTCGGCGAAACCGAAGTACGTGCTGTGCAACGGGGATGAGAGCGAGCCGGGCACTTGTAAAGACCGGCTGATTTTTGAGCATGATCCGCATTCCGTGATCGAAGGAGTGATGATCGGCGGGCTGGCGGTGGGCGCGCGCAGCGGCTACATCTACATCCGCGGTGAATACCGATATTTGTCGAACATCATGCAGAAGGCGATTCGCGACGCTTACGCCAAGGGTTTTCTGGGCAAGAATATTTTCGGCAGCGGACGCGACTTCGATATTTACTGGCATGGCGGAGCGGGGGCTTATGAGGTCGGGGAAGAATCGGCGCTGATGGAGTCGCTCGAAGGCAAGCGCGGGATTCCGCGGATTCGGCCTCCGTTTCCCGCCGTCGTTGGTTTGTGGGGCGGTCCGACTGTCATTAATAATGCGGAAACTTTGGCTAGCGTTCCGCACATCATGCTGGGTGGAGCGGACTGGTACGCGAAGATTGGCACGCCGAAGAATGGCGGCACGCGGCTGTTCTGCCTCAGCGGCAATGTGGCGAAACCTGGCGTTTACGAACTGCCCATGGGCTACAACCTGAAGAAAATGATTTACGAAGTTGGCGGCGGTATTCCGAATGGGCGCAGGCTGAAAGCGGTGGTTCCGGGCGGGTCTTCTACGCCTTGCCTCACCGAAGACGAGATTGATATCAACATGGATTTCGACTCGGTGGCGAAGGCTGGGTCGATGCTGGGTTCGGGCGGAGTGGTGGTGCTCGATGACCGGCAGTGCATTGTGAAGTTTGCGCTGCGGACCATGAAGTTCTATCAGCACGAGAGCTGCGGATGGTGCATTCCGTGCCGTGAGGGAACGGACTGGCTGAAGAAGACGCTCGTTCGCTTTCACAGGGGCGGCGGCGTGAAGAAAGACATCGACAACATGCGGTATTTGTCGGAAAACATGCTGGGGCGGACGTTTTGTCCGCTGGGCGATGCGGCCGCGATGCCGATGATTGCGTTCGTGAAGAAGTTCCGCAGGGAGTTTGAAGATCATTTGGAAGGCCGGCCTTGTCCGTATGAAGGAGCAGGGGTGGTAGAGGAAGTAATGGCGTAGCGGGAAGATTGAGTCATTGGGCGATCGGGTCATTTTGCGATTTAGGAGCTGAAGAGTTCTCGAGAAGTCAAGGTTTTCGATCGCCCGATCACACAACCGCAAAATCGCACAATTCTTATGGCTGACGTAACACTCACAGTTGACGGCAAGAAAGTCACGGCTCCGGCTGGGACGCTGCTGATTGAGGCCTGCAAGACAGTGGGCATTGAGGTGCCTTCGTTTTGCTATTATCCCAACCTTTCTTTGCAGGGCGCTTGCCGTATGTGCCTGGTGAAGATTGAGAAGATGCCAAAGCTGCAGACCGCTTGTACGACCGTGATCAGCGAAGGCATGATCGTCACTTCGGATAGTGCGGAGATCAAGCAGGCGCGCAAGTCGATGCTGGAAATGCTGCTGGGAAATCATCCGCTGGATTGTCCGGTATGCGACGCCGGCGGTGAGTGCGAACTGCAGGACATGACTTTCTCCTACGGCGCAGCGGAATCGAAATTCATGGAGGCGAAGAATCATAAGGACGAGCAGCAGTGGTCGCCGGTGGTGTTCTTCGACCGGCCGCGCTGCATTCTCTGTTACCGCTGCGTGCGGGTCTGCGGCGAGGGGATGGACGTGTGGGCTTTGGGGGTGCAGAACCGCGGCGTGAGTTCGATCATCGCGCCGAATAAAGAAGATCACCTGGAGTGCGAAGAGTGCGGCATGTGCATCGACATTTGCCCGGTGGGCGCGCTTACTTCCGGCGCGTATCGCTACAAGACGCGGCCCTGGGAGATGAAGCACGTGGCCACGATCTGCACGCATTGTGGGGATGGCTGCAAAACCACGCTGGGCGTGCGGCGCGCTGACACGGGCATGGAGATTGTGCGGGGTGACAATCGCGACAAGAGCGGGACGAACGGCGACTTCTTATGCATCAAGGGGCGCTATGCATTCGATTTTGCGAATCATGAAGAGCGGCTGACGCGTCCACTGATTCGCAGAGACGGCAAGCTGACTCCCGCGACATGGGAAGAAGCGTTTGAATTGATTGGGAAAAAGTTTGCGGAGATTCGCGAGCGGGATGGCGGCGCGGCAATTGGGGTGATCGGCTCGACTCGCACAACCAACGAAGAAGCTTACCTGCTTTCCAAGTTCGCGCGCGTCGTACTGAAGACGAACAATGTGGACCATCACCGCACAGCGGACTTCCCTGCCCTGGCGGCTGCCCTTCGTGGCAAAGGCGATGCCACGGCCAGCATGGCGGACGTGTTCACTGCTCCTGCCGTTCTGCTGATTGGGAATGATCCTACCGAGCAACACCCGCTGCTGGCCTGGCAGATTCGCAACAATGTGCGTCTGCACCGGGCGCGGTTCTACCTGATTAACTCGACGCCCATCAAATTGCGGAGGCAGGCGACGAGCTTCATGCAGATTCCGGCCGGTAGCGAAGGACAAGTTGCTGCGTTTCTTGCGGGCAGCGACGCCTCCGCAGATTCGCTCATTTCTTCATCCGCCGGCAAAGATGCATGGATCGCACTGCGTGACAAACTACGGGGCGAGCAGAATCTGGTTATCGTTTTTGGATCTGAACTCCGTGGCGCCGACCTTGCCAGCCTGGTGAAGTTCGGCTTTGCAGTCCCTGGGGCAAAGTTTGTCTGTCTGGCGGACTACGCGAACTCGCGCGGAGCCGCCGATATGGGCTTGTATCCGGATCTGGTTCCCGGTTATCACCCGGTCGCGGGAAACAGCGAGTTCCATCGGGAGTGGGGAGAGATTCCACAGGCCACCGGCTTCGATCTGGAGGGCATGGTTGAAGCTGGGAAAGCGGGCAAGCTGAAGGCTCTTTATGTTGTGGGGTCGAATCCTGTTGGCCGATTGAAGATCGATCCTTTCGCTTTCTCGAAGAGCTTCGTTGTCGTGCAAGATATGTTTCTGACTGAGACTGCGATCATGGCCGATGTTGTGTTGCCGGCTGCGAATGCTTACGAAAAGTCGGGAACATTCACCAACACTTGCGGCGACTTGCAACTCGTGAAGAAAGCGGGCGAGGTCACGGACACGAAAACTGATTTCGAAATGATGGTGCGCGTTGCAGATGCGATGGGCTTCGATGTGCGCCGGTTGGTGCCTTTCGGCGGCGGAACATATGCCGACATGGGACAGTCGCGGGGAGCGCAATCGGGCGAGGCTGACCGTCATGCTGTGTGGCTTGAGGCGCACGGGCTGGAGCCGAAAATGAGCCCGTTCGATCCGACCGCGATTCTCGACGAAATTCAGCGGCTGGTTCCGGGCTATGACGTGTCTCGCATGAATCTGCTGGCGGGCAACAGCCAGCATACGTCGCTGACCGAGGCTGGGCCTGGGGTGGCGCATCGAGCGGAGTCGATTGCTCCGGCGAATGACGATCTTTTCACTTCTGGAACCCTGGGACGATATTCGCGCACATTGAAGTCAGTGATGGAGAGTCACGAGGTCAAGGCCGCTGAGGTCGCGGCGGACTGATTATCGAGCGTTAGGATTCCGGCATTTTGGAGAGCAAGACATTGTCGGTTGGCGTTTTCATACTCGTGTCGGTGATCAAGTCGGTGATCGTCCTGGTCGCGTTGCTCACCGCGGTCGCGTACACGGTCTGGCTGGAACGCAAAGTGGTGGGCCATATACAGAATCGCTGGGGACCCACGCGGGTTGGGCCATTTGGACTACTGCAACCTTTGGCTGACGGGGTGAAGTTGCTGTTTAAAGAAGACCTGACGCCGCCGCACGTCTACAAACCGTTGTTTCTGGCGGCGCCGATGATGGCGCTGATCTTCGCGCTGACTTCGATTTCAGTGATTCCTTTTGGCAACTCGATCACGATTGCGGGCTACAGTATTCCGCTGCAAGTCACCGATGTGAACATCGGACTGCTGATGATTCTCGGCATTACCTCGCTGGGGGTGTACGGAGTCGCGCTGGCAGGGTGGTCGTCGAACAACAAATACTCGCTACTGGGCGGATTGCGATCGAGCGCGCAGATGGTGAGTTATGAAATTGCGCTTGGGCTCTCGCTGGTTGGGATCCTGATTCAGACCGGGAGTTTCAGCTTGCGCACGATTGTCGATGCGCAGGGAGGGCGGTTTCTGGGCTTTATTCCGCGGTGGAATATTTTTCACGGACAATTCATCGGCTTCTTCATTTATTTGATGGCGGCGTACGCCGAAACTAATCGCATTCCCTTTGACCTGCCCGAGGCGGAAACCGAACTGGTTGCGGGATACCACACCGAATACAGTTCGATGAAGTTCGCCATGTACTTCATGTCCGAATACGCCAATATGATTACCGTAGCTTGCCTGGCTACGCTATTGTTTTTCGGAGGATGGCATGGGCCGCTGGCCGGGCCTCCGCTGGTGCGGGCGTTGCTGCCGGTGTTCTGGTTCGGGGCGAAGGTTTTCTGTTTTCTCTTTCTTTATATCTGGGTGCGTGGGACGTTGCCGCGCTTCCGCTACGACCAACTGATGTCTTTCGGATGGAAGTTTCTGCTGCCGCTGGCGATTGCGAATCTGGTGGCAACGGCGATTGCTGTGGCCTGGTGACAAAAAACAAGTTCTCAGTTCACAGTTCTCAGTATAACGGCCCGAGGGCGGCGGCTGGGAAGTGGCCCTCTAGGGCTTTTCTGAGAACTGAGGGCTGACAACAGAGAAATCAACGATGCATCTCATTTTATTTCTGCTGTTCGGAGCGGTTTGCGTGGCGGGGGCGGTTAACCTGCTGGCGCAACGGCATCCCATTAACAGCGCACTGTCGCTGATTGCGGTGATGGCGGCGCTGGCTGGCGAATACCTGCTGCTGGGGGCGGAGTTTGTCGCGGCGGTGCAGGTCATCGTCTACGCCGGCGCCATCATGGTGTTGTTTGTCTTTGTCATCATGCTGCTGAACGCTGGCGAAGAGGAGCACACAAATGGCAGCCGGGTCGCGTTTCTGTTGGGTGTTCCCGGAGTGCTGACCGGCAGCGTGCTGGTGGCCTGGGTGGTGCTGCGGCAATCCGGCACGGAAGCGGTACCGATCGGAGCGTTGCCGGGACATCCCACCGAAATTGCCCAGCTTCTTTTTCACGATTTCCTGTTGCCCTTTGAAGTCACTTCGGTATTGATTCTGATCGCCATCATGGGCGCCGTGGTTCTGGCCAGCAAGCCGGAAGCGCCGGCGGGAAAGGCGGACTGATGGCTCCCTCGTATGTGCCGCTATCGTATTACCTGCTGCTGAGTGGATTCCTGTTTGCCTGCGGCGTGGTCGGTTTTCTGATCAGGCGCAACATCATCACCATTTTCATGTCGATTGAGCTGATGTTGAACGGGGTGAATCTTTCGTTTGTGGCGTTCGCGGCGCACTGGCACGCGCTGGCCGGCCAGGTATTCGTTTTCTTTGTGATGGTGGTGGCGGCGGCGGAAGCGACCGTGGGGCTGGCAATCATAATTGCGGTCTATCGCACGCGCGAGACTTTGAACGTGGATCAGGTAAACCTGCTCAAGCTATGAATCCGAACCTCAATTTATGGCTGATCCCGGTTCTGCCGCTGGCGGGGGCAGCGATCAACGGTTTCCTCGGGAGGAAGTCTTCGCGCCAGGCCGTGAGCACGGTTGCGCTGTTCTTCAGCGGCGCGGCTTTTGCGATGGCGCTGTGGGTTGCGGCCCGCTTTTCGTCGTTGTCCCTTCCCTACCAGGAGTTTGTTGCGCACTGGATCCGCATCGTCGGTTTCAGGGCGGACTTCGCTTTCTATCTTGACCAATTATCCCTGGTCATGTTGCTGGTGGTCACCGGAGTCGGCTTTCTGATTCACATTTACTCCGTCGGCTACATGTGGGACGACCCCAGCTACTCCCGCTTCTTCAGCTATCTGAACCTGTTCATGTTTTTCATGCTGACGCTGGTGCTGGCGAACAACTACCTGGTGATGTTCATTGGCTGGGAGGGCGTGGGACTGGCGTCTTATCTGCTGATCGGATTCTGGTTCACCAAAGACTCTGCGGCGTCGGCGGGCAAGAAGGCGTTTATCGTGAACCGCATCGGCGATTTCGGATTTCTGATTGCGTTGTTTCTGTTGATCAAACATTTTGGTTCGCTGAATTTTGATCGGGTGTTTCAGAGCGTCTCTGCTCTCGGTGTGGAGACGGCAGGCGGAGGACTGCTCACGGCAGTCGGCATTTTGCTGATGGTGGGCGCCTGCGGCAAGTCGGCGCAGATCCCGCTGTACATCTGGCTGCCTGATGCGATGGAGGGTCCCACGCCGGTTTCGGCGTTGATCCACGCCGCTACCATGGTGACCGCAGGCGTTTACATGGTTGCGCGCTCGCATGTGATCTTTGAACGCGCCCCTTCAGCGCTGATGGTTGTGGCGATCATTGGAACGCTGACAGCATTTTTTGCAGCCACCATTGGTATAGCGCAGACCGACATCAAGAAAGTTCTCGCCTACTCAACCGTTTCGCAGCTCGGTTACATGTTCATGGCTTGCGGAGTTGGGGCTTTCTCCGCGGGAATTTTCCATCTGATGACCCATGCATTCTTCAAGGGCTTGCTGTTTCTGGGTGCAGGTTCGGTGATTCACGCCGTCGGCGGCGAGCAGGATATGCGAAAGATGGGCGGACTGAGGTCGTACATCCCGTGGACGTTTCTCACGATGTTCATCGCGACGCTGGCGATCTCAGGAATTCCGCCGCTGGCCGGATTCTGGAGCAAGGACGAAATTCTCTGGAAGGCTTACCAGGTTAGTTGGGTGTACTGGGCGATCGGCGTAGTTACGGCGTTCATCACGTCTTTCTATATGTTCCGCCTGCTGTACATGACATTTTTCGGCGACTACCGCGGAGGCCGGGAGCACGGACACGGCTCCCATGGACATGACAGGCTTAGCCACGATGAACATGGACACGGCGAACCGCATGAGAGCCCGATGGTCATGTTGGTGCCGCTGATGATCCTGGCTTTGCTTTCGCTGGTTGGAGGATTTGTTGGATGGGGTCACCATTTCGAGCATTTCCTCGCGCCGGTGTTGGGCGGAGAATCTGCGGGCGAAACCGCAACCAGCATTACTGAATGGTTGCTGATGGGTATTTCGATTCTGGCTGCCGCGTCGGGATGGGTATTGGCCCATGTGCTTTACAGCGCGCGTCCCGAGTTGCCGCAGAAGATTGCGGATTCGCTTGGCGGCTTCTATCAGGCCGTCTTGCACAAGTATTACATCGATGAACTCTACGCTGCGCTTTTCGTCAAACCTCTGGTGGAGGGCTCGACCCGAATCCTGTGGCAAGACGTAGACAGAAAGGTTATCGATGCTGCCGTGAATGATTCCGGGGACGGGGCGCGGAGCGTTTCCGACGAAGTTCGGCAGATGCAATCCGGCAACATCCGCTCCTACGCGGGCTGGATTGCGGCCGGTTCGGCGGCGGTGATTGCTTTCATGATCTGGATGGGGGTGCGATGATCACTGATCATCTCAGCCCGATCATTCTTACCCTGGTGACATTCGCGCCTCTGGCGGGCGGATTGCTGTTGGTGCTGCTGCCGCGCCGCGATCGCGACATTCGCATTTTTGCTCTCGTTATATCGCTGCTGACATTTGTTTTGTCTCTGCACCTGCCATTCTATTTCCTTCGCGGACAGACTGATTTTCAGTACCAGGTCGACAAGGCGTGGGTTTCCACTCCGAATATCCACTACCACATGGGGGTAGACGGCTTCTCGATGTGGCTGGTGGTGCTGACTACATTTCTCACGCCGCTCTGCGTGCTTATTTCCTGGAAGTCGATTCGTGAGCAGCGTGAAGGAATTCTTCATTCTGCTTCTAATACTGGAGACTGCTCTGATCGGGGTCTTCACTTCTCTCGATTTATTCCTCTTTTATTTCTTCTGGGAAGCCACGCTAATCCCGATGGCGCTGCTGATCGGTATTTTCGGACACGAGCGCAAGGTGTATGCCGCGGTAAAGTTTTTTATGTACACCATGATCGGGTCGGTGTTCATGCTGGCTGCGATCCTCTGGCTTTATGCGCATACGGGGAGCTTTGACTTTGTTGTGATTCGCGATGCGATCGCGAGCGGAGCTGTGCCGAAGTTTCCGGCGGCTGCGCAGTGGTTGTTCCTCGGATTCTTCGTGGCGTTTGCGGTGAAGGTTCCGCTTTTTCCTTTCCATACATGGTTGCCTGATGCGCACGTGGAGGCGCCGACGGCGGGGTCGGTGCTGCTGGCCGGAGTGCTGCTCAAGATGGGCACCTACGGGATGCTGCGCTTTAATCTCGGCCTGTTCCCTGAGCAATCGCGGCAGAATGCTCCGTGGGTCATGACGCTTGCCTTGATTGGCATAATTTACGGCGCGTTAGTGGCCATGGTGCAGCCGAATATGAAGAAGCTGATCGCATACTCCTCGGTCAGCCATCTGGGATTTGTTGTGCTGGGAATTTTCAGCTTCACGCAGGCGGGACTCAACGGCGCGATGTTTGTGATGCTGGCCCACGGAATTTCTACGGGCGGGCTGTTCATGCTGGCGGGCATTCTGCACGAACGCCGGCATACTTATGAGATCCGCGAGTTCGGTGGACTGGCTTCGCCCATGCCGGTATATGCCGCAACTTATCTGGTGATCGTTCTGGCGTCTGTGGGTTTGCCGCTTCTCAATGGCTTCATCGGTGAGTTCCTGGTGTTGAGCGGCGCATTTCAGGACAAGGCGACTTATGGAATACTGGGCGCCACCGGCATCATTTGGAGCGCTGTTTACTTGCTCTGGATGTATCAGCGAGTGTTCTACGGCAAAGTTACACATTCTATAAACAATTCTCTGAGCGATCTTTCCGGGTTCGAGAAAACAGCGATTTGGCCTTGCGCAGCGGTGGCGCTGGTGATGGGAGTTGCGCCGATTCTGTGGCTGGCGGCGATTGATCCCGCGGTTCAGGCTGCGCTCACGCCCGTTCTGCGGGTGGCAAGCGGGGTGGTGGGGCAATGATAATGATAGCGTCCCTCGTCCCTGGCTACTCGCACTCGCTGCCGCAGGGTGCCGATTATGTCCGCATCCTGCCCGAGATTGTTCTAACCCTGTTCGGCATGCTTGTGATGCTGCTCGAACCTCTGCTCGACGAAGAGACGGGTCAGAAGCTTCTGGGGCTGATCGCTTTGCTCGGGGCGCTGGCGGGGCTCGGAGCCACCTGGTTCATGGCGCAGGCTCCGGGGCTGGCGTTCTGGAACATGGTGAAGGTAGATGGATTCAGCGTGTTCTTTCATGTCCTGGTGATTGCGATTGCCGCCGTCGTGATTCTCAGTTCGTATGAATACATGGCGGTGCAGCGGATTCGCGCCGGGGAATACTACGCGTTGATTCTGTTCGGTGTGGTCGGCATGGCGCTGATGTCGTCCGCCATCGAACTTGTGCTGATTTTCATCGCGCTTGAAATTTCCTCCATCTCTTCTTATGTGCTGGCGGGATTTCGCAGGCACGAGGCGGCGAGCGCCGAATCGTCGCTGAAATACTTTCTGCTGGGCTCATTTGCGACGGCGTTTTTTCTATACGGAGTAGCGTTGATGTTCGGTGCCACCGGCTCGACGAACATCGATCAGATCGGCAGCACCTTGAGGGCTGGCCCGATTCCATTGCTGGCATTCGTGGCTGTAGCGTTTATGTTCGTGGGCCTGGGCTTCAAGGTGGCTGCGGCGCCGTTTCACATCTGGACTCCTGACGTGTATGAAGGAGCACCGGCGCCGATTGTCGGTTTCATGTCGACCGCGCCCAAGGCGGCGGCCTTTGCCGTTTTGTTGCGCGTCGTTTTCGTGATCGACATACATGGCCTGGGCTGGGTTATCTGGCTTGCGGCGGCGCTCTCGATGACTTTGGGCAATTTGGGCGCTTTGGTGCAGGATAACGTGAAGCGGCTGCTGGCTTATTCCTCGATCGCGCATGCGGGTTACGTGCTGGTGGCATTCGCAGCGGCACCCGTTCTTGGAACCTCGGCTGCGATGTTCTACGCGGCGGCCTATGCCGCCATGAACCTGGGCGCGTTCGCAGTGGTCAGCCACTTCGCCAACGCGGGTGAGCGCTATGTGACGCTCGAAGACTATGAAGGTCTGGGCCGCAGCTCTCCGCTGCTGGCGGCGACGCTCACCATCTTTTTGCTCTCGCTGATCGGCATCCCCATGACCGGCGGTTTCTTTGCCAAGTTCTATGTGTTCAGCGCGGCGGTGAAGGCCAACTTGATCTGGCTGACGATCATTGGCGTCCTCAATAGCGGCGTAGGGGCGTACTACTATTTGCGCATCATCGTGATGATGTACATGCGTGAGTCGCGGAAGGAAGTGCCGGTGACTCCGGTTCCAGTCGCGCTCGGTCTGGCGCTGGCGTCTTGCCTCGTCGCGACGATCTATCTCGGAATATTCCCCAACCGCGTGCTGCAATTTGCTCAAGACTCCGCCCAGCAACTTGTCCAGCAAGCTGCGCCTGAAAGTCCATCTTCCACAGTTGTTTCAATAGTTCCCGGAAAACTCTGAAAGTAGACCGATCCCCGGGACGAGTATCCCCACAAAATTCAATCGCGGTCGTGTACCAAGGGAACGAAGAGCACAAGCTCGCGAAGGGAAATTGTGGGCTTACCGTTCTGCATTCGTATGAACTGCAGACGCTGAGAGCCAGGCGGGCCGATGGGGATGATCATCCTTCCGGAGTCGCGGAGTTGGGCGAGCAGAGCGGAAGGCAGATCAGAAGCAGCTGCGGAGACCAAGATGGCGTCGAATGGAGCTTCGGCACTGAGACCGAGTGTACCGTCCCCGGTGAGAACTCGGACGTTGGCGTAGCCAAGTTCGGCGAGAAGATTGCGGGCACGATCGGCCAGGGCCGGGTGACGCTCGATGGAGAAGACTTGCGTCGCTAGTTCAGCGAGCAGAGCGGTGACGTAGCCGGAACCGGTTCCAACTTCGAGGACCTTGTCAGCTGGCGAGAGTTGTAGAGATTCAAGCATGCGCGCAACGATGTAAGGCTGCGAGATGGTTTGGCCATCACCAATGGGCAGAGGATGATCTTCGTAGGCCTGGCTCCGGTATGGTTCGGGGACGAATAGGTGGCGTGGAACGTGAAGCATGGCTGCGAGAACCCGCGGGTCGGAGATGCCGCGAGCCCGCAGTTGCAAGTCGACCATGAGTTGGCGGGCAGCGGTCGGGTCGGATATGAGTTGCGGGTTTGGCACGTCCGCTCTCGGTCTTATTGTTTGCGTTGACGGATGCGCAGGTCGAAGCTGACCACACCGTTCTGGTCGCGGTTGCCGACGACGGAAACGTTGCGATTGAAATAGTACTCCCCCTCGATAATCTGCTGCGAACTCTGCGAGACATTGGTGGAGTAGGTGAGCGAGAGGTTATTGGAGAACTGCTGCTCGATGGTGATCTGAGGGCCGTTGCTGACGGGATTGGTCTCGGTGGTAAGTCCCTGAGGATCGATCTTGATGTTGCTGGCGCCGAACAGACGGTCGAGGCGGCTGCTGACGGTGGAGTTCAAGGCCTGGCTGAGGATGAAAGCGCTGGCCTGGTCCGAAAAGGCGACCTGACCGGACTCCTGAAGTTGCGCCGATTCCTGATTAGTGCGGCCAAGAGCGAGGAGAGCGATGATATCGGATTTAGGCAATGGGGGCTCAGAGCGGTAGTTAATGTTGAGGCGGTCGGGCGTGCCGGTTGCGGTGATGTTGAGGTCATAGCCACGAACGTGGCTGGAAGCCTGCAGATTGAGTTGAGGCTCGATAGCAACCGGATTGGCGAAAGTGATATCACCGCGCTCGAGAGTAAAGCGGATGCCGTGGAAAGTGGCCTGACCTTCGAGAACGTCGACCCGGCCAAGGACGGCCGGCCTAGCCACCGAGCCGCGCAGGCGCAGGTCAGCATCTCCAGAGAGCCGGGCGATCGCAGTACGCATCTGGAGTTCGGGCGCGGTCACGACATGGATGTCGAGTTTGACGTTATTGAGTGGGGAGTTGGCCGTCGTTACGGTAGAGAAATTGCGGCTGCGCTCCAGATAACTGCTGAAGTCGAAGCCTGGAGTCACGGCCATCTTGTTAATACTGATGTCGCCGGAGACGATGGACGCGGAGCGCGTGCCCACCCAATGCAGTTCGGCATTGGCGGTGGAGCTGACGCCGGGAGGATAGCGCAAGCGCACATCCTTACCGGTGGCGGTGAGATTGAAATTGAGTTGCTGATTGAAGTACGTGGCATCGCCTTTGAGGTCGAGCGTGCCACCTCCGGTGCGGGCCGTAAGCGTCTCAATGAGCGCGCGGTCGCGAGTGAACATTAGCGAGCCGTTAAGTTCAATCAGGCCGCTGGGCAGCCCGGCGTAGGAAATCGATCCGTTGGCGACCTGAAGGTGGCCATGAGGGAAGGGGTTAGCGAGAGTGCCGCCAACCTTCAGGTTCAAGGTGACGAGACCGGACGAGGTGACGTTGGAGTCGAAGCTGGAGAGCAATTTGAGGTCAAGACGTCCATCCGACGTTAGATCGAGTTTGCGGTCGCCAGAGAGCTGCACGGATCCATGCGCCGTGAGGTCAGTTCCCTCCCCGACAAAGTGGAGTTGCTGGATGTTGACCGACTGATCGGCGAGCGAGAAGAGAATGGGATCCTGGCTATTGACCTGGACGTTTGCGACATCGAGCGAAACAGAGGTCAGATTGCCCTCCAGAGCTAATTGCTGGGGCTGGCGGAGTGGGCCGCGCAGGTTGAGAGAACCGCTAACAGCGGAATGCCCTGTCAGTTGACCGTGGAGATAGGAGCGCCAGAAGGCGTCGAGATCGAGCTGCTCCATTTTGAAAGTGAGCTCGGCGGGATAGTCATCTCGCAACTGAACGTTGCCGCCGAGGAGTAACGAGCCGTGTTGGAAATTGGAATTGCCGGTGAGGTGCAACTGACTGCCCTCGGTCACGGCATGCAAGTCCATGTCGCCAGCAAAGTCTCGATCTAGGGTGAGCTGGCGGAGGTGAACGTCTGCATTGATTAAAGGCGCGTCCCGAGTGCCCGAAGCTTTCAGGAGAAAGTCTGCTCGTCCTCCTACAGAAAGACGATTGGAGTGGATCTGGCGGACCAGAGCCAGGTCGAAATTGCTCCCGGTGAGATCGAGATTGAAGGCGTGGGTGGAGGGATTGTAGACGGCCCTCCCCGTGGTAACTGAATCGTGGTGGAAGAGATGCAGGTCGTCGAAAGTGATTTCGCCCTGGCCGATGCGAAAGGCGGAATCGAACTGCTCGACAATTTCACCGTAGGCAGAACCTTCGGTCAGGTGGATCTTTCCTTCGCCGTGCGGTTCAGAGAAAGTGCCGGAGGCCTGGACGAAGAGATCAGTTTTGCCGGAGATGGGATAGTCGTATCCAAGGAAGGTCTCGAGTTCGGCGAGGCTGGCGTTCAGGAGGTTGGCGCGCAGGTTGAAAGAACTGTCTCCAGTGAAATGACCGTGCTGAAGAGTGGCGGAGGCGTCGAATTCGGCGGAAGTGTCGTCATGGCGCAAAGTCGCGTTGCGAAAAGAGATGGCGCGGAACGAAAGCTCGATCGATGCGGAGAGAGAATCCCAGTGGGTTTGAGGCAGTCGGGTATTGCGTGTAGCGGGCGGTGTGACGTCGAAATCGTTCACTTGCAGATTGCCGACAATTTGAGGTGAGGAAAGCGAACCGGTCATGCTGCCCTTGAAGGTGGCGCTGCCGTTCAGCGAGACGGGAAACAGCGCGGGACCGCGAACCACCTCAATGAAGGGCAGCCAGTCTGCAAGACTCGATGTGTCGATGGAGAGGCGGACTGCAGACGTGTCAGAGAGTGTGCCGGAAGCCGTCACATGGGAGGTGGGCGTGGCAAGCGTGAACTGCGGCAGGTCCAAAGTGTCGTCGGCAGCCCTGTAGACACCGCTGGCATGGGCCGTGAGCGGCAGTTCCGACGGCGCAGGATGCGCGGGAGGAGTTAGATCGAGAGCGAACCGGGTTTCGGCGTCGCCGACAGTTCCCTTCCAGCGAGTTTCCAGAGTTCCGGAGGCTGATCCGGCAGGATGAAGACGAGCGAGGGGGTGAGCAACGGCGGTAAACGCGGCGATCAGGTCTGGCACAGAGAGGTCGCGCAGGCGAAGAACAACGAACGCGCTTTGGATCGCCGATGGTTTTCGATTGACAACTTTCTGGCCTGATTTTCCTGGTGGTCGGGCGGCTGAAATGATGGCGGTCTCAAGCGTTTTTCTGGCGGCGGGCGAGATGTGATGCGCGGGCGCGAGCCATTGATTCAATTCAGCATCACCGGTGAAGCTGCCGCCCAGAATATTTCCTTGCAGTTTAGAGAGCTGCAGTTGCTGGTCGGTGACCGTGTAACCGGTGTCGAGCGAGGCCCGGGAGAACGACACTTGCTCGTCCTTCCACACCAGGTCACGGAGCGTGAGAAGGCCGTTGGTGGCGAACTGATCGAGTGACCAGTCGCCGCTGCCCTTGAGGTCGAGCATCCCGGCACGAAGATCGCGGCGGCGGGCGATGGACGCCGCCTCGGTGAGATTGAACTGGGCGTCGTAGGAACCCCGGAGATGGGGATGGTTAAAGTCTGTGATTTCTCCACTAGCCGAGAAATGCGAGTGTTCGGAGTTCCACTTAAGAGCGGAGATGGTAGCGGAGTTAGCTCCAAGACCGAACTGAAGGTCGGCCATCCACGCGAAGGGACGGCAATCTCTAAGCTTAGTGTCGACCATGCCGAGGCGAAGGCGTCCGTAGTAGCGGCGATGGAGCAACGAATAGTCCATCTGGAGCGCAGCGTCGCGCGCTGCGAAGTCAAGCGGGATGGCCTGGTCGTCCCAAAGGATGCGGCCATGGCTAAGTTCGAGATGATCGATGGAGAGAGCAAAGAGTCGCTCGACCAGACTCTGGCTGGCGATCGCCCTGGCTTTTCGCGGCGGAAAATTGGTGCTGCCGTCGGAATAGAAGGCCACGTGGACAACGGGCTGCTCGACGACGACTTCGTGGAAGCCAAACTCGGAACGGACAAGAGAACTGATTTTCAAGCGCGCGACAACGCGGTCCGCATGGGCTAGAGGAACGTCGGAAGCGGACTCGCGGCCGTGGACGGTAATATCGCGCACGTCGGCCTGCAGGCGAAAGGGCGTGGTGTGAATGCTGCCGATCTGGACCCGACCGCCGGTGATGCGCTCCAATTCGGCGATGAGACGGCGGCGGACGAGCGTTTGAAATGAGTCGGTGTTGACGTAAAGAAGCAGGCCAAGTGCGGTGAGGAGGCCGGCAGCAACGACCCCCAACAGATATTTCCACCAGCGGCGCGCCGTAGGTTTGGCGGATGCTTCAGTCACTGCGATTGGACTCCCCGGTCGTTGACAGAGGGGGTGACCCCGGGGATACGAATCTGTCCCTCGGAACGCAAAGTTTGCAGCCAGGAGACCAGCAACTCGCTCACTTTCTCTTCGGTGAGCAACTCCCGAATCTTGCCGGAAACTTCGGCGAGAGGGACTTCGGAGGCTCCTGACTCTTTTAACCTGGGGACGAACTTGTCGCGGTAATACGCCTCGATGGATTTGGAATCGATCTCGACCGTGGGGCGAAGGCGGGCGTCGACCAGGCGCATCACGTCGATCTGCTGCCGGACGTGAGCAAAAAGATCTTGTTCCGTAAGGTGGTATTGAGCAAGAAGAGCCTGCCATGCCTCTGCAGATGTGACTTGAGGGTACAGTTTACGGGCATCGGCCACGCGGGCAGCAACCTCGACATCGGTGGCGTGGGGGAAGTCGGCGGATTTCATTTGCCCGCGAAGAAGCTCCAAGTCGATAAGACGATCCAGAACCGTACGGCGATCATCATCAGTGAACTGCGCCAGGGTTCGGTTGGTGAGCAGAGCTTCATAGGAAAGAGCTTCGTCCCAGTCGCTCTGCAGGATGACGCGGCCGTTCACGGTGGCGACGATGCGGTCGATCACTTGGGCCGAGCCTTGCGCAGGCAAGAGCCACAAGGCCGCGAGCAAGAGTGCTAGCGCGGTCACGGTTATCGTTCTGGTTCGAAGTCTCATTAAAATGGCTGCCCTATGCTGAAGAATACGTTGAAGTGGCGCATACGCTGGCTTTCGAACGTGAGTGCCTGACCGGCACTGGAAAATGTAACCCCTTGGAAATAGTAGGTCGGATTCAGATTGTACCCGAAATCGAAGCGCAAAGGACCAATTGGGGTTTTGTAACGCAGGCCGATACCGGCAGCATGCGAGGTGTAATCGTACCCGCTGTTGTCGAAATAGGTCTCGCACGAGGGAATAATCACGCCGGGGTTAGTTAGCAAACACTGAGACGGATCCGGCTGGTGCCAGCGCATCGTGGCCTTGAGCAGGTCGTGACCTGCGGTATAGACGTTTCCCATGTCGTGAAAGATGGCGAAGCCGAAACCTTCCCCGAGGTAAGGCAAGCTAATCTGCGGGAAGCGCAATTCCTCACTATTGACGAACAGTGCGGTTCCACCAATCGGAAAACCGGAATCGGGATCGCGGGGTCCTGCTTGGTTTAACCCAAACCCGCGATGGGAGTTGCCACCGCCGGCAAAAAAGACTTCGGGGAGCGGGATCACTGAAATATCCGCCGGACATGAGCTAAGGCTCAAGCCGCTGAGCTGACAAGCTCCTGGCGGAAGAACCCGCGTACCGTGATAAACCTGCTCCAGGCCCAGGGTGGTGGAGCGAGCGAAGACAAACTTGTGGTTGCGGCGCCCGAAGGCATAGTAGGTAGCATCTTGGCCGAGGACACGGCCGTAATTGGCTTGAGAACCAAAATAACTGGATGAGGTGAAGGCATCCAGGGTGAAGTATTGCCCTTTCGTACTTTCGAGGGGGTTGTCTCGTTTGTCGCGGATGTAAGTGAGACCGGGACCACCGACGCGGGCGGGCAAGGAAAACAAACTAAACTCGGCAGGGGAAAGGTTTGGAACGATGCTGCTGGCTTTCACGCGTCGGTACTCAAAGCGGTAAGTGATGGAGGTGGAGTAATTGGGCAGGAGCTGGCCGATTTGCTGGCGCAGGTCGATTTTGCCCTCCCAGCGCTGAGAGGTGAAAGTGGAGACGTCGAGGCTGTTGTCGTAAAAGACGGTGTAGAAAAGCTTGAGGCGGTCGTTGTCGAAGAGCTTGGGGATTTCGTAACTGACAAGGCCGCGTTGCTGCAGGCGTCCGACATGAGACTGAAAGGTCAGGGTCTGGTCGCGACCGCCCATGTTAAGGCGGGTAATATCGAATCCGATGCGCGGGCTCACACCGGTGGAACCGGTGGGAGCAGTGGATCCGGCAGGCAGGCCGGTTTCGAATTCCAGACCGAAGCCGTAGGTGAAGGTGTAGCGCTTGGCTTCCTGCACCTGGACCAGAACATTTTTCTGGGAGTCAGAGCCGTCCGGATTCTGCACGGCGGTATCAACCTGGCTGAAGATGCCAAGGTCGTACAGTCTGCGTTGGGTATCAAGAAGATCTCCCTGACTGAGAGGTTTTCCGGCAACCACCTGAATTTCGCGCTGCACCACGTAGTTGCGGGTGTGGTCGAGACCGGCGACCATCACCTTGTTTACGAAGAACTGTTCGCCTTCCTGGATGGTGTATGTCACGTCTTCGCGGTTAGGCCGGCCGGGTGAGGGGCTGGTCGTGATTTCGAGGTTGGCGTTGGAAAAACCGTGATTGAAATAGTAGTTGAGAATAGACTCGCGATCGTTCGCGAGATTCTGTTCCGAATAAGGCTGGCCCTCGGCAGTATAGAGTTCAGGGAAGGCCTTCGCATCAATCTTCTGGTTGCCCACGATTCTAAGCGAACCGACGACGGTCTGTGGGCCTTCGTCAATCTGAATATGAACCGCGATGTGGTTCTCCGTGCCGTGATAGTTGTCGTCGACTTTGGTCTGAATCTTGACGTCACGGAATCCGTTGGAAACGTATAAGGCCTGGAGATTGGCGACGTCGCCCTTCAGCAACTCACCGCTGTAACGTCCATGGGAAAGGAACCTGCCGGAGGGCTGAATCTGGAGGCGTTGGCGGAGCATTTGCCGGGAGAAATACTTGTTTCCCGTGATCTCGATGAGGTCGAACTTGTGCAATGGACCGGGATCGATGCGGTAAGTCACGTGCACGATGTCGGGAGCGGTTTCCTTTTGGACCTCGACCGTAGCGTCGAAATGGCCGCGGCTCTGGAGATAGTCGAGCAAGTTGCGGCGCCCCTCGTTCAGCAAGTCATCATCGAGGGCGTTTTCTTCATAGACCGGAACGTCTTTTTTCAGGACACCGCGGCTGACGTGAAAGCCCTCGGCACGGATGACAACCACAGGTCCGGGCTCGATCAGATAGGTATAGTCCACTGCGTTCGATTCAGGGTGATATTGTTGCTCGGCGATGGAAACTTGAGCCAGGACGCGCTGCCGTTTTTGAAACTTTTTTCTCAGGCGCTGAAGAGAATTTGTGATGCGAGCAGCGGTAATTGGATCACCCGGATGCATCCTGGCGATGTCCTCAACCTGTCTCAGGGAAAAGGTTGCGTGGCCGGTGAGTTTGACCTCGCCGACATGGGCGGGTTCTCCAGCGGAGATGTGGACGAGAATATTGACCTGCTGGTTGGCCGCGTTGGAAGTGCTTTCGGCGGTGACGCGTGCGCGATAATAGCCGTTCTCTTGCATGACCTGGCGCACGTTTCGCAGGGCACGCTCGAGTTTATCGCGGGTATAAAGCTCGCCGAGTTCGAATTTGGTTCCGTTAACGATCTGGTTAGAGTTGGGATGGCCGGGAGCGCCTTCGACGTCGATGGCTCCCACAAAAAAGTTTAGCGAGGTGGCGAAAGTGAGAACCACGCCCTGGCCGGAAGGAGTAGCCTCAGCCTGGATGTCGGCAAAGCGCCCGGTGGCAAACAGAGCGCGGATGCTTTCGCGAACCTGGTCGCGGTCAAGCGGCTGTCCGGCTTTTTGTGGGAGGATTTTGATCAAGTGGTCTGGGTCTGGGACACCGGGCAGTTCGATGGACTGGACGCTGCGTCCGGCATAATCCGCCATAGTGGCGAGAGCTGAGGAAGACTGTGTGGTTTGAGGTTTCTCGGAGGAGCCCGCAGGTGCGGGTGCAGACGAGCCGGCGCGAGCGGTCGGATCGAGGGAAGCAATGATCACCATCACGAATGAGGCGTACCGTCTCAGCAAAAAATGTCCTTGGGCCTGTTGCTTACGTTCGATGAAGCGCGGAAGGCCGGTGTTGTCTGCATCCTGGCGGCTGAAGCAGTCCAGACACTTATAATAAAGGTTTTGCGGGTGAAAACTGGTGACCTCTTTGAGGCAGGGCACGCAGAAGGAAAAGTTCGAGGAACGGTACTCGCGGCAGATTCTGTTCGGGGGAATCGGCGCGGAGGGCCAGCGGCGGCTGGCGGCGGGGCGAGTGGCGATCGTCGGATGCGGCGCGACCGGGTCGGCGCTGGCGTCATTACTGGCGCGGGCGGGCGTGGGAACGTTGCGCATTGTCGACCGCGATTACGTGGAGGCGAGCAATCTGCAGCGGCAGTCGCTGTTCGAGGAAAAGGACGCGGCCGAATCGTTGCCCAAGGCGATCGCCGCGGCGCGAAAGATTTCCACCTTCAATTCGGAGATCGTGGTCGAGGCGCGGGTCGAGGACCTGGTCCCGGGGAATATTAATGTATTACTTGATGGAATGGATGTAATCCTCGACGGGACTGATAATTTTGAAACACGCTACCTGGTGAATGATTATGCGGTGAAGAACTCCATTTCGTGGATTTATGCGGCGGCGGTGGGCAGTTATGGCGTGACGCTGAATGTGTTGCCGGGCAGGACTTCATGCCTGGCGTGCATTTTTCCAGACACTCCGACCGGAATGGTGGAAACATGCGAGACCTCTGGAATATTAAATACGGCGGTGAACCTGGTGGCCTCGATTGCGGCGACGGAGGCGGTGAAGTTGCTGGTCGGGGGCGCGGCTGCGGAGCAGCTCAGGAAAACGCTGTGGTCGTTCGACGTTTGGAAGAACGAGAATGCAGAGATTGCTGCGGCGCATCCCCGGCTGGGCTGCCGGGCGTGTGGAGAACGGGATTTTGTGCACCTCGCGGGCGAAGGGCGTCCGCATATCACGATGTGCGGGCGCAACTCGGTGCAGATTCACGAGCGCGCGCGGCCGATTGATTTTGACGAAATGCAGAGACGGTTGGAGGCGCACGGCGTGGTTCGGCACAACGAGTTCGTGTTGAAGTTCTGGCGTGAGCCCTACGAGATGACACTGTTTCCCGATGGACGGGCGATCATCAAGGGAACCACGGAAACCGGGGTGGCGCGCAGCTTGTATGCGCGGTACGTGGGAAGTTGAGTGACGCGGTAGTTCTTCAAACTCTTGTCGCACGTCAGGCCTTGGGTTCAGCGCGGATCAACAAGGCAAGCCGCGGAAACAGGAAGTGGCCGCCGGCATCGTCGATTATATTTACCTGACAGGTATAAAAACCGGGTTTGAGCGAAGTCAGCGGCACGTCCAGTTGGAAAACTGCGGCCTTGCGCTCGCGTGCGTTTAATTCGGTCAACTCGACCAACGAACTCTCGTAGGCCTTGGCCTTGCCCTGGAAAAAAGCGACATTCGTCAAAAGTCGGATGCCAGGCTTTTGCGCTCCTGCTCCGGCAGAAGCCACGGCCGTGTGCTGTGCCGGATCGTATACCTCGTAATAAACAAAAAGATGCTGCGAGGCTGAGAACACATGTGTGATGCTCGGGATGATTTCGGAACCGTCGTGAATCAGCGGGTTCGGGTTGGCACTCTTCTTGGCCGGTTGAATCTGGCTGGCCAGCACCACCGAACTCATCTTCAGCGGAAGCGTTTTCAAGTCTGGCACGTCGATGTCGGTCTCGAATGATCCCATGAGACCGGTTTGATTCTCGCGCACCACGAATTTCAGGTGGTACTTGCCGCTCAGCAGGCTCATCCCGGTGTCATACTGCACATTCTTCTTATGAACATCTTTTGCAGTGTTGACGGCAAGCTTCACGGTATCGCGGAACCGGTTCAGAGGATGGTGTTCGTTGTCGAGCACCATCCCGATCACATCCAAGGTCGCCTTGTCGAGGTCGCTGGAGCGGACGAATGGAATCTGCGATCCCGGCACTACCAACGACATGGGAACGAAGAACTTGTTGCCATCCATTCGGAAATAGGCGACGCCTAGATACAGCGGCAAATCTGTAGCCGGCAGTTCGGAAGCCAGCTCCTCTTCAAGCTGACGCTCTTTGTCGTCCTGGGTGGCATGCTTGAAATCCGCAGGCGCGTAGTAACCGCGGCGATAATCGATCTTCACGCCGGGAACATTGCTCTTCACGACGATGCGGCGGTAATGGCCGTCCCGCGCTGGGTTCGAGCTGTGATAGCCAAGCAGGTAATAAGTCGAAGTATCCTGTTGCACGCCCTTGAAGATCTTGGTGAAGTCGTTATCGTCGAGAAAGGCGCGCCCGCCGGTATCGCTGGCGAGAGTCACGAGGGTTTCCTGCGTGGTGAAGTTGGAATTGAGGGCATTGAGCGTTGACTGTCCGGAGTAGGCAGAAACCCCGCGCAGGCTGGCGCTCTGCGCCTCTCCACCGGCCACCAGCGCCTGCAGGCCACGCATATCCATGGTGTAAATCGCCAGGTTGGAACGCACGGCTTCGTTCACGGCCGCGCGCAATTCCGATTGATTCTCAATGCCGGTGCGGTCCATGCCGCTGGAAAAATAAATCAGAGATTTCTTCTGTTGAATGTGGGAAAGCTTTTCCGCCACGGATCGCAGAGCTTCGAGGCGGCGGTCGGTGTTGAAGATGTTGTATTCGGTGTCGTCGGCGGTAAAGGGCTGACCCGTGTCGGGCGTGCCTTCTGTTGCACCTGTCGTGCCTTCTTCGAAGCCCTGGCCACTGCCTGAGCTGAATGCGTCCAGCTGTTTTTTCAGCAGCACGTGGTCGGTCGTAAAGTCCTGATTTACCAGCAGCGAGCTTCCCAGAGAAACAATCGAAACCAAATCCGCAGGCGCCATTTGCGTATCGACGTAGTGTTCGGCTGAGGTAACCGCGTGGTCGATTTCGTCTGGCTCCATGGCAGAGAGATCGAAGAACAAGACGATGAGGCGCCGGTCTTTGAACTGGTCCGCCGAAGTCGCCGGGGAAACTGCTGGACTGGGCCCCTTCGGCGATTCCGGCAACGGCTTCACCTGGGCCACATCCGCTGCGGGAACGGCATCCACGTTTTCGACGTCGAAGGAAAGAATTTTCTGCGGCTTGTTATCTTCGAGAACTGTGAAGTTCTCCGGTTTTAATCCCGGCACAAAGTTACCGTTCTTGTCGCGCACCGTCACATTCACAAGAACGAGTTCCGACTGCACGTGAAGCACGTACCCCGATTCCTGCTGCGAAGGCGAGGCCGCGCACAGGAGTACGACTGTCAGGAGCACTGCAACTGCCCGGTCAGCGAATCGGATTGGAATGGATGTCATGAAATCCTTAGAATCGAAACCGCGCGGTCATCGTGAACTGCCGCATTCCCCCAACTGCCGTTACTCGACCAAAAGTGGGCGAGTTGAGGCTCGTGTCAATCGAGGAATAGTTAACCATATTGAAAATATTGGTGGCCTGCGCCCGGAACTCCAGCATTCGCGATTCCTTGAGCGGAAAGATTTTCGTGAATGCCATGTCGAACACTTTGCTGCCCGGCCCGATAATGCTGTTGCGGCGGGCGTTGCCATAGCTGCACGTGGCCGGCGCAACGAATGCCGCGGTATTGAACCAGTCTGCGATCGACGGGTTTGAGGAGCTTATTGCTTGCCCGGGAACCAGGTTCGGGCGCAGCGTCCCGGCGGTCCCGCCATTCACCTCACAGGAAGTGTTCAGCAGCCGCGGCGTAAACGGCAGCCCTGATGCAATCGTCCAGTCGCCGCTCCACTGCCAGTCGCCAAAGATCGCTCGCATCGGAGTATTGCCTGTAAGCCAGCGCTTGTCATGGCCGAATGGCAGCTCCAGCAGATAATCCGCGGTGAATTTGTGCGTCTGATTAAAGCTCGAAAGCCCGCGCTCCGCCGAAATGTCAAACGGATTTTGCGCTACGCTGTTCGCCCCGCTGCCCGCCGATGCCGTCGCGCCGCCTCCCGCTGCCCCGGTTCCTCCTGCGCCCAAACCAGGAGCGCTCGCCGCGCTCGTCGCACCTGCCCCGATCGAAGATGCGTCGTCGATTGACTTCGAAAACGTATATATGCCGCCAATCGAAAATCCATGGGCCAGCCGCTTCCGCAGCCGCACTGATCCCGCGTTAGCCTCCGAATCGCCGATCGAATTCTCGAACGTAAAGGCCTGCACTTCGGCAATCCGCGTCGAAATTCCCATCGTCGGCGAAATCGTTCGATTGGGCGCTTCCAGAATGTCCAGGTTCGTTCCTTTCGTTCCCGTGTAGTCGATATTCAGTAGTAGCGTCGGGCGAATCTGCTGTTGAATATCGAGATTACGAATCTGCACATACCCGAACCGGTAGTTTGGATTCACGGCATAACTGTTGGTGATGATGCCCGCAGACGGCGACGGAAAACCATTCTGCAGTGTGAGCTCGCCGGGACTGCTTTGGATGTTCGTCTCCGCCGTCGAAAACGGCGGCTGAAACGCCAGTTGTTGCGCAATCGTTTGATACGCACTCGTGTTGTAGTTGATTCCATACCCGGCGCGCACCACGGTTTTCGAAAACGGCTTCCACGCGATTCCCACGCGGGGCGCGAAGCCTTTGCGGTCCGGCCTTACGAGGCTGGCGGGAAGACTGCCGCTGTAGGGGCCGGGCTCGCCTGGTGTAACCACAGCTACCGCCGACGATGGCAGCAACGGGCCTGCAACAAAGAGCTGGGGCGAAAGATCCAGATTCGCAATCAAATTATTTTCTTCCGTGAGCGGCGAAACATACTCGTAGCGCACGCCCAGATTCAGCGTGAGATTCCCGCGCATCTTCCACTCGTCCTGCACATACATATCCCAGTAGTTGCCGTGGAAGTGATAGTTGTCTTCTCCGAACTCAACCGCAGTCGACTGGGGCAATCCCAGCAGAAAGTCGGCAAAGTCAAATCCCGTTCCCATAACCTGGCTGCCGTTCACGATGTCGGAAGTATTGACGCCAGAAAATGTAAACGCCCCGCGCGAGTTACTGCTGGCTTCCGTATTGAGCTGCACTCGCCTGAAGTCTCCGCCCCACCGCCAGGTGTGCTTGCCCCGCGTCCACACCACATAATCCGAGAACGTGTACGTTTGGTTTCGCACGAGTTGCGGATTCGTATCCGACAAACCGGTGAGATCGCCAAAAGAAAGATTGGGCAATCCCCAGTCGAACGGATTCGTCGAAACCCCCGTGATTCCGAGCCCACTGGCGACGTCATCTGTAAACGCATAGAGGTTCTGGGTCTTGGTGCGGCTGCGATTGAAATCGAAGCGCAAACTGTTGGTCAGCTTTCCGATGCTTCGCACCCACGCAATCGGCACATCGAAGCTGCGCACTCCGGTGGTGCCGCCGACGCTCGGGAACGGATTCGTAATGTTCGCGCTCGACCCGTGGTAGTGAAAGCTAAACGTCAGGCTGTTGCCTGGCCGGCGTCCTCCTCCGCCGCGCCGGCCGCCGCCCGCGGGCGCGGCGCCTATCGTATGATTCACGCGTACATTCAGGTCGTCGCTGTCACTGGTCGTCGAAGTAACATAGTGAAAGTTTTGCGTAACTCCCGGCAGATTCGGGCAAGGGATGTATTGGAGCAACCCAGCCGCGATGTTCGCCGGCCCAGACGCGGCAGTCCACGGGCAGGTTTGCGAGGTAAATCCTGGAATCACGTTGCCCGCATATGGCGTGCTTCCGCTGACCGGATTCACGGAATAAATTTGGTCGATCGTCTGGCCGCTGCTGTTCACGTCATTGCACACACCTGCGCTATTGAATCCAGTCAGGCATAGAGCCGAAAAATTCCCCTGCCGCTCGAGCAGCGAGGGCACCGTCGAAAATTGGTCAAACGGATTTTCTCCGCGCCTGCCGTTGTAATTTGCGAAGAAAAATGTCTTCGTGCCGCCGTGATAAATCTTCGGAATATTGAGCGGGCCACCCACCGATCCCCCGAAGCTGTTCTGCTCATATGATGGATTCGTAACCCGGCCGTTCAGCGCATAGGGCGCGGCATTCAGCGCCGAATCGCCGATGCCGTAATAGATCGATCCATGCGGGCGATTGATGTCAAAACCCCGCCGGCCAAAACCTCCGCCACCAAAACCACGACCGCCGAACCCGCCACCCCCTGGACCACCAAATCCGCCGCCAAATCCTCCTCCCTGTTGACGGGCGTCGTTGAAGCGCTGCTGCATTTCATCGGCGCTCATGGCATTGAAGGAATTTGAAGTATTGCCCGAAACCGCCACGGATTCTGTAGCGCTGTCGGGCGCGATCCCGGGAACCGGCATGCCCGAAGGAACGACATCACTCATGGAGCCACCAGCCGCGTCTTGCCCTGCTCCGCTTTGAAACACGGAAAGACTCTGGAAGCCGCGTCCGCCGGCCGCGTTCGCCTGTCGCTGCTCACTCTTACTGGCAGCTTCGCGCGCTCGCGACAGCAGAATCAACTCAAAATTCGCTTGCACGTCGGGATGAGTTTCGTCTAACACCACTTCCTGCGTGCTCGCCGCAAACGCCGACATCTGCACTCGCACGGTGTAGCGGCCGTCGGCGGGAATTCGCAGTGAATAGCTTCCGTCGACATCCGTCCACGCGTTGACTTGTTGCTTGGTAGCGGCATTCTCTGCGGAAACTTCAGCGCCGGGGATCGGCATATTCCCCGATTTCACCACGCCTTGGATTGCTCGCAATCCCTCCGCTGGCGCGGTAGCTTGGGCAGCTGCCTGTGCCCGCAAGAAATGCGCGTGAAACACGATAATGTGCAGCAGGAAGAGGAACTGAAAGACAAACTCAGGACGCAGCTTTGCCTTGAATGCTGCAAAACTTAAAAGGTCGAGGCGAGAGCTGCTCATAGCGCGGCGCAGACGTGCGGTGCCGTCTTGTTCGGATCATACCGCTCTGCACGAACTGGCGCTGTAAAGTTTTGTGCACCTTTCCCGGAAGCCAGTCTCCGTCAATTGAGTCGTCATTCCGTCGGGATCAGCCAATCACTTGAGTTCATTCTTGAAGACGCTACCGGACTTCATCACGAATTTGACGCGCTCGAGTTCGGTAATGTCCTTCAGAGGGTCGCCGGAGACGGCTACCAAATCGGCCCACTTTCCGGCTTCGACGGTCCCCATCTTGTCGGACCAACCGAGGAGTTCGGCGGCCGTGGTGGTTGCGGTTCGAATCGCCTGCTGCGGCGTCATGCCGTAGTCGATGTAGTATTCGAATTCCTTGGCTTCGTTCAAGTCTTTCCAATCGAAACCGCCGGCGTCGGTGCCGAAAACAATCTTCACTCCTTTTTTCAGAGCTAATTGAAACGCCGCCTTTTCGGTCTCGACCATCCTCGGCCAGTTGCCCTGGCGACCGGAGGCGACATACGCGCCCACAGCGATGGTGGGAACCCAATAGATGCCGCGGCGCGCCATTTCTTCCATTTGCGGCGCGCTGAGGCCGTCGCCATGCTCGACGGAATCGACGCCGGCTCTTAATGCGGCGGCGATGCCGTCGTTGCCGATGGCATGCGCGGCGACTTTCTTTCCGATGCGATGCGCTTCATCGACGATAGCCTTGGCCTCCGCGTCGGTGAAATTGACGTGGCTATGCAGCACACCATCTGGACCGTAGAAGTACCCGTGGTCAGAGTAATACTTGATCCAATCGGCGCCGAACATCGCCTGCTCGCGGACCGCTTTGACGGCTTCTTCCACGCCATCGACATACTGCACGCCCGTAGGCACATGAAGCTCCCAGGAATAGCCGAGCAGCGGGTACATGCCGGTCGGAGCCATAGCCCGCGTGGCCACTTGCATGTGGGGACCGGGGATTTCGCCGTCGGCGATGGCTTTCTTGACATCAACATCGGCGAACATTGCGCCTTCGGTTTCGAGGTCGCGCAGCACGGTGAAGCCATGGGAGAGCGCGATCTGCGCATTGCGCGCCGCCAGGATGGCGCGGTACGGAATGGACTGCTTGAGGAGTTGCTTGTCGTAGTCTTCCGCAGTGATATCCCCCTGCAGCAAAACGTGAGTGTGGGCATCGACGAAGCCGGGAAGAACAGTGGCCTTGGAGAGATCGATCAGCTCGACGCCCGAGGGCGGGGAGCCACTCGGAGTGACGCTGACGATTTTGTCACTTTCGATCAGGATAAGAGCATTCGAGATGGGTGTATCGCTTTTGCAATCGATCAGGCGCCCGGCTCGAATCGCGATGCGCTTCGGGGCCGGCGCAGAGGATTGCTGGGCGTAAACGAAGCTGCTCGAGATCGAAAGGAGAAGGGCAACAGCAAGAAATGCAAAGCCGTGACGTCTCATGATATGTGCCTCCCGTAAACGGCGACAGCCTAACAAATTTCTCCGGGCACATCAAAGCAACGCCCTTCCGTGGCATACTCGTTGGTCGTAAATCTCAGGAGGCGTATGCGGCGCTCAATCCTTGCAGTCCTCATCGTTGGCTTGTTTCTAAGCTTGTTTCTGAGCTTCTTTTTGCACCCAGCCCTGGCAGCTTCTCCGGAACCGAATCAGGACGCCACGCTCGACGGGTTTTCAAAGCAAAATGCGCATACTGAGCAAGAGTGGGAGAGCAAATTCCGCACCATCCCCAACGCCCAGAAGCAACGCGACTATATGCAATTGCTAAGCGCCCGCCCGCACCACGTGGGGTCCGCCTACGACAAACAAAACGCCGAGTGGATCCTCTCGAAGTTCAAAGAGTGGGGTCTTGACGCTCACATCGAAAGCTTCAAAGTGCTTTTCCCCACGCCCAAGCGCCGTCTGGTGGAGTTGATTGCGCCCTCACGCTACGTTGCTAAATTGCAGGAACCTGCCTTAGCCGAGGATCCAACTTCCAGCCAGCAGAACGAACAGCTTCCCACTTACAACGCCTACTCCCGCGATGGGGATGTGACCGCGCCTCTGGTGTACGTAAATTATGGCTTGCCCGAAGACTACGACCGCCTGCAGCGGCTCGGCGTTTCGGTCGAGGGTGCCATCGTAATCGCGCGCTACGGCGAGTCGTGGCGTGGCATCAAGCCTAAGGTTGCCGCCGAGCATGGCGCTGTGGGCTGCCTGATCTACTCTGACCCCAAAGACGACGGTTATTTCGATGGCGATGTTTTTCCTAAAGGCCCGATGCGTCCCGATCAAGGTGTGCAGCGCGGCAGCGTGATGGACTTTGCGTCTTCTTATCCGGGTGATCCGCTTACTCCGGATCGGGGCGATCCCAACGCGCCCCGCATGACTGCCAGTAACGCTCCCAGCATCACTAAGATTCCAACTCTGCCCATTTCTTACGCAGACGCTCAACCGCTGCTGGCCGCTCTTAGCGGCCCGCTTGCGCCCGAAGAATGGCGCGGGGCTCTGCCGATTCCTTATCACGTTGGCCCCGGCGCGGCAAAGGTCCATTTAGTGGTCGAAGCGAATTGGGACGTGAAGGATGTGAACGATGTCATCGTCCGCATCCCCGGCTCGACCGAAGCTGATGAATGGGTGGTGCGCGGCAATCATCACGACGGTTGGGTGAACGGCGCCGAGGACCCCATCTCAGGCCAGGTCGCTCTGCTGGAAGAGGCCCGCTCGTTTGGCGAATTGCTGAAGCAGGGCTGGAAGCCCAAGCGCACCATCATCTACTGTGCCTGGGACGGCGAAGAGCCGATGCTGCTGGGTTCGACCGCCTGGGCCGAAACCCACGGGCGCGAATTGCAGGAGCACGCCGCTATCTACATCAACTCCGACAGCAACGATCGCGGCTATCTGTTCATGGAGGGCTCCCATTCGCTGGAGCACTTCATGAATAATGTGGCTCGCAGTGTCGAGGACCCGGAGAGCAAGCTTTCAGTTTTCGAACGCAACCGGCTGGTCGACATTACCCAGGCCAAGTCTGACGAGGAACGGAAAGAACTGCGCCAGCGGGCTGACTTGCGCATGAACGCTCTCGGCTCCGGTACCGACTACACGGCCTTTGTCGACCACCTTGGAGTCGCATCTCTCAACCTTGGCTACGGAGGGGAAGACGACGCCGGCATCTACCACTCCATCTACGATGACTTTTATTGGTACACGCATTTCTCCGATACCAATTTTGCCTACGGTGTTGCCCTCTCGCAGACCATTGGCACTGCGGTGATGCGAATGGCCGACGCCGACGTTCTGCCTTACGAGTTCACCGATCTCGCCGACACCATGCAGAGTTACAACAAAGACCTGCAAAAGCTCTTGCAGAATAAGCAGGATGAAGCTCGCGAACGCGACCTGGAGTTAAAGGAGGGTGCGTTTCATGCTGCGCTCGATCCCCGCAAGCCGACCGTCGCGCCGGCACCGGAGGACATTCCGCCACACTTGAACTTTGCGCCGCTGGAGAATGCTCTGGAAGCACTTACAAAGAGTGCCGATCGCTACAAGACCGCTTTTAACAAAGCCGAAGCATCGGGATTTTCTGGGAGCGACAAGCGGTTGGCTGCGCTGAACCAGAAGCTGCTGGAAAGCGAGCGCAGGCTCACCGATCCCGCGGGGCTTCCCCGCCGCCCGTGGTACAAGCACATGATTTATGCTCCCGGCGTTTATACCGGATACGGGCCGAAAACCATGCCGGGCATTCGCGAGGCCATCGAGCAACGCCGCTGGCAGGAGGCCGACACTGAAATCGTGCGCGTCGCCAAGGTGCTCGAAAACGAAGCTGCGCTTATTGATTCCGCTGCCGCGGATTTGGATGGGCTCGCCAAATAATGCAGTTTTCAGAGGAAGGAACGCAGAGTTACTGAAAAGGACTTGGCTGCCCCCCAGGGATTCGAACCCCGATAACCTGCTCCAGAGGCAGGTGTCCTAGCCGTTGAACGAGGGGGCAGTCACCTCATTATCCAACGGGTTGGGAACGCGGTCAACCGTCCTGTGTTCCAGTCTGCCGGTTCGCGCTAAACTCTCTCTGTCCGCTGTGCTTTGTCCGTTGCACCGTCCCAAGGAGTGCTTATGGTCACTGTTTCCGAGAATGTTTCCGCAATCTCCACCGAATATACCGAAATTGCGCGCCGCAACCTGGAGTCGGATCAGTGCGCGCTCGTCGTTGTGGATATTCAGGCAAAATTGCTGCCGCCGATTTTTCAGAAGGAACAACTGGTGCGGAATTCGAAGTTGCTGATCCGCGCTGCAGGTCTACTCAAGATTCCGGCGATTGTGAGCACGCAATATGCGAAGGGGCTGGGCAAAACTGTGCCGGAGATCGCTTCCCTGCTGCCGGAAACTGAGGCCATCGACAAAGACAGATTCTCCTGTTTTGGCAGCGATGTTTTCTGCACGCTGCTCAAGCGTCTGCCGGGTAACCGGAACACCTTGTTGCTCTGCGGCATGGAAAGCCACATCTGCGTGATGCAGACGGCGCTGGCGGCTCTGCGCGGAGGCTATCTGGTGCATGTTGCATCGGATGCGGTGAGTTCGCGAACGGAGTGGAATTGGAAGATTGGCCTGGAAAGAATGCGTGACGCGGGCGCCGTAATTTCTTCTACCGAGATGATGATCTATGAATTAATGCGGTCCTCGTCGTCGCCGGCGTTCAAGGAGATGCTGCCGTATCTGAAGGAATGAAGGTCCTGGCAGATTCGCCGCCCCAAGGATTGTCATCCCGAGCAGAGCGAGGGATCTTGGTGTTTGCACGCAGCGGTTACGCAGATAGCGCATGCAAGAACCAAGATCCCTCGCTTTGCTCGGGATGACAAATAAGCCTACGCTGTCTCTGAAGAAGTTGGCTAGCCCTCGGAATCCTTCTTCTTTACCCGGACGACGGTGATCTTGGCGAAGCCCTCTTCGAATGCCGGAGGCTTCAGCTTGGCGGCCATGCGGCGCATCACATCCTCGGGAACGACACGGTCGCGGCGCTGGTGGCGCTCGATACAGACGTCGAGCGGTACGTCGAAAAAGACCGCGTGCACTTCGTACTGATAATCTTTGGCCAGTTTGATCCAGTGTTGCCGTTCCTGCGGCGTCAGGTTGGTGGCGTCCACATAATTCATCGGACGCTTGGCGATGAGCCTTGCCTTGAGCATGGAGCGGAGGTTGGAAAACACGAGATCCTGAAAACGCTGCTCGCGCACATCGTCGAAGAGCAGCGAGCGCACCATGTCGCTCGAGAGCGGGATCACGTTGTGGCGCTTAAACCATGAACTCTTGCCCGAACCAGGCAGCCCGATTGCGAGAACCACCACGCCTTTGGGTGGGCGTTGCGGCGGGGCGGCGGTTGATGGAACTCTGGGCGAGGCCGCGACGGAGGGAGTTGCGGTTGGCTCTTCAGCTCCAGCGTTGGCAAACTCTTCTTCCACCGGCTCCGCGGGCACAGCTGGAATGGATCCCTTCACTGCGGCGGGGGCAAAGGCTTGAGCGACCGCCTGCTCGCGTCCGCGTCCACCCCGTCCGCGTCCACCGCGGCGGCGACGGCCGCGGCCGGTGTTGGGAGTTCGTGCTGAAGCAGCCTCCTGGGCGGCAGGCGCTGCTAACGAGGGCTCTTCGGAAGACTGTTCATCCGCAGTCGAACGCGATCTGCGCACCGGTCGAACATCCTGCGCAGCCGCTGACGCAGCGCCATCCTCAGATGGTGTCTTCTCGGCATCAGGATGCGTTCCGGGCGTTTGTTCCGCATCAAAATAGGCGGGCTGCAAGGGCGGAGGCACAGGCTGGTCGGAGGGCTCTGCCGGCGTCTTTTTGCGGCGCTGCAAGCGCTCGCGCATCCATTTACGCATGCAAGGCTTTTAACACAGAAGAGAGGGCGGGATCAATCGGCGGGACCGCAGGCGAACCACGCGCGACAGCCGAGTGACTTCCGTTAAAATCTCACCATGGCTCAACCAATCCCCTCAGCAATCAGTGGCCAAAAATATATCTCCCTCGGCTCGTTCCGTAAGAGCGGGATCAAGGTCGCAACCCCCGTATGGTTCGGCGAAGATGGCGACAAGCTTTACGTCATGACCCTTAGCAAGATGGGCAAGACGAAGCGCATTCGCAACAATCCGCAGGTAACGGTGGCTCCTTGCACCATGCGGGGAAAGTTGACTGGTCCTGAGATCGCGGCCACCGCACGCATTCTGCCGCCGGAAGGGCATGCCCACGCGCGGCAGACCATCAACCGCAAGTATTTGCTGGCCCGGCTGTCATCGCCCTTTAGCAGAGCGGATGCTTTTCTGGAATTAAGCTTCCCATAATCTGCCTGTCAAGGACTGGTAGCACAGGTTTCCGTGATGGGAATCGGAACCTTCTCAATCCACGGCCGGATCATTTACGCCGGTTCGCTGTCCTGCTAACATCATCTGTCTGTCTACCGGCTCAGGAAGATTTCTGATGTCGCACTCATAAGACGCTACAAGATTAAGAACGGAGAAATTATGGCAATCAAAGTTGGTATTAACGGATTCGGACGCATTGGCCGCAACGTTTTGCGGACCTCGCTCAACGACCCTAACCTCGAGTTCGTGGCGGTAAACGATCTGACCGACCCGAAGACGCTGGCGCACTTGCTGAAATACGATTCCATTCTTGGGAACCTGCCCAACAAGATTTCGGCGACGGCAGACGGCATCACAATCGATAACAAAACCATCCGAGTGTTCAAGGAAAGAGATCCCGGCGCACTGCCTTGGGATTCCGTGGGCGCTCAGGTCGTGATTGAGTCGACCGGACACTTCACCGATGCGAACGACGCCAAGAAGCACCTGCGGGGAACGGTGAAGAAGGTTATCATCTCGGCTCCCGCGAAGAATGAAGACGTCACGCTGGTGCTCGGCGTGAATCAGGAGAAGTACGACGCGGCCAAGCACAACATCATTTCAAACGCCTCTTGCACTACGAACTGCCTGGCCCCAATCGCCAAAGTGATCAACGATTCTTTCAAGATTGTCAGCGGGACTATGACCACGATTCACTCTTATACGAATGATCAGGTAATTCTCGACTTCCCGCACAAAGACCTGCGCCGGGCGCGGGCTGCGGCGATCAACATGATCCCTACCTCCACTGGTGCGGCTAAGGCGCTCAAGCTGGTGATTCCTGATCTCGCGGGAAAGCTGGATGGTTTCGCCATGCGCGTGCCGACGCCGAATGTTTCTGTAGTCGACCTGGTAGCGTGGGTGGAAAAGAAGACTACCAAAGAAGAAGTAAATGCGGCGCTGAAGAAAGCCTCCGAGAGCGGGCCGCTGAAGGGTTACCTGGGTTTTGAAGAAGGGGAACTGGTTTCGTCGGATTTCAAAGGCGATCCCCGTTCTTCCATCGTCGATGCGCCCATGACCCTCGTAGTCGGCGGCAATTGCGTCAAGGTAATCTCCTGGTATGACAATGAATGGGGATACTCCTGCCGGGTGCGGGATCTGATTCACTACATCGCCGGCAAGGGGTTGTAGCGGTTCTGTGGCGCCGGCGTCGACTTTCGCGAGCGTGCCGGCGCTACTCTATATGCGGCTCCTGACTAAGGACGAACCAGCCAATGTCCAAGCTTTCTATCCGTGACCTCCCGCTGAACGGCAATCGTATCTTCATGCGGGTCGACTTCAATGTTCCTCTGGAAGACGGGCGCGTGATGGATGACACGCGCATCCGCGAAACCCTGCCCTCGATCGAGTACGCGTTACGTCATGGGGCGAGATTGATTCTGGCCTCGCATCTGGGGCGGCCAAAAGGCAAGGTCAATCTGAAAATGAGCCTGAAGCCGGTCGCCGAGCGGCTGCGCATGGTACTCGACAAAGAACTGGCGCGCGGCGAGAACGTGGGCTTCTGCCCGGAGTGCGTTGGTCCGGAGGCGGAGGAAGTAGCCACGCAACTGGAGAAGGGCCAGACCCTGCTGCTGGAGAACCTTCGTTTTCATGCCGAAGAGGAAGCCAACGACGAGAAGTTCGCCAAGCAATTGGGAACTCTGGCGGATTTCTATGTGAATGACGCCTTCGGCACGGCGCATCGGGCTCATGCCTCCACCGTGGGCATTACAAAGTTCGTGTCAAAATCCGCGGCAGGCCTGCTCATGGAGAAGGAACTGAAGTATCTGGGCAAGGCGCTGGAGCATCCCGAACCGCCGTTCGTGGCTATCCTGGGCGGCGCCAAAGTGAGCGACAAGATCGGCGTGATTCGGAACTTGATGGACAAGGTTGATTCGCTCATCATTGGCGGCGGCATGGCCTACACCTTCTTGAAGGCGCAAGGAAAAGAAATCGGTAAATCGCTCCTGGAAGCTGACAAGGTTGACCTGGCGCGGCAACTGCTGGAGGAAGCGAAGAAGCGGAATGTGAAGTTCCTGCTGCCGATCGATCACGTGGTGGCGATTAAGCCTGAGACTAACTCCGTAGTGCAGCAGATCGGCGAAGGCCAGCCCATTCCGGCCGACCGCATGGCGCTCGACATTGGGCCGAAGACCATCGAGCTGTTCTCGGAAGAGATTTCGCGGGCGCGCACCATTGTGTGGAACGGGCCTATGGGCGTGTTTGAAGTTCCAGGATTTTCGCGGGGGACCTTCAAGATCGCTCAGGCTGTGGCCGAGAACGTAGGTGCGATCTCTATTGTGGGCGGCGGCGACACAGTCTCGGCAGTCCATGGCGCCGACGTCGCCGATAAGATCACGCATATTTCCACCGGTGGTGGAGCATCTCTGGAATTTCTAGAAGGCAAGAAACTGCCCGGAGTGGAAGCGCTGACGGACAAGAAGTGAACTCCTCAGGTAGCGTCGTGCGAGACTTTAGAATGCGTATCCTGCTGAACGGCGGGAAGACCATCGAGTTTCAGGGTCCCGCCGACATTACCCGCGAGGGAACCGATGCGATAGTGAATGCAGCCAACTCATCTCTCCTGGGCGGAGGTGGAGTGGATGGGGCCATTCACCGGGCTGGTGGACCCGCAATACTTGCCGAATGCCGGCAGATCGTCAGCCGGATTGGAAGCCTGCCCGCGGGGAGAGCTGTTATCACTACGGGCGGACGACTCATGGCTAAACATGTGATCCACACCGTAGGCCCCGTCTATTTCGGCGGAGAACACGGAGAAGCTGAAACGTTGGCGACTTGTCATCGCGAGTCCATTCGGCTGGCTGAGCAGCACGCGCTTATGTCTTTGTCCTTTCCTGCCATCTCGACGGGGGCTTTCGGATACCCGCCATCGGAAGCGGCACCGATTGCTATTTCTTCAACAGTTGAGGCTCTGGCTTCCTCGAGCCATGTGAGGCAGGTTCGATTCGTGCTCTTTGACGTCTCAACCTTGAAGGCCTACACACGCGCGGCCGAAGAATTGAGCCGCTCCAACACGAGTTCCCCACTTCAGATTGAGAAGGTCTTTTCATGAGAATCAAGCTGATGGCCGCCAACTGGAAAATGAATAAAAACCCGGACGAAACTCGCGAGTATTTCCGCGAATTTCTCCCCCTGGTCGCAGGTCACACTCGCGACCAGATTGTGGTCTGTCCGCCCTACACGGATGTGGACGCCGCAATCGCGTCGGCGCGGGGCTCGAATGTGGCGATCGGAGTGCAAAACGTTCATTGGAAGGCGGACGGCGCTTACACCGGGGAAATTTCGGCACCAATGTTGGTGGCTCTGGGTGTGACCCACGTGATCGTAGGACACTCCGAGCGACGCCAGTATTTTGGCGAGACCGATGACACTGTGAACCTGCGGTTGAAGGCTGCTTTGGAAGCTGGTCTCACGCCGATCTGCTGCGTGGGCGAAGTGCTCGAGGAACGCGAAGCCGGCCTCACCGATGATGTGTTGCGGCGGCAGTGTGTCCGAGCCTTTCACGCCATTTCTGCCAAAAAAGCCGCTAAGCTGGTCGTGGCCTATGAACCGGTCTGGGCGATCGGCACCGGCAAGACAGCGACGCCAGAATTGGCCGCTGAAGCGCATGCCGTGATCCGCCGGGAAGCAGCGGAGGCTTTCGGCCAGGATTTCGCATCGCAGATGCGCATTCTCTACGGAGGATCGGTGAAGCCGGATAACGTTTCGATCTTGATGGCACAGGAGGAAATCGACGGCGCGCTGGTGGGTGGCGCGTCGCTTGATCCGAAGTCGTTTGCAGCAATTGTGAAGTACCAAAGCTAACCCGCCGCTAGCCCAGGATTCGGCTCGAGTATGGCGAACTACCAATTTATGGAGGTTGCGACTGTTCAGTCCGGTGCGGGTTTGAAGTCTGGAGTTAACCGGTGCGTCCAAGCCTCCGAATGCAAAGGTTTTCCGCCGTAGACCTGAACGCACATCAGGCTAATCTACGTATCCGAAGATTGGTAGAAATACTCTGATATTCTGGAACTGCGGAGGGTACCTCGGTCACAGCGAGACCCACGCAAACGATACAACACAAACTACTTAAGCCGCATCCCAGTGAGTGCGGCCCGGAACAGGCAACTTGACCGAGCCACGACAGCAACCCGCGACTGAACCCTGCGAGGCCGAGCTAATCGAACGGGCCAAGCGGGGGGACTCAGAAGCGTTCCAGGCGCTCTATGACAAGCACAAGCGGCGAGTTTATTCGCTGTGTTTGCGCATGACGGCAAACACGGCGGAGGCCGAGGATCTGGCGCAAGAGGCATTTCTGCAACTCTTCCGCAAGATCGCGACATTTCGCGGAGAGTCGGCATTTTCGACATGGTTGCACCGGCTTTCGGTCAACGTCGTGCTGATGCATTTGAGGAAGAAAAGTCTTCCCGTGGTCTCGTTGGAAGAAACCACACAGGGGACTGAAGAAGATTCTCCGAAGAGGGATTTCGGGGCGGACGACATCGCGCTCGCCGGGTCCATTGACCGGATGCAGTTGCAGAGGGCGGTAGACAATCTCCCTCCTGGTTACCGGACGATTTTCGTGCTGCACGACATAGAGGGTTACGAGCATAATGAGATCGCCAGGATCGCGGGATGCTCGATTGGCAACAGCAAATCGCAGTTGCACAAGGCGCGCATGAAATTGCGCGATCTGCTCAAGATGAATAGAGCCGAAAAGGCCACGAAATCTCGAGTAGGTTAGGCAGGCGTTGGACTACTGGACGACATTAACCTGAGCAGGGGCGCAAGCGCTGCGGTGACACTTCGAGCCGCAGCTGACTTGGGGAGAAGGTTATGAATTGCGTTGAGCTGCGGCAGAGCTTGGCGGAGGTAGAAGATGGCGGCAATGTGCAACAGCTCGCCCATCTTAGGGCGTGTGCGGCGTGCTCGGCGCTGGTGGAAGACCTGAATCAGATCGCCGCGGCGGCCAGCCGATTGCAAGCGACGGACGAGCCCAGTCCTAGAGTTTGGAATTCCATTGAAACCGCGTTGCGGCAAGAGGGCCTGATCCGTCCGCAGCGATCACCCGGTAGCCTGATCCCTTCGTTCGCTACTCGCTGGGGCGCGGCAAGATGGCTGGTGCCGGCGGCAGCGATGTTACTGCTGGCTTTGGGACTCTCTATACGGCGCGAATCGCAGTCGAATCAGCTGGGTCGACAGGCCTCGGTGACCGTCTCCGCAGTGAATCCCTTGGATCTCAACGACGACGACCTGAGGCAGGAAATCGCGGATAGCGCTCCGGCAGTAAAGACGCTGTATGAAGAGAACCTCCGGCAGGTGAATGACTCCATTCGCGATGCCCAGGGTGTTGTAGATGAGACTCCGAATGACGAGGATGCCAGGCGGTCGTTGATGGATGCGTACCAGCAAAAAGCCATACTTTTTGAGCTGGCCATGGACCGTTCAGCGGAATAGCGTTGGAAGATTTCGAGTAGGATTACTGCGGTGATAGGTCGGCGGGCTTGGGGGAGTTGGGCACATGGAAAGCAAACGCGCGGCAAAACTGGTTGCGATTGGCGTAATCGTGGCAGGCACGCTAGTGGCCGAGAGCAAGAAGGAGTATCACTTCTCGGTCGGACCCAGGGCTGGCGTATCGGTGATGAATCCGTATGGCTCGATTTCGGTTAAGCCGTCGTTGAACAATACGGTCGTGGTCAACGCGATTTTACACTCCGACAAGGTTGAGGTCGACAACAGCCAGAGCGGAAACCGCGTTGATATTCAATCGCACCTGCTGACCGGAGCCGATGCCGATTCGGGACGCGTGGATTATGAAGTTCTGGTCCCGGCCGATGCCAGCGTTACTTTGCATTCCAGCACCGGTTCCTTGCGGGCCGAGAAACTGCATGGCGACGTCGACTTGGAAGGCGCGGGAGCAGCCGTTGATGTTCGCGACGTCTCCGATGCCCACGTCCGGGTCAAAACGGTGAATGGGGCCGTGAATCTTGATAACATCCAAAACGGGCATGTTGAGGTCGATTCGCTGAGCGGCGACGTTACGCTCACAAGTGTGACCGGCCCTCTAGTGCAGGTGGTTTCGACCAGCGGCAGAATCAATTACTTTGGCGACTTCGGCAACAGCGGCGAATACCGGCTGACCAGCCACAGCGGCGATATCGAAGCCACCATCCCGCAATGGACCTCGGCCGACGTCAGCGCACGCTCAGTGCGCGGAGAAGTCCGCGACGATATTCCTCTTCAGCCGAAGAATCACACCTGGTTTCCCATCGACAAGGGACGTGCCTTCGCAGGTACCGTGGGTCGAGTTGCAGTGTCCTCGACCGTCGTCCTGCGCAGCTTCAGTGGTAAAATTCACCTCAGAAAACGCTCCGAAAAACAATAAAGAAAACGAAGCGAAAACCGGTTCGGCGGAAACGGTCGGTTCAAGACCCGAAGAAAATTGAGGGTTCTGGTGCGCTTGGCCATAAAGGCCAGGAACTAGGCCGCCGATCGAGGGCGCGGGGCGTAATTCTTGTCGGCTTCATGGGTGCCGGCAAGAGCACGGTAGGACGCGCCATGGCCGAACAACTGGGATGGACGTTTGAGGATCTCGATGACAGGATTGAACGGCGAGAGGGGCGCAAGGTCCCTGAAATCTTCCGCGACTCCGGCGAGGCAGGTTTTCGCCGTGCCGAGCATACAGCTTTAAAGGAACTGATGCAGGAATTGCAAGCCGCTCCCGAGAAAATCGTGGCCCTTGGCGGTGGTGCTTTCGCGCAGGAGAAGAATGCCGGGTTGCTCGAGGCGGAAGCCATTCCCACTGTATTCCTGGACGCGGGAGTGGAGGAGTTGTGGCGGCGTTGCCGGCAGCAGGCCGAGCAGGAAGGAGTTGAGCGCCCCTTGCGGGGCAGCCACGCGCGCTTCGGCGAGCTTTACGAGGAGCGACGAAGGCATTACCTGAAGGCTTCGTTCCGGCAAGAGACCGGGGGAAAGACTATCCAGGAAATTGCAACCGAGGCGATTGAAGCTTTAGGCCTGAACCGAAGACGAGAAAGGCGAGGAGAAAAGTAGTGACTTTGATGGCACGGATGCGAAGGGGAGCAGTTGTAGTTCTCGCGTGCGCGGCGGTTTTATCCGCCCGCGACAAGAAAGACAAGCCGAAACTCGCCAGCCCAGAGATCGATTCGGGCTCGTTCGGGGTTTTCGTCAAGGGCCAGCGTGTGGTCACCGAGACGTTTTCCATCGAACAGTCAAACGGAAACACCATCATCAAGGCACATCTCAAAGAAACTTCCGGCGCGGATCAGACCACCCAGAAATCGAGCCTCGAAATTACCGCGAGCGGTGAGCTGATCCGATACGAATGGAGCGCGTCAACCGGGGATTCGCTGGTCCTGCTTCCCGACAATGAGATCCTGATCGAAAAGATTACGACACCGTCGTCCGCGAAGCCTGTCGAACAGCGTTTCATCCTGCCTAGCGTTTCGCCCATTCTCGACAATAATTTCTTTGTCCATCGCGAGGTTCTGGCATGGCATTACCTGGCGGTTGCGCCGTGCAGCGGCGAAGGGAGCAACCGGCAATGCCAGCCGCTGGATTTTGGCGCGGTGGTTCCTCAGAGCCGGGTTTCGATGCCCGTACGCCTAGAGTTGGTGGGTAGGGAAAAGGTTCTGATCCGGGGAACTGAGCGGGAACTATTGCGACTGAATCTGAAGGGTGACGAGTTCACCTGGGCCCTTTGGCTGGACGACAAAGACCAGTTCAAGCTAATGCGAGTGCTGATTCCAGACGATAATACAGAAGTAGTGCGGGATTAGCCGGAACGCGGCCGCTGCACGGAATTCGACTAGGAGCTGACTGGGCGCCATGCCGCTGGCAGATGCACGTACGGCGCGGGTTCTGATCACGGTGCTCTTGTTTGCGCTGGGGTTGGGGTTTCTCTATGTGGCGCGGGAAACGCTGATCGCCTTTCTGTTTGCCATTTTCTTTGCCTACCTGATGAGCCCTCTGGTGTCGCACCTGGAAAAGTTTCTGCATGGGCGCGGCCGCGCCATCGCAGTCATTTACGTGTTGCTGCTGGGCGTGGTGGTGCTGTTTTTCATTTCCATGGGCCCGCAGATCGGCCATGAAGGGGCGCGCTTAGGGCAAACGCTGCCGGCTCTGGCTAAGTTGAGCTCCGGGCAGATCGCGGAACAACTGGGAGAAGAGCATGGCTGGAACGGCAAGGCCATCGAACTGCTTCGCGACTATCTCGCCGGCCACACCGACGAAATTGTGAAATTGGCCCAGAACGTTGGGTTGCACGTGGCCGAAGTCGCGAAACAGGCATGGCTGCTGGTGGTGGTCCCGCTATTGTCGATTTTCTTTCTGAGGGATGGGCGCGCCTTCAGCGAAGTCTTGCTGGCTCTGGTGCAATCACGGCCTCAGCGTGAATTGCTGCAGGGCGTGCTCAGCGACTTGAACCAGATGCTGGCTCACTTCATCCGTGCACAGCTCACGCTGGCGGCGCTAACCTTCGTCATCTATTCGGCCGCTCTCGGCTTGATGCGAATGCCTTACGCGCTGGTATTGGGGACGATGGGTGGGCTGCTCGAATTTATTCCCGTGTTAGGGCCGTTGGTAGCTGGAGTAATTATCGTGGGCGTCGCCTTGCTGATGGGATACAAGCACTGGCTGTTGCTGATACTGGTTCTCGGCATCTGGCGGCTGATCCAGGACTACGTATCCTCGCCCCGCATTATGGGACAGAGTATGGAACTGCACCCTCTGGCGGCAATTTTTGGCGTGATGGCAGGCGGCGAAGTGGCGGGCATCCTGGGTATTTTTCTTTCAATTCCCGTGATGGCAAGTTTGCGAATCGTATTCCGCCGCTGGCGGCTGTACGCGGAGAAGAGAAAGTTTGGCCCCCTCAGCGAGTATGTGCTGGATAACCAGGTTGGGCAACCGAAGTAGAGCGGTTCTCAGTTCCTCAGTTTCTCCTCACATTCACTCCAGATTCTGCATTTTCAACTGGGCATTAGCTAGGTTATGCGCCTGCGCCTACCGCTTTTTCGGCGCTTGTCTTGCGCAGGAATTCGGCGGCCGCTTCAGGCAGAACGGTGTTGATGAACATGCCGGAACCCAGTTCGAAGCCAGCGACGCGCGTCAGACGGGGGATCACGCTTACATACCAGTGGAAGTGGCGGGCACCCACATAATCGGAGGGACCACTGCGGACGGTGAAATTAAGATCGGGATTGTTGAGACCGAAGTAGATTTTGGCAAGCAGCGTCCGCAAAACCCGGGCCAGGTCTGCAATCTCGGCAGCGGTAATCTCGCCGAAGCTAGCCATGTGGCGCAGGGGAAAGATGTGAGTGGCAAACGGCGTGGCAGAAGCGAACACCTCCATGGCCACGAAGTGCTCGCTCTTAGTAACGATGCGGGTCTGGTCTTCGACCTCGCGCTCCACCATGTGGCAGAACATGCATTCTCCAGCGTCGTCGTAATGGCGCAAGGCTTCATGAAGCCGGTGCCGGACCTGGCTTGGAATCACCGGCGTGGCGATGAGCTGGGAGTGTGGATGCTGCAGGCTGGCGCCCGCATCAGCGCCGTGGTTCTTGAAGATGGTGACGTGGTTGATGCGGCGGTCCATGCTCAGTTCGTTGTATCGTTCCTTGTAAGCGCCGAGAATCGTGGCGACATGCGCGTCGGGCAGAAGCGCCATGCAGCATGCGTGATCCGGACCGTCGATGATGACTTCATGAAAACCGAAGCCCTCGACCCGTCGCCGTAGATGCTGCAAGCTGCGCGTAGGCTGGGCCGTGCTGTCCAGCGCAGCGAACTTGTTGGGGATCACTCGCACCGCCCAGGGCTCATCTTTCTCCGGGAACCGCATCACTTCAGGCGGAGTCTTGCTCTCGTTGCCCGGGCAGAAGGGGCAGCTCTCCAAAAAGGACGGCACGGTTTGCGCCGGCCGATGCGTGGCTAGTTCTTCGGGGCGCTTGGCGCGTTCGGTGGCGATGATGACCCATTCCTTGGTAAAGAAATTCTGGCGCAGCTCCGGCATGGTAGTCCTCCAGAATCTTCTATCGGCAGAAGGAGAGCAATACTGGAGTGGAGAAGACGCCGTCTCTGCAATGTGAGGAAGTGACTGCGATTTCAGGATTTGCGGTCTCGGCCGCTGCATCTTCCCGCCGCCAAAGAGAATCTGATATTGGTGGTGCGCCAGGTACATCGCGATGCTATTGACTCTGTCTGTTCTGGGTGTTTTGGGTATTGTGGCTTTTGGGATATCCCTCGTCGTTCGCGTGAAACGGCGAAGGTCCGAACGCGTGCTGGAGCAGCACAGCATCACGGCAGACGAACTCCACGCATTGTTGGCCTCAGATCCGGATCTGCTCCTGTTTGATGTTCGCCAGCCGCTGGACTTGTTAGCCTATCCAGAGGTGATTCCTAAGGCTCAGCGGGTCGCCCCAAGTGAAGTGCTGGCAAACCCCACCCTGATCCCGAATGACAAAGAGTCGATTGTTTACTGTACCTGCCCGAGCGACAAAACCAGCCGCATGGTATTGCATCGCGCCTTATCGCTAGGATTCTCACGGATCAAGTTTCTCCAAGGTGGGTTGGCGGCCTGGAAGGCAAAAGGCTACCCGGTGGTTCCGTACACGGGGGTCTTCCATCTCAACCCGAGCTTCGTCCCGCGCTCCCAATGATCGGTTTACTAGAATCCTTAGCATCTGCAATCTCTATCTCATAGACGGAGTGCTACCATTACAACTGTGAGCAACAAGCTTCCTATCGGGATTCTGGGCGCCACCGGCGTCGTGGGGCAGCGGTTTATCCAGATGCTGGAGCGCCATCCGTGGTTCGAGGTCACATGGCTAGCCGCTTCTGACCGTTCTGAGGGCAAGG
>CAWAYA010000021.1:0-77654 GCA_963786075.1 uncultured Acidobacteriaceae bacterium | reverse complement strand
ATAAAACTGGGAAGTGGTTCCCAGATTCTCGCGAGGGAGGAGGCGGATCCCTCACATCCAGACTTTCGGTATTAGACGACCGAACTTCGAGTTGGTTAACCGTCGAAAAACGATTTAGTGACAGGCTACAGGTTCACCTGGAAGATACGTCGAGGAAAGTGACAGACTGCATATTTTCCGGCATGAGTGTACAAGCCCTCGACGATCTCAAGGCCTCAGCGGAGATGACGACCAGCGAGCGACCCAGAAAATATATCCTCGGTCCCGAACTGGGCCTATCCCCAATCTGGGACTTCTTCTCGTTCTCAATGGTTGAGCAGTCACTCCTAACACGACGCCGCGACCCAAAGATTCCGATGTGAAAGGAGTAGACGAAGGAATCTTCTGTCAACTGCCGCACAACCCGGGCTCTCTCTTTTACGCGTCCTGTTGGTGGGGAGCCAGGAAGAGGATTTTTTTCTCATCCGGGAAATCCTCGAGCGGAACCGGGGCGCTCTGCCTGCGGAACTTGACCACGCGGGCTCACTGGAAGAAGCCAAGAAGATGTTGCAGCACGCCGACTACGGGCTGGTGTTGTTTGAACATGAGACCGGAGATGCTGCTGCCACCAAGCTTCTCTCGGAGTTTTTGCACACCCGAGGCGCCATGCCTTTCATCCTGCTGACGGAACATGCGGACGAGAAAGCCGTTGCCGAAATCATCCAGGCGGGCGCCTATGACTGCATGGAAAGATCGCAACTCACCGGCGCCAACCTAGTGCGCACGATCCGGTGCGCGCTCAGTTTGCACTCGACCCAGCTGCGGCGGAAAATAGCGGAACAATCCTTGCGCAAGCTTTCCTGCGCGGTCGAGCAATCGGCGGATGCCATCTTCATCACAAACAGCGAGGGCATCATCGAATACGTAAATCCAGCCTTCGAATTGTTGACTGGATATTCTTTCGAAGAAGTTACAGGCAGGACTTCGTCTATTCTGAAATCCGGGGAGCAAGCGCCGGTACTCTACCGGGAAGTGTGGGAGACCATACGTTCCGGCAACATCGGCCGCAGCATTGTTGTAAACCGCAAGAAAAATGGCGAGGTGTACTACGTCGACGAAAGTATCAGCGCCATACGGGACGCCGAAGGCAACATCACGAACTTTGTCTCCAATGGGCGGGACTACACCGAACGCCTGCGCCTGGAAGCCCAGCTGCTCCAGTCACAAAAAATGGACGCTGTCGGACGCCTGGCTGGGGGCATCGCCCACGACTTCAATAACCTGCTTACGATTATCACCAGCTATTCCGAACTAGCGCTTGACTCGGTGATCCCGGAAAGCCCTGCTCATGTGCGGATTCAGGAGATCCATTCCGCGGCGCGCCGCGCTGCCGATCTGACACGGCAGTTGCTCGCTTTCAGCCGCAAACAACCTCAGGCCCTGCGCGTCGCAGAATTAAATCCGGTGGTGAGTGGGATCACCAAGACTCTCCGCCGCCTTATCGGAGAAGACATAGAGCTCGTCTTAGTTGAGGGCGTGGAACTGGGCAGAATCCGCCTCGATCCGGTTCAGATCGAGCAGATTCTGATGAATCTCGCGGCCAACGCCCGTGATGCCATGCCCCAGGGAGGAAAATGCACGATTGAAACATCGAATGTCCAACTTGACGAAGAATACGCTGACCGCAAGCGGGCCGTGATTCCTCCCGGGCGCTATGCTGTGCTAAGCATGACGGACACCGGATCGGGCATTCCTGCCGATCACTTGTCGCACGTTTTCGAACCTTTCTACACCACGAAACCTTCGGGCAAGGGCACAGGGCTTGGTCTGGCTACGGTGTACGGGATCGTCAAACAGAATCATGGATTCATCTGGGCCTACAGTGAACCCGGAATGGGCACGACGATCAGGGTCTACCTGCCCTGCGTGCAGGATCAGCCCGTCGCCGCTGAAATCCCAGACAGGTTCGCGGGACCCGCACAGAGCGGCACAGAGACCGTCCTGCTGGTCGAAGATGAAGAACCCCTGCGCCGGGCAACCGTCGAATTCCTGAGGCTTCGCGGCTACACCGTCCTGGAGGCCCGAGACGGAGTCGACGCATTATCGGTTAGCAAGAATCATGGCTCGACGATCCACTTGACCGTTACCGACGTCGTAATGCCGCACATGAGCGGAGGCGAGTTGGCGAGAGAACTGGAGGCGCTCCGTCCGCAGACCAGGATGTTATTCGTCTCTGGCTACGCTGGGCAAACCGTGCTGGATCATAAAGTGGTCGACGTCGAAAACAACTTCCTGCAGAAGCCGTTCACCTTGAAACAACTGGCCAGCAAAGTCCGGACGGTTCTCGATCATAACCGCCACACGGTTCCCAGGGCAGCTGAAATAATTCCGCCCGCATTCGTCGCTACGGCACGATCCGAGTCAGCTTGCCTGCCTTCAGCCAGAAACGTTCCCCTCGCCAAGTAACGGTGTGGCCGCCCAGGCTCACAGCCCACACAGCGGCTGCGAACAAATCCCGGAGGGGAATCAGCCACGCGTATTTGAGAACCTGACGGTCCCGCAGAACGCCGCGGCCTACAAACAAAGCCACCGCGAGACGAAGAAGCAGCGTAATCGTGAGCGCACCCCAGGCCCAGAGCGCCGCTCGACTCGCGGCCAGAGTCAGCAGCGACCACATGATCCCAAACGTAAAAATCAGACCCATGTACCCTCCCGCGCGCGCGTCCCGAACTCCACGAGCCCAGCGAAGTTGATGCGCAAAGAACTCCCGCAAGCGATAAGACGGGAGATAGGTCTCAACCACCACATCCGAAAGTTTCACGGTCAGCCCCAGGCCGGCAATGCGCTTTCCCAGTTCGTAGTCGTCGGCGAGGTAGTCTACGAACGAAGTGAACCCGCCGATCTTCTCCAGTTCTGCGCGGCGGAAAGCCAGCGTGGAGCCCAGTCCAAAGCGAATGCCGCCTTCAAGCTGGCGCGCGACGAGCACGCTCGGGCAAAAGTCTGTGCTGATGCCCAACCCCTCCAGATGCGATCCCAGCATCGCAGCGGCCACACCGCGGTAGAGACAAGTAACCATTCCGATGCGAGGATCGGCCAATGGCGCGGTTACCCGGCGCAGGTAGTCGGGCTCGACGCGAATGTCGCTGTCGTTGACAATCAGCCAGTCATAGCGAGCTTCCGCCAGCATTTGCGCCAGGTTGCTGACCTTCACGTTCGTGCCCAGGATTTTCGAACACACCAGCAACTGAATTTTGCGATCGGGAAATTCTCGCTGCAATTTCTTTACTCTCTCGATCGCGGGATCGTTGGGGTCGCTCACCCCGAAAATGATTTCGTATTCCGGATAGTCTTGCAGACAGTGGCTGCGAAAGCTTTCATAAATTTCAGGATCGACGCCCTTGAGGGGCTTGAGAATCGAGATGGGTGGCGAGGATTGTTCTGTGTAGATGCCCTGTTCGACCTTCCCTTCGTGGAAGAATCTTGCCGCGCTCCAAAGACACAGAAGGTAGTAAATCCAGCTAGAGAACGTACCGATGATCGCGACGATCTGAATTATTCTGACGATGGAATCCATCATGCGTAAACGCGGGCCAGACTATTCGTAACGCAACGCCTCAATCGGATCCAGGTTCGCGGCTTTCCACGCGGGATAAATGCCAAACACCAAGCCGGTTCCCGCGGCAGAAGAAAAGCCGAAGATCGTCCAGAACATCGACATGTGGGCAGGCAGCGCGGGCCAGAACGCAGGTATCACGCCAACGATGATTGCGCCCAGCAGAATCCCAATCACGCCGCCAACTGCCGTAAGAATGATCGCCTCTAAGGTGAATTGCAAGAGAATGTCCCGCTTGCGTGCGCCAATCGCCTTGCGGACGCCGATCTCACGCGTCCTTTCGGTAACGCTGACCAGCATTATGTTCATCACGCCTACGCCCCCGACAATCAGACCCACGCTCGAAATCGCGAACATGCCGATGAACAGCATGCCCGTGAGCTGATTCCACACCTCTGAGATTGAGTCCGAGGTGAAGACTGCGAAATCATCCGCCTTGTCGTTCGGAACTCTTCGCCGCCGCCGCAGCAGTTCGCGCATTTCGTCGACTGCCTTCGGCATCTCCTCATGGGATGTAGCCTTAACGATAATCCAATGGTCCTTCAATTCAGGGTGAAGCGTTCTGAAAGTAGCCAGCGGGAAAAATACCCGGTTGTCGTCAGGATCCTTCCCGCCTCCAAACACCGATTTCACTTTTGCTGCCACGCCAATCACTTCGAACAATCGCCCCTCGATGTTGATTTCTTTCCCCAGTGGACTCTCCATCCCGAATAGCTCTTCTGCAGTATCGTGACCGAGGAGAATGACCGTAGCGCGCCTCTGCTCGTCAGTTTCAGTGAACCACCTTCCCGCGTCCAACTGCAGGTCAATAACGTCCTTTATAGAAGCCGTATCTCCCTCGAGGATTGTGTTCTTGGCCTTGCGATCCTGATACTTCACGGCGAAGGTTCCGACTCCCAATTCTGGACGGAGAAACTGGATCAGCGCGCCCGCTGCTTTCACGTGAGGCAGTTGACCGACCGCTTCCGCATCCTCGAACGTCAGCTTCTTGCGGATGCGCATTTCTTCGGTGGGGCGTCCAAAGGTGAAGGGCTCCAGATGATAGGCAAAGATGACGTTGGAACCGACGCTGGCGACCACGTCGCGGACGTTGTCGTCCAAACCGCGCCCGATAGAGGAGACGCTGATCACCATCGCGACGCCAATCACGATCCCCAGCACGGTCAGAGACGAGCGCAGCTTGTTGCCGCGGATGGTGTCGGACGCCATCTGAACGATCTCACCGAATTCGTCTTTATGAATCATGGGTGATTGATTGATTTAGCGATTGGGTGATTTTGCGATTGAAACCGCGCCGTTAATTGTGACTTTCGGTTTTCAATCGCCCGATCACCCAATCGCACAATCGCTAAATTCTTTACGTTTCGAACCGTAACGCCACAATCGGATCGAGCTTGGACGCCTTGCGAGCGGGATAGACTCCGAAGAACACTCCGACACTGGCCGACACAATCAGTCCAGCCGCCACGGCCCAGAGCTTGATTGCCGAAGGCATCCCGACCAGCAGCGTAACGGATAAGGCGATCGCCGCGCCCAACAACACTCCCAGAATGCCGCCCGCGAGCGCCAGAGTGACCGACTCGATCAGAAACTGCAGCAACACATCCTCACGCCGTGCCCCCAGCGCCTTGCGAATGCCTATTTCGCGGGTACGCTCGGTCACCGATACCAGCATGATGTTCATGATCACAATGCCACCGACCACCAGAGAGATGGCGGCAATGCCGATGGTAGCAATGAAGAACGTCTGACTGAAATCGGTCCAGATGCCAAGCAGGCTCGAATTGGTCTCAATGTCGAAGCTGTCGTCGCCCCCGAGCCGGTCGTGTCGCCTGGCGCGAAGAGCAACGCGCGCTTCATCGACAGCCTCGTTGAGGGGCACTCCGGCGCTGGTCGCCTTGGCTGCAATCCGCAGGCTATTATTGTGCGTGCCATATTGTTTAAGGCAGGAGGTCATGGGAATCATTACGTAATTGTCTGCGCTCTGCCCCAGCGTCGTGCCCTTCTTCGTCCCCACGCCGATTACCTGATAGGTCCAACCGTCGATGCGGATTTCCTTACCCAGAGGATCCGCACCCGCCATCAGATGTTCGACGATGTCGTTTCCCACCACGGCAACTGGAGACCGATTATCCAGGTCAGTCTGATTCACCATGCGACCGACGCTCAGGTCGGTATCCAGGATCGTTGGCATCCCGGGAGTGATTCCCCGCACCAGGGTATCGCTGATCTCTTGCCCGTTGTACTTGACATGGCCGCTCTCGTTGCGTGTGGAAGCCGCGACCAGCACACAATGCCGGCACGCGTCGGCCACCGCGTGGTAGTCTTCTATAGTCAGGTCTTTGCGCTTCTCACCTTCCAGATAGTGATCCACATTCGTAACGGCGGGAGAAACTTTGAAGATAAGGAAAACATCCGCGCCCAGATTGAAGATCTCCTGGGCCACATAATCGTTGATGCCGGAGACGAAGGTGACGACGGCGATGACGGCAGCCACTCCGATCACCACACCGAGCAGCGTCAGCACCGAACGCAGCTTGTTCGCCCACAGCGACTGCAGAGCAATTCGGATGGCTTCGGCGATGTTCATGGACGGGCTTCGGCTTTCGGGCTTCGGGCTTCGGGCTTCGGCAAGAAACGGTGTTTCAGCAAGCCCGATTGTCGATAAGTCTACCAGTAAGAATGTCTTTCGGGCGGGTAAGGCGGGGCCAGCCGAAGCCCGGCACCTGAAAGCCGAAGCCCGTATAATGATTCTGTTGGCAGCTGGACCGGACGGTCGCTTTCCGCGTCTTCGGACGCGGGGAGAGGAAAGTCCGAACTCCGCAGAGCAGTGTGCCGGATAACGTCCGGGAGGCCGGGTTCAAGCCCGTCCGACGGAAAGTGCCACAGAAAACATACCGCCCGCATCTTTCGGGATGAGGGTAAGGGTGAAAAGGTGCGGTAAGAGCGCACCGCCGCGGCAGCAATGCAGCGGGCAGGGCAAACCACACACGGAGCAAGACCAAATAGGAAGGGAGCTCAGGCTTCGGTCTGGGCGCGTGCCGGCTCGGTGCGTAAAACCTTCGGGTAGGTCGCTAGAGCCCCGCAGCGATGCGTGGCCCAGAGGAATGACCGTCCCACCGGAGCAATCCGGCGGACAGAATTCGGCTTACAGGTCCGGCTGCTACAAATTTTCTTTTCAATTCACTCGAGGAGCATACGACATGTCAGCACCCAGCCGCCGGCCGGAGATTCGCCGGCGCCGCGCCCGTCAACACAAGATCACCCTCCTTCGCAAGCGTCTTGCTTCGGCCCAGACCGACGCCGACCGCAACCGGGTCACCGCCAAACTTCACAAGCTCGCCATCGCTTCGCCCGGCCAGCCCCTGCTTAAGTAGATCCATCGCCAGTTGAGTTCGGTGCGCTGGGTTGCTAGTTTGAGTTTCCGCGGAGTTGCCAGGAAGACTGGCGGGAGCCAGCCGAAGTCAGGCTACGCCAGCGGTCGATTTGGGGATCGTGGGCGTGGGTTGGCCTCGGGATTCGCCGCCGCCGTGCGGGCCCGCGACCTCCTGATAGGTGTTCATGATTCGACGCACAGACTTCTCCCATGAGAACTTGGCCGCCTGCCGGTAACTGCGTTCTTTCATTTTCTCGCGTAAGGGCTGATCCAGAAGCACCCGGTGCAGCGCCCGCATGATTTCGAAAACGTTCTCCGGGTGGACCAGCACCGCGGCATTGCCCACCACTTCGGGCAGCGACGACACGTTTGAGGTCACGACCGGAGTGCCGTGTGCCATCGCTTCCAGGGGTGGCAGGCCGAAGCCTTCATATAGCGACGGGAAGACAAAGATCTTGGCCTCATCGTAAAAAGTGCGCAGCACTTCGATGGGAACAAACCCCAGGAAGCGCACATCGTTCTGCACCCCGCTGCGGATCACCGTCCGCCGCAAGTCGGGATTGCCGGAAACATCGTCTCCAATAATGATGAGCTTCAGGTCAGGGTATGCCTGGTCTTTCTCCAACTCAGTCTTCAGTGCCGAGAATGCTTCGATCATGCGTACGACATTCTTGTGCGGACTGATTCTGCCGGCATAGAGCAGGAAGGGATAAGTAACCTGGTAGCGCTCGGCAATCACCTGCCGGTCGGCCGCGCTGGCGTGTCCACGAAGGAATCTCTCATCGATCGCGTTGTAAACCACTTCGATGCGTCCAGGAGGAACATCAAACAGCTTTTCCATTTCGAGCTTGGTGAAGTTTGAGACCGCGAAAATGCGCGCCGCTCCCCGCAAAACGCGCTTCGTCAACTGGAAGTGCAGTGTCCCCCAAAACCCGGTCTGCTGGCGCGCCCGCGACAAGTGCTCCAGCATGTCGTGCACCGTCATCACATAGGGGCAAGGCAGCGCGCGGGGGATAGAAAACAAATTCGGGATGTGCACCAGATCGCATTCCAGCCGCTTTACAGTCACCCGGAACTCCCGGAAGCTATGCCAGGACCGCTCGGGTTCGGCAACGGAAATCGACTGGAAGTTAGGTGGCAAGGGGCCAATTTCTTTGACTTTGGCGGGAGAACCAATGAGGAAATACGTGGTCTCGCGATCCAATCGTCCCAGAGTGCGAACGACATTACGAATGTATGTACCGACGCCGAACTCAGTCATTCGCCGGATGTCGATGGCGATCTTCACCGAAGGCATTTAACCACAGAGGCAGCGTGGCTTCACAGCAGAATTGCAGAAATTCCTAGCTAAGCGCTTACCACGCCTGTGCTTGATGGCGCGACAAGGCAATACAAATGATCACGAGTTGAAGAGTAGTTACTTTTCCTGAAGCTCGGGCAGGTGCGCCAAAAGGTCAACGAAGACGAGCCTGAACTGCTCGAACAGATGCTCGAATTGTCCGACTTCATCGTCGGAGCTAACACGGATTCTCGATTGGTAGTCGCCCCCGACTACGCGGGTGGCGACCGCAATGATGTGTTGCAGGCGCCGGAATACCAGACGATTGAGCAGCGTGAGCACCAGGAATGTGCCCAGGCTCAGGGCCACGATAGTTAGAAGCACGAGGACGTTCTGGGTGCGTCGCATGGCCATGTAGAAGCTTGAAATATCCCGCACCACGAACATCGCGCCCACCGTGCTCCCGGCGGCGTCGTGGATGGGAAAGATCCCGCGCACCAAGACGGAATTTCCGTTGCGGAGATATTCCAACACCCTGCCTTCGGCGGGAACAGCGGCCAAGTCTCCCTGGAATTGAATGATTTCGTCCGCCGCCGTGGTTTTGTCGGCGACTACGAAACTTGGATTGTCGTCCCAGTTATCGCGACGCTTCCAAACCGCACTCGAGTCCGCCCAAAACTGCCGGTCGACAAACTTCTTGCTGAGCAGCAGCCCGTAGTCGTCTCCTGTCTGGCTTTTCATAGCGTGAATAAACTGGCCGATTTCCTCCCCGAACTCGATGTACCCGGTCACTTCGCCGTTCGAATCGTAAAACGGGCGAACCATTCTCGCCGCAAACCCAGCCCTGGCCAGCTCATTTCCCACCACCATCGCATGGGTGCGCGCGACCTCTTTATCGATGAAGCGATTCAGATGGTCCCCGAACTTCGCGGGGTTGTGGAGACGGAGAAAGACCGCCATGTCTGGCTCGGGAGTATGGAACATCCAGTTTGTAATGCCTTCGCTTTTCAACTTCGGATACAGCGGAGCCGTTAACTCGAGCAGGCGGCTGCGATCCTTAGCTGCGAAAGCATCGCGAACCTGCGGGTTCATCATCATCGTCTCGCTTACGGCCGCCATCTTGCTGGTTTCCCTGCTTTCCAAAATCGTAAACAGCTTTTGTGCGCCTGTGACTGACTCGGTGGCCAAGGCCTGCGAATTGCGCGCAAAGCTGTAGTGCATCAGTAACACGATGCCGCCAACGCCCGCTAACAAGCAGGCGGTCAACGTGGCCAGAACTTTGGTTCGAATCAGGTTCCACCTCATGGATCACTCCTCACGCGCTGATATTCAGTATTTCTTTGATGGCCTGCCTGAGGCTGGCAACGGCCGCCGGATCGTCCTTACTGTTCGCATCGATCAACAACAGCATCCGGCCTGATTGCAGTCCAATCTTGCCCCTCACGGCGTTTGCATCCAGGCCGTCGGCCTTAATCTTTTTTTCGATCAAGAGCTTTAGATCGTAAAGTTGACTCATAGAGGCAGATTCCTCCCGCCACGGGCATTCGTCCGGTTTGGGACTCACCGAGGCGCCGTTCGATCTGAATAATGTTATCGGCGCTTTTGCGCAAAACTTCAGGGAGGTTATCCCGGGGTGCGTTTGAGTGCGAAGCGAAGCTAAAATGGAACTGCGGTGTGCGCAAAGTCTGCCGTCACCGACCAGCCAGGTCATTGACGGTATTTGCGGGTTCAGTTTGAATGATTCAGGTGGCTAAACAACGAATCGTAGAGAGTCCCAGCTTAGGCTCGCACTTCGGCTTGTGCTCTGGCCCTGCGCTCGGCGTATAGGGGGAACGCTTCGCAAAGGTCGAGCACGTCTTTGCGTATTCTCCCCAGCACGGCCGCATCCGTCCGCTGCAGCAGCGCTTCCGCGATCCAGCGCCCGACCTGCCGCATCTCTGCTTCTTTCATGCCGCGCGTAGTCAGGGCCGGAGTACCGATGCGGATGCCGCTCGGCTTCATCGGCGGATTCACGTCGAACGGGATCGCATTCTTATTGACAGTGATTCCGGCTTCGCCGAGCGCTTTCTCAGCCTCGCTGCCCAGCATCCCCTTCGAAAAGACATCGACCAGCATCAGGTGCGTATCCGTTCCACCGGAAATGATGCGGAAGCCCTCGGCGGCGAGCGTCTCCGCCAGCACTTTCGCGTTAGCCACGACTTGCTTCGCATAGTCGCGGAACTCGGGCTGCATCGCTTCATGAAAACAAATCGCCTTGGCCGCGATGATGTGCATCAGCGGACCGCCCTGCATCCCGGGAAAAACAACCTTATCGATCGCCGCCGCGAACTCCGCCTTGGAAAGAATCATCCCCGCTCTCGGTCCGCGCAGCGTTTTATGGGTTGTCGAAGTAACGATGTGCGCGTGCGGCACCGGCGAAGGATGCACGCCTCCCGCCACCAGTCCGGCAAAATGCGCCATGTCGACTAGAAACAGCGCTCCCACTTTGTCAGCGATCTGGCGCATGCGTGCGAAATCGATAATGCGAGGATAAGCGCTGCCGCCGCCAATAATCAGCTTGGGCCGGTGTTCTTCTGCCAGCTTTTCCAGCGAGTCGTAGTCAATCGTCTCCGTCTCTTTGGTCACGCCGTAAGGGACAATCTTGTAAGTCTTCCCGGAAAAATTCAGATGATGCCCGTGCGTCAGGTGGCCACCATGGGCCAGATTCAATCCGAGAATAGTGTCGCCAGGCTGCAGAACGGCCGCGTACGCTTCCATGTTGGCCTGCGAGCCGGCATGAGGCTGCACATTGGCATGCTCCGCTCCGAATAATTGCTTGGCGCGGTCACGCGCCAGGTTCTCAACCACATCGGCGTACTCGCAACCACCGTAGTAACGCTTGCCGGGATATCCCTCGGCATACTTGTTGGTGAACACCGAGCCCGCGGCCTCAAGCACGGCTTCGCTGACAAAATTCTCCGAGGCAATCAGCTCTAAACCCTCGTGCTGCCGGCGCGTTTCATTGTCGATGGCGGCCGCAATCTGCGGATCGGCTTCGTAGAGAGGACGATACATCTTCGAAACAGTGGAGTTCTTCATATCGTTTTCCAGTTCTTTATCGTTGTCCTAGGGCGTCCCGTAAATGTTGGGCTGGTGACGTTCCATAAATCGTTCCGGCGCTTTCACCGGAGTAAAACCAAACTGCGAATAAAGTCCATGCGCATCGCGGGTGGTCAGAATCCAGCGCCTCAGATTTTGCAGAGCAGGATGCTCGATAATACATTGCATCAGCCACTTTCCGAGCCCGCGTCCGCGATGAGTTTCCAGCACGAACACATCGCCGACATAAGCGATGGTCGAGAAATCGCTGATCACGCGGGCGAAGCCGATTTGCGCGCCCTCCCCATCATAAATGCCGAAACAAAGCGCGTGCTCGATCGACCGGGCCACAACTTCCCGCGGGATGCCCTTCGCCCAGTAGCAATTAGTCAGAAAACCGTGAACTACATCGAGATCCAGTCGCTCACGGCTGGTGCTGATCAGAAAATCCCCGCGCCAGTACTCCATCACAGTTTCGGAATCGAGGACGCGCCCCGCCATGATCACATTCTACCGCCTGCCGCTACTCAAACGCCGTTCGCAGGAATGAAGCCAGTTGCCAACCATCCATGTAGTTGTAGGGAGCCTCGCCCATCGTGTAGTGACCGCAGGGAAGAACCACAACCTTGTGATCCAACCCACGACGCTCGAATTCCGCCACCACTCCGCGCGAGAGCTCAGGCAAAAAAGTCAGATCGTACTTCGCATAAATGATGAGCGACTTCCGCGGCCAGCGCGAGAATTGATCGAAATACGCCATCGGACTAACCGCCAGCCACGACTGCCGCAAGGTCTCCAGGTCGACCTGCGATTCGATGCCCTGCCGAATATGCCGCGTCGACTGCCCATGCCATACCACGTCGGCAACATATGTAGAGGCATGATTGAACGCCGCCACTCGAATGCGCGGATCATGCGCCGCCGCAATGAACGCGTAGCACGAACCGAGACTCGTCCCCACGATCCCCAGCTTGCTGTAACCCTGCTCCTCCAGCCAATCGAGGCAGCAGCGCACATCCACCACGCCCTGCCGTACCGCATCGAGCGTGCGGCCAATGTTGGCGGAGACGGCGTAATCGGCGCGGGTGATCTCAGCCGGCATGCGGATGTCGTGATAAGGCATGCTCAACCGGAGCACCGCGATGCCCAGCATGTTGAGAACCTTGCAGAGACTGACGTAGGCAATTGCGTCGGCGTTCCAATGCGGCAGAAGCACGATGGCGCGCTGTCCACGCGCCGGGAACCAACGCGCATTCACCAGATTGTTTTCCGCATACGGCGTCTTCACCGGCGCAGTGAAGCGCAGAAACTCCGCGAAAGTTCCTTTCACCTTCGCTTCGAGCTTCGCGTCCGGAACTTCGCGCGTGGAGAAAACCTGTACCTCGCGCTTCTCCAGCCGGAAGTCGTTTGCCGGTTTGTAGGAATAAAACTCGTCGCTGGCGGCAACGATGCGCCGGTTGAAATCGATAAGGAATTTCGCCGGATCGTCCGCGGCCTGCCCCGGCTGCCAGCCATTGCGGCAAGGCCAGTCCCGCGCATATTCCAGCCCCCACTCCAGCGGACGCACGACGCGATTGTTGTCCACCGAAGTGAGCCGGTGCTCCCAGTCATACATCCATTGTGCGTAGCGCGAGGGCATGGTTAATCTTTAAGTGTAGCAAGCGGTAAGGGACGCCTGACGCGGGATTCACTCAACGGTAGCAATCAGCGGTTGGCGCCGTGCATTAGCTGCCTGAGTGGAACGGAAAGCGGGAGAGAGTTGAAAGCTGGCCGGACAGTGGTTTAGCTGCTATACCTGCGCGGCACGCGCTTCGAGATATTGCAGAGAATCTCGTAGGGCGAACTATTAGCTAGTCGCGCGTGCTCGAGTGCATCGACGCTGAGCCCGTCGTGAGTTCCGAGCAGGATGACTTCATCGCCAACGGCAATCCCGGGAATGCCCGTAACATCCACCAACGTGAGGTCCATCGAGATGCTGCCGATGATGGGCGCATAGTGGTCGCGGACGATCACGCGCCCGCGATTCGAAAGCTGGCGGTTATATCCGTCAGCGTAGCCGACGGGAAGCACGGCAACATGCGCCGGCGCCTTGGTCACATAAGTTCCGCCATACCCCAGAGCCTGGTTGGCAGCGAAATCCCGCATGGAGAGAATTCGTGTCTTCCACGTCAGCACCGGCTTCACCGCAAGGCGCAGAGTGCCGCCGCTCACTTCCCGGCCTGCGCGCTGGAACGGAAGATAATATCCATAGAGCGCGACGCCGGGCCGCACCATATTGTTCCACGTTTCGCGCCGCGAGATCAGCGCGCTGGTGTTCGCCATGTGTATCAACTCAGGATCGAAGCCCGCCGCCCGCACCATGCGCTGCGCCTCTTCGAAGCGGCGTTCCTGCTCAGCCACCGAAGGCGCATCCATAATTTCTGAAGAAGCAAGGTGAGTCGAGAGTCCTTCGAGAATAAGATGTGGAGCCGCACGCAGAGCTTTCAGCACCGCGGGAAGCTCAGCCAGCGCCACACCGAGCCGGCCCATGCCTGTGTCCACTTTCAAATGCACCGCATGCCGCGCTGCGGCGAGCGCCGCCGCCTGCTCCAGAGACTCGATGTGCCAAGGTTCCCACACAGTCGGAGTGAGCCGCAGGCGGACGATCTCATTCTCTTCCCCTCGCCAGAACCCCGTCATGAGCAGGACTCGCGACTCAATGCCTGCCTCGCGCAATGGGATCGCCTCGTCGAGCGACGTGACGCCCAGCCAGGTTGCGCCTTCGGCCTGCAGAGCGCGCGAGCATTCCACCGCGCCGTGGCCGTAAGCATCAGCCTTCACCACTGCGCACACGGTCACTCCCGCGCCCGCATGCTTCACCACGGTGCGGAAGTTTTGCCGCAGAGTGGCCAGCGAGACTTCCGCCCACGTCGGGCGGGTCGCCACTCGGTTCAAAGTTTCTACAGTTGACGCCACTGGGCTCGATTATAGCGGGAGGGCCGCGCCTCCTCAGGTTACCCTCGGGCTACTCCTGCGTGACGCTCTTCGCCTGTGTCGCCAACCTGCCTGCCTGATCAATTTCCAGTCAGCGAGAAGTTCACCGTGATTTGCGTTTCCACCTCGACCGGTTCGTTGTTCAGGATGTAGGGCCGGTAACGCCACTGCCGGACGGCCTCAATCGCCGCAGGTACGAGGATAGGATGGCCGGCCAGCACTCTCAGATTTTCAATTGTGCCCTGCCTGCTGATCACCGCCTGCAACACAACCTGACCCTGAAGCCGCGCCGCCCGCGCCAGCGGTGGATACGTCGGCACGACCTTGTGAACCAGATCTCCTTCGCTCATGTGCGAAACGGAGATCGGATGAGTCACGACCGCCGGCGCTACAGGGATAATCGGGCGTGTGCTTGTGCCGAACGAATTGAGCATTCCATCCGGAACACCCGGCCCCGAGGGTCCTGGAACATACGCACCCTGCGCTCCGATTGGTGGCGGACCATCGCCCCCGACGGGCAATTCGCTTGGAATTCGCGTCGGCATTCTTAGCATGAGGTCCACAGGGAGGCTGCGCTGTGCCGGGCTTGTCCCTGCTTGTGGCCTGACTGTGGGAGCGTTGTCGGGTTGTCCTAGACGGACGGGAGTCGAGAGCGGGCGGAGTAAAGGCAGGCCCATGGGACGGAGCAGCGGCAAAACCAGCAACCCACCGACCACCAGTGCCTGCAATCCGAACGAGGTCAGAGCAGGCAATCCGCGGCGCGAACGCTCGTCCCATGAGGCATTGAGTGTGTCGTCAAACATGGTGTCCTCCTGAATGAACGCGGTTACAGCTAGAGACACCAAGCCTGGTCGCGGAGGACTGGACGGAGCAAAGAAAAAAGGCCGCGCAGAAACGCGGCCTCTGGAACTTTTCCGACACTCGCGGTGTCGCGAAAAAACTATTTGGGCTGTGCCGTTGCCGGCTTGGGAGCTGCAGGTTTCAAAGGCGCGGGCCTGGCTGCCGCTCCTGCGGGCGGGACCGGAGCAGGCACGCCCGATTGCGTGTTATAGAGATCCACCACCGCTTTGGTGATGTCCCCTTGCTCGCCATACCAAAGTATCGGGCTCTGCGGCCACGGGTTCGACGTATCCACAATCATGGCGAAGCCGCTATCTTGCGCGTGCTTCACGATCACGGGCGCCATCTTCTGCAGAATGCGCTGAAAAATCTCTTTCTGCTGGTTCTGCGCATCTTCCTGAGCGTCCTGGACCGCGCGATCAAACGACTTTTTCTTGGTCTCGATCTGCTTGACCAGGGTGGCGCGGGCATCGTCGTTGAGCTTGTCACCCTGTTTCTGCAGTTGTTCCTGCAGACTCTGGAGTTCGTCGTTCTCAGATTTCAATTCGCTTTGTTTGGGTTCCAGCTTTTTGCGCAAGGCTTCGAAGTCGCGCTGACCCTCGTTGCAGCCGAGCACCGCCTGCTCGATGTTGATGGTTCCGAGCTTGGAGCCGGTACCGGTCGCTATAGTTGGGGTGGGCGCCGAGGATGCGGGCGAACTGGCCGCTCGCGCTGGAGCGGCACCACCGGTTTGGGCCCATGCAGAAATGATTGAGAAAACCGCAATGGCCAGGACGGACCGCATGAACTTGCTTGTCATTGGATCGCTTAAACTCCTTGGAATGGTTCCGGTAAACAGGTTCCGGGAATGAACTCAGACTACCCTCTTCAGGCTACACCGGGCGCACTCACTAAGCCGTCGTCCTGCGTTGGTTCTGACGACCGCTGTCGAGCATCGCGTTGTCGAGCATCACCTGGAGACAAGACGCACTGGGTTGCGAGCGTCACACGCCGGGGTTGCGGACGTGCCGTCCACCCCTATCAGCTTTCTCAATGGTGTGGATCAATAAGATTATAGAGAGCTTCCTCCGCTGGCGTCAAACCTTACCAGGCGCGAACCTGCCTTGCAACATGCTTGAAACCCGGCCTCGGAACCCGCCTTTAGAACGTGGTAGCCACCGTGAAGCGGAACGTTTTGCGTGGCTCACGCAACAGGAAACTCGGCGAGTAGACGGTCTTCGCAAGGTTATACGTGTAGTCGCCAGCCGCCTCGCTCTGCCCAGAGGGGAACATGGCGCGCGTAACGGGTATCGGCGGGTTCGCCGCGTTATCCAGCCGCAGCGGGTTATAGGCCCAGTAGATGCGGAACGGCGCGTTGACTACTGGAAGGAACATTTGGAGTTCAAGCCCGGTGGACATTCGCGGTCGCCAGTTGGTCGTGCCCAGAACCTGCAAGTCTTGTGACGGCCGGGGGTTCAACAGAGAGCCCGGGGAACAGGTATTAGCGGTGGCAGTCTGCGACAGGATAGGACATCCCACCGGCGTCCCGATCACATTCTGGTATTGCTCTGAGGCAATCTGCAACTGCGATTTTCGCAGGATGGGATCTATCCCCAGATCGATAAACGGAGCCAGAGCAACGGGACCATAGATCGTGATGCGGTACTCCGCGTTGGTCACAATGCTAAGATCGCCGCCCGGGAAGGTGATCTGATCAATCGGAATGGGTATTGTCACATTGCCCGCCAGTGGATTCTGCGGGTTCAGAGGCACAGGCTTTCCATCAGCATTGGTCAGTGTGATCGATCCCACGTTCGGCAGGAACGTCACCGGAGAGACCGAACGTATGTCAAACCCGCGCAGATCGTTCTCGCCGCCCATGTAAGCACGCTGGAACGGAGGCGCAACCAAACCACCATAGCCGGTGATGAAGGATCCCTGAACGTTGAAGCCCAGCGCATTGCGCCGGTTCTGCATCGGGATGAACTTCTTGTACTGAACGATCGGCCGGACCGATCGAATGGTTCCTCCCAACCCCGCGAGTTCGATTCCCGTCGTGAACTGGTGTCCGTGGTGAGGCGAGATCGGACTATCCAGCGTATTGAAAGAAAAGTTGGGAAAGATTTTGCTGGTGATGATTCCGTCCAGCGCAACCGGGCCCGAAACTCCGCGGAACGCCAGGAATTCGAACAAATTCTTGGAGGCTGAGCTCAGGGCCGCCAGAGACGATCGGTCAAACGAATAGGTAATGCCCAGGCGCTTGAAAGAGCGATGCAGCGGATAACTCAACGATGACGTAAACCCGGCGCTCTGCTGCGTGTAATTCTGCAAATTCTGCAGCACGGCGTTGGGAAGGTTGTTCAGGTTCTGTCCGCTGAATATGGAGAGCTGCCGCGCCTGATCGTATTTGGTTTTTGTGTAATAAACGTTGAAACCGAACTGCAACGGCCGGTCAAACATGTAGGGCTGTGTGAAGCCGAACCGCACGCTTTTCGCCAGGTTGCCCGCGCTGACCTGGACCTGAAGCGTTTCACCCAAGCCGAGGAAGTTGTTGGTGGCATAGTTAAGTCCTATGAAAGCGCCTTCCAACCCGCTCACGCCTCCGTTCAAGCCAATGCTGTTCTTGCCTTTTTCATGGATCTTCAGGGTTAGGTCCACCAGTCCGTCTTTTTCGTCGAGTTGGCGAACCGTGGTGTTGGGGTCGTCCGGCTTCAGCTGGTCGAAGTATCCCAGTTGATTGAGGCGCAGCAGGCTCAATTCCCATAAGTGGGAGTTGTAAACGTTGCCTTCTTCCAGCGCGATCTCGCGCCGAATCACTTTGTCGCGAGTCGTGGTGTTGCCCTGGAATTCGATGCGGCGCACATAGAACTGCTTGCCTTCGTCGACATCGATGTCGAGGTAGATCAGCTTCTTGTCATCGTCAAACCGAGTGTCGGGGATGGATGTGAAGTTGATGTAGCCCAACTGGCCATAGGCCTTGCGCAGATTCTCCAAGCCCTTGGCAATTTTCTCCTTGCTGAAGACGTCACCATCCTTGATGGGAAAGATGGCGCGCAGAGCCCTCACGTTCTGCACCGCCTTGTTGTTCTTAAACGTGATGCCGCCCAGCGTGTAGCGATCGCCCTCCTCGATAGGCATGGTGATGTCGACGGACTTGCCCCGTCCACCCTGCAGCAGCGGGACGTGAGCGCCCGCGTGTCCAGTATCGTGAATTTCCGTCTTGGGCTGGCCCACGTTGGCCTTGAAATAGCCGCGATTCTGGTATTCATTCCGAACGCGTTCCGTATCTTCGTCCAGCTTGGTGGCGTCGTAGGTCCGAGCGAAGATGTCCTCCAGAAAGATCGAGTGGGGGATGCCGATCGGCCGCAAGTTCTTCATGGCATAACGCAGCACTCGCGTCTTGACGTTCTTGTTGCCCTCAAACTTGATCTTGCCCACCTTGACCTTGGGACCTTCCTTCACTACAAACGTGATCCCGACCGCAGCCGGCGGAATCTGCCGTATTTCCGTCCGAATGGTGGAAAACTGCCGTCCGTGCTCGGCCAGCAGGCCTTTGATCGTCACTTCGGCTTTTTTAACCTTGGTCGGGTCATATTGACTCTCGACTGATAATCCGACCTTCGCTTCCTTGAAGCGGTCCAGCACGTCGCTGGTGGAGACCGAACTCAAGCCTACATAGTTAATCTCGCGGATGGTCGGCTTCTCTTTAACCTGGATAATCAGGCGCCAGCCTTTTGCAGTCTGTTCCCGGCTGAAGCGGATGTCCTCGAAATAACCTGTGTTCCACAGCGAATTGAAATCGCGCTCCAGGGCAGCGGGATCGTAAATGTCCCCGGGATGGGTAAAGATACGTGCTTTGACCGTCTCGGCGGGAATCCGGCGGTTTCCCTGAACATCGATCTCAGAGATTATGTCGCTTTGAGCCCAACTGGCCGCGACAGTGAGCAGCACCAGCGCGGTCGCAAGACCGAGCATGCACCCCTTCCCCTGCATCGCCCGACAAAGCCGTGCGAATGAAGAAGATGGAGGATGAGCAGAACCGGGGCCGCGCCCGGACACAGCAATGTCTCGATGAGAGCAAAGATGAATCGCTACGACCTCAGCCTCTGGGATATAGGAAAACGATCATTATACGGTAGATAAACAGAATGCGTCCAAGCGGCCACTCTTGCCGGTGGCTTTATGGAAAGGGCTTGGCCAACTCCACCTCCACCAAGACGGAATAAAACGTGGCGGAGTTGCCCAGGTCGGAAAGTTTTTCTGAGGTCAACACATTGATGTTCCGGAATCCGGGCCCTAGTTTGGCCCAGTTCAGCTTCGCTGAAACCACTCCCGGCTGAACCGCGCCATCCACTCGGGCTTTCAAGAAAATTTCTCCTCGACGGTTGAACACCCTCACCGCTTCGCCGTCGGCAATTCCACGCGCCCGGGCATCGGTGGAATGAATCTCCAGCAGATTTGTCTCTTCCATCTGCTCGACCGAAGGCTGGTTCGCAAAAGTTGAATTCATGAAGTTGTCAGCCTTGCGGGCGAGAAGTTCCAGCGGGAAGGAGCTTCCCTGCTTCCCATGCCGCGATTCTTCCGGGGGCGTAAACTCCGCAACCGGATCCAGCCCCAACGCCTTCATCGCTTCGCTGTAAAGTTCGGCTTTGCCCGAAGGCGTGCGGAAGTTGCCGTTAGCGAAAGGAAGAAATGGTTCTGGCTGGCTACTGGCCTCTGACCGCTGACCATTGAAGTTCAGCCGCACCTGCCGTTCCTGCTCCAACCGCTCCCGGCTGATGCCCTCGAGCCATGGATTCTTGGAGGCGAGCGCGCCGTCGATCATCTCGTCGATGCTCTCGCTGAAGCACGAGTCCCGGAATCCCATGCGCTCGGCCAGCGCTCGAAACACTTCCACATTCGCGCGGCACCCCCCCAACGGCTCGATCGCCTGATCTGATATTTGCAGATAGTAGTGGCCGTAGGCAGCCTGCAAATCCTTGTGTTCGAAGAACGTCGTCGCCGGCAACACAATGTCGGCATAGTCGGTGGTGTCAGTGAAAAACTGCTCGTGAACCACAGTGAACAAGTCGGTGCGCTTGAGCCCGCGAACCACTTCATTGTGATTCGGACAAACCGCTGCCGGATTTGAGTTATAAACAAACAGAGCCTTCACCGGTGGATCGTCGAGCGTGTTCAGCGCCTCACCCAGTCGAACCATATTGACCATACGCGGAGGACGTTCAAGCCCGTTGGGCTTGAGGTCAGGCCGCCGCAATGCATCTTTGTTCAGGTCAAACGCGCCGCTGGTGGAGAGATGGATGCCGCCACCCGCTTCTTTCAACGATCCGATAATGCAAGGCAGCATTGAGATCGCGCGCATGGCCGTCCCGCCGCCTTCGGAGCGCTGCACGCCATAGTTGACCCGAATTACCGAAGGCCGCACGGTGGCATATTCACGCGCCAGCTTGCGAATATCTTCGGCCGCAATCCCCGTCCACTGCGCCGCACGCTCCGGCGGATATGCCTTCACCTTCTCGCACAGCTGGTCGAAACCCAACGTGTGTTTCGCCACATAATCGGCATCGTGCAAACCTTCGCCGATGATCACATGCATCATGGCTAGAGCCAGCGCAGCGTCGGTGCCGGGATTGATGGGAAGATACCAGTCGGCGCACGCCGCAGTGCGCGTGCGGTAAGGGTCGATCACTACCAGCTTCGCACCCCGGCGACGCGCCTCCACGATGAACGGCCAAAGGTGAACATTATTTCCGTGAATGTTCGAAGCCCAGGCAATGATGTAACGGGAGTGGATGAACTGCTCGGGTTCGGTGCCAAGCTTCACGCCCATAACAGATTCAAGCCCAGCCTCGCCCGCCGAGGAACAGATCGTGCGCTCGAGTTCCGAAGCGCCGAGGCGTTGGAAGAATCTGCGATCCATGGAGCCGCCGTTCAGCGCTCCCAGCGTTCCGCCGTAGGAATAAGGCAGAATCGCCTCGCTGCCGAACTCGGAGATAATCGCGCGAAAGCGCGACGCAATCTCATCGAGGGCTTCGTCCCAGGAAATACGCTGCCAGGTTCGTGTGGCGCGGGCGCCCTCGCCCGCGTTCGCAGGGGCAAGCCCCTTTGCTGCAATCCTCCGCATCGGATACAACACCCGATCCGGCGAATACACCCGGTCCAGATACTTGGCCACTTTGGCGCACAGAAATCCCCGGGTTACAGGATGCCCCGGATCACCCTGAATCTTCGTGGCGCGGCCGTCCTCAACCGTGATTAACACCCCGCAGGCATCGGGGCAATCGTGCGGACACGCGGCATGGACCACGTTCTTCATAATCTTCACGGCCTCTTGATTATAAGGGGAGGATGACCTGCGCAGCACAAAGGGCATCCGCACGCTTCGGATGCCCTGAATTCAATTCAATGTAAGAATCGATTCCTTCTATTTCAACTCCAGAACTTCCTTCTCTTTGGCTTTGCTCATCTCTTCCATCTTCTTGATTTCGTCGTCAGTGAGTTTCTGGATCTCCTCGAGCGAGCGCTTCTCGTCGTCCTCGGTGATCTTCTTATCTTTCATTGCCTTCTTAATAGCGTCGTTGCCGTCGCGGCGAATATTTCGCACCGCGGTGCGATGCTCTTCGAGCACTCTGTGGAGATGCTTCACCATTTCCTGGCGGCGTTCCTGGGTCAGGGCCGGCACGGGGACGCGGATCAACTTGCCGTCGTTCATGGGATTGAGCCCCAGTTCGGCAGAGCGAATCGCCTTCTCGATCGCACCCACCTGCGACGGATCAAAGGGCTGTACCGTGATCATCTGCGGCTCGGGCGCGTGCACCTGCGCAATCTGGTTCAACGGCATCTGCGAGCCGTAATAGTCGACGTTCACGCTGTCGAGCATGTGCACCGAAGCGCGCCCGGTACGCGTGGCCGCCATTGCCTTGCGAAAATCTTCCACGGCTTTTTCCATCCGCGTCTTCAGTTGAACGTAAGTTTCTTTCAGGCCGGGAATCGCGGCCATGCTGGCTTGAGCCATATCGGTCAACTCCGTAAGACATTAAAAAATCAAAACGCTGAATTATAAACCCAAAAGAAATCTGCCACGGATTTTCGCGGATTACCACGGATCAGAACGAGAGAAAAAAAATCCCCGTGAATCGGTATGAATCCGTGGCCAAAATTTCTAAGCACTGACCCGGGAACCGATGTTTTCTCCGCTGACCACGCGGCGAATGTTGCCATGCTGATTCAGATTGAAGACGATGATGGGCAGGTTGTTGTCTTTGCACAGACTGATGGCGGTGGAATCCATCACTTTCAGCCCGAGCTTCAGAACATCCATGTAGGAGATGTGGTTGAACTTCTTGGCGCCGTCAACCTTCATCGGATCGGCATCGTAGATTCCATCGACCTTGGTGGCTTTCAGAATCACATCCGCCTTAATTTCCATGGCGCGTAAGGAAGCCGCCGTATCCGTCGAAAAATACGGGTTCCCGGTCCCGCCAGCGAAAATCACGACCCGCCCTTTTTCCAGATGCCGGATGGCGCGCCGTCGGATGAACGGCTCCGCCACCTGTTTCATCTCAATCGCGGATTGCACGCGAGTGTAGACTTTCTGCTTTTCCAGTGCATCCTGCAGCGCCAGCGCGTTGATCACCGTAGCGAGCATTCCCATGTGATCGGCAGAGACGCGATCCATGTCGCGCGCCTGGTCGGCCACGCCGCGAAAGAAGTTGCCGCCGCCCACCACGATCGCGAGCTGCACGCCCAGCTTGTGCACGTCGGCGAGTTCGGCCGCGACCTCGTGGATGCGAGCCGTGTCCACACCAAAGCCCTGATTCGCAGCGAGGGCCTCTCCGGAAAGCTTGAGCAGAACGCGTTTGAAGGCAGGGGTTTCCATAAGGTTGTGGCGCCGGCGTCCCGCCGGCTAGCGAGCGTAGAAGCCCGCGCAAACAAAAAAAAGGCGCCCGCAGGCGCCCTAAAATTATTCAGCTTTCTGTTCTGTCGGCTTGGTGACGGCGACCGTCTCACCCGCATCACCTACTTTGAAGCGCGCGAAGCGCCGGACGCTGATGTTCTCGGCCAACTTGCCGATCTTCGCCGCGATGAGCTGCGCGATCGACTGGGTCTGGTCCTTGATGAAAGGCTGCTCCAGAAGGCAGACTTCCTCGTAGAACTTTTCCATCTTGCCTGCAACCATCTTCTCCGCAATATTCTGCGGCTTGCCGGAGGCCACGGCCTGCGCGAGAAAGATATCCTTCTCGCGCGCAAAGTCCGCCGCCGTCACGTCCTCCTTGCGGACGTACTTCGGGTCGCTGGCCGCAATGTGCATCGCGATATCGTGCACCAGTTCTTTGAAATCGTCGGTGCGCGCCACGAAATCGCTCTCGCAGTTCACCTCGACCAGCACGCCAATCTTGCCGCCGGCATGGATATAGCTGGCCACCGCGCCTTCGCTAGTCACGCGCGTGGCCTTCTTGGCGGCAACCGAAACGCCCTTCTTGCGCAGAATGACGACCGCCTGCTCCATATCGCCCTTCGCTTCGGTCAGGGCCTGTTTGCAGTCCATCATCGGTGCTCCGGTTTTCTCTCGGAGGTCTTTCACTTGCGCTGCAGAAATATTTGCCATAGTAGTGCTCATTGATTGAGATTCCTTATGAATTCTGGGTTCATACCGAGGTTTCAAGGTTTCAGAGTTTCAAGGTTGCAAAGACCGCGGCATCCGCATGAACTTTGCAACTCTGAAACCTTGAGACTTTGAAACCTTGCCCTACAAACTTTGACCCGCGCCGGGAATTTTCTATGCATGACCCGCGCGGGTCTGATTTCGAACGCCCGGTTTGTCCTGACTGGCCACTGATCACTGACCGCTGGCCACTGCTTTCAGACCGTCTGGCTCTCCACCTTGATCGGAACGTCGCCGTCTTCGTTCGCAACTGGCTTCTTATGCGTCCCCGGACCCAGCACTTCTTCCATGCTGATATTCTCGCCAATATCCGCCAGATCAGAGGCTGCCGCAGCTTCCTGGGCGCGAATTTCGAGCGCAGCCGCCGCATCTTCCGCCTGCTGTAATTCCCGGGCCTGCGCCTGTTCGGTCGCCGCCGTCATGTCGGCAACCTGCTTGTCGGTCATCAACTGCGCGCCCTCAGCGATGGACTCCGAAATCTTCGAAGTAAACAGCCGGATCGCGCGCAGCGCATCGTCGTTGCCCGGAATCACATAATCCACTTCGCTGGGATCGCAATTCGTATCCACCACTGCGACCACCGGAATGCCCAGCTTGCGGGCTTCTCGAACTGCGATTTGTTCCTTGTTCGAGTCAATCACAAACACCGCATCCGGCAACCGGCTCATATTCTTAATACCCGCCAGGTTGGCCTGCAAATGCTTGCGCTCGCGTTCCAGCTTGATCACTTCTTTTTTCGGCAGCAACTCATAGCGGCCATCCGTAGCCATCTCGTCGAGTTCCTTCAGTCGCTTCACCGACTTCTGCACCGTAACCCAGTTGGTGAGCAAGCCGCCCAGCCAGCGCTGGTTGATGTAGAAACCGCCGCACTTCGTCGCCTCTTCGGCAATCGCATCCTGCGCCTGGCGCTTGGTTCCCACGAACAGCACAATCTTGCCGTCGGCCGCCAGTTCCTGCACGAACTTCGACGCCTCTTTGAACATCTTCAGCGTCTTCTGCAGATCGATGATGTAGATCCCGTTGCGCTCGCCGAAGATGTATTCCTTCATCTTGGGATTCCAGCGCTTGGTCTGGTGCCCGAAGTGAACACCTGCTTCGAGCAACTCCTTCATGGTGATAGTAGCCAATGAACCTCCTTGTTAAGTCTGCATCGGGAACTCAAGGTTTCAGAGTTTCAAGGTTGCAATGTTTCAAAGTTCGCGCGTCGCTGCGCCTTTCTTCTTTGAAACCTTGAAGCCTTAGAAACTTGAAACTTTCCTTCCCGATTGCCATTCCCGTCCCCGCGCCGCGAGGCTCGGGAAGAATTGAACACCTTAAACTCAGGTTTCAAGGTTTCTAAGGTTTCAAGGTTTCAGACTGACCATTCGATCGCCGAAAGACCTTGAAACTTTGAAACCTTGAAACTATCTCTTCGAGAACTGGAAGCGCTTGCGGGCGCCCTTCTGCCCGTACTTCTTGCGCTCTTTGCCGCGCGAGTCACGAGTCACGAGGCCCTCGGACTTGAGCTTGCCGCGCAGTTCCACGTTGAATTGCATCAAAGCGCGCGCGATGCCGAGCTTGACTGCATCGGCCTGCCCGCGGACTCCGCCACCCAGCACGTTGGCGACAATGTTGAACGAGGCTGCCGTATCCGTGGAGGCCAACGGCGCCTTCGCCGCCGAGCGCTGCGCCGGAGTCACAAAATATTCTTCGAACGCACGGCCATTCACCTTGAAATCGCCGCTGCCCGGACGCAGATACACTCGCGCGATCGCCCGCTTCCGCCTGCCTGTTCCGTAGTACTGAACCAATTCCGCCATGCTGCTTTTAGCTCCTAGCTCTTAGCTTCTAGCTTGAATCCCCAGAAGCGAGCTTCGTCTCGAAACCTTGTCATCCTGAGCGCAGCCGCTTTTCAGGCGGAGCGAAGGATCTCCCGATTAACTGCTCTTGCTACGCCCGCACTTCCAACTTGAAATCCTGCGGCTTCTGCGCCTCGTGCGGATGCTTGTCGCCCTTGTAAACATTCAGCTTCGACAACATGTGCGCTGCGAGCTTGTTCTTCGGCAACATGCGGCGCACCGCGTCTTCAATAATTTTCTCCGGCTTGCGCGCCAAACGCTTGCGATAATCTTCAGTGCGCAGCCCGCCCGGATAGCCAGTGTAGTGGTGATACTGCTTCTGCTCCGACTTCATGCCGGTGGTTCGAATCTTCTCAGCGTTCACCACAATCACGTGATCGCCAGTATCCAGAAAAGGCGTGTACTGCGGGTTTTCTTTGCCCATGAGGATGCGTGCCACTTGCGAGGCCAGACGCCCGAGCGTCTGCCCTTCCGCATCCACGACGTACCACTTGCGCACAATTTCCCCCGCTTTGGGGAAATAGGTTGACATCGGAACTCTCCCAGAATGAAAAAAAGCTGAAACGCGATTGAATATAACTAAAGAAGACCGCTCGTTGATTCCCCGGCGAGGACGCCAGACCATCAGGCGGGCAACCGCGAGACTTCCCAAAGTCTTTAAGATACCGGAGCCTGCGGGGGATTGTCAACGCAGAGTTAACAAAGGCAACGACCAGCCGGGATCAGAGGAATCATCCACAGTGGAAGGAGCCAACTGCATTCCAAGATCTATTCGTACGCCAGCGCCTCAATCGGATCTTTCCCCGCTGCCTTGAAGGCCGGGTAGAGCGCGCCTGCGATTGCTCCCAACACCGCCACCAACATGGACCAGCCAATCCAGTCCGCGCTCACCACCACCTGCACCAAGGGAAAACGATGCCGAATCGCCCAGCTCGCTGCCAGACTGAAAAGGATGCCCAGCACGATTCCGGCCACGGCCAGCAAGCCTGTTTCCCGCAGAATAGCGGTCACAATGTAACCCTTTGACGCACCCATGGCCTTCAAGATCCCGATCTCGCGCGTGCGCTCCATCACGGCCGCATACATCGACTGGAAAATCACCAGAAAGCCGATGATCAGGCTCACCCCAATCACCACGCCAATGAATGGCCGGAACCCTGGCAGATGGCTGGGTGTCATCATGCTGAGGTATTCGTCAGTCGACTGCACGGTGTATTTCTCCATGCCGGGCTGACTCTTTACTTCTTTCACCACCTCATCGGCATTGGCCGGGTCGTCGAGTTTCAAGTAAAAGACTGAGGCTTTATCTTTCGCCCCAATCAAATCCTGAAGTGCTGCGATGGGCAAGAACTTGCGCGCGCCCCGGCCGTTCTCGACAATCCCCGCCACGCGAAAGTTATGGTTCAGAACCTCCATGGTGTCACCCACCTTCACGTGCTTCTGCCGCGCGATGTAGTTATCCACCAGAATGTCGTTCGGACCCCGAAACGGCCCTCCTGCCACATACTGGAATGGACCACCCAGAGCCTCAAAGCTAGGCAGATCGATTCCGTCGATCACTTCCAGCGCTCCTGCAGTGGAGAGTGCCCAGATCACGGGGCTCGCCACCTTGACGTGAGGCATGCGGCGAAGGATGTCGGCCACCTTGACGGGAACGGGCGCGCCGCTGATCCCAGCTAAGAAAGAAGAGCCGGGCGGCTGCACAATCACGTCCGCGCCAATACCCGCGGTACGGTTCTTCGAGTCATTCAAGATGCCGTAGCACAGTCCCGCGATGAGTAGAATCAGCGCCACTTCGAGCGCAATCGCCACAATGCTGATCAGCGACCGGATCGGCCGATGCACCAGGTTGGCGACAATCATTTTGTTCATCATGACGGATACGGTAAAAACCGGCAGCGCTCACTCGGCGAGCCTTTCTACAAACGATCCTTCTGAGGATGATCTTTCTAGGGGCGGTCCTCGCCTTGTGGCGGTGCGGCGGCCCGGGGCAACGGCTGATCCAGACGCACGACCTCTGCCCCGGGCGGCTGCTCCAGAACAAACTGCTCGTCGCGCAGCGGCGTATTGATCTCCTGCTTCAACACATTCAGTGTGATGTCGTACTCCTCCTGCGGCCGGAAAATCTCGATGCGCGAAGGAAAGCTGATGCCATCGTAATCTTTGTAGTCCGCATAGCGGGCGTCGGTTACCAGGTTGCCCTGCTTGTCATAAATGTACTCGCGATGCGGCTTGAGATCGGTGCGGCTGAAGACGATCTTGCGCGCGAGCCTCCACCCCTGCTCGTCTTTTCGAATCACCACCAGTTCGTAGTCATCCTGCAGAACGCGGTGGCCCTTGGCGTCATGCAGAATCTCCTCGCCATTCTCCAGCACCGCAATCTCATGCTCTGGGTCGATTGGTCGGATCAGCAGCGCATCGTAGATATCTTGTGGCCGGATGCTTTCCATTGGCTGGTCCGCGTTATGGGTTTGGACATCGTTCCGGCCCATTACAAAACGGTTTTTCGGAGGGATCCACAGCTTGAACTCCTGCCCGTTGCTCACCATGTCGAAGGCAGTAGTTCGCACGATCGGCAATAATCCGATCATGTGCAGCATCGCCGGCTTGCGCGCCAGCACGTAGCCGCGAATCTCTTTGTAATCGGTTTGGTGGCCTTTCTTCGCCCCACCAACGGACGTATCTATATCCACCGTCGCCTTCAGCGACTGGATCTTCTCCGCCTGCTGATTGATGCTGTCAATCAAGCCCGACTGGGACGATTCCCGAAGCGGAGCCTTGGAGTACGTCTCCTCCACCGGCCGCGTCCGGAACAAACAGCCCGTCGTGGGCAGCACCGCCAGGAACAAAGCCAAGGCCCAAAAGGGCGAAGTACGTCTCATGAAATATCGAATAACTCCCAGAACATTTGAGTATACCCCGCCGGAAAGGGTGCAAAACTCGCGAAGACCTCAAATCGCTAATAGTGGGCCGCGGGAGTCGCCGGGGCGCTTGAGTTCAACATCTTACTAAAGTCAGCTACGCAGGTTTTCCCCCATCATCTAAACTGAGGCCATCGTGCGTAAGATTTTGGGGCTCATCTTCGTCGCGGTGCTCGCGCTTGCCGGCTGGTTCGCCTGGGCGCTGCTGACCCCGGTTGAACCTCCCGGGAAAACCTTCGTGATGCTGCGCTCGGGCTACTCCACCCACCGCATCGCCGCCGAGCTCAAGTCTGCAGGAGTTATTCGCAGCGAGAAAGCATTCATACTCTGGCACTACTTCCATCGCCACCGTTCGCTCAAGGCTGGGGAATATCTCTTCGAGAAGCCAGCGAACATCATCGACCTGCAAAAGCGTCTGCGGCGCGGCGATGTTTATTTCCGCACGGTCGTCGTTCCGGAAGGCTTCACCATGTTTGACATCGCTCGCGCCGTCGAAGCCGCAGGGCTCGGCCCCGCGGATGACTTCCTGAAAGTGGCGCAATCCGATACCGCGCTCATCGCCGACCTGGCGCCGGACGCGCCTTCTCTAGAGGGCTACCTCTTTCCGGACACTTACGAGTTCAGCCGCATGCAAACCATGCACGAGATTGCGGCAACCATGGTCAGGCAGTTCCGCCAGGTTGCAAATCAGATCGGGTTGATCGATGTCGCACACGGCGGAGGATTTGCCGTCAGTCACATTCCACTACCGATCGAAACTACCGTGATCATGGCCTCGATCATCGAAAAAGAAACTGCTGTCGCCGAGGAGCGCCCGCTAGTGGCCAGCGTTTACTACAACCGTCTCGCAAAGAAGATCGCGCTCGACGCCGACCCCAGCATTATTTATGCCGAGCTCCTGGCGGGAACCTACACAGGAGCGCTGCATCACGACGACATGCGCTTCAACTCGCCCTACAACACTTACACGCACACCGGTCTTCCTCCTGGTCCTATCGGTAATCCCGGCAAAAGCGCTCTCGAAGCGGCCATGAATCCGGCCCAAAGCGACTATTACTATTTTGTCGCCGACGCTGCAGGCCACCATCGTTTCGCCCGAACGATGGAAGAACACGACAAGAATGTGGCCGCTTACCGTCGTGCTATGCGCGGAAAGTAAAACGGGCAGCCCCGGGCCAGTCCTCAGTCTCGCCGCCTTTCCATCCAGCCCTGCAAAATCAAGACCGCCGCCATCCGGTCCACTGCCTTGGCGCGCTTTTCGATCGACATTTCCGTCTCGCGCAGCAGGCGGTTCGCTTCCGCCGAGGTCAACCGCTCATCCCACAAGTGCACCGGCAAACGGAATCGCTTCCGCAGTTCTTCCGCAAACACCTGCATCTTTTCCGATTGCGTGCCTTCCGCGCCACTCATGCGCAGAGGGAGGCCGACCACTATTTCCCGCACGGCGTACTCGCGGATCACCTGCTCCAGCGCAGCCAGATCGTGCCGCTTGTTCCGGCGCTGCAGGGTCTCCAAACCTTGAGCTGTGATCCCCAGCGGATCCGAAACCGCGATGCCAATCCGCCGGGACCCTACGTCCAGCCCCAGGATTCGCCCGGTCGGCCCGTCCGATTTTCTGACTTCCGAGCTCACGGCGCGATTATAAGCGGTACCCTCCAGATCCCGCCGCAACCCTTCCGAGGATCGGTCCAGGGAACTGACTCCAACCTCAGCGAAGCTTGTAACCGTCATAAAAACAGCAACTTACAATCTCGTTCTTGCCGGTCTAAGTCCACATGGACCCCTCCCGAAAATATTCCATAGCCCCTAGCCCGCACCAATCTTGCCTTTCGGCCGGCTTCGGCGTAACCTGTTTATAGTAACGACAACGCTTCTCCCCACTAGACCCTAACTCCTTCCCGGGTGCCTTTTATGAGTAGTGCGGACCTGAACTTTCACATCGGCGACAAGGTCGTCTACCCCAACCACGGTGTCGGTGTCATCGAACAGATCAGCAGCCGCTCCATCGGCGCCACGGTGGAGAAGTTCTATCTTCTCAACATCAAAGCCAGCAGCCTGAAGGTTATGGTGCCCTGCAATAATGTTGGGAGCGTGGGTATTCGCCGCGTCGTCCGCAACGGCGAGGTGCAGAAAATCCTCGACTTCCTCGCCATCTCCGACGATCTCAGCACCGCCGACTGGAAAGACCGCTTCAAGGAAAATTCCGACCGCATGCGCACCGGTTCCCTGTTCGAGGTCGCCGGAGTCCTGAAGAACCTGATCGCCCTCCACCAATCCAAGCCTCTATCCTTCCGCGAAAAGAAGATGCTCGAGCGCGCCCGGTATCTCCTGGTCAGCGAACTCGCCATGTCGCGCAACTGCGAAGAGACCAAGATCGAGGAACTCCTCGCATTCGCTCTCGCCAAGTGCAAACTCCGTTTCCCAGAAGCCTCCGAGTTCCAGGCCTGATTCAACTTTCCGAAGTGGGAACAACCACGTGGGGACGCCGCCTCGGCTGTCCAGCCAGACGCACCGAGGCTGGTCAGCGTCAGAGGCTATTCAGGGCAATCAATTTCTGCCAGCCGGTCCGATTCATGCGAACCCGCTCGCCAGTTGTTAACAGGACCCATCCCTCGGCCCGGCCGTCGCGATGAATCTCGCGCACATGCTCGATATTAACGATCGCCGACCGATGCAGCCGCACAAATTTGCCAGGATCCAGCTTGGCACTGAGCGCTTTTATGCTTTCCCGCAGCAAATGTCTCTTGCCTCCCGCGTGCAGGCACACGTAATAGTCCGCTGCTTCGATCCACTCGATCTCGCTTACAGGCACAACCGAGTCCTTGTTCCCACTCTTCGCCAGCAGCCGCTCTGGATAGCTCGGCCTCGCGGCCGGCCCCTGCAGAGCCTCCAGGACGGAATAGATTTCCTGGCGGGCGGCAAATGTTTCCTGCAGCCGGACCCTTTCTTTTACTCGCGACACCGCCTCTTCGAGGTGCCCCCGGTCCACCGGCTTTACGAGATAGTGCAAGGCATGCACCGCAAATGCTTCCACCGCGAATTGGCTGTGCGCGGTTACGAACACAGTCAGGGGCATATTCCGCGGACCGACGCTTTCGATCACATCGAAACCGCTGCTGCCCGGCATCTGAATATCGAGAAAAAGCAAATCGATTTGAGTTCCCTTCAGCGCGGTGACGACCTCATTACCGTTCCTGCATTCTCCCGCGATTTCTATTTCCGGGTCCGGCGCAAGCAGTTGTTTCAGCCGCTCCCTGGCTAAAGGCTCGTCGTCGGCTATCAGCGTCCTCAACTTCACGGGGTCCTCAAGTTCACGGGGCTTTCCGCTCATAAGGGATGGTAATCAGAACCTCGAAGCCACCGGACGTGGGCTGGCGGGCGCGAAGCTCAAAGTCGTCCTGATAGAAATGGTTCAGCCTCTCTCGCGTGTTGCTCAGGCCTATACCGAACCCGGGATGTGACTTTCCGTTCAATCCCGGCCCGTTGTCGCGCACTTCCAATTGCATGTGAGTTCCAACCCGCCTTGCCGAAGTCTGGATGCACCCATCGTTCTCGCACTGCGCGATGCCGTGCCGAATCGCATTCTCTATGATCGGTTGCAGAAGAAAACAGGGAACGAGTCCATCCAGCGCATTGGGATCGAGATTCATATCGACGCGAAGCCGGTCGGCGAAACGCACACGTTCTATCGCGAGATAGCTCTCCACAATTTCCAATTCCTGGGCCAGCGGAATCTTGCTGGGAGTGTTTCTCTTCAACCCAGTCTTGAGGATGGTATTCAGGTGCTCCAGGGTCTCGAGGGCCTCCTGCTTGCGGTCGAGATCCATCAAGGCGGCTACGGCATTCAGCGCATTGAACAGGAAGTGCGGCTCTAGTTGCATCTGCAAGGCGCGCAGATGTGCGCTCGAAAGCTGGCGCTCCAACTGCAGGGACCGCATCGCATCCCGCTGCGCGGCCAGTTGCGTGTGCAGTGCTGCGCAGGCGAACCAAACCAAGCCGTACATTAAAAACTCGACGCCGATGCGGCCAAGGTTGAAGAAAGACAGTTGGCCGTATACTTCTCTCTGGGCATCCGATCCCACGTGCGCGATCCAGTGTGCCGTAACCTGCAAGGTCGCCAGATGCAGCACAGCCACAATAGCCGCGGCGACTAACTGCACACCCGCATTGGCCGCAGACACTTTTAGAGCCGACGGCCAGCGTTTACCGGCTCGCCATAAAACCTCCGCTGCACCCGCCCACCACAACCACAGGACCGCCCCGTAAAGCAGTGCTCGAAACCACGATGCAATGGAGACGGAGCATTCAACGGTCGTGGCTAAAGCCAGCACACCGGCAATCGCGATCGGAATGACTCCAGCTTGCGGGATAAGGCCGCCGGTACCCGCTTTAGGAGGCGCTGGCGCAACCTCGCAGGAAGATAGGGTCTCAACAGAACTCACAAGGTTCCTCCTATCGGAAGGCCGCGACGTTGATGGTACAACTTACGCATTGGCTGCGATAAAAATCTTTCTGAGCCTGCTCTGCTGCGGCTCGCCATTGCGCCGCCTGTTCCCTCAATCCAGCTTGATCCAGAACCGCGGCATAAGCAATCTGGGCCACAAAATATCTGGGATTCTTGCGGCCCAACGCCTGCTCCATAATGACAAGCCCATCCCGCATGTCGACGAGCGCCTTCTCGGTATCTCCGGACTGCGCATACGCCTTGCCTCGGAGCATGTAGTCCCACCCAGTCTTCCAATGGTCTTCGCCGTAGATCCGTTTGCAAAGTTCCAGTGAGCGCTGATAACCCGCGACCGCCGCGGAAGAATGCCCCTCGGCCCGCTGCAGCCATGCCTGCGTCTCATAGATGAAAACCAAATCGTCATCGATCATGTCGTGAGTCAATTTCATTTCCTCGGCTGCGCTCTGTAAGTACTTCCTGGCGCTGGCGATCTGGTTTTGCGCAAGTGCCAACCCAGCTAGGTAAGTAACAGACCGGGCAACGCCCGCGTGGTCGCCAGATTGCCGGAGTAAATCGAGTGCCTTCCTCCACATCTTCCCCGCAATCGCCCTTTGCCCGCTATCGTTGTAAAGCTCTCCGTAGTTCTGCAGGGCTGCGGCATAGTCAGTCACGAATTGCGGTTCCTGGCCAAAAATCTGGAGCGAACGCTCGAAAGCATTCTGCGCTTCCATCAATTTTCCCTGCTGCGTGTAGACCACCCCAAGCACGTTCCAGGCTCTGCCAAGTTCGACGCCACTCACGCGGCCCGAGTCGGCAAGCTCTTTGGCTATGGCGACGGCTTTGTCATACTGCCCCTGTTTCTCGAAGACGTAAGCCTCGTGCAGAGGATCCTGCGGGTTCGCTTGCGCCCAAAGCTGCGCCCCTGCCAACACCAGCGTGAATAGGACTTTCTCGATCGGTTTCATGCCCTCAGAATGGGCACGAAACCCAAGTCGATCCATTCAAATTCCGCCAGCCCGGATATTCCTGCAGGGAGCTCCAGACTTCCTGCCGGGAAACTCCGCGCAGCCCAGCAGATTCGCAACAGGTTTATAATCTGCAGAGCGGTACCGTACGAATGACTGACCAACTCCGAAAGAAACTGCAGGAAGAAGTCGATGCGCTCGAGCACGAACTGGTCCACGAGCTGCCGAAAGAAATCAAGCGGGCCGCGGCTCTTGGCGACCTCAGCGAGAACGCCGAGTATCACATGGCCAAGCAGCGCCAGGAATTCGTCAAGGCGCGCTTCCGCCAGCTCGGCAAGCGCCTGGCCGACCTGTCCCTGACCAACATGAACAACATCCCCAAGGACAAAGTGGGCCTCGGGTCCACCGTCAAGGTCTACGACAGCTCGAAGAATGAAGAGATCGAGTACAAGCTGGTCACGAGCGAAGAGTCCGACGTAGGCGCGGGAAAAATCTCGACCACGTCACCCATCGGCCGCGCACTGCTCAATAAGAAGGTAGGCGACGAAGCCACCGTGATCACGCCCAACGGCAAGCGCGAACTGGAAATCCTGAGCCTGACCACCATCCACGACGAGGCCGAGCCCGAGAAGGCGGGCGCCTGATGTCGTGGCATAGTTGGACCAGTGCCTTCGGACGCTCCTGTGGCGTACTGCTCGATACCATCGTCCGCTGGCTCGCGCTGTCGCGCATCAATCCCAACGTGCTCACTTTTATGGGGCTGGTGGTGAATACCTGGGCTGCGATTCTGTTTGGTTCTGCCACAGCTTTGACTCAGCGCCGCTTGTTCTTCTACGCAGGTCTGGTGATCATCGGCTCAGGATTTTTCGATCTCGTCGATGGCGCAGTGGCCCGTGCCAACAACCGGGTCACGCGCTTTGGAGCGTTTTTCGATTCCGTAGTCGACCGCTACAGTGACGCGTCGCAGTTCCTGGGCCTGCTGATCTTCTATGCGCGCGGCGACCGGTTCTTCTACGTCGTGCTTACCGCTTTCGTGATGGTCAGCGCCATCATGGTAAGCTACACGCGCGCCCGCGCCGAATCGCTGATCGGAAGCTGCCGCGTGGGATTCATGGAACGTCCGGAGCGACTGGTGCTGGTGATTATCGGCGCCCTCTTCAACCGCATGGCGCCAGTGCTGTGGGTAATCGCGGTGCTGTCGACCCTGACAGTAATTCACCGCATGCGCTACACCTGGACCCGCACCCAAGATCCGCCGAATGCCGCAGCCAAGGCCGGGCAGGCAGCGTAGCCCGCCCGTCCTGTTTCGTAACCTCTTCGCAGTGCTAGACTATTCGGTCATTTCACTTCCTTCTGAGAAAATTTTTGCCGACTGATCCCGTACTCGTAGTGCACGGTGGCGCCTGGGCCATCCCTGACGACATGGTGGAGGCGCACCTGCGTGGTGTGCGGAATGCACTGGCGACCGGCTGGCGCGTGCTGCAGCGCGGCGGGGCCGCGCTGGACGCAGTCGAGGCGGCCGTTGTCGTCATGGAAGATGACGAGACCTTCGACGCCGGGCGAGGGAGTTTTCTCAATCGCGATGGCAAGGTGCAGCTCGATGCGCTGATCATGGACGGCGCTACGTTGCGGGCCGGCGGTGTGGGGTGCGTGGAGCGGGTGCGGAATCCGGTGAGGGCGGCGCGGAAGATTTTGAGTGAGAGTCCGCATGTGTATTTTGTGGGCGAAGGCGCGGAGCGGTTTGCGGCCGAGCATGGCGTGGAATTATGCGCGAATGAAGAGTTGGTAATCGCGCGCGAGGTGGAGCGGTTGCGCGAGTATCAGAGGGGAGCGGCGAAGCGGGGTTCGAAAGAAGACGGGAACGATTTGTTCGCGCCGGAGATTTCGCACGACACGGTGGGCGCGGTGGCACTCGACCGGGCGGGCAACATTGCTGCGGCTACTTCCACGGGAGGCACGTTGAACAAGGCTCCGGGACGGCTCGGGGATTCGTCCCTGATCGGATCCGGTTGTTATGCGGACAATTTAAGCGCGGCCGTGTCGACCACGGGTTGGGGTGAGCCGATTATGAAGCTGGTGCTGGCCAAGTGGACCGCCGATCGCGTGGCAGCCGGGAACCTGCCGGAGTGGGCGGCGCAAGAAGCCATGAATTACCTGAAGCAGCGATTGAATGGTCACGGCGGCATTATTGTGCTGAATGCACAGGGACATGTTGGGATCGCGCACAATACGCCACGCATGGCTTGGGCCTGTAAGACAACCGAGAAAGAAGAAGCCGGGATCGAGCGCGCGAACTAGCCTCAGGGTAAGAAATCCCTCCGCCGGTGTAACCGAAGTCTTCGATTAGGAACTCAGTCGCGATTGAGGGTTCGCCAGCTTGCTCTGGGCTTGTTACGAAATCCGAACAAACGCGGCGAAATTCCAACCAACAAGACCGACAGACAGTGCGGGAGCTTCCGATGACGATGTCGGTGCTTCCCTTTACCGGCACCGGGTACGGCCTGTTCTGAAATCGTAACAAGCGACGCCTGCTGAAAATTCTCGACTATTCATGGCACAGAACTGCACGTCCTGCTATGATGTCGGGCACTTGGAGGCGCGTCATGCTCCCCGCCGGTAAAAGCCTTCGCACCCTGCGAGAGAAACTCGGGTTGACCATGCGCGACGTCGAGACTTCCAGTGCGCGCATGGCGGAAAAGTATCGTAACGAGGAATTCTCCATTCCTCCGAGCCGTTTGTCCGACATTGAAACCAAGAATGTTTTGCCCAGCATCTTTCGCCTTTATACCCTGGCAGTGATCTACCGGCGCGACCTGCGGGAACTGCTGGCGTGGTACGGCGTCGATATGAACAACATGGCTAGCGATCTCGGCATGATTGCCCCGCCACGGTCGCATGTCTCCGAAACGCTCGCCGGACTCTCCTCCGTGCAAATGCCGATCCGCATGGACCCTGCCTTCGACCAGCGGCGCACCGCCAATCTGGGCCGTATGGTCGAGCAGTGGGGCCTCGTGCCGTTAGCCTATCTGGCCCAATTTGCCCACAGCGATTTTACCTACGGATACATCGGCCACCAGGATTTCACCATGTACCCGATTCTTACGCCCGGCAGCTTCATTCAGGTGGATGAGACGAGGAATAAAGTAGTGGAAGGCGCGTGGCGCTCCGAGTATGAGCGCCCCATCTACTTTGTGGAAACCCGCGATGGACACACCTGCTGCTGGTGCAGCATGCGTCGCGATGACATCATCCTGCAGCCGCATCCCCTGTCACCGGTTCCGATCCGGGTTCTGCGCCATCCTCAGGAAGCCGAAATCATCGGCCAGGTTGTGGGGATCGCTATGAAGCTGACGGAGTGGCAGCCTTTCGGTTCTTCTCCAGGCTCGAAAGCGCAATCAGTACTGAATTAAGGTGGCGGGCGGCGGGCGCATCCTGCGGCGAGGGAAGGAGAGCTGTCAATTGTTCACGCATGCCTTCGACGTACGCCTCTGCGGTTTGCTGATTGTCCTGGCTCGACTCGCGCAAGTCTTCCACCAGGTCCGCTATCGGTGTACGCAGGACAGTGGACAATACTTCGGTGTGAGCTACCTTCAACGCGCGCTCCGACGACTCCTCCCCATGCACCAGCGACATGCCCCAGTGCAAATACCCGCCCTCGCGCCGGCGCAGCGAGCCTAGATAAGCCAACTTCGCCAGCAACCCGGAAACGGCTGCCAGCGTGGTTTCCCGAAGATCTTGGATAGCAGATTTCAGTGTCATCTGGTTACGAATTCTGTTACGAATTCCGAACAGTCAAAGCCCGAAAGTGATCTATCCCACCGGGCGGAGGCCATGAAAGTATCACGGTTCAATTTTCCAAAACAAGGAGAAAACAACCGTGAAGCGAATCCTACTCGTCGTAGCAGCAGCTGTGATGTTCCTCAGCACTTTGGCAATCCCCACCGTTGTTCATGCCGATGGAGCCCCCATCGGAACTAATTGTGGCGGAACAAGCGTGTGCAAGCCGTAATTTTTGAATAGCGTTACGAAAACCGGACACGATTAGCAACTCTCTTGTCGCCTGCAGCAGGTCGCGGTATAGTGCCCAGCTACGGCCATGCTGCAGGCGCACTCATTGCTTTGGCATTATCTCTGGGTCGCACCCAATCTTCTCCTTCTGCTCCTCGCCGTCCTGCTTTGGCGGCGTAAGCTTCACGAACAGTACCCGATCTTTCTGATTTTTGCTGTTGTAACTCCGACCGAATTGTTTGTGCTTTACGCCGCCGATGTTATCCCGTCGGTGAGTGGCGACACGTTTTGGCGCATTGCCTGGGGCAGTTTGTTGGTTGAGGCTCTCGTAAAGTTCGCCTTGATTGGCGAGATTTTCAGCAGAGTGTTTGGCCTATACCCCTCCTTGGCCAAGCTGGGTAGATCATTCATCACTGGAGTAGGCGTGGTTCTTGTACTGCTGGCTACAGTGGCTGCCGCTCATACACCCAAGGACAACATTCACTGGATCGTCTCCGGAGCCCATATTCTTGAGCAGACGATCTACCTAATTGAATGTGGACTGATTTTGTTCCTCTTTCTCTTTGCGGCTTACTTCAAGCTCAGTTGGAGCCGTTCGGCCTTTGGCATCACACTGGGCTTGGGTGTCTCGGCCACCGTACATCTTGCAACTTGGGCACTGATGGCGAACGGGGAATTCCCTGCGCAATATCGCATTTTTCTCGATTTCCTGAACATGGCCGCCTATCACGTTTCCGTGCTGATTTGGTTTTATTACCTGCTCGTCCCCGCAAAGAATATTTCCAGGCCGGAGGATCCTCCGCCGCCTCAGCACAACCTTGAGATTTGGAACCACGAACTGGAGCGCTTGCTACACAAATGACTCTGGCCATCATCCTCGTCATCGCCGCCGTGGTTGCTCTGGGCATAATCTTGCGTCTGGCCATAGCCCGATCCCTGCAGGCCAGAGAAAGCGCAGGGTTAGGGGCGACGATCTGCCCCGTTGACATCGAAGCTTTCCGCAATCTGATTAACCCTGCCGAAGACGACTACCTGCGGCGGCGCTTGCCACCCGCGCAGTTCCGCCTCGTCCGTCGCGAGCGCTTGTACGCTATGGCGGCGTATGTCCACGTCGTGGCGAACAACGCCGGCGCGCTGGTGCGCGTGGGCCAAGTCGCTGTCGCCAGCGGCGATCCTCGCATTGCTGGAGCTGCGCAACAAGTGGTCAATGACGCACTGCTGCTTCGTCGCAACACCACGGTGGCCCTGCTGCGGATTCATCTGGCATTGGCCTGGCCCAACTCCGGATTCGCGGCCATGCGCGTAGTTGACCGTTACGAACAGCTCAGCGGCGCAGCCATGCTGCTGGGCAGACTTCAGAACCCCGCAGTGCCGGTTCGTCTCTCCGCAACCCCCTAAACGTGACGTTGATCACAGACGCGGTAGACGCACCTCTGCTATTTTGGCGCCCGGCGTCGCCGTGCCTGCGATAACCAGCCGTTTACTTGCGCACCACCCCTGCTCATTCCTTCCTTGTTTTCCTCTCCCTTCCTGGTGTAAAAACCAGCGGGGACGTGCCAGCCTGCAGACCCCTGTGCCCGGATTTCGTGCGTATCTCGCTCAACCGCTGTTGCAGTTTTTTCTCCGCCGCTTTCGACTCGGCGGAGTCAAGGGAGACTGTATGATCCGCGGAACCATGATCTACAGAACCACCATCAACAGAAACATGATTAACCGAACAAAGGTCTGCACCCTGAAGACCTTCTCCATCTCACTGCTCATCCTCTTGCTTTCCTCCATCGCCCTCGGCCAGGGCGGAGTGGCCACCGGTGACCTGCGCGTAACTGTGAAGGATCCTGCGGGCAACGTCGTTGTCAACGCAACAGTGACCGTAGCCGACGTTGCCAGAGGTGTGGAACGCACCGCCACCAGCGACGGCCAGGGCGGCTACAGTGCCCGCCTCCTGCCGCCGGGAGGCTATACGGTTACTGTGGCTGCGCCCGGCTTTGGCAAGGCCGAAGCCAAGGACGTGATCATCACGGTCGGCGGTCTGGTGGACCTTCCGGTCGCACTGGCTCTCGCCTCCGGACGCGAGGTTGTCGAGGTCACTTCTCAGGCAGACTTGGTGGAGACCTCGCGCACGTCGACCACGGATACGATCGGCCAGCGCCGCATCGATAATCTTCCTATCAACGGTCGCAATTACATTAATTTCACTTTGACCGATTCCCAGGTGGTCCGCGACAACGCCCCGTTCCTCGGCGCCGCACCTACGTCGGGACTCAATATAAGCGGGCAGCGTGGCCGCTCCAATCTGGTGAACGTGGATGGCGCCGATGCCACTGACAATTCCACCAACGGCGTGCGCTCCACGGTTTCCCAGGAAGCGGTTCAGGAGTTCCAGATCGTGACCAACGGTTACGCGCCGGAATATGGCCGCGCTTCCGGCGGCGTGGTCAACATCATTACTCGTTCAGGATCGAACGATTTTCATGGTGACGTCTTCGGCTTTTTGCGCAACCGGAACTTCCAGGCCGTGAACCCGTTCAGCACGGTGCCCAATCCCGCCTACACCCGAGTGCAGGCCGGCGCCGCTTTCGGTGGGCCAATCAAGAAGGACAAGACGTATTACTATTTCTCTTACGAAGTCACCCGCCGGCACGAGACGGGTTTCTCCAGCATCGCCCCGGGCAGCAACCTCGCGTACTACGGCTTGCAGAATTTCGACACGTCGACAACCGCCGGAGGACTGATCCCGCTGCCCTTCGGCACAATTCCGGTGACAGGCGATCAGGCGGCATTCCTCGAACCAGGAGGCACTCTGGCTCAACTTGCAGTCGGCGACCCCACCGCGTTTGCCGCGATTGCTCCGAGCGTACCCAACTATGTATTCCTGATTGGTGCGTCTTCAGGAATGGCCCTGAACGGGGTATGGCCAACCAGCCTAACCGGCGTTCCGGGCCTTAGCGGCTTCGCAACGAGTTGCTCGGCGCCTCCGTGTTTCGTGCCCGCCTCATATCAAAGTCTGGGATCGCAGTCGGGCAACTTTCCTGTCTTTGAAGGCACGAGCCTCTACTCGCTCCGTCTCGATCATAACTTCAGCAGCAACAATCGCCTGACCTTGCGGATCAATGTGAGCCCAAGTACGGTTACCGGTCTCGAGGGTAGTGGCGAGGACCAACCGTTCGGGCAGAACGCTTATTCACGCACCTCCGAGCAAACTTACCGGGATGTCACCGGCGTCCTAAAAGATACTTGGACCATCGGTACCAACCGAATCAATGAACTCACATTTCAATATGCGCGCCGCGGACTCTCGTACTTCTACAACACGCAAATCGCGGCGGGAGCCGATCCAGCGGTCAACATCCCCGGCTTTGGATACTTCGGACGCGAGCCGTACTCTTACATCCAGCGCGTCGAGCAGCGCTATCAGTTCACCGACAACTTTTCGTGGACCGTCGGCCGCCACGATACCAAATTCGGCGTGGATTTCAACTACCTCCCACTCACTGCCACCTTCACTGTCAACTACGGCGGAAATTACGACTTCGGCTCGGCCGCTGCGTTTCCTCAACCCTTCCCCATTCTGAATCCAGTGCAGGCCTACGGCGCCGGCATACCCGGAGATTTTGTTCAGGGTCTCGGCAGCCCGAACGACACGTTTCATAACATTCCTATTGGAGCGTTCTGGCAGGATTCCTGGCGAATCCGTCCTAACTTCACCCTCAACTATGGCGTGCGCTACGATGTCGAGATTCCGCCATCGTTCAAACCCGTAACTCCGCTGGCAGAAGCCGGATATAACTTCCTGGGACTGCAGAAGGGCATTCAGACCGGCTGGAACCACGTACAGCCCCGCGTGGGGCTAGCCTGGGATCCCAAGGGCGATGGCAAGACAGTCGTCCGTGCTTCTTATGGAATCTTCTACGACCATCCCCTGCTGGGCCTTTATTTCTTGGGAAATGCGTCCGACGGTTCTTCCAGCGGTCAACTGGCTTTCCCAGCGTTGGGCACATGCGCCGGCGCAGGAAATCCCGCCAACCTGAACGCCATTCCTATTTTCCAGGGTTTGGTCAACGACCCCAACTGTACTCCCGGGCCTTCGGCGCTGCTTCCAGCGCTGGGTTATCTGCCCAACCAGCAGCAGTTCACCTCGACCAACTTCCCGAACTCCCTGTTTCTCAACCAGAATTATCTTACGGACGGGTTCCCGCTGTTCTTTCAACCATTCGGTTATCCCCAGGCCAAGAACTTCGTGTTCGCCTATGCGCAGCAGGCCAACTTCAGCATCGAGAAAGACCTGGGCAAAGGTTTTGACTTCAATCTCTCCTACAACTTCAACGGCGGACGCCATCTCAATCGCCCCATCAACTCCAGCGCCCAGCGTGGCGACCTTTTGTTGGCGAACTACAATGTGGCCTTGAGTGATCCCACACATTCGTATGCCACGATCGGTGGACCATTGGGAGTCGGCAGCGGCCCCGCGACAGACGGCTTTACCCCATGCGGGCAAAATTCCGGTGGACAGCCTTGGATCTCCGCCGCCCTCATGAATTTTTTCCGCCCCAGTGGTGTGAATGCGTCGATCGCCAACGCTTTGACTGCGGCCGGTGCCGGAGCGTGTGTGGGCCTGGTACCGACTGTCATGGGTTTTCTGCAACAGTCGGGCTACAGCACCGCCGGCTTCAATACCAACTGTAATCCTGCAACGCTATCCGGCTGCATCCCGTTTGGGGACATGGATGCCAATTACTCGAACGGCAGTTCCGTCTACCACGGACTCAGCGCTAACCTGCGCAAGCGTTTCGGCAGCCACTATGAATTCCTCGCATCGTACACGTGGTCGCACGCCATCGACGACTCGACCGACCTGCAATCAACCCTCACCCCGCAGGACAGTTACTATCCCTCCCTCGATCGCTCGAGTTCCCTGTTCGACCAACGCCACCGCTTCGTCTTCAGCGGCGTCTACCAGACGGGCAAACTCGGCGGCAGCGGTTTCGCGCATAAGCTCTTCAGCGACTGGACTCTTGCTCCGCTCATCGAATTCAGCTCTGGGCGGCCCTTCAACATCATCACCGGCAATGGCGATAACCTCCAGGAATCGTCCCTCACCGGTCGTCCCAATACCTTCGTCAACCCCGCATGCACCGCTCTTGGATACCCGGCGGTTCCGTCGAAGTATTCGCCGACAGGAGTATTTCAGGAGCCCTGCATTGCCGATTTCAACGGCACGCTCCTCTCACTCGATGGAAGCCTGGGCCGCAACGCGGGCATTACGCCCTGGACCGTATTCGATGATCTCCGCATAGCCAAACGCATTTATTTCGGCGAGCGCTACAACTTCGAACTCATCACCGATATGTTCAACATTGCGAATCGTTACAACGTCTCGGCCGTCAGCCCGTTATTTACTAACGCCGGCCAGGCCACGGCCGCCTACGATCCCCGGCAGTTCCAGTTCGCGCTCAAGTTCAACTGGTGAATCTCTCCGATTAATCGGCCATCAGCTGGATTCCGCGAGTCGTAATCCAGATTCCCACTCGCGTGTCTCGCCGAAACCCGGAGCCCGAAGCCCGTTTTCAGGTGTTACACTTTCCCTTCACCCATCCTTGGCGCTTGCCGGAGTTTTTCCTTCAATGTCTCAACCCTACACTCCTACCCCGCGGACTCGTGTGGTCCGCGAAGCGCATCGCGCGGTTTACGATCGTGAAACCGTCTACCGCATTCTCGACGAAGGCTTCCTCTGCCACGTCGGCTTCGTCGCCGACGGACAGCCCTTCGTTATTCCCACGTCCTACGCGCGCAAAGACGCAAACCTCTACATTCACGGCTCTGCCGCCAGCCGCATGCTGCGCAACTTGAAAGAAAGCGTTCCCGTCTGCATCACCGTCACGCTGCTCGACGGCCTCGTGCTCGCCCGCTCGGTCTTCAATCACTCGATGAATTACCGTTCGGTGGTGGTCCTGGGAAAAGCGACTCTGGTGGATGATCCCGCGGAAAAACTCGACGCCCTGCGCGCACTTTCCGAGCACATTCTCCCCGGTCGCTGGGCTGACGCCCGTCAGCCTAACGAGCGTGAACTCAAACAGACCTCGGTCTTGCGCTTGCCCATCGAAGAATTCTCAGCTAAGGTTCGCGTAGGTCCAGCCATCGACGATGAAGAGGATTATTCCTTCCCCACCTGGGCTGGAGTAATTCCGTTGGAGATGATCGCAGGCTCCCCGATTGAAGATTCGCAGCTTGATCCCGCGCAGAAAGTCCCGGAATATGCAAAACACTATTCCCGAAAGCGGTAGCAAGAATTTACCCCCTCAGGGGATCAACAGCAGCTTGCCCACCATCTTGCGCGCTTCCATGTCCCGGTGCGCTTGTGGCGCTTCTTTCAGCGGATATGTTTTAGCGATGCGCAGTTTGAGCTTGCCCTCGGCGATCATGCCGAAAAGCGCGCTGGTCCGCGCCAGCAACTCCTCCCGAGTCGCGGTGAAATGCGCCAGCGTGGTGCGCGCCATATACAGCGAACCCTTTTCCAACAGCTTCGCCGGATCCACCGGAAGGACTGACCCGCTCGACATTCCATAGAGCACGAGCATCCCGCGCAGGCGCATGACGTTCAGATTTTTCTCGAAGGTCGCCTTGCCCACGCCGTCATACACCACTTCCACCCCCTTGCCGCCAGTCAGGCGCTTCACCTCGGCTTCAAAATCCTGCCGCGTAAAGACGATCACCTCATCCGCGCCCGCCTCCCGTGCAAGTCGGGCTTTCTCCTCGTTCGAAACCGTTCCAATCACTCGCGCCCCGATCGCGCGTGCCATCTGCACCAGCAAAAGCCCCACCCCACCCGCGGCCGCATGCACGAGGGCCGTTTCGCCCGCCTTCAGTTTGTGGGCGTCGTTCACTAGATAGTGCGCGGTCAGGCCGTGCACCATCGCCGCAGCGGCCTGCTCATCGCTGATCGCCGCCGGCACGGGCACCAGATGTTCCTCGGCAGATACGACGAACTCCGCATACGAACCCAACACTCCGCTCCACGCCACACGGTCGCCCACCTTCACCATCTTGGTCTGCTCGCCCACCGCCGTGACCACTCCTGCACCTTCCTGCCCAGGGATGAAGGGCAGCGGCGTGCGGAACCTGCCATCGCGGAAGTAGCCATCAATCGCGTTCACTCCCGCGACGGAAACCTTCACCACCGCCTCGGCAGTTTTCGCTGGCCGAACCGGGACCTCCTCCAGTTCCATCACCTCCGGCTCGCCTGTGTGTTGCACACGGATTGCTTTCATGGTTTTCCTTGCGGAACATCGTCCCGGCCGGTCAGGGGATGAGCAACAACTTCCCGGTCGTCTTCCGGCCCTCCAAGTCGCGATGCGCCCGCGGCGCCTCCGCCAGCGGATACCTATGCTCGATCCGGAGCTTGAGTGTTCCGGCAGCGATCATAGCAAACACCGCACTCGACCGTTCCACCAGCTCTTCGCGCGTAGCGATGTAGTTCGTCAGCGTGGGCCGGGTCACATAGAGGGATCCCTTTTGTGACAACGCAATCAGATCGAACGGAGGCACTGCCCCGCTCGACCCTCCGAACAGCACCATCATTCCGCGCGGCCGCAAGACATTCAGTCCCTTCTCGAATGTAGTCTTCCCCACCGAGTCATAGACCACATCCACGCCCTTGCCGCCGGTCAGGCGCTTGGTTTCAGCTTCGAAGTCGGCTTGTGTGTACAGGATCACTTCATCCGCACCCGCTGTGCGCGCGAGCTTAGCCTTTTCTTCCGTAGAGACCGTGGCGATGACGCTTGCCCCAATGTTGTGCGCCATCTGGACTAGAAGCAATCCCACGCCGCCCGCGGCAGCATGAACCAGCGTCGTCTCGCCACGCTTGAGAGGATAGGTGCTGTGCGACAAATACTGCGCCGTCATGCCCTGCAGCATGGCCGCTGCCGCCTGCTGATCGCTGACGCCCGGCGGAATCTGCACCAGTCGGTCGGCCGGCACTGCCTCGTACTCCGCATAAGAACCCAGCAGCCCGCTCCACGCCACGCGATCTCCCACTTTCACGGACTTGACGTCGGCGCCGGTCGCGCTCACCAGGCCCGCGCCCTCCTGCCCGGGAACAAACGGCACGGGCGCCTTGTACCGCCCCTCGCGGAAGTAGACATCGATAAAGTTCACGCCCGAGGCAGCCAGCTTTACGACCGCCTCATTCGCCTTCGGCTGTGGCACCGGCAACTCCACCAGTTCCATCACTTCCGGCCCGCCGACCTGCTTCACCTGAATGGCTTTCATGGTTGCCTTGGATTGTATCTCCTGAAGAAAAGATTCCGTGCCAGAATCGAAACGGGTGGTGCTCGTCCTGAGAACTGAGTACTGAGAACTGGGTACCGAGTACTAAGAACTGTTTCTGCTAAACTGGCCGCTCCACCCGAAGGAGCCCTTCGTCATGGCTGAAAGAAAACCTCAGACCTTCGCCAATCATGCGCGCTTTGATCCGCTCTTCCACTTTTTCGTGCTTCCTGTCTTCGTGCTTTCCACGCTCGCTGCCATTGTCCTGTTTTTGTGGCACCCGAGTCTGCGCTGTGCGTGGCGCTTTGTTCTCCTTGCCGCCGGCACCGTCGCCGTATTCAAGATCCGGCTGTACGCTCTCCGGGTGCAAGACCGTGTGATTCGCCTGGAGGAGCGTCTCCGCCTGGCTTCGCTTTTGCCCGAATCATCGCGCTCGCGCATTCCCGAATTAACCGAGAGCCAACTCATCGCACTGCGCTTCGCATCCGATACGGAACTGCCGATGCTGGCCCAGCGGGCGCTGGCCGAAAAGCTCTCTGCGGCAGACATCAAGAAAGCGATTCAAACCTGGCGTCCCGACTACTGGCGCGTGTGACTTCGTCCCGGTCGAAATAAATGGCCGAGTAATCATTCAGCCGGTGCCAAAAGTAATCGCGAAATTCGGTTTCCGCGTTGACCCAAGCCTCACGGCGGGGTACGATTTTTGATAGAATTCGGCAGACTTTAACCCCAGGGAGCAATCCGTATCTCATAGATAAATATGCGCTTTGCAAAATTCCATGTGCGGATCGCGGCGTCGCTTTTTCTGGCTTTAGCAGCTTCCTCGTGCCAGACCGCCCAAAAGCCAGCTTCCCTCGTGCCGCCAAAAACTGCCCCGGCCCTGACCGCCGCTAAGGCTGGCTCCCAGCAACCGGGGCCGCAGCAAACCCCTCCCGCTTCCGCATCGGCCGCCGCTGAAAAGCAGGAGCAGGCCCAGACTCAAGCCTCGACTCAAACCACAGATCAATCTCAGGACCAGTCCCCGGACCAATCCCACGATCAAGGCAAGACGAAGCCCGAATCCTCATCGCCACCGCCCACGGCCGATGCTGTCGGTAATCTCATAGCCGGCGTCGAAAAGGATTATCAGGCCGGACTCGACGCGTATCAGGCCGGTCAAACCGACGTCGCCAAACAGGATTTCGACAAGGCCATCAACGCGTTGCTCGAAAGCACGCTTGACATTCGCTCCGACGACCGTCTCCAGCAGGAATTCGACCGCATCGTAGAAGGCGTCAACCGCCTGGATCTCGCCAGCCTCGGCTACGCCTCCGATTCCGACGCCCAGAAATCCGAGCCCGCTCCTATCGATGAGACCAACGGAATTACTCCTTCCGCCGATCCCAACATAAGGGCCAAGGCGCAGGCCGAGATCAAGTCAACCCATTCCGACCTGCCGCTCATGATGACCGACCAGGTCGCCGGCTACATCAGCTATTTTTCCAATCGCGGACGCGGCACCTTCGAGCGCGCCTTCGCCCGCTCCGGCCGCTATCACGACATGATGGTCTCGATTCTCAAACAGGAAGGCGTCCCGCAGGATTTGATTTACCTCGCTCAAGCTGAGTCTGGATTTCATCCCCTCGCGGTTTCCCGCGTCGGCGCCCGCGGCATCTGGCAATTCATGGCCAGCCGCGCCCGCGGTTACGGCCTGCAGCACAATCCCTGGGTTGACGATCGCCAGGATCCCGAAAAATCCACGCGCGCCGCCGCCCACCACCTCAAAGATCTCTATGCTCAATTCGGCGATTGGTATCTCGCCATGGCCGCATACAATTCCGGTCCCGGTACGGTGCAGGCTGCTGTCAAGCGCACCGGCTACGCCGACTTCTGGGAACTCTACCGTCGCAACGTTCTCCCCAAAGAAACCCGCAACTACGTTCCTATCATCCTGGCCATGACGATCGTCAGCAAGAATCTGTCGCAATACGGCTTTGACGACGTCTCCATGGACGAACCGGTCGCCTACGACGCTGTAACCATCGACTACCCCGTGGATTTGCGACTGGTAGCCGAGTGCGTGGACGCCACTCCGGCCCAACTGCAGGATCTCAATCCCAGCCTGCTAAGGCTGACTACACCGAGACAAGGAACATTCGTCCTTCACCTGCCTCGAGGGACAAAAGATCAATACCTCACCGCCATCACCGCCGTCCCGCCCGATATGCGCCTGTGGTGGCGCTATCACAAGGTTCAGCCCGGCGACACCCTCGCTTCGCTTTCCCGTGCCTATCGCGTCCCGGCCAAGTCCATTGCCGCCGCGAATCATCTCGACAGCACAGATCTCGCTCGAACAGGTAAAGACCTGGAAGCCGACGCCAAGCTGGTCATCCCGCTCGCGGTCGGCAAGCATCCCCTTAGCGATACTGCCACCTACGCGCGCCGCATTACCCGCTACCACGTCCACAAGGGAGACACCGTCGAAACCGTAGCCGAGAACTTCGGCGTCTCCCCCTTGATGGTTCGCCGCTGGAACGGCCTGCCCCGCGGCTCCAGCCTCCGCGGCAGGAAAGTGCTAGCCCTACACTTGCCGGTTACGCCCAACACCGAAGCCGTCGCCGACAAGCCTGCCGCGCGCGCCCGAAGAACCACTCAAACCGCCAGCGCGAAGCTTCCCGCGGAAAACTCAGCCAGCGACTCCGCCTCGGATCCCTCCGGTCAAGCCGCCGTGCTCCGCCACAAGGTGAAAAGCGGCGAAACCCTATACTCGATCGCCACCACTTATAAGACCACAGTCGCCGCCCTCAAACGCAACAACCGGAATGTAGCCGTGCTCCGCCCCGGCATGATCCTGATCGTCGAACCCAGCCGGTAGCTCAGCGCCAGCCGCCGACCCGTCGACTTCCTTTTTTCGGCCTCCTCCCGTTCGAATCTTCTTCCCTTCCGCTCTCTCGTGTGGTAACAGGATAGGCAGGGTAGATGTGACCACGGCCCTTGCCGTCTGCAGCAAACGTCGTGCTATAATCGCCCGCCGTTCCAGCATAAGTTCTGGTGGTCTTTTAATTTCTCGTGCCCGGCAGCCTTGCGCAGCCGTTCCTGCGCCCGGAAGCCAAAACAAGATCAGGAGGAGCAATGACGTTCTACGATCCCACACTCTACGGCCGTGATGATGAAGAAGAATTCGGCGACAGCGGCGCCTACAGCGAGTCGCTCGAAGAGGATTTCGAAGAGGAAGAAGAGGAGGAGGAAGAAGCCGGCGTGCCGGAACCCGCGATGAGTGAGCCGGTCATGCCCGCTCCGCCGCCGCCCGCACCCAGACCCGCGGCTCCCGCCGGTGGCGGCGGTGGCCGCAAGCCCGCCGCAAAGAAAAAAGCGGCTAAAAAGAAGGCCGCTAAAAAGCCCGCCAAGAAAAAGAAAGCCGCAAAAAAGAAACCGGCCAAAAAGAAAGCGGCCAAAAAGCCCGCAAAAAAAGCAAAGAAGAAAGCGAAGAAGGCCAAGTCGAAGAAGCGCCGTCGCTAGGGAGAACATCCACTCAAGAACCGCGGCCCACGGGTCGCGGTTCTCTCATTTGCGTTCACACCAGATTCTTGGAAGTTCACCAGGCCCGTGAGCGTTCAATCTGCCCATGGCCGGCGCGATTCTGCTCGACAGACCGTTGAATGACGGTCTTGAGCCGATCCTGATCGTCGTCAGCAAGCGCCACAAAGCGAAATGGTTGCAAGCTCCAGGAGAGCGGACTCAACATCTCCGCCGAGCCCAGCACCATGCCGGCTCCAGTCAGAAACATTAATTTTGCGCTGGATCCCGTGTTCACCGGATGAGGCACGGAGAGCAACCCGCCAGTCAGGGAAACAACCTTCAATTTGCCTGAGACACGGCGCCCATCGCCAAGTCGAAGCACCGCTGGAGTGCGCTCGGTAAAATGCACTCGCGTGGCCCGCGGAGCGGGCGGCGATTGAGGGAGGGACATCATTACATCAAGTATCTTCCCGAACCGACCCATTCGAGCAGATTACGGAAGGCCTTGTCCGCGGCCGGTTACGGTCCTTACTTCTTCCCTTCCACCGCCGCCCGGCACTTCCCATACAACTCGAGCAAATGCGTGGCATACTCCTCAGGCTTCGACGCCGAACCCGTTCCCTGAAACCCTACGCCCGACGAAGTGGTTCGCCCATACCCTGTGGTCATCGCCACAAATTTCATCAGATCGAGCGCGATATCCTCATTGCGGCGCGCGCTCCCATGCCCAGCTGGACCTTCATCCATAAGTCCTTCTCCTGAACCCGAAATATAAGGAAGCCCCTCGTCGTCTTCCATATCTTCCATAACGACGTCTTCCATAACAAAGTCTTCCATACAAAAACTCCGCCCACGATGATAGCAGGGTCAGTGCCGCGTCGCGCGCCAGTCCAACCCAGCCGGGCGTCATCCCGAAGTCCCGCGTTTTCTCCAGCGGGACGAGAGCCTGCCCTGAGCGAAGCCGAAGGGGATCTCCCTTGCCTACACAGCCGCCCGAGTCCCAGCCGTCACCGCCTACCTCGCCACTTCACTCATCAGCGCCAGCAGGTTCTCCTCCGAGTCACGGAAAAACGTCATCCATAAATCATGCGTCGGCATCTTCGCGATCACATGCGGCTCGTCCTCAAAACGCACTCCGCTTTCTTTCAGTTTGCCGTAAGCCGAGTGAATGTCGGGCACGGAAAAATAAAGAATCGAGCTGGGATGATCGAACTCGGGCTTCTCCGCCCGGTCCAGCATCAGCCGCACTCCGCCGCAATCAAAAAACGCCAGCCCCGGCGGAGCCTTGAACAGCAGCTTCAGCCCCAGCTTGTCCCGGTAGAAGCCCACCGCCCGTTCCACATCTTTTGCATTGATGGCAATCTGGCCAAGCCGGGTAATTCCGATTGCGGTTGCGCTCATATTCTTGACCTCCAGAGCAATATTAGTTAGCATAGCTAACTATATTCGATGACCGAAGTCAAGCTCAAAAACGTCAAGCTTAAAAACGTCAAGCTTAAAAACGTCAAGCCCGAAAACGCCAAGACCGGAGCTATCGCGGCCCGGTCCGAAACGATCGCCGCCGCCGACCGCCTTCACTCCGTCGCCATTCACCTGCTGCGCCGGGTGCGCCAGCAGGATGTCGCTTCCGGCGTCGGCCCCGCGCAACTCTCCGCCCTGTCGGTCCTGGTCTTCGCCGGCTCAAAAACGCTCGGAGAACTCGCCGCCGCCGAGCAAGTCAAGCCGCCAACCATGAGCCGCGTCGTCGCAGGACTGAAGCGCAGCCGCCTCGTTGAAGTCAAGGGCGATCCGCACGATGCGCGCCGCAAACATATCGGCGCGACCGCGAAAGGTGCGCGCCTCCTCCAGCAAGCCCGCCGTCGCCGAATCGAATCCCTCGCGGAACATCTCAGCATCCTTACACCCGACCAACTCACCGAACTGAACCAGGCCGTCGAAATACTCAGAGCGTTGCGGCACACCATCCCGTGACGAGACCCATCCGCCGCAAGTCTATGTCATTGGCACTCTGAACCCACGACTGCCAGCCTCGAGCCCCGGTTTTCACCGCTTTTCCTTCGCCCCAAGTTTTCCGTGCCGATATTTCGGCACTTTATCCAACTCCATCCCCCTCACCCACTTGCCGCCAATCAACCATAGCTCTAAGGTGGTTTTCCGAGTTTTCCGAAATTTCCACAGTGTTCCGGTGAAAACGCAGTTGTGTTCCGACTGGAACATTCGGCGCAACATTCCGGCAGGAAAATTAAACTGCTCTCACCACCTGTGACCCCCGCCAGGAAACCTTAGGTCGATCCCTCAAGTGTTCCCCCGCCTCGCCGATGAAGCCTGAAGTCGGAGTCCTAAAGCGAAAACTAAACACCGATCTCGCCTCGGAGGCACAAAAACAATGTCCTGCCCGTCAGCCACGTCACTGCTGCGTCGCGTCATTTCATTTCTAACCTCGGCAATTTTCTTCTCGTTTCTTTCTTTCGATCTTCCCGCAACAGTCTTTGCGAAAGAACCGCAGCCCGCGCCCCATCCCGCGAATCTTCCGCTCACTCAACCTCCGTTCGTTCAGGTAAGAGACCGCATCACCAGCTTCATTGATGACGATCAACGGGTGACGCTGCGCGGCAACGTACATCCCATGGCCCAGGCGCAATACGATGCGGGCGCAGTCGCGCCCGACTTCCCCATGGAGCACATGCTGCTCACGCTGCTGCCTGACTCCGCGCAGCAGGACGTCCTGAATCAACTCGTCGACGCGCAGCAAAATCCAGAGTCTCCTTACTACCATCAGTGGCTCACGCCCGAGCAGTACGGCGAGCGCTTCGGCGTCTCCGACGCCGACACTGCCCAGATTGTGAGCTGGCTGCAGGAGCATGGTATGCAAGTGGAAGAGATCACCGCTGGCCGCCGCTCCATCATTTTCAGCGGCACCGCCGCGCAGGTGCAGGCCGCATTCCATACCGCAATTCATACCTACAAGATTGGCGATGAAGTCCATCACGCCAACGTGAGCGATCCTGAAATTCCCGCGGCACTGGTTCAGGTCGTGGGAGGCGTGGTTTCGCTGCACGATTTTCACAGCGAGCCAATGCACGGCCCGGTCCGCAAGCCATCGCCTGACTTCAGCAGCGGCGGCGCGTACTACCTGGCCCCGGCAGACTTCGCCACCATCTACGACCTGAATCCGCTTTATCAGCAATCGATCAACGGCAGCAGCCAGTCCGTAGCCATCGTAGCCCGCTCCAACATCAACATCGCGGACGCGCGCCAGTTCAGAACCTTCTTCGGCCTTCCCGCCAACGACCCCCAGGTCATCGTGAACGGAACCGACCCCGGCATCTGGAGTGAGAATGAAGAAACAGAAGCCGATCTCGACGTGGAGTGGTCGGGTGCCGTAGCCAAAAGCGCCACCATCAAATTCGTGGTGTCGAAGTCCACGAATTCGAGCGACGGGGTAGACCTGTCGGCGCAATACATCGTCAACCACAACCTCGCGCCCGTGATGAGCACCAGCTTCGGCCTGTGTGAAGCGTCGCTAGGTTCTTCCGGGAACAGCTTTCTCAACAGCCTGTGGCAGCAAGCCGCAGCGGAAGGCATCACCGTATTCGTTTCCTCAGGAGATAGCGGCGCTGCCGGTTGCGATTCCGCCTCGGCCACAAAGGCCACACGCGGACGCGCCGTCAACGGCCTGTGCTCCACGCCCTACAGCATTTGTGTCGGCGGCACCGAGTTCAATGATCTGTCCACCCCCACGCTCTATTGGTCGCCTTCGAACTCCTCCGGCACGCAGGCATCTGCGCTCAGCTACATTCCAGAACTGGTCTGGAACGCAAGCGGTCCCGACTACGGATTGTGGGCGAGCGGCGGCGGCGCGAGCACGGTCTATGCCAAGCCCTCATGGCAAGCCGGCACCGGCGTTCCCGCAGATGGCAAGCGCGACGTGCCGGACGTAGCGCTCAGTTCCGCGGGGCACGACGGCTACCTTATCTACCAGAACGGCGAACTCTATGTGGTCGGAGGTACTTCGGCGGCTTCGCCATCATTTGCCGGCGTCATGGCGCTGGTGGTCGAGAACACCGCCGCACGGCAGGGCAATGCCAACGTTGTGTTTTATTCTCTGGCCACCAGGCAGAGAGCAGGCGGAGCTTCGGTTTTTCATGACACAACGATCGGCAATAACAGCGTGCCCGGACAGACTGGATTCAACGCGACCGTAGGATACGATCAGGCGACAGGACTCGGCTCCATCGACGGTTCAGTCCTGGTCAATCACTGGGCCGACGCCACAACCCCGCCCTCTTTTCACGCAGCTGTTTCGGCGAATTCACTCTCCGTTACCGACGGATCGAACAAGAGCCTCACCCTGAATGTTACGGTCACCGGGGGCTTCAACGCGGCTGTGACCTTTTCGATAACCGGATTGCCCAGCGGAGTCTCTGATACTTTCACTCCGGCCATTCTGCATGCTCCGGGATCAGGCAGCAGCGTACTCAAACTCGCAGCAACAGGCACGGCCAAGGCTGGCACCTATGCCGTCACGGTCACGGCGACCAGTGGCGCAACGAAGCAACAGTTGCCGCTCTCGGTCATTGTTGTGCGCTAGCTGTCCCTGTGCTCCCCGCAGGGGGGCGAGGCGTGCCGAACTCCCTGCTGCACGCCGAAAGGTCCTCCCGCTGAGCCGACCTTTTGGCCTGCTCCCGCCGTCTCCGCGTAAGCGCTCCGCTGCAAACCCCAGCCTGTGGTTGACGCATCTCATTTGACGCGCTTATGATTTTTGTTTGGCCCGAACCCCGCGCACGGCTTCGGGGAGCCGGCGCAGAATTATAGAAGTGAAATTATGGATAAGAAGAAGTTAGAAGCATTCAAGAAGCGGCTGGAAACGCGGCAGCAGGATCTGCGCCGCACGGTGTCGCGCACGCAGGCCGACGGCCGCTCTGCCGATGAAGACACGGCGCAGGATATTGCCGATCGCGCCGCCAGTTCCTACACCAAAGAATTTCTTTTCAGCCAGAGCAATAACGAGCGGCAACTGCTGCAGATGGTCGAGCGAGCGCTGGTGCGCATCCGTGAAGGCAGCTTTGGCGAGTGCATTCAATGCGGCAAAGAGATCAATGCCAAGCGGCTGGAGGCTGTGCCCTGGACGCGGCACTGCATCGAGTGCCAGGAGAAACTGGAGCAGGGGTTGCTGGAGGAGGCTCCGCGGTAGCGCTTCGTACGGTTGCGATCTTCGTCTCCTCCCTAGCGGAAGTGAACGGGCCGCGAAAGCAGGTTCCTCGCCGGGCTTGTCGCCCGGTTCGGAATGACAAGGGTTCGTGCCAAAGTGAACAACCGCTCCAAAGTCGAGATGCGGCTTTGACGGTGCTGTTTTCCGGCTGATAAACTAACACCTCGTCCCACCTTAGACAGAGAGTCATTACAGAGACTCAGGAAATCGACTCCAGAGACTGAGATTGGAAGGTAGTCTTGCGCGCAGAAACTCGCCATCAACTTAAACAGGATGCGTTCAGCCGAGCCACCATTGGAGCCGCCGAGAAGACGGCGCATTGGAGCGTAGAGCACCGGAACACGCTTGCGGTCGCCGTGGTCGCACTCGTGGTGATTGCCGGCGCGGTGACGGGCGGCTGGTATTACCTGAGCGCGCAGAATGAAAAGGCGAGCTTCGATTTAGCCCAGGCGGTGCGGACGCTCGATACGCCGCTGCGTCCAGCCGGAACGCCCGAGCAGCCGGACTTTCCCAGCTTCGCCTCGGCGAAAGAGCGCTCCGATACCGCGCGAAAACAATTCCAGACGATCGTCGACAAATATCCGCACACCCACACGGCGGATATGGCGCGGTATTTCCTGGGCACGACGGCTGCGTCCGAGGGCGACAATTCCGCCGCGGAAAGCAACCTCAAGTCGGTGATTTCGAGCGGCGGCAAAGAGCTGGCATCGGTGGCGAAGCTCGCGCTAGCGGGGCTCTACGGCAACACCAACCGCACCAAGGAGGCCGCGGCCCTGTATCAGGAACTGATCAACCAACCCACGATTTCAGTGAGCAAAGCGACGGCGCAGTTGCAACTGGCGGGGCTTTACCAGAGCAGCAACCAGCCGCTCGATGCCAAGCGCCTCTACGAGCAGATCAAGAAAGACAATCCCAGCCCCGAAGCGGTCGAGATCGCGACCCAGAAACTCGCGGAACTGAAGTAGCGACGTAGATCGGGCTGGCAGTTTCACGCCATGTCTCATTCCAATCTCATCGACCTCCAGATTGAGTCTCCTTTATTTTGGCGCGGACCGGGCAGGCAGCTTAGAGCTGGCTTGTGAGAGATTGTTCAACCGCGAGTTGGCGGCAGGTGGGCCCAATGATTTCATCTAAAAATTTTGACTCCATGAACTGGAAGCCGTAACGGAAAGCGCTCCTTTGGCGAGCCAGGGCATAAATTTTCACCGGGCCGAAAGGAAGCGTGAAGGTCAACTCCACGACCTCATTCAGTGGAACTTCAAGCCTTAGCATGGCTGAGATTCCGGATTCGCTGATGTCCACGGTGTGGCCCTTCAGCAGGCCGCAAGTGTGAGAGTCGACGGTGATATCGACCTCGATCTTAAAGCGGGGGCGGCGACGCGCATCGACTATGCCTCGAACGCGGTCCGCCGCGGGCTGATCCTGGGGTTGCAATTTCAATTCTCTCCGACCACATATACCGACTCACTTGCGAAGTTGGTCAGCGGCGCCTGGCTTATAGTCTGGTTGCGAGCCGAGAAGATCTATATTCCCTATCGGCACCAAGGTTAGGGAACTTTAGGCGAGAGCGTGCTTCGACCTCCCGTCCATTCCACTTTTCCCGCTGGTTGAGTAGGATGATTATCCAGGTTCTAATTTCTCCTGGGAAAACATATGGCCGACTTCACATTGCGCGTTAACGGTAACGAGAAGAAGGTAAGCGTCTCGCCCGAGACTCCGTTGCTCTGGGTGTTGCGAGACACACTGGAACTTACGGGAACGAAATTTGGTTGCGGCGCCGGTCTCTGCGGGGCCTGCACGGTGCATGTGGAGGGGTCGGCGATTCGGTCGTGCTCTACGCCGGTTTCGGACGTTGCCGGCAAGAGCATCACGACCATCGAAGGCCTGGGAGCGAACGGGTTGCACGTATTGCAGCAGGCGTGGATTGCCGAGGAAGTTCCGCAATGCGGCTACTGCCAGACCGGCCAGATCATGAATGCGGCGGCGCTGCTGGCGAAGACGCCGAACCCGACTGACGAGCAGATTACGGAGGCGATGAACGGCAACCTGTGCCGCTGCGGGACGTATGAACGGATTCGCAAAGCGATTCATCGTGCGGCCGGTGCAGGTGCGGCCGGTGCAGGAGGTGCGCGATGAGCCCATTGAATCGGCGCGAATTCGTCGCGGCTGGGGTGGCTGCGGGAGCGGGGCTGGTGGTTGGCTTTTATCTGCCACATGCAGGGCGCGCGGGCAAAGATCTTTTTTCGCCGAACGCTTACCTGCGGATCACGCCGGACAACAAGGTCACGATTGTATGCGCGCGCTCGGAGATGGGGCAGGGCGTACGCACGGCGTTGCCCATGATTCTGGCGGAGGAACTGGAAGCCGACTGGAAACAGATTGAGATTGAGCAGGCGGGGGCGAGCACGCTCTATGGGGACCAGGGAACGGGCGGGAGCGCGAGCGTAAAGACGACGTGGGATCCGATGCGGAAGGCAGGAGCGGCGGCGCGCGAGATGCTGATTTCGGCAGCCGCGCTGACGTGGGGCGTGCCGCGATTGAGCTGCGCGGCAGAGAACGGCGCGGTTGTGCATGGAGCGTCGAAGCGGCGGCTGAGTTACGGAGACCTTGTGGAGAAGGCGGCTACGCTGCCGGTACCGACGGATGTGCCGCTGAAGCAGAGCAAAGATTACAAGATCGTTGGGCACCGCCTGGCGCGCGTGGACACGCCTTCGAAGGTGCGGGGCGAGGCCGTGTTTGGCATCGATTTTCGGATGCCGGGGATGAAGTACGCGGTGTTGTCGCGGAGTCCAACGATCGGCGGAAAGGTGTTGAGCTTTGACGACAGGGACTCGAGAAAGATTGCCGGCGTGAGTTACGTGGGCAAGATCAGCGACGCGGCTGTGGCCGTGGTGGCCGATAGCGTCTGGGGCGCGATGGAAGGGCGCCGGATGCTGAACGTCAACTGGGATGCTGGTCCGAACAAAGACTTGAACACTGCGGCAGTGATGGAAGCGTTGCAGCGGGCGGCGTCGAAGAAGGGCGCGAGCTTGTACTCTGCCGGCGACGTTTCGAAAGTGACCGGGCGGCGGATTTCTGCCGAATATCACCTTCCTTTCATGGCGCATGCGCCGATGGAGCCGGGGAATTGCACTGCGCATTTTCAGGGAACGTCGTGCGAGTTGTGGGCTCCGACGCAGGTGCCGCAGGATTGCCGCGACCAGGTTGCGAAGGCGCTGGGCATGGATCCCGACCAGGTGAAGGTGAACGTCACGCTGATGGGCGGAGGCTTTGGCCGGCGACTGGAGTACGACTACGCCGTGGAAGCGGCGCTGGTGTCGAAGGCCGTGAATAATCCTGTGAAGGTGATTTGGACCCGCGAAGATGACATGAGATTTTCCATGTACCGTCCAATGAGCCTGCATCAGTTGAGCGCGGTGCTCGATGGAGCGGGATGGCCGGTAGCGTTTACGCATCGGATCGTGGCGCCGTCAATCAGCGGGCAGAAGGGACAGCCGGGACCGAACGGGGTCGATCCTGATCTGCCGGATGAAGCGGCGTTCGTCTACGGACTGCCGAATGTTTCGCTGGAGTATGTGCTTGCGGAAACCGCGGTGCCGCTCGGCTGGATGCGGTCGGTGTATGCGCTGCAGGCCGCGTTCGCCAGCGAAGGCTTTATCGATGAACTGGCGGTTGCGGCGGGGAAAGATCCGCTGGAGTACCGGCTGCACATGCTGGGAAAAGATCAGAACATCCAATACTTCGACACGGCGTGGCGCACGGCGCGAATGCGCGGCGTGCTGCAGTTGGCGGCCGATAAGGCAGGATGGAAGAATTCTTTGGCGGCGGGCCGCTTTCGTGGGGTCGCCTGTTTCGGATGCTTTTCTTCTTACATGGCTGAGGTGGTGGAGATCAGCATGGAGAACGATGTGCCGCGGGTGCATCGCGTGGTGGCGGCGGTGGATTGCGGGCAGGTGGTGAACCCCAGCATTCTGGAGCAGCAGATTCAGGGTGGGATCGTTTACGCGCTGACCAATGCGCTGCGGGCGAAGATTACCATCGAAAAAGGGCGCGTGGTGCAGGGAAATTTCGATGATTACGTTCCGCTGCGCATGGACGAGACCCCTGTGGTGGAAGTATATGCGGTGCAAAACACAGAGGCGCCGAGTGGGATTGGAGAACCCTCGGTGCCGCCGCTGGCGCCGGCTCTGTGCAGCGCAATTTATGTGGCGACGAAGAAGAGAATTCGGGCACTGCCGATTTTGAGCTAGGGACAGCATGCAATGTCTGCGAATCATGCGCTGTGCCGCACTGCTGGCTGTTCTGGGCGGTCCGAGTCTCGCACCGGCGCAGACGGCTGCATCCGGTTCTCCGATTCCGCCCGTATCTTTATCTACCGCATCTTCTGTTCCCGCATCGCGGCTTGCACATCTGCGGCGGGGCATCAACACTAGTGGATGGTTCGCACAGGTTTATGACAAGCGCGGATACACTCGAGAACATTTTCAGAGCTGGACCACGGCGGAAGATATTGCGCTGATCAAGTCGATGGGGTTCGATCACGTGCGGTTGAGCGTTGATCCGCAACCGATAATGGCGAACCACCGGCCTGAGGAAATTCCAGCGGAGTATCTGGGATATCTGGACACGGCGGTCAAGATGATCCTCGATCAAGGGCTGGCCGTGGTGATCGATCTGCATCCGGACAGCGAATTCAAAGCGCGGCTGGCGAAAGACGACAGCTTCGTGCAGGAGTTCGCTGATTTCTGGCGCGTGCTGGCGCGGCATTATTCGACGTGGGGTGCGGAGCGCGTATTCTTTGAGATTCTCAACGAGCCGGAGATGGCTGACCGTTACCGCTGGTACGGGGTGCAGGCGAAGCTGGCGGCGGCGATTCGCGAGGGAGCGCCGCCGCATACCATGATCGCTGCCGGGGCGCGCTGGTCAGACGATGACGATCTGGTCTTTATCGAACCGCTGCGCGATCCCAACGTAATTTACAACTTCCATTTCTACGAGCCGCACATCTTTACTCACCAGGGCGCGACGTGGAGTTCTTATTTCTGGCATTGGGTGAAGGGCTTGCACTATCCGTCGTCGCCGGAATCGGCTGCGAAAGTGGCGGCTGGCGTGCCCGATGCGGTCGACCGCCTGGCGGTGATCCGCTACGGAGAGGATCACTGGGATGCGGCGCGCATTGATGCCGAAATTACGCAAGTCGCGGAATGGGCCCGTCAGCGCGGAGTTCCGGTGGTGTGCAACGAGTTCGGAGTGTATCGGGACTATGCGGATCCAAAAGATCGTGAAGCATGGATCCATGATGTGCGCACGGCGCTGGAGCGGCACGGCATGGGCTGGGCCATGTGGGATTATTCCGGGAGCTTCGGAGTGGTCGTGAAGAAGGATGGGCGGAATGTTCCCGATGAAGGCACGCTGCGGGCGTTGGGTTTAGGTCAGCAAACAGGGAAATAATCTGGCTCGCGGAACGAAGTGCGATGCGCGACCAGACGCGAAATTAAGACGACGGGGCGGCCGCGGGCATCGGCTGACCTACCGTCATTTTGAAGATTTTAATGTTCTTGCCAAATGATTCGAAGCGCAGGTCGTGAAACTCCGCGAAGCGCTTTTGCAAGTCGTCGGGGAGATCGACTCCCCAGCCCGCCTGAAAAACCCAGACCGTGTCGCCCGCCTTGAGGCTGTAGGCTTCGACGACCCGCTGCCAGTCCCGGGGAAAATCGTTTGCCGAAAGCATCCAGGCGACTTTGTAGTCGGTGGAAGAGATTCGGTAGCCTTCGCAATGAAATTGTTCGAAGCCAGCAGGAGGCAGGTCTAAGAAGATGGGACGCTGCTGGCATAGATAGTGGCCGAGAATGAGGTCACTCTGGTAATCGGTGAAGATGAGATCAGAGGGAGCAACATTTTTTCTCACAAAGTCCATCGCCTTGGCCATGTTGGCTCGGCTCTGATCGGCGCGTTCCATCCAGGGCTGGCGTGGTTTGCCGAAAATGACGCAGGCCGCGATGACCAGGGCTGCGATCGCAAGTCCGTGATTCCACCTGCCCGCTGCCAAACGCGCGATTGCCACGCTTACGCCCGCTATCGCTGGGATAATCAGGAATGCTACGTGCCGCGTACCGCCGTAGGGATAAATGTGAGCCAGGCAAGCTGCGCCGATGATCGCAAAGGGCAGGAGAAGAAATAATCCCAGACGGCGGGAGGAGTTTAGATCCTGCCAGAAGCCTTTCCCGCGGAGCAGCAGCACGACTGCCAGCACGAACAAGAGCGTCATCGCGTCGCCTACTGCGAGCTGCCCGAAGAAATATTGGAAGACTCCAAAGGTGTGGCCGATCAAAAACAGGACTGGGTTGTCATGGGCAGAATCGAAAAATGACCGGCGAAGATAGGATTCGTTTATCAACCATTGAAGCTGAGTTGTTGAGTCGTTCGCGCTCAGTTTCGAAAGATGCGTCTTGTACAAGAATGCCGCGAGTGCGACTCCACCTAATTGGCTGAGTACCCAGGCGGCCACTACGCGGACGGGCGGGCGTTCTGTGAAGATTCTGAACAGGGCATAAAAACCGAGCGCTGCGGCGAACCAGAATGCTGAGTAGTGAAACAGCATGGCGAGATACAGGCACAGCGCGAAAGCGGCCATCCGGCTCGCAGAACCTTTTGTGAAAGCTTCGTCCAGAAAGTAGAGAGCGCTGACCAGAAATGCCAGCAGCAAAGAGTACTGCCGCACTTCCGCCGCGACCCGGATGATGGGCGGGAGGAGCGCGACAAAAAGAACTCCAATCAGGCCGGCAAGATGGCCCCCGGCTTTGCTGAGCCATTTGTAGAAAATCCAGCAGAAAACTGCGCCCGCAAGCACCGAGGGCAGGCGCAGCCATAGTTCCGAGGTGCCAAGCGCGCGCCAGTAGTAGAGCAGGACGATCAGCAGCGGAGGATGAGCTGCGGTGAGACTCTCTTTATAGGCAAGAGCGAGCGAGACCTGATTGGCCAGGCGGAAGTGAAGTGCTTCATCAGGATTGAGGAAGGTTCCATGGGCAGCCCAAAGACGGGCGAGAAGGCCGAGGAGGGTTATTAGAGCTGCGGCCGGATTGACGTGGCTTTCGAACCACTCACCTTTCTTGCCCGCTTCTTGTGAAATCGACATACCGTGTCCAGACATAATACCCACAGGCGAGTGCAAAACGAGGAGGCGACCACGCCTTGACACTGCTTTCTATCAGCCTTTATCCTTGAAACTTGTTCCCGGCGGTACTTGCGCCTTCCTGGCGTGCTTCCGCGGGCCTGGGGCGGTAACCGGACGGTGCGCGGAGGTCTTCCAATGTTTTTCGAGGTCAAAGATTTAGAACTTCATCCCGTGGAGTTTGCGGAGAAGTTCGAACCGGGCGTGATTGATCTGGGAGCGGATTACCGCCAAGTCGCGCCGATTGAGAGCAGCGGGCGGGCGGATCTGGTCGAAGAGCATCACGGCAAGCATAAGATAATACAGGATATACGGATCCAGGGGCGTCTGACGACCAGCCTGGAGTTGAGCTGTGCGCGGTGTCTGGAGCCGGTTATGCAGGATGTGAAGCGCGAATTTGATCTGCTCTATCGTCCCCAAGGTGCCGACGCCGGACGCGACGAGATGTCGGTGACCGACGCCGAAGCCGAGATCAGCTATTATGAGGGTGAAGGAATTCTGCTTGACGACGTGGTGCGCGAGCAGGTGCTGTTGGCGGCTCCGTTAAAGGTGACGTGCCGCGAAGATTGCAAAGGATTGTGCCCGCAGTGCGGCGCGAACCTGAACCAGGAGCAGTGCTCGTGCGCCGTGGAGCAGGAAGAACCGCGGTGGGCCGCGTTGAAGGAAATCCGCGGCAAGCTGGCGCATTGATTCGATGGGGAAGCAAGCCAAACGCGCAATTATTGTGTCGCAAAAAACGCCACACATCGCGCGGCTTGCCCCGATCCTTCACTGCGCAAAGAACGCTTGTTCAGGATGACATAGAAGAGCGAGAGGAATTTTACATACCATGCCGAATCCGAAACGAAGACATTCTCAGAAGCGCACCTCGACCCGGCGGGCGCATGATGCCCTGAAGAGCCACTCGCTCTCGGAGTGTCCGAACTGCCACGAGAAGAAGATGCCGCATCGCGCTTGCGTCAAGTGCGGCTACTACAAAGGCCGCGAAGTTCTGGACGTTGAAGAAGCCAGCTAATTCCCTGCCAAAATGCCTAGCGTGATCGCGCTGGATGCGATGGGTTCGGACCGGGCTCCCAAGCCTGAGATCGAAGGCGCCATTCACGCCGCTCGCAGTTACGGCGTGCGCGTGCTGCTTGTCGGTCCGGAAGCAGGTATCAGGGCGGAACTGGAGCGCCACCCGTCGGCGGCGCGGCTGCCGATTGAGATCGTCCATGCCAGCGAAGTCATCACCATGAAAGATAAGGCAGTGCAGGCGGTGCGCGCCAAGCGCGACTCCTCCATGCGCGTGGGGCTGCGGCTGGTGCGCGAGGGACGCGCGGCCGGCTTCGTCACCGCCGGCAACACCGGCGCGGCAATGGCTACGGCCAAGATGGTGCTGGGCGCGTTGCACGGCGTAGACAGGCCGGCGCTGGCGGCGGTTTTTCCTACCGCCCCGGGAACAGCGGCTATTCTGCTGGACGTGGGCGCGAACGTGGATTGCAAGCCGCGCAATCTCGAACAGTTCGCGGTGATGGGCGAAATTTATTTCCGGTCGATGTTCGGGCACACCATGCCGCGCTCTAATTTTTCGGCAGGAAAAAGGCCCCGCGTGGGATTGCTCTCGATTGGCGAGGAAGAAACCAAGGGCAACGTACTGACGCGTGAGTCGTTCCAGTTGCTGAAGCGGCTGCCTTTGAACTTTGTGGGCAATGTGGAAGGCCGCGATCTGTTCAATGGCCACGTTGATGTCATCGTTGCGGACGGGTTCGTGGGCAACGTGGCGCTGAAGATTTCCGAGGGCGTGGCGAACCTGGTGCGCACCGTGCTGAAAGAATCGCTGAAGGCGACCATCACCAGCCAGGTCGGTTACATGCTTTCGCGCAGCGCATTTGCTGATTTCAAGAAGCGCATAGACCACACCGAATACGGCGGCGCGCCCCTGCTGGGGGTGAAGGGCGTCTGCATTATCACGCACGGCTCTTCCAATGCGAACGCGATCAAGAATGCGGTGCGCGTCGCCGCGGAGTTCGCCGAGCGGCGCATCAATCAGTCGATTGAGCACGGATTGGCCGCGCTGCGTCCCGCACCGGCGGAAGCAGAAGCCGTCCCGGCTCACTAGTTCCTGCAAAATCAAAAACCATGACCGAATCACAAGAGATCAAGACATCGAAGATTGCATTCGTTTTCCCCGGCCAGGGATCGCAGGCCGTGGGCATGGGCAAGGATCTCGCCGAAAGGTATCCCATCGCTCGGCAAACGTTTGAAGAAGCCGACGAAGCCCTGGGCTACAAATTGTCGCAACTCTGTTTTGAAGGCCCGGAGGATCAGCTGCGATTGACTGAAGTTACTCAGCCGGCGATCCTCACCGTGTCGATTGCGGCATTGCGAGTTCTGGAGGGCCGCGTGCCGAAGCCGAGCTTTGTAGCTGGCCACAGCCTGGGCGAATATTCGGCGCACGTTTCTTCGGGAACCATCAGCTTTGTCGATGCGGTGCGGACCGTCCGCAATCGCGGAAAGTATATGCAGGAGGCGGTTCCTGTGGGAGTGGGCGCCATGGCAGCAATCCTGGGAATGGAATTGGAAAAAGTTGCGGCGGTCTGCGAACACGCCGCGCAGGGCGAGGTCTGTGCTCCCGCCAATATTAATTCGCCAGAACAGATTGTGATCTCCGGCAACACCGCGGCGGTGGAGCGCGGCGCCAAACTGGCCGACGAGCGCGGCGCCAAGCGCGCGAAGTTGCTTCCGGTAAGCGCGCCTTTCCATTGTTCGCTGATGAAGCCCGCGCAAGACCGCCTGGAAGTGGACTTGAACGCTCTGAAGATGCAGAAGCCCGTGTACCCTGTCGTCTGCAACGTGGAGGCAACTTTGGTGCGTGACGATCAGCGGGCTCGCGATACGCTGGTCGCCCAGGTAACTGGCTCGGTGAAGTGGGAGCAGAGCATGCGTCTGCTGATCGAGCACGGGGTGCGGACCTTCGTGGAAATCGGTCCGGGGAAGGTTTTGTGCGGACTGATGCGGCAGATTGACCGGTCGAAGACGTGTTTGAATGTTGGAGACGAGGCGTCGTTGACGAAGACACTGGAGCAGTTTGGAAGTTAGGTGCAGTCGGGCTTCGGAAGCGTGCAGGTGGATGCTACTCGGCGGTAGGGACAAACCCAAGAGCAACTAAGCCAACGATGCTTAAACAAAACACGCCGATCAGGCCATCGGCGGCGGCTCTGGGGATCGCCAGGACAATGTAAATGGCTAGCGCTGCCCAAAGAATCGGACCGTGCATGCACAAGTTTCGAACGCCTGTTCTTACCGACCATAGCGCAACCGGTGTGATCAGGATCGAAGCTACGGTGGCGCCGATAAGAGCGACCGGAACGACGCCGGGCAGCCGAAGCGTGCTAAGTGAGAACCTGCCAGACGCGCAGGCGGCAAAGAGCAACCCCAGGGTCACGGAGTAGATCCAGCTCATCGCCGCAGCCAACAATATTCTCTTCAGCATGTCGTGGGGATACGACCGACCTAGCGAAATTCCAGATCGCAGGGCGGCGTGCTGATTGTCTTATCGCTTTTATCCACATACAACTGCGCGTGCTGGGCGCGATCATTCACGATGAAATCGACGACCACGCCGCTTCCACCGCCCGGGCAGTTGCTGGCGCCATAAATCCGGAAGCTTTTAATAACACCCCACTCGCCGCCCGGTCCCCAATCTTGCCAGAACTCGTTGAACGGATACTGCTTGTGATTCTGCGGATGCTGCTTCCAGGCGGGATCGGCAAAGTAGATGCCGTAGGCGGCTGCGAAATCTTGCTTCTGCAGCGAAGAAAAGAATTTGTCGGCGATGCGCTTCTCGGGCCAGAATCGATTAAACCAGCCCACCAGAGCCAAAATCAGGATCAGAACGATTGTCGAAATAATCCGGATTCTTTTCTTCCGTTCTATTTCTGGATGGTACTCTTTCGCGTCCAGTAGCGTCATGACTCTCTAGAATACCGGACGCCTGTAACAAGTCAAAGGTTCCAGGACTCATTCACCGCCGAGAACGCCGAAGACGCCGAGGAACTCAAGACTTGTTCGATTCAATATCTCCTATCATTTCTCTGCGCTCTTCGGCGTACCCGGCGGCGAATGCCTTACAGCGTGCGTTTGAACAGCGGAATTGCGATCCCCAGGGTAAGGGTCGCGAAGATTGTCAGGTACAGCATGTCGCCCCAAACCGCCGCCAGCGTTGTCTCTTTGAGCAGCAAACACTTGAAGCCGTCGACGGCGTATGTGAAGGGATCAACCCTGGCAATCACCTGCAACCAGGGCGGAAACGCCTGAATGGGATAGATCGCGCCGCTGGGAAAGAACAGCAACGTATTCAAGATGCCGAACATCGCCCGCGGCACCAGCGGATCTTCGATGCGCACCATCAGCAGAAACATCATGGTGTTGAAACCAAGCGAAGTGAGCACGATCATCACCAGCAGCCCCAGCATGGTCAGCGGATTGAAAATCGTTCCCACGCCTGCCAAGAGCGAGCCAATCACGCAAATGATCACGCCCGTCATCACAGCCTTGATCGCACCCGCCAGGTTGAGTCCCAGCACGAGTTCAAGCTTGGTGATCGGAGTGACCAGGTAGCCTTCATGCACGCCCCGCGCCTTGTCGTCGATGTACAGCATGCCGCCGCCAATCATTACGGAGACGAACATCGCCAGTGCGAGCGAACCGGGCAGCAGATATTTCATGTATTCGATATAGGGGTAGAGTTCGACAATCGAAAGAGCGGTCTGTTGCAGGATGCGCGGCTCGACTGTGGGTTGATTCAGTGAGGTGACCAGGTCGGTGAGTTCCGATTCCAATGCGGAACTCATGAAGTTGTCGCTATTGTCCACCACCACCGCAACTTGAGGATGGTTATCCTCGTAAACCCGCCGCGAGAACTGTGGCGGAATGATCACCGCGCCATCCAGTTTGCCGTTGCGCACGTCTTCGACCGCCTTTTTCTCGTTGTCATAGTAGACGGGGACGAAGGTGCGAATGTTGGCGCGGACGGAGTCAAAAGCTTCACGAATCCGCAGCGCTTGCGGGCCGCCGTCCTCATCGACAACCGCCATCCGGGCGTCGCGTATTTTTCCGCCAAACGCGTTGCCCAGAATGACGAGCTGCACCAGAGGAAAAATCATGGACGCCAGCATCAGCGCCGGGGAACGGAAAAACTTGCGCATTTCGCGCTCGACAATCGCCATCATTCGATTCATAAAATCCAATCTGAGCGGTTCAAGGCCGCAGTCCCGGACTCTGCGGCATCACGAAGGCATACGCCTTCTGTAATTCATCGCGCAGCTGGCGGCCGGTATAGTGCACGAATACATCGTCCAGTGTCGTGTTCTGTACTGAGAGCGACTTCACCGGAACTCCGGCTTCAACCGCCATCTCGACGAGTTCGGTGGTGGTTCGCGAGCCATTGCCCGTAAGGATTCGAAACATGCCAGCGCCTTCATGCTGCACTGAAGTGACGTCGTCCATGGTGTGCAGGCGCTGCTCCCAATCGTCGGGAGGATTCTCGAACTGCGCTTCGATCACGTTCGAGCCCGGCACACTCGCTTTCAGCGCCATCGGCGTATCGAGCGCGACGAGTTTGCCGTGATCGACAATGGCGATGCGATCGCAGAGCCGGTCGGCTTCGTCCATGTAATGCGTGGTGATCAGGATGGTGAGTTGGCGCTGGTTTTTGATGTTGCCCAGCATCTCCCATACGGCCACGCGCGAGACTGGGTCGAGTCCCGTGGTGGGCTCGTCGAGGAAAAAGATTTTGGGATGATGCACCAGCCCGCGCGCGATCTCCAGCCGCCGCCGCATGCCGCCGGAGAGCGTCTTGGTTTGCGCATCGCGCCACTTGGTTAGGTCCACCAACCCGAGCAGTTCGTCGATCGAGCGCTTTCTCTCTTTCGCTGGCACGTCGTAGAGTTTGGCGTAAATATTCAGATTTTCCTCAACAGTAAGGTCGAGATCGCTGGTCAGCGCCTGCGGGATCACGCCGATGGTTCGCCGCGCGGCATCCGGTTCCTTGGCCACGTCATGCCCAGCGATGAGCGCCCGCCCGGATGTTATGGGAATAAGGGTGGTCATCATGCGGATTAGCGTCGACTTCCCAGCGCCGTTCGGCCCCAACAGACCGAAGATTTCACCATCGCTTACATTGAACGAAACATTGTCGACAGCGGTGAAGTCGCCATATTTCTTGACGATGTGCTCGACTGCGATGGCATAGTTTTCAGCCATTATTGCTGCCCCGCTGCCGCCGTGCTCTGATCATTGTTCCCCTTCAACTGATCGGGCGAAACCAGCACTTCGGCCGTCATTCCCGGCACATATGCGCCTTTCGGATTGTCCAATCGGACCTTCAGAACGATGGTCCGGATATCCCGCTTGCGCCGGCTCACGTCGCGCTGTGTGGCGAAGTCGCCTTCCGGGCCTTTGAAAAATACCTTGCCGCTGGTGATCGTTCCGCCGGGCAGGCGAATGCGCAGCACGTCGCCGTAGCCGATGTGGTCGGAGTAAGTTTCTGGGATCGCGACTCGCGCCCAAGTGTCAGTCAGATCGACGATGGTCACGATGGGCGCGCCAATGTTGACCACTTCTCCCTGGCGCGCCGCACGCACCGAAACCGTGCCGGTGACCGGCGCATACACATTGGTGTAACCAAGACGCACCGCAGCTTGATTTTTCTGTGCGATGGCATTCTTGAGATCAGCTTCGGTCGATCGAACCGTGCTCTTTGCCGCGTTGGCTTGCTGAGTGCGCGCGATGGCGGAGGTCAAGTCAGCTTCCGCCGCATTCACCAGATCCCGCTGAGCCTGAACGGCCGCCCGCGCCGCCTCGAGGTTGGTCTCGGCCTGCACGCGGTCCTGATCTGAGGTGACCCCGACTTTGGCCAGTTCGATGGTGCGGCGGCTGTCACTCTCGGTACGATCGAGGGTTGCTTTCGCCTGCAAGAGCTGCGCCTTGGCGGAAGAGAGCTTAGCTTGCGCATTCGCCACGTCGCTCGACGTTGACCCCGACGTGGATTTCTCGGTGTGCTCCATCTCGGAAACCTTATGCTGCATGCTTGCGATGTTCGCGGCTGCTGCGGCTTCCTGCGTCTGCAGTTCAGAAGGATCGAGCACGGCAATCAGGTCGCCGGCCTTCACCGGGGTGCCTTCGTCGACCAGCAGTTTCTGGATGCGGCCTTCGACCTGCGCACTAACGATCACCTGGTTGGCATCGACGGTGCCGATCAGCACCAGGTCTTTGGAGTGGTCGACGGAAAAGCCGTAGTAAATGGCGGCAATCACGAAGATGATGCCAAGCAGAATAAAAAATCGATTACGAGCGCTCATCGGCTGACTCCTGAATTGCGAACGGATGAACCCGTCTTGGTACGGGGCTGAAACAGTGCGGCCGAAATAAAATCGAGAACGGCGGCGCGCCGCTCGGCGATGCGTTGCGGCGTCAATGGATTGAAATGCACGATCCGCTGCATTACCGGGGCGCTACTGAAATAGAAAACGATCATGGCGACCATAGAGGGAACGAAGTGCGCCGGGTCGACCTTGCGGAATTCTCCTTCTGCGATTCCCTGGTGCAACAGCTCTCCTACCCGCTGGTACACAGGCTGGAAATAGGTCTTGACCAGCCGGTCAATGTGCTCAGAGCGGCCTTCGCGAGCCCGCATCATTTCGCGCTGCATCAGCTTGGGATAAATCTGGTTCGAGGCGATGAAATCGAAATATGCTCCCACGTAGGCCATGATCTTTTCGCGAGGCGGCAAATCGCTGTCAAGCACCCGGAAAACTCTTGACCGCATGCCGGAAAACGCATCATCGAGCACGGCGCCGTAGAGCGTTTCCTTGTCTTTGAAGTAGTAATAGAGCAGAGCCTTGTTGACTCGCGCCTCGCGGGCGATGGCGTCGGTGCGCGCCCCCGCGATGCCAAGCTCCGCGAATTCCCGCGCCGCGGCCTGCAGAATGGCGGCGCGGCTCTCCTCCGGCTGCCCGCGGGAACCCATGCGGGGAGCGTGCTGGCGATGACGGAAGAGCTGGGCCATTGGCTAATTAACCAGTTAGTTAGATTATACACAGTGCAATTCGATTTGCAAACAAATGAGGGTTTGAGAGGACGAGCCCTGAGAGTTACTGTGCTCCGCCCGCGATCGAAGGCACAAGCAGCACTTCATCCCCGTCGGTGAAGACGTAAGCCGGCCCGCCGAGGAAACGGATGTCTTCCTCATTCACGTAAATGTTCAGGAAGCGGCGCACTTGGCCACCCTCGTCGCGCAGGTGAGGTTTCAGTTCTGGAAACTTCTCATCGAGGACGGAGAACAGTTCTCCCAGGTTCGTGGCCGTGCACGCGATCGAGCCCACGCCTGCCGTGTGCCGCCGCAGAGCGGTTGGAATTTGCACCGTGATCGCCATCGAGTTACCCCAGCGGCTAAAGCCGCGCCCTTTCAAAACGAATGCGGACCTTACACTCCCACTGTGGCTGTTTCTTTCGCGATCTCGACGGTGTCGAGCGTTTCGTGCAGGTACTTCTCGAACTCAGCCAGCTTGGGAGCGATCGGCCGCTCAATCTCGTAGACGCCGGCCAGAACATCGGTGGTCTTCAAGCCGTTGCCGGTGATGCACAACACGGTTGTTTCCTCGGGCAGGATGCGGTCCTGGCGATAGAGCTTGCCCGCGGTACCCACAGTCACGCCGCCGGCGGTTTCAGTGAAAATGCCTTCGGTTTCTGCCAGCAGACGAATCGAATCGATCACTTCAGGATCGCTCACATCCTCGCTCCATCCGCCGCTGTGCTTGATCGTCTTGATGGCGTAGTGGCCGTCGGCGGGATTGCCGATGGCGAGCGAACGCGCGATAGTCGCCGGTTTCTGCGGATCGATCTCCGCACTGCCGGTCTTCACTGCAGTCGAAATCGGAGAGCATCCGGTAGCCTGCGCGCCGAAGAATTTCACTGGCTTCTCCTCGACCAACTCGAGTTTGATCAGCTCGTCGAACGCCTTCTTGATCTTCGTGATCAGCGACCCGCCAGCCATAGGAACGACTACGTTGTCCGGCAAACGCCAGCCCAGTTGTTCGGCGATTTCAAAGCCGACGGTCTTCGACCCCTCGGCGTAGTAAGGCCGCAGGTTTACATTCACGAATCCCCAGCGGCGCTCTTCGGCAATTTGCGAACACAGGCGGTTTACCTGGTCGTAGTTGCCGGCGATGCGTACCACGTTCGCGCCGAACACTTGTGTGCCGAGAATCTTTGCCGGCTCAAGATCGGATGGAATGAAAATCCACGCTTTCAACCCGAGTCGCGCGGCATGAGCCGCAACTGCATTGGCCAGGTTTCCGGTCGAGGAACACGCCACGGTGTCGAAGCCGAAAGCTTGCGCCTGAGCGAGCGCCACGGCCACAACGCGGTCCTTAAAGCTCAGCGTGGGCAGGCAGACGGCGTCGTTCTTAAGGTAAAGATTCCGCGCGGCCGTCTTTGCTTCGTTACCGCTGGCGTCCCGGGTGCCGGCAAGCCGCTTGGCCAGATTAGGCGCCTGAAACAGGGGCGTGAACCCGACCGGCAGCCGGGGCTCAAAGCCCGCCGGCAGCGGCAGCAACTCGGCATAGCGCCACATATTCGGCGGTCGCTGCGCGATGCGCTCACGGCTGAACGTTCCCTGAGCAATTGAAGCCCGGATCGTTTCGTAGTCGTAGGTGATTTCGAGAGGAGAGAAACACTCGTCGCAGATGGAGTGGGGCTGGTTTCCCCAGCTTCGGCCGCATTCCCGGCAGCGCAGTTCGTAGTGAGCTTGTGCGTCGTGGTTCGACATCGAGCTACTCGCTTTCTTTACCTTCAGCGAATAGCTGGGGACGAGCCGGGAAAAGGCGGCCTAAAATACAAAGCCCCTTTTCCAGGAAATAAGGAAAAGAGGTATCGGAATGCAAATAGAAATGAAGCTCGCATCCGAATCTCATGTTCCCCGTTTCCGGGCGGGAGTTGGCACCTGGCGGTCGGGATATATGATCCCGATCCGGTTGCCGTGGCGTCACAGGGCTCGTCCCTCAGCCACTCTGCATGAAATTCAGGCCTGCCCCGAAGGGCAAGCTTGTTCTGGTAATGCTACAACGGGGAATATGCTTCGTCAACTGGCAATTTTAGAGCCCCAGTCGGCCGTGAGGATGGTGCGCTAACGGCGGTCGCGGAGCATCATTTCGCGGGCCAGTTCGGCGGAGGTCGCCTTCAATCTCTGCATCAGCACCAGCGCCAGCGAGCGGTAGAAGCGGGAAGCAAGCCTGGGGAAGGCTTCAAGAATCTCGCGCAACGCGTGCGCCTTGATTTCGTCGACTTCGACCTCTTCATCCTTCGCCACGACAGCAGCAGTGGTCTTACCTTGTTCCAGAAAAGCCATATCGCCGCAGATGTCTTCGGGCCCCAGTGCGGCCACAATCGCGCGGGTGCCAGTCCCAGCCATTTCAACCGATGCCTCCCCGCTGCGGATGATGAAAATGCTGCCACCCCAATCACCTTGCCGGATGATCTCTTCTCCCAGTTTGAACTTGCGCCGCACCGCCCGGGCCTGAATTAGGACCCAATCGTTGGCGGTGAGATATCGAAGGCGATTGCCAGCCATGCCAACTCCATCGGCAAGTCGAGCCACTGCACTGTAGTTACTTCGGGCGGAGCCGCGAGGTGTACAATTCATCCCGTTCCAACAAAATCACCCGGCATTTCTAGACGAGGGACCAATCATGAGAACACCTTTCCTTGTGCTGGCCGCCGCTTGCGCTCTGGCGGTTGTCGCTTTGGGACAGCAAGCCAACTCGCAGCAGACCAGCACTTCGAAATCTCAAAGTCAAAAGAAGCAGTCGGCCGCGCAGGCGGCCGCTGAGCCTGCCGAGAACACAAGTAAGCCCGACACCTCTTCCGAGCAGAAGCCTGCGGTGCCGCCAGCCTTCTCCGACAAGGAAAAAGACAAAGAAGAGCACTACGACATGACCGAAGCGCCTCCGGTTGAGACGCACCACCAGATCACTGTAGATGGCAAGGTCTTGAAGTATACGGCGAGCGCCGGACGTCTTCCGATCAAGCGCGGCGATGGCAGGATTGAAGCCGAGATGTTCTATGTGGCCTACACGCTCGACGGCCAGGACGCCGCCAAGCGCCCGCTCACTTTCGCCTTCAACGGCGGCCCAGGATCGGCTTCGATCTGGCTGCACATGGGAGCGCTCGGGCCAAAACGCGTGGTGCTTCAACCCGATGGATTCATGCCGCCGGCACCCTATCGCATGGAAGACAATCCCTACACCCTGCTCGACAAAAGCGACCTGGTGTTGATCGACGCCATCGGCACCGGCTTCAGCCGCGCCGCCGATACTGAGGAGTTCAAGAAATTCTGGGGCGTCAAGGGAGACATCGAGGCCTTCAGCGAGTTCATCCGCCTCTATATCACGCGCAATGAACGATGGTCGTCGCCGCTGTTCATTCTCGGAGAGAGCTACGGAACGACGCGCGCCGCCGGAATCGCCGGATACCTTGCCGATCGCGGCATCTCGTTCAATGGCATTACCCTGCTCTCGAGCGTGCTGAATTTCGAAACTCTCGAAGAAACCAACACCAACGACCAGCCCTACATTTTTCTGATTCCGTCCTTCACCATGATCGCCGCCTATCACCACAAGCTCGCACCCGACCTTGCGCAGGATCTGAACCGCACCCGGCAGGAATCGGAACAGTGGGCGTTCGGCGATTACGCCCAGGCTTTGGCCAAGGGAGACGCACTCACTCCGCAAGAGCGCGAGAAGATCATCGACCAACTGTCTCGCTATACAGGTCTGAGCAAAGAGGTCGTAGACGAAGCCAATTTGCGCATCAACGTCCGCAAGTTCACCCACTATTTGCTGATCGACCAGAAACTCCGCGTCGGGCGCCTCGATGGACGCTACACCGGTCCCGATCCCAATGGATTGCTCGATACTCCGTTCTACGACCCCACGGGCTCCGCTACCCAACCGCCCTTCACTTCTGTGTTCAACAACTACGTGCGCACCGAACTTGGATACAAAACTGACATGCCCTATTACGTGCGCGCCCAAGACATCGGCTTCGACAAGTGGGATTGGGGATCCGCCATTCAGGGCTTTCCAGACACGGCCTCAGCGATGCGGCAAGCCATTGTGAAAAATCCGTACCTGAAGATTCTGGTAATGGAAGGTTACTACGATCTGGCCACGCCCTATTTCGCGGCGAATTATGCGATTCAACACCTCGACCTGCCCCAGAAGTATCGCGACAACATTTCGTTCACCACTTACGAGGCCGGCCACATGGTCTATCTGCCGATGGAAGGACTGAAGAAAATGAAGGCGGATCAGGCTAGCTTCATGGAGAAGGCGGGAGCACAGTAGCTACCTGTCATCCTGAGCGAAAGTTGTGGTTCGCGAACGCGAACCACAACCGCAGTCGAAAGCCTGCCCTGAGCGAAGCCGAAGGGGACCCCTTGCACCTTTGCACGACCTCAGGCCAAGCGAGGCATTTCTACTACTGGCTCCGACTGCGATCTCAGCGGCTGTACTGATTCTTCTTCTTGTCCGCGTGCCGCTCCAGGCCCAGCTGAATCAGTCGGTCGATCAAGTCCGGATAATCCAGTCCCGAAGCCGCCCAAAGCTTGGGATACATGCTGATCGCGGTGAATCCCGGCATGGTATTGATTTCGTTCAAATAAATCTTCCGCGGACGATTTCCTGAACCAGGTTCCATCAGAAAATCCACGCGTGCCAGGCCGGAGCAATCGACAGCTTTAAACGAACGCACCGCCAATTCCTGAACTTTCTTCGTTTCCGCTTTCGTCAGCTTCGCCGGAATAATCAGTTCGGAACCTTCATCAAGATACTTGGCGTTGTAATCGTAGAACTCTTTGACCGGAACAATTTCACCCGGGACGGAGGCGACGGGTTCATCGTTGCCCAGCACCGAGCACTCGATCTCGCGCGCTTTGTTTTTCTTCCCGCCCACGCCCTCCTCGATGACAATCTTGCGGTCGAATTTCGCCGCTTCTTCAATTGCCGGCCCGAGTTCCTTGCGGTCGTGCGCCTTGCTGATTCCCACCGACGATCCCAGGTTCGCCGGTTTCACAAACACGGGATACTTCAGCTTGCTCTCTACGAACTTCTGAACTTTCTTCGGCTCGTTCTCCCAGGCGCTGCGCAAGATTGTGACGTGCTTCACAATGGGCAGCCCCGCGGCGCTGAACAGAGACTTCATAATGTCTTTGTCCATGCCCGCAGCCGACCCCAGCACCCCCGCGCCCACATAAGCAATGTCAGCGAGTTCGAGCAGGCCCTGAATCGTTCCATCCTCGCCGAATGTGCCGTGCAGCACGGGAAAGATCACATCCACGTTGATGGCGCGGTCGCTGGCGCGGCGCGTGAGGGCAGCATCCGTCTGAAAAGGAACCAGCCCGCTCTGCCGGTGTACGGGTTCCGGCGGAACAACCACCGACTCACCCCGCGCGAGCACCGCCGCAGCTGGGGTAGTTTCAGGATCACCGGCGCGCAAGTGGCGCGGCTCGAGCACCAGCTTACCTTGCAGCAGGTTCTCGGCGTCGCCCGCGGTCAGCCAGCGGCCATCTTTGGTGATGCCGATGGGCACCACCTCATACTTGTCTTTATCGATCGCGTTGAGGACGGACGCAGCCGAAAGCAGAGACACTTCATGTTCTCCGCTGCGCCCGCCAAAAAGAATACCGACTCGAAGCTTTTTCATAAGCGCTTACAGAATCTTCTTCCCAAACGCCGACAGCGCGAGTTCGACCGCCAAGTCCGCCGTTCGGTTGTGCTCGTCGATCACGGGATTCACTTCAACGATCTCGAAACTCACCATGCGTCCGTGGTCGGCAATAATTTCCATCGCGAGATGCGCTTCGCGATACGTGGCGCCGCCGCGCACCGGAGTGCCCACACCCGGGGCGTCCTCGGGATCGATCCAATCCATATCGAGCGAAATATGATAGCCGGCGGTGCCGCGTCCGGCCATGCGCAGAGCTTCTTCCATCACGGTACGCATGCCACGCTCGTCGATGTCGCGCATGGTAAAAACGCCGATGCCGGCGCGGCGCACGTTTTCTTTTTCGATGGCATCAATGTCGCGCACTCCCACCAGCACGCAGTTCTCGGGTTTCACCTTGGGAGAAAAATCGAAAATGTTTTGCAGTTCGGCGGGACCGAGCCCCATGAGTGCGGCCAGCGGCATCCCATGCACGTTGCCGCTCGGCGACGATTCAGGCGTGTTGATGTCGGTATGCGCATCGATCCAGATGAGCCCGATGCGCTGGTTCTGCCGCCGGTAAAATTCCGCCACCCCAGAGACCGTTCCCGCAGCCATCGAATGATCGCCGCCCAGCGCCAACGGAATCTTGCCGGCTTCGAGCGTCTTGAGCACCAGTTCCGCATGCTTGGTGCAGGTCGCAGTTATTTCCTTCAGATACTTGGCGTGCGTGTCGCCTTCTTTTTTTTGCTCCGGAATAGCGACGGCGACGTTGCCGCCGTCCTCAACCTCATGCCCCAGCGCCTCCAGCCGCGCTTCGAGCCCCGCCACGCGGACGGCCGAAGGCCCCATATCGACACCGCGCCGCGACTGCCCCAGATCGAGAGGCACGCCGATCACGCGAATTTTCTTGGGGCTGATGGTTGAGGTGCTGTTGGTAGTCATAGGATTTTGCGATTGGGCGATCAGGTGATTTGGCGATTAACAGCCGTAGCGGAAACTCAAATTCTTAAATCGCCCAATCACGCAATCGCCCAATGACTCTTCATGGGTACAGCCGATGCAGCATTCTCGGGAACGGAATCGTTTCCCGCACATGTTCGAGCCCGCAGATCCAAGCCACGGCCCGTTCAATGCCCATGCCGAAGCCGCCGTGCGGCACGCTGCCGTACTTGCGCAGATCGAGATACCACTTGAACGCTTCCTCCGGCAATCCGTGCTCATGAATGCGTTGAACCAGCAATTCGTGCGACGCCATGCGCTGCGATCCGCCGATGATTTCGCCGTACCCCTCGGGCGCCAGCACATCGACGCACAAAGCCAGCTCCGGCCGCTGCGGATCGGGTTCCATGTAGAAAGCTTTTACCTTCGCCGGGTAGCGATGCACCATCACCGGTTTGTCGAACTGCGCCGAAAGGTAAGTCTCATCGGGCGACCCGAGATCGCCGCCCCATTCGAATTTCGTTTCGAGTGCGCCCTTGGCAAAGCCTTCCTGTAGATTCTTCACGGCATCGTCGTAACTGATCCGCGGAAACGGTGGCGCAATCTTTTCAAGCTTCGAAAGGTCGCGGCCAATGGCCTGCAGATCGAGGCGTCGCCGCTCCAGGCAACGCTTGACGACGAAACTGATAAGCCCTTCAGCCAGATCCATCAGATCGTTCAATTCGGCATAGGCAATTTCCGGTTCGACCATCCAGAACTCGGTGAGGTGGCGGCGGGTCTTAGATTTCTCCGCGCGAAATGTTGGGCCGAACGAATACACCTTGCCCAGCGCCATCGCCGTGGCTTCGATGTAAAGCTGGCCCGATTGCGT
>CAWAYA010000020.1:0-20511 GCA_963786075.1 uncultured Acidobacteriaceae bacterium | reverse complement strand
ATCCTAAGTCTGGTGCGTCTGCCAATTCCGCCACTTTCGCATGTTCACAATTATACAAAGTGGAGGGAGTTGTTTCGGAGTGTCTTGTGGAATGGAGTGCTTAGACGCATCTCCGCTACTGCTTGCCTCGAGCAGCTACAAAAAACGCAGCTCCCCTCGGGCGACGCGCTTGCCTGGGCGGCCGCCCTTGCCAAGCGGGCTACTGCACTGCGTTCAGTCCCTGATAAATGAACATGCCCGCGAGCACCAGTAACAGCACTCCGGAGCCGGCGCCGAAAACCCAGACCGGAACGGTGAGCCGGTTGACCTTCACCAGCAGCTCCGTCTGCTCTTGCTGCATGTGCTGGCTGGCGTCGTCGAGGTACAACGACTCTTCCTCGTGCATGGTCAATGTGCTGCGGTAGATGAGGAGAAGGATCAGGCCAACGGTGAAAACACCCCACACGATCGCTAGCCCAATCATTAATGGAGTCCACGTCCAAGTCATAGGCCACCTCGACAGTTTGCAAGCCCGTTGGGCAACTCCGCCGAATCGAGGTTGCGGACCTTAGCCCACAAATCCTCAACCTGGAGGAAGAACCTAACGAAAGCATTATAGACCCGTTGGCAAGTGCCGCGGGAGGAATCGTCGCAGCGAGGGCTGGCATCCAAGAACCTGAGCTTTGGTAGACGGGACCGCAGTCTTTTCAGCCTGTCGACCGCTTGCCACGCTCTGCTATAATGTAGGTACTTCAAAGCCAAGGAGATACGAATGGCCACGACAACCGTCCCAGATGTGAACACCAATACCCCGGAAGTGAAGAAGACTCCGCCGGTTTCGCTCACGGCCAGCGCGGTTTCCAAGGTAAAAGAGATCATGGGCCAGCAGAATCCCGTGCCTGCCGGCCTGCGCATTGGCGTGGTCGGTGGCGGGTGCTCCGGCTTCTCCTATTCCATGCAGTTTGAAAACGCTGCGGGAATGATGGACAAGACTTTCGACATGGATGGACTGAAGGTGTTCGTCGATGCGACCTCGGTTATGTATCTGAACGGCTGCATTGTCGACTACGTTGAAACCCTGGAAGGCGCGGGCTTCAAGTTTGAGAATCCCAACGTCAAGAGCACTTGCGGTTGCGGATCCTCATTCAGCGTTTAAGTTTCAGCGGGGAGACTTTCCGGCATACGCGGGAAAAGTCGTAACGCAGAATTCTCATGGAAGTAAAGCGGCCTCATCCCAGGATGAGGCCGTTCCACTTCTAGTGAAAATGTTTAGCAGACATGGTCCGCTTGAATCGCCCCGTTGCTATTGCGGCGGATTAGCCGGCGGCTGCGGCGGCGACGAAGAGCCGTTATTGCCGAAGCCGGAAGACTGCCCGAATGAACTCCCGTTAGAATTGCCAAACGAACTGCCGCTCGAACCGCCGAACGAACTGCTGTTCGTTCCCCCTGCCGGTTGCGCACCGTTCAACCCCGGCGATGCTCCCAAGGACTGCACCCCAGGCTGATAAGGCGTGGTAATGATTCCGCCGCGGTCGGCGGTAGGATCATAGAGAAACTGCCACTCGTTATATTTTTTCTTGTGGTTGTATTCGCGAATGGTGGTTTTCTTGCAGAGGCTGGCCACACCGACGATCGGGCCGCCGACCACGAGCTGTTGACTGCCGGAGTTCGTGTCGTCCTGCCCTCCCGGAGTCTGGGCAGCCTGAGACGAATCCGATCCCGAAGCGGAATTCGTTCCTGGCTGACCCGTTCCGGTCTGCGAGGTGGAGTTGGCTCCGAACCCGCTGTTCGAGTTTCCGGATCCTGACGACTGCGCGAACACGCCGGAGCTGTTAACTCCCGAGTTGCCGAATCCAGAATTGCCAAAGCCGGAACTGCTCGACCCAGAACCGCCGAAGCCAGAATTGCCAAAGCTGGAACCACCCGAATTGCCGAAGCCCGAACTGCTCCCGCCGAAACTATTCTGCCCCGCAGGCGAGCCGATCGCGCTCGCCCCCGGAATGCTTCCGCCACCAATGCTGAAGCCTCCGCCCAGCGTTACCCCCGGCTCCCCGTAATGCAGAAGCCTGAAGTCAGCGCACTTGCCATTCTTGCAGTTCAGCGGATCTTTGTAATGTTTGCGCAGGTAGCGCAGCCCATTAGTGTTGTCGAGATCCTCCAGCTTTGTGGGATAGCGACTGAATTTCTTGTAGTAGCCCTGGATCGCCCGCGAGTATTGCACTCCGCGGTGGATCATTTCCGTTTCCTGGTCCCGCTGATATTCATACTGAATCGGGATGATAATTCCAAACATGACGACGACGGCCATCAATGCGAGCACGAGAAGCAGTGTCAGCAGGATGTATCCCTCTTCCCGGGGATGGCGACCGCTCGCACTTGGCGCGCGGTGCCGCGATTCCCGGATTTGAGCTGCACACTTGCTCACGACGGGTTCCCCTGGGTCAGCGGTATGCTCTGCGGCGGGCCGCTGACCACCAAGTCCTGGATCTCAACCGATGTGGCGGAAATTCGCACAACCTTGTAGCGGCGGTCGACGATCTCCCCTTCGCCGGCAATGAAAACGTCGGTGTCCTTGGAAAGAAAAACCTTCCGGGGTTCTCCGGGCTGGCTGGCGAAGCCGAAGAACTTCAGTGGTATTGGAAGCTGTTGTGCCGCCGGCGGTGGCGTGTATATCGGATCCTTGCCCGCCCTGCCTTTGTCCGTTGTGCCGTTGCCTTGCGGAATGGGAATCACGGCGTCCGGCTGCGATATAAAAATGTTTCTTCCCGAGCCTTCGTACATGACCTGTTCCGCCGAGGCCAGTTGCTCAAGGTGTAACGTGGGGTCGAGGTCCGGCGCCAGGCGCTCTTTCTTAGCCGATGTGGAACCATGGTGCGCCCCCGAACGTGCGGTATTTGCTACAAGCGCGTGCGGGTCCGTCGCAGTGGTCACCGGAGTCGTAGAAGCGATGGTCGAGGAGGAAGGCATGAACTCGTGAGCGATGACCAGAAGCGCCACTACTCCCAGCGCGGCCGCAACGATCAACTGCTTCCGGTTTTCAATTCCCAAATTCACTGCCCGCCTGCCTTCAGATAGGTTTCAAGTTTCATTTGCAGCTTGATCGGGCCCTTCTGTTCTCCGGCCAGCGTGATGCTGCTGATGATGAAAAACATGTCATCGCGTTCCAGCGCGTTAATAAACTTAGCCAGCGAAACGTAACTTCCTGCCAGGTTCGCTTCCAATTCGACCGGACGCAACCCGCCGACCTCATCGTCATCCACCTTATACTTCGCCTGTTCGATCGTGACCCCATTGGCTGTGGCTAGCTTGCCGAATTGCGTGGGGATTTGCGAATCCTGGGCGGGAAAGCGTTTCTTGTAAAATTCTGCGATCTGCCGGTTCGCTGTGATCACCTTCTTGTCCAGATCCTTCAGCGGCGCAACCTGGAGGGTTTTCAGCTGCAGTTCAGTTCGCAACTGAGTCAGTTCCTGGCGGCGCGAGTCCGTCGATCCCACCAGCGGAGAAAACAGCACAGCCGCGGCCAGGACATCTACGCCCAACAAGATTCCCAGCGCAGTCTTGATGTTTTTCCGGGTTTGACGCAGATCAGGCATCAGGATGCGCCCCGCTTGGGAGCCTCCGTCTTCGGAGTGGGTGCCGCCGGGGCCGGCTCGGGAATGTAAATCCCATCGATGGCGAATTGCACGCTGTCGCCGCTGCCGCTGGTCGCCGGACTCTCACCCTCGACATAGGTCTGCGCAAAGTGCCGTGAATCTTCCATGCGGTGCGCCAGCTCGAGGGCGCGGTCGCGATCGCCCGCGACCACCATTTTCAGTGTGAGTTCATTATCCGCGTCCAGTTCGGGATGAATCGAAACCAGGTGGACCCGCGGAGGCATCACTTTCTCGAGATCTTCCAGCACACGCGTCCACGAAAGCGACTTGCGTTCAATCAATTCGTTGAGAAACTGGGATTGGTCGCGGGTAGTTCGATTGTTCGGCTGACTAAGAAAATCCTGAGCCTGTTGCCGGGTCCGGTCGCGCTGGGCGATGCGGTCGCGCAAATCGGCGATCTGGACGTGGTCACGCCGAGCCGCAAACCAATCCGTAACCGTGATCGTCAGCAGCGCGAGAGTAAGGATCGCGGCAACTGCCAGAGCCGTTCCCCAGCGCAGCCAGAACTGCCGCGCGTCTTCGTACGGTTGGCTCGCGAGATTGATGTCGAGGTGCATAAAAACAGTTGCCAGTACCGAGTACCCAGTACCGAGTTAAATCCCCCCGATTCCACCCAGTTGCTTTTGTTGGGAGCTGGGGACCAGGTACTGGGTACTGCCTTAAGAAATTAACGCTCCCACCACGCCGGCCATTCTCCAGCGCGGCACCGAGCCTCCGTTGTTCGCTCCCAGCTGCGAAGAACTCACCAGTTCCTGCACTTCCGCGCCGGTCTGCGCCTGCAGTGCCGGAGCCGCGCTGCCGATGTCGGAGACTCCCGCTACAAATATCTTTTCAATATTCAGATGATACGTATCCTGGAAAAACACCACGGACGGGTAGACTTCCTCCGCCAACTGCTCGCCCGTAATCGTAACCCCGCGGGTATTTTCAAGAGTGCGGAAGAGCTGAAGCAGTTCTCCATTCAGGATGGCGATGCTGGTGGTGCGCGCATCCACCTTCACCACCAGCGTGGGACGCTGTCCCTCCGCGACGCCCAGCGCTGCCAGCATCGAAGGCACGACCACACCGGGGCTGAATCCGGCATCGCGGAACGCGCCCTCGTAGTCGTCCAGCACGCTGGCCAGGGCCACCGCCGCGACCACGCGAACTCCATCGTTTGTTTTCTGCGCGTGGTAGGAGACTCTTGCCTTCTCCACATCGAACGGCAAAGATTTCTTCAAACGAAACCGCACCACGCTGGCCGCCTCCTCGGAGTCACTGGGCAGGGTATCGAATTCCAGCAGCACCACCCGCACGGCCGCGTCCGGGACCACGGCGATCACATCGTGAGAGCGTCCCGCCACTCCCTCCAGTGCGGCTTGTATCGCCTCACGCACTGCATCGCGCCGGCGCAGGTTGCTCTCGACCAGGTCTGGAATCACGCAACCCGGGCCCAGTTCGCGCCCCGCGCAGGCTTCCAGGCTGCGGCCACCTTCGGCCAGCCGACCCACCAGCACGCGGTCGGCGGCGATCTCACACGCCAGCCGGGGTTTCGCGGGATTGGATCCAGAGCTCATAATCAGTGGCCAGTGCTCAGTGGCCAGTGTTCAGTAAATTCGTTGCAAACTGGACACTGATCGCTCGTTGCTTCTGTCCTTTCATAATTCAAACGCCATACTCAGCGAATTGCAATAGCTGAAGGGGCAATTCAGTAGCAGTCAATGGTCAGTAACTTCAGAACTCAGCAAACTGGCCACTGATCACTGACCACTGGCCACTGCTGCTACCGCATGGCCTCGATGAAGGTGACCTTGTTGATCTCTTTCAAGGTGGTCAGGCCGAGCCGGACTTTATCCAACGCCGACTCGCGTAGAAAGCGCATGCCTTCTTCGCGCGCGGCGCGGCGGATTTCCGACGTCGGCCTCTTCGCCAGAATCATTTCCCGGATGCGGTCGCTCAAATCCAGCAATTCGTGAATCGCGGTTCGTCCGCGGAAGCCGGTGCCCGCACACTCGATGCATCCCGGCCCTTCATACAGGGCCACCTTCGACCACTGCGCGTAATCCAGTCCGCTGGCCTCGAGCACCTCCGGCGGATAATTCACCTGAGTGCGGCAGGATTCGCAGATCAAGCGCACCAGGCGCTGCGCCAGAATGCAGTTCAGGGCCGAAACAAAGTTGTAAGGCTCGACGCCCATGTTCAGGAAACGTCCAATCACGTCGACCACGTTGTTGGCGTGGACCGTCGTGAAAACCAGGTGGCCGGTGAGCGCGGACTGAATGGCGATCTGCGCCGTTTCCGTGTCGCGGATTTCGCCGACCATGATTTTGTCCGGGTCGTGGCGCAGAATCGAGCGCAGGCCGCGGGCAAACGTCAGTCCTTTTTTCTCATTGACCGGAATCTGCGTGATGCCACGCAGCTGGTACTCAACCGGATCTTCAATCGTGATGATCTTGTCTTCGTCGGTCTTGATCTCGTTCACCGCGGCGTACAGCGTAGTGGTTTTGCCGCTGCCCGTTGGTCCGGTGACCAGCACCATGCCGTAGGGCTCTTTGATGTAGCGGCGGAACTTGCGCAGATCGTCCTCATCAAAACCAACCACGTCCAGAGTGAGCGTGCGGAACTTCTCGCTCATCGATTCTTTATCAAGCACGCGCAGCACAGCGTCTTCGCCGTGAATCGAGGGCATGATGGAGACGCGGAAGTCGATGGCGCGCCCGTTGTACTTCACCCGGAAACGGCCGTCCTGCGGCACGCGGCGCTCGGAAATATCCAGCTCGCTCATCACCTTGATGCGCGAGATCACGGTCGAGTGATGTTCTTTGCCGATGGGCGGCATGGCCTGGGTCAGCACGCCGTCGATGCGGAACTTGATCACCACGGAATCGTCGCGGGTTTCAATGTGAATGTCTGAGGCGCGCCGCTGCAGCGCGGTGAAGATCGTGGTATCGACCAGCCGAATGATCGGGCTGGTGTCGCCCGCCGCCGTCAGCTTGTCGATGGTCAGCGTCTCGTCAGCTCCGGTGGCGTCGTCTTCCCGAATGATCTGGAAGCCTTCACTGGCTTCTTCCAGAACGCGCTGCGACTGCTCCGTCTTCTTGAGAATGTCCGAGATCTGTTTCAGCGTCGCGACTTTGGTAAGGATCCGCTTCTGCAGCAGCAGGCTGATCTCGTCGATCATCATCAGTTGGCTGGGATCGGCTATCGCAATCGCCAGCTTGCCGTCTGACGTCTCTTCCAAAGGAACGAAGTTGTAGCGGAACATCAACTCCGGCGAGAACTTCTTGAACAGCTCATGGTGAAGCTGGAAGTCGGTAAGATCCACAAACTCGCAGCGATAGCGCCGCGCCACGTCCTGAGCACGCTCCAGGTCGGTGATGGGGTTCCCCGTTGTCGCCACCTGGCCGCCGTTCTCACCGTGCACGAAAAGTGATTTCTTTTCCGCCATCGCCATTTCTCAAATCCCCGCCTGCCGCGGCTAGTGCACTCCCTGCATTCCCAAGCTAAAGATCGGCAAATAGAGCGAAATCATCACCACGCCAACAAAAATCGCCATGATGATCAGAATCAGTGGTTCAATCAGTGCCATGGAAGCGCTCAACGCCGTCTGCACATCCTCTTCATAGAACTCTGCCACTGAATTCAGCATCGCCGGCAAAGCCCCTGTGGATTCGCCCACTTCGAGCATCTCCACTGCTAGGTCGGGAAAAATATTCTGTTCCTCTAGGCTCGCGGCCAGCCCTTGCCCTTCGCGAACTCTCACGCTCGCCCGCATCACGCCCTTCAGAATGCGCCGGCTCGACATCGAACTGCCCGCGGTTTCCATCGAAGGCACCAGCGGTAGCCCGCCCTGCAGCAGCGTAGAGAGCATCCGCGAAAAAGTTGCCACCTGGTGCTTCAGCCGGATCCCGCCCAGCAGAGGCAGGCTAAGAATCACACGGTCAATCTGGTCGGCGCCGCGATCCGTCTTGCGCCATCGCCAGAATAAAAACCCAGCCAGCACCACCCCCACCACGAAAAAGGGAAAGTATTTCTGCGCATTCACGCCCACCGCCAGCATGAACAACGTGATCGTCGGCAGTTTCGCATCCAGGCTGTTGTACAGCTCCGCGAACCTCGGCACTACGTAAGTGAACAAAAACATCACCATGATCGTTACCACTGTGACCAACAACGCGGGATAGATCAACGATACCGCCAGCTTCTTGCGAAAACTCATCGTGATCCGCTGAAAGCTAATGTAACGGGTCAGCACCTCATCGATGTTTCCGCTCTTCTCTCCCGCCATCAACGTAGTGGTGTAAATCTTCGGCACCGCGGCGTGAGTGGCAAAGGCATCCGACAACGACTCTCCGCCCTTCACTCGTTCGCGCACATTCTCCAAAATCTGCTGCAGATTCGCGTCCTTTTGCCGCTTGATCAGCAGATCGAGCGAGTTCAAGATCGGCAGCCCAGCCTTAATCAACGTCAGGAACTGCTGGTTGAACACCAGAAACGAACTCTGTTTTAACTTGCGCCCGCCACGCCCAAAGCCACCGGAGAGCAGTCCCTGGGGCTTAACCCAGTGCACCAGGTAGCCCTGCGCGGCAAAGCGGTCGCGTACCTCCGCCACGGAATAACCGTGCTCCACTTGCTGGTGGGTGTGCCCCCGTTCGTCCGCGATTTTTACGACGAATTCCGCCATTTAAGCTGGTTCCGAGAAGCGCTTCTTGCGCGAGGACCCGCGCACTCTGTTTTGTTCCAGTCTAGGTTTTGTTCCAGTCTAACACCGCCGACTTCCTGCACTCTCAGCACCGCACGTAATCAAGCGACCTTCCTTTGGAAGAGCCCGACCATAAACCTCATCCCATCAATCAGATACTTTCGTTTCTAGTAGTCGACCTCAAGGCCCCAGTTCGCCCTCAACCGTCTCCGTTCCGGCCGGAGGATTAAACTCGAACTGCCCCTGCGGGATGCTGACATCTTCCTTCTCGTCGCTGAACCGGTATTCCGTTACCGACCCATCCACGTCGTCGATCACGATGCGCACAATCTGATGCTCCGGCGTCACCTCCAGCAAGATCTCACTAATCCGGTCGGCCATGGCCACCGGCACCCCCCGCAGCACCACATCCCCGGCAACCGCAGGTTCCACATCAGGAGCCAGCGACAGCCCCTGCAACTCCTTTTCCAGCTTGCTCTTACCGAGTAGAAATGCAAGCGGAGAGCGAATGTCGTCCAGCCTCCGGGCATCCGTTTTGCGCGCCTGCCGGTCGCCCGGGACATAAAACCACGCAGCCTTCCCATCGCTGACAAACAGCTTCACCCTGGGAGAACGGTACTCCCACCGCATCTTGCCAGGTTTTTTCGACCCGCCTTTCGCCAGCCAAACCGTCCCCTCCTCCGTCCGTTCAATCCCCGCCCCGCGATACTCCTCGGTAAACTCCGCCTGCAGGGTGTGCAGGTGGTTGTAATGCTCATCCACGGCCGCAGCGATAGAGTGGACGCCTTCCATCCCAGCGGCGGCCGCGGCAACCACAATCAGCAACAGTACGCCGGCAAACTTGGTCATCGGTTCGATTCTACGCTGAGATTCGCTCTTGTTCTACACATTTAGATGTGTGATAATCTACACATGCCCACCAACCTGGCCCTGGATGACAGTTTGATCGAGGAAGCCCGCCGCGCCGGCGGCCACAAAACCAAGAAAGAAGCGGTCACTGCCGCCCTTGCCGAATACGTGAAACGCCGCAAACAACTCCGTATTCTCAAGGCGTTTGGCTCCATCGATTTCGATCCCAGCTATGACTACAAAGCCGAGCGCCACAGAAAGCGCTCCTGAATATGCTGGTTTTAGTCGACACTTCCATCTGGTCATTAGCTCTGCGACGTATGAGTACAGACCTGAACCTGCGGGAGCAGTGCCTGACCGCCGCCCTGCAGGAACTCATCCGCGACGGTCGCGCCCAGCTCTTGGGTCCGGTGCGTCAGGAATTGCTTTCGGGCATACGCCAGGAAACCAGCTTCAAAAAGCTGCGCGACCAACTGCGTGCCTTCGACGAACCACATATCGAGGCTGCCGATTACGAGGAAGCCGCCCACATCAGCAATCAGTGCCGCGCGCAAGGCATCGCCGGATCAGCCATCGATTTCCTGATCTGCGCCGCCGCGTCCCGCCGCGACTGGCGAGTCTTCACCACCGATCAGGACTTCACCCGCTACGCCTCAGTAATCCCCTTGAAGCTCTACCAGGTAAACTGAGCACAGCGGTTGCAGGTGTGGAGCGGCACTCCTGCCCGCTGCTTTTGAGGTTGACCTTAAGTGCTAACGTCACCTTTGTCCAAAGGCTTTGTCATTCCGAAGCGCGCCGAAGGCGGGCGAGGAACCTGCTGTTGCATGCAGCGCCACCACCGATGCGGAGGCTGCCGCCTCCGCTGTCAGTCGAGCGAAGCTCGAAGTCTTCTTTTGTCGAGGGCGAATCGCTTAGAATGAAACCAGTTCGGCGAGTGACTTGCCATGAACGATGACGCCATCACCATCTCGCCCGGACCGCGCTTTCGCACCGCCATGATCCTGGCCGTCATTGCCGACGCACTGCAAATCATCGTGTTCCCCGCATTCGTCGAAGGCGCCATCTCGCCAGCCGACGACATCCTCGATCTCGGCATTGGAGCCGCGATGATCAACCTTCTCGGCTGGCATTGGGAATTCTTGCCGTCATTCCTGGCCAAGCTCGTGCCCGGCGTTGACCTAGTTCCTTTCTGGACGCTGGCGGTCGCAAACGTCTATCGCAAAACAAAGCGGATGGCAGCAACCACGGAAGGAACCGACCGGGAGCACCCCAAGCTGGAAGACCCGCAACGTCCCTGACGTCACCTGGGACTGCAGCCCTACCGGTCTTGTCATCCTGAGGCAGCAGAGTCGCGCGCGAAGCGAGGCAGGCAAGGGTGAGCCGCCCTGATTCATGCCACCCAATCCCCTAATCCAGCTCCCTGACCCAAATATTCCTGAAGCTGATGGGCGGACTCGGATCGCCATGAGCCTGAAGCTTGATCGGCGCCCCGTCGAACTTCTTGTAAAAAGGCTGGCCAATGTACCGCGTCTCGCCCTTCAACTCGAAGTGGTTCTCGACCAGCACCCCGTTGAGAAAGGCAGTGACATAGGCAGGACTCTTCACCGAGCCATCCGCATTGAAGCTAGGAGCCGTCCACACCACGTCGTAGACTTGCCACTCCCCGGGCTTGCGCATCGAATTTGCCAGCGGAATGCTCTGCTTGTAAACGCTCGCCACCATGCCGTTGACGTAGGTCTTATTGTTGTACGAGTCGAGGATCTGCAACTCATATCCGGCGTCGTCGGGACCGGTCGAAGCCAGAAATAGTCCGCTGTTGCCGCGCAGCTGACCAGAACCGGTGATGTTCTCAGGAATTCTCCACTCCATGTGGAGTTGATAGTTCTTGAAGATGCGCCTGGTCTCGATATTCCCCGCCGCCTTATTCACCGTGACCACGCCGTTGGCAACAATCCATTTCGCCGGGGCAGACCGGTCTTGCGCAGACACCCACTCATTCAGGTCCTTGCCGTCGAATAATTTGATCGCGTCAGACGGAGCCGTGCCACAGCCGGCGCCCGGCGTCACCACCTTCGGCTCCGGCTGCCAGACTTCCGTGTCTTCAGGCTTGGCAGCCTCTTGACCCGCAGTCTGCGCTGCCAGACCAAGGGCACTGGCGACGATGATAATTGTGGTGCCAAACATCCTTAGCAGACCTGACTCTTTCATGTGTCTCTCCACTTATCGCGTCTGAGGGTGTCGCATCTTCCCTGTTTACAACAACTGCGTGGGAACAAACGTAACCTTGACGCTCCTCCAATGAAAGTTAACATCCAAACAGGGATTTTGCGTCATGATTTGGAAGCGGACGATAGCGACAATTGTTGGCGGAACCTTGGCGCTTGTAAGCGTCGCTGCCTTTACTTGCCCAGTCGGAGGATTGGCGTCCGGGGCTGCTGTTCTCGCGCACGTCATGATGTGCTCAATCGGGCTTGTTGCCCTCTGGATAGGAGCACGTTTTCTACGATTCGGATGGTCTGGTGAATGGCCCGAAAGCCGCGGCTGGATGCGACCGTTGGTTCTTGGAATTGGCTGCTTTTTCCCGGGATTTATGTTTTCGTTGCCGATCACGATGGTCTGGTCGGATTACAGGCATGGAGCGCCAGGCAACGGAATTGCAATCAGCTTCTACATTGGGCTCCTAGCCACAATCGTCTACTGGATCGTGCTGTTGAAGAAACGCAACGCCCAGCGGCCTACCTAAGGATTCCCGAGCATCGCACGAATACTCTTCGCGTAACATCTCGAGTTCACTCATTGCCCTGGCCGGGCAAGGCAGAAAACGGTCCTGAATATTTCCACAACCACCCTGTGACATCTAACCTTGCGCCCAACTCGCAACAAGCGGATCATGGTCAAAGCGGAGGCAGTATAGGAAGAGAGAGCAACTCGATGCGTAACTCATTTGCGCTCAAGATTTTGACCCTTAAATCATCTGCAATCAAGATTTTGCAGACACTTTTTGCAAACCCCGCGCCCCGCAAGCCTCTCCGAGGTATAGGGGGAGGGGGGATACCCCAAGAGTAACGAGAATTCCCCAAAAATCTCTCCTTCTACAGACCACGAAAACAACACCCCACAAAGATTATTTCAAGCTGATTTCCACAAGGCAGATTCAAAAGCCAGAAGCCAGAAGCTAGAAGCTAGAAGCTGAAAGCTGAGAGCTGAGAGCACGAAATCTACAAACTGACAACCGAAAACTGAGAACTGAGAACTGCCTTCGCAATCGCACAGTACAAATCAATCGCCTCAGCCAGTTGTTTCTTCTCGATAAACTCGCCATCAGTATGCGCGACGTGAATCGATCCCGGACCAATCAGCAGCGGCTCGCCCCAATTCGTCAGCCGCGGAATGTCGGTAGTAAACGCAGCAATCATCGTAGGCAATCCGTCAACCGTGCGAAAGCGCAGGAAGGGAAGCTCCAGCGGGAATTCCACCTTCACCGAATCGCCCGCAGTTGCAAGAATCTGCCGCCGCAATTCCTGCGACGGACCGATCAGGCGATAAAGCAAGTCCGCATGCGCATAATCAGGAATCACGTTGGGCGCGCGACCGCCTTCGATCAATCCGATATTCAGAGTGCAAGCACCAACTTCCGGATCCGAAGGCAACGGCATCGCGCGCAGCCGCGTGAGAGCCGCAAGCAGCTTGTCAATCGCGGATTCGCCAAGCTCAGGATAAGCCGAATGCGCCATGCGCCCCGAAGCCGTAACCTCAACCCGCAGCGTCCCCTTCGAAGCCAGCGCGATGCGATTCTCGGTGGGTTCGCCGTTGATCATGTATTTGCATCCATGTGCAGGCTGACTCGCCGCGAACTGGTTGGCGGCCTGCGCGCCCAGGCTGTCGCGCTCTTCGCCCACCAGGAATAGCAGTCCCACGTAAATTCCCTCGAGGCGCAATCGTTCCGCGGCGGCAATCTGCGCGGCAATGATGCCCTTGGCATCGCACGACCCGCGCCCGTAAATTCGAGCCGCATCTTCCGAGGACGCAATGAATGGAGGAACCGTATCCATGTGCGTAGAGAAAACAACTGCCGGATGCGGCTGCTCCGGCGATGTGGCGTAGACGTTGAAGCGGTTGCCTTCGACTGGCATGCGCCGCGTCTGGTAGCAGATGCGGCAAAGCTCTCCGTAGAGATAATTTCCGACCGCTGCTTCATTGCCCGAAATCGATTCGATATCGACCAGTTGCCGCGTGAGCGTAATAGCGTCCATGGAAAGAGAATAACCTACCGTCTTCGCAGCCGCAGCGATTTGAACCGATCATGTAATCTGAATGCTGTGATCGCGCCATCTTCAACTATCCGATCGCTCTTCCTTGAGGGCCCAGCGGGAAGGCTTGAAGCGCTGCTCAACGCCGGTTCGGAAAATGCCACTCATGCCGCAATCGTTTGCCACCCGCATCCGCTGTTTGGAGGAACGCTGCATAACAAAGTTGTGTTTCATACCATGAAGGCGCTGAACAGTTTTGGTTTTCCCGTGCTGCGTTTCAACTTTCGCGGTGCCGGACTCAGCCATGGCGAGCACGATCACGGCAACGGCGAAGTCGAAGATGTGCGCACCGCTCTCGACTGGCTGGACGCGGAGTTCCACCTGCCGTTGCTGTTCGCAGGATTCTCTTTCGGAGCGGCGGTTGGGCTGCGCGCGGCATGTCCGGATGCTCGCGTGAAGGCGTTGATCGGGGTTGGCGTTCCGGCGATTCCTGTCGCTGCCGATGCGGAGGCTCCGCGCGTGTATGCGTTTGATTTCCTGCACGACTGCGCCAAGCCGAAGCTGTTCGTCAGCGGCGCGCGCGATCAGTTTGGTCCGCGGGCGAAGCTGGAGGCGCTGGTTGCGTCGGTTCCCGAGCCGAAGAAACTCGTGCTGATTGAAGGCGGAGATCATTTTTTCGAGGGACGGTTGCGCGAACTGCGGGAGACGATTGAAGGTTGGGCGAAGGAAGCTGTCAGCCATGAGCCGTCAGCTGATCCAACTCGCTCGGCTGAGAGCCGATAGCTGACAGCTGAAAGCCGCTGTTTATAATCCTCGCCATGCCCTCTGACGCTGATGCCGAATCGCAGTTTCAGAAAATGCGGGACCTCGCTCGCGAGATTTTTCGCCACGCGCTGGCCGAAGCCTCGATTGCCAAGTCTTTTTCGCGGCACGTGCATTGTGAGCGTGGTGTATTGCGCGTCTGCGAAGATCTTTACCATCTCGATTCTTATTCACGCGTTGTGGTGGTCTCAATCGGCAAGGCCGGACGCGCGATGGTCGAGGCTCTCGCGCAGCAAGTTGGAGAGTCTGCGCTGGAAGGTATCGTGGCGTGTCCGGTTGAGCCGCTGGCGCAGGTGCGCGGCTTCCGCTATTTTCGCGGCGGCCATCCTACGCCGAACGCCGAATCCATTCGCGCGGCGAGCGCCATTCGCACGGCGCTGGAGGCGCAAACTGCAGCCTCGCTCGTCATCTTCATGCTTAGTGGCGGAGGATCGTCGATCGTCGAGAAACCCATCGACGACGAGATCTCTCTCGACGATCTGATTGCGACCTATCGTGCGCTTGTACATTCGGGCGCGCCTATCGCTGAGATTAACGCCATTCGTAAGCATCTTTCCGCCGTCAAAGGCGGACGGCTGGCGCAGGCGGCATTTCCGGCGCAGCAGGTTTCGTTGCTGTTTTCCGACGTTCCCGACAATATGCCCGATGCTCTGGCTTCGGGCCCAACCATGGCCGACTCAACCAGCGTGGAGGATTGTTATCGCATCGCGGAGAAGCATGATCTGCTGTCGCAGCTTCCGCACTCTACGCGCGAACTCTTTGAACGCCATGCTCTGGAGGAAACGCCGAAGTCCGACGACCAGGCGTTTTACCGCTCGCGCTGGTGGACAATTCTTTCGAATCAAACGGCGGTCGAGCAGGCGAAAGTTGCGGCCGAGCGCGCCGGGTTTGCCGTGCACGTGGACAACTCTTGCGATGACTGGGACTACGAGCGCGCGGCAAAATATTTGTTGAAGCGTGTGCGCGAGCTGAAAACAAAATCAGAGCGATTGTGTCTGATCTCCGGCGGGGAAGTGACGGTGAAGGTTACGAACGGAGGAATCGGCGGACGCAACCAGCAGTTCGCGCTGGCGTGTGCTGAGAAGATTGCGGGAGAGAACATCACAGTGCTCAGCGCCGGAACGGACGGAGTGGATGGAAACAGTCCGGCAGCGGGAGCGATCGCGGATGGAAGCACGGTCGCGCGGGCGCAGATGAAAGGGTTGGATGCGCCAGCGGCGCTCGAGAAATTCGATGCGTATCCTTTCTTTAGCGCGCTGGGCGATGCGATCGAAACCGGACCTACGGGCAACAACCTGCGCGATTTGAGGATACTCCTCGCGTACTAAGGCGAAAGCCTACGCCGCTTCGCCCTTCACCTGCACTCCGGCCCACTTTTCCAGGAGGGTGAGGGTCGCGGCGTAGTCGAGATCGCGGTGGCCGTCTTCGGTCGCCATTTCGTAGATCTCTTCCACGGTTTCGAGAGCGGGGAGTTTTACGCGGGCTTCTTTCGCGGCTTCGAGCGTGAGTAGGATGTCTTTGTGCATGAGCCGCAGCGGAAAATTGGGCGTGAAGTCGCGCTGCAGGACAAAAGGCGCTTTGTACTCGACGACTCCAGAGCGCACCATCGTGGCCTCGATCAGCGAGATCAGTTGCCGCGAATCCACGCCGAGTTTGGTGGCGAGAGTAAGAGCTTCAGCGAAGCCCTCGTAAATAAGGGCGATCTGCAGGTTCATGGAAAGCTTCGTGGCCTGGCCTTTGCCGGTTTCGCCCATGCGAAAAATCTTTTTGCCCATGGCCGCGAACAAGGGGTTGAGGCGATCGACGCTTGCTGCGTCGCCACCAACCATGAAAATCAAGGTTCCGTTCGCAGCGCCGATCTTCGATCCGGTCATGGGAGCGTCGACGTAGGCCACGCCGCGGGCGCGAACCCGCTCGGCGAATTTTACGGTGGCGGAAGGCGAGATGGTGCTGGAATCGGCGATGATCATGCCATCGGTTAGCGATTGCTCGACGCCTTCGGGGCCGAACAATATCTTCTCGACAGCGGCGGTGTCGGAAACGCACATCCAGACTACTTCAGCGTCTTGTGCGGCTGCGGCTGGCGTGGGAGCCATTCCCGCTCCTTCTACCAATTTGCCCGGAGTGCGGTTCCAGACCGTTACTTCGTGGCCCGCCTTGGCCAGATTCGCGGCCATGGCATGGCCCATAATTCCCAAACCCAAGAAAGCGACTCGCATTTATAACTTTCTCCTCATGATGAAAGGACCTTCCGGATTAGATATGAGCGAGCGGATCAAGGTCAAGCGTGCTTTAGAAAAGGCTTCGGATGCTTGCTGGGTACGCGATTCGAGGGGCTGCGCGAAAGCGGTTACTGGGAGAACCGGCGGAATTACGCGCTTTATTTTCTGTCCTGAACTAAAATAGCGCTGGCGACAGGCGGCACTCATCTAATGAAGTACGGCATCGTAGGATGATCAAGCAAACGCTTCGCAATCCGGCGCTCCGCAAGCGGGCTTCGCAGTTTGGACGCCTGGTGCGGCACTCCGCTGTAACACCGCTTTGCGGAGAGACGCACACCCCGCGTCTGGTGTCGAACGGCGAGATGGGTGTGACTTTTATCGGCCATTCCAGCTTCTTCGTGCAGATCGGCGGGCAAAGCGTAATGATCGATCCGAACTTCGCGCGCTGGCTCTTTGTGCTGAAACGGCTGCGGCGCCCTGGGTTGCGCGTGCGGGATTTGCCGGCCATTGATATGGTGCTGGTGACGCACGCTCACTTTGATCATCTGCACCGGCCGTCGTTGCGTGCCATCGTCCAGAACAATCTGCGAACTCGCGGAACGGCGCCAGCCATCATTATTCCCAGTCACGTAACGGATTTGATTTCCGATCTCGGATTTTCAGAGATTATCGAGCTTGACTGGTGGAACAGTTCGCGGCATGGCAGCCTGGAGGTGACGCATGTTCCTTCGCGGCATTGGGGAGCGCGCATTTTGAAGGATTCGCACCGCGGGTACGGTGGCTACGTGCTGCAAGCCGGGAAGCACTCGGTGTATCACGCCGGCGACACGGCTTATTTCGCGGGCTTCCGCGAGATTGGCCGGCGCTTGTCGCCGGAACTGGCGCTGCTTCCTATCGGCGCTTACAACCCACCCAGCTTTCGCAATGTGCATACCAGTCCTGCCGACGCTACCCGCGCATTCCTCGATCTGAAGTCGCGCTGGATGGTCCCCATGCACTATGGAAGCTTCCGGCTATCGCACGAGCCGGTGGACGAGCCGTTGCAACTGCTGGAGCAGGAAGCGCGCTCGGCGGGGATTGAGGACCGCATCGTGGTGCTGGAAGAGGGGGTTACTAGATTCTTCTGATAGGGAAACCCGCCGAAGAGCGAGGTTTCAAAGTTTCGCGTTTCAAAGTTTCGAAGTTCCCTTCGAAACGCGCGAGATTTGAAACCTTGGAACTTTGAAACTTTGAAACTTGATTATCGCTTTTTATACTCCTTTGACAAATAGTTTCCGCGTTTTGGTGTAAGATCGCTCGCCCGAGTTTTTCATTTTTAGGAGGCGAACCGTGAGTGTAAAAGCCGTACCTGAGGGTTTCCACACCGTTACTCCATATATGACTGTCCGCAACGCTGCCCGCGCCATTGAGTTCTACAAGCAGGCGTTTGGCGCCGTGGAGAAAGGCGTTATGAAATCGCCGGACGGCAAGATTGCGCATGCCGAGCTACAAATCGGCGACTCCATCTTGATGCTGGGCGACGAGTTCCCGCAAATCGGCGCTTTGTCGCCGCAGTCGACTGGCGGCGCCGGCATGGGGCTGCACATTTATGTCGACGACGTAGACTCGGCGTTTGACCGCGCGGTGAAGGCCGGTGCCACGGTTGAGATGCCAGTGGCTGATATGTTTTGGGGCGACCGCTACGGCAAGCTGGCCGATCCGTTCGGCCACAAGTGGTCGATTGGAACTCATAAGCGCGATATGACGATGGAAGACATGGAAGTAGCGATGAAGCAAATGCCGAAGAGCGCTTGAGAAACTTGATCGATGTGTGTGACTCCGTAGTTCTGCTCGTTCGGGGCGCGGCTAGTCCGCGCCCGCTTTTATTACTTTCGTTCGGTACCTCCGTAATGACCGGCCCGCCTGCTATTACACAAGTATTACAGTGCTTTAGCTCAGTCCCTTGATACGTTAGATCAGGCGGTAGCGGATTCGAGACCAGCCGGATGAGGAACTACTTTGGATATGGAACTGGAAAGCCTGGAAAAACGGCAAGCGGCAAACGGCGAAGTGAACTGGGTGACTGCGATCTTCATGGGCCTGTTTCACGTGGGCGCCGTGGCGGCACTTTTCTTCTTTACATGGAAGGCGCTGTTCGTCGCCATGTTTTTGTGGTGGGTTTCAGGGAGCCTGGGCATCGGCATGGCCTATCATCGGCTGCTCACGCACCGCGGCTACAAGACGCCAAAGTGGGTGGAGTACTTCCTGACCGTCTGTGCCACACTGGCGCTTGAAGGCGGACCGATTTTCTGGGTCGCGACGCACCGCATTCATCACCAATATTCGGATCAAGATGGCGATCCGCATTCGCCGATCGATGGCAAATGGTGGGCGCATATGGGCTGGATCCTTATGGGCAAGTCGATGCACCATGACACGACTACGCTGGCCCGCTACGTTCCTGACCTCGCCAAAGATAAATTTCACGTTTGGATCACTAAATATCACTACGTACCCATGATTGTGCTGGGAGCCATCCTGTTCGCGATCGGTGGGCTTCCGTTTCTGATGTGGGGCATCTTCGTGCGAACGGTGGTTGGTCTGCACGCCACCTGGCTCGTGAATTCGGCAACGCACTCTTGGGGCACGCGGCGTTTTGCCACGCGCGATCTTTCCACCAACAGCTGGTGGGTTGCTCTGCTGACGTTCGGGGAAGGCTGGCACAACAATCACCACGCGCATCCGACCGCGGCGCAGCATGGGTTTACTTGGTATGAAGTTGATATGAACTGGTATGGCATCTGGGCGCTGAAGACGCTTGGGCTGGCTTGGGATATTAAGCGCGTGCGACTGGCTGATCTGGAAAAAGGACTCGTGCCTACGCCGAACGGGCGGATGATTACGGCTGGTTTGGCTGAGGGCGCGGCGGCGGGCGACTAGCCTATCTTGTACTTGTTGGATTCGACCCGCCTTTCCGGCGGGTTTTTTTCTTTGGGTTGAGGCTCGAAACCTGCCTACCAATGTTGGTGTAAGTGTCCCGATTACATCGGTCACTTTTGGATGCCCGACAGCAGAGGAATAATATGCTCGACGTCCCAACGTGGGATGCGCGGAGCAAAAATCCTTAGTCGAGTGTCATTATGCTTGTGGTTAGGCCACCATATGCGCTTTGGTCGATTTGGGAGCAGCTCTCCGGGCTGCAGCACGCATATGTTCTGATCCTCTGCGTACTCTGCATTTATTCCGGATTCTCAGTGGTTTCCGTGATGTTGCGGCTTCGTTCAATCAAGGATCTGAGGTCTGACGACATTGCTTCTGCCGAGTATGGCGTTGATGAGCTCCGTAATCGCTGTGCGACCCTCAAGTGCGTGATTACCGCTTGTTTCTATCTCTTCGGCATCGTGCTCTTTCTGAGCCTTCAGAGTATTGGCTCGTACATTGTGGGCGGTGCAGTGGAAGCCCAACTCCTTGGAAGTTTTATAATCGATTGTGTTTTCGCAACTAACGTGTTTGCCGTTTTTCTCATCCTGCATCTGGTTCAATGGTTTGTGGTTGGCAGGGTGCGCGCATACGCCGGACGTCCGCGGCAATGAGATCTGCGTTGGGAGCGGCTGCTGCAGTTTTACTGGCCTCCATCCGTGAACGCGGTAAAATCAGCCTGACGCCATGCGCATCACGAGCCGCCGCGGAACTATCGTCTTCTTCCTCTTCCTGGGCATCACCCTGGTGGCGCTGGCGGTTGCGCTCAATGTTGGATGGATCATTCTTAACTGGCGCGAGGGGGTGCTGCTGTTTTTCGGCGTCATCTTTTTTGCGCTGATCATTGCGGGGATGATCGTGAATACCAGTTTTCTGGTGCGCGAGCTTCGCCGCAGCGAGCAGCATGACAGTTTCATCAATGCCGTTACTCATGAATTGAAGACGCCGGTTGCTTCGATCCCGCCTTCATCTGGAAACATTGCAGCGCCGCGACCTGCCGGAACCGCAGAGGCAGGAGTTTTACCGGGTGATGCTCAGCGACACTCATCGACTTACGGAGACAGTCGAACAGGTGCTGCGCGCCGGCCGGGCTGGGG
>CAWAYA010000019.1:0-83973 GCA_963786075.1 uncultured Acidobacteriaceae bacterium | reverse complement strand
GGATTCGGGTCCTGGCACTGAAGAAAGCGGAGCAGAGTGATGAGATCATCGTGCGTCTGGCTGAACTCGATGGCAAACCCCAGCGGGATGTCAAAATATCTTTCAACACTGCAATCATTTCCGCGAGAGAAGTGAACGGCCAAGAGCAGCCGGTTGCAAGCACGCCCGTCATCGATGGAGCGCTTGTCACGTCCTTCTCTGCGTACCAGCCGCGTACGTTTGCCGTTAAGCTGGCTGCAGCTCGAACCAACGTTGCGAGCGTTCGTTCGGTGCCGGTTGCCCTGCATTATGACCTCGCAACAGCCAGCAATGATGGGACGCCCTCAGTGGGCGGATTCGACGGCAAAGGCAATGCCTTGCCGGCCGAAATGCTCCCCGAACAAATCACGTTCAACGATGTGCAGTTTCGTCTGGCCGCGGCCAAAACGGGCTCTCCCAATGCAATTGTGGCCAAGGGGCAGACGATCGATCTGCCAGAAGGCCGGTACAACCGTATGTATGTTCTGGCTGCGTCAGCGGACGGCGATCAGAAGGCCGCCTTCGAAGTGGCGAAGAAGAAAGTCGAGTTGAACATCCAGAACTGGGGGGGATTCATCGGACAGTGGGATGACCGGCAGTGGAGCTCGAAGGACACATCCAATGACGATTACGGCGAGATGACCGGCATCAAGCCGGGCTATATCAAGCGCGCCGACCTGGCCTGGTATAGCTCGCATCATCACAACGCCGCGGGCGAAAATGTTCCTTACGCTTACTCCTATCTGTTCGCCTATTCGCTCGACCTGCCGGCTGGGGCGAGAACCGTCACCCTGCCGGATAATGACAAGATTCGGATCCTCGCGATATCGGTCGCCGACGAGAATGACGAGGTGAAGCCGGTGCAGCCGCTTTACGATGTGCTTCCCTCGATCGCCGCGACAACGTCCTCCGCCACGGCGCCGTGAATCGGCTGCCCGGGCCGCGAGTTGGGGCCAATACGAAAGGATCGCTGATACCATCGTCTAATTGTTTCGCCTCCACACTTCTGATTTGATGTAGCGGTTTGAATCGCAATCGATGCAATCGGACATCCGCAGTGAAAGAAAAAAATCCACCCCAGGACCCTCGACGAAGATTTTGGGTTGGTGCTCATAATGGCTGGCCCGCGCTCGGCTGCGACCTTGTAGGAGGACCCACTATGAAGAGAATCACTGTGTCGCTGGTTGCAGTTGCAACCTTGGCCGTCGTGGTCTTCTTCAGCGCTCCCGCATCTGGATACGGTGATGAAGAGGCCGCCCCGATTTTCGGAATCAAAATCCCACCCGGATACCGCGACTGGAGGCTGATCTCCGTGGCCCACGAAGCAGGCAATCTCAACGATCTTCGGGCCCTTCTCGGCAACGATGTAGCGATCAAGGCCTACCGGGAAGGGAAGCTGCCGTTCCCGGACGGCACAATCATCGCCCGGCTGGCCTGGAGTTACGTTCCCTCGGCCGAAAACAACAAAGTCTTTGGCCGTTCCCAATCTTTCGTGGCCGGGGCCGCCACGAACGTTCAGTTCATGGTGAAGGACTCAAAAAAGTACGCCGCGACGGGCGGCTGGGGGTTCGCTCAATTCAAAGACGGCAAACCTGCGGACGGTGCGCTGCTCAAAACCTGCTTCCCGTGCCACGAACCTGTCAAAGCTCGCGACTTTGTCTTCACGCAATACGCACCTTAAGACTGAAGCAAAATCGCAAGTGCACGCATCCATAACCCCATGAGTCATAGGAGGATTTATGGCAACCAGCAGAGCGACGGTTGTACCCATAAAGATGACGCACATGAAGGTTGCGCAGGTCCCCAAACCCGGCGCGGATTTCGAGATCGTTGAGCGCGAGATTCCTAAGCCGGATGCAAGACAGGTTCGCATCGAGGTGCAGGCTTGCGGCGTTTGCCATAGCGACGTGCTTACGAAAGAAGGCTTGTGGCCCATTGAGTACCCCCGCGTTCCCGGTCACGAAGTGGCCGGCATCATCGATGAAGTTGGTGCGGGTGTTTCTGAATGGACGAAGGGACAGCGCGTGGGTGTCGGCTGGCACGGCGGCCATGACGGCACGTGTCGCGAGTGCCGTCGCGGAGATTTCGGCAATTGCCGGAACATGAAGATTTGTGGCATAAGCTACGACGGCGGATACCAGCAATACATGATCGCGCCCGCAGAAGCGGTGGTGGCGATCCCGGAAACTCTCAGTGATGTCGACGCCGCACCCCTGCTGTGCGCCGGCATTACCACCTACAATGCGCTGCGCCACAGTGGCGCCCTTCCCGGCGATCTGGTTGCGGTGCAGGGTATCGGTGGCCTGGGTCACCTCGGAATTCAATTCGCCAATAAGTTTGGTTACAAGGTCGCGGCGATCGGGCGTGGACCGGAAAACGCGCCGCTCGCCAAGAAACTGGGAGCCAGCGTATACATAGACAGCCAGGCAGCGAATGCAGCCGAGGCATTGCAAAAACTGGGCGGGGCGCGGGTGATTCTAGCGACAGCCCCAAGCTCGAAAGCGATGTCGGAGCTGATCAACGGTCTGGGGCCGGACGGCGAGCTCATGGTGGTCGGCGCTCCATCCGATCCCATTGAAGTGACGCCGATTCAACTCATCAACGGAAGTAAGACCATCCAGGGCTGGGCCTCAGGAACGCCAGCCGATTCCGAGGACACACTGCGCTTCGCCGAATTGAGCGGCGTGCGTCCCATGATTGAAACCTATCCGCTCGAAAAGGCGGCCGAAGCTTTCGCGCGCATGATGAGTGGCAAGGCAGAATTTCGCGTCGTGCTAACGATGTGAAGTTTACCGACAACGGAATTGGTAATCGGCCTCGAAAAGGAGCATCCCATGAACTGCCCGACTCTTTATGGCACGATACAGATTGACGGACTCTCGATCTTTTATCGGGAGGCAGGTCCCAAAGACGCGCCGACGATTCTCTTGCTCCACGGGCTGCCTTCATCGTCGCGAATGTTCGAGCCGCTCTTCACGCGGCTATCCGATCGTTATCACCTGGTCGCGCCTGATTACCCGGGTTTTGGACACAGCGACTGGCCGGACCCGAAACAATTCGCCTACACGTTCGATCACATCGCGGAAATCATGAATCGTTTCGCCGAAACCCTTGGCCTCTCACGCTACACACTTTACATGCAGGACTATGGCGGCCCCGTGGGCTTTCGCATGGCCCTGGCCCATCCAGAGCGCATTGAGGCGCTCATCGTCCAAGACGCAGTGGCACACAATACAGGCTTGGGCGCGAATTGGAAGACACGACGAGCTTTCTGGGCCGATCGCGCTGCAAACGAAAGCGCGCTGCGCGTAAACCTCCTATCTCTTGAGACGACGCGGAGCCGCCACGCCGGTAACGATCCAGACCTTGCACGCCACAACCCTGATCTCTGGACGGACGAATTTTACTTTCTCAATCAACCCGGTCAAGCAGACATTCAAAGCGATCTGTTCTACGACTATCGAACCAATGTGGATGCCTACCCGAAGTGGCAGGCGTGGATGCGCGATAAGCAGCCGCGTTTGCTGGTGATCTGGGGCAAGTACGAATCCTCGTTTGATCCTTCAGAGCCGGAAGCGTATCGCCAGGATGTGCCGACTGCTCAGGTTCACATTGTCGACGGCGGTCATTTTGCACTGGACACAGCGGCGGGTGAAATCGCCGCGCTGGTCAGGGATTTTGTCGATTCTTCCCGCGGGAGGCTGCAGCAGCAGAGTGTGCTGCAGCGGCGCGTGGGCTAAGGCCGCTATGAGAATGCCGACTGCGCAACTGTGAATTGCGTGGGAACTGTGAAGCGACTCCCCCAAAGTCGCAGAAGGCAAGGCCACGAAGGAAAACTTCGTGCGTCAATTTGTGTCGTAACCACTATCATTGTTGATTCCAGGCTTCCGATCAAATATCGAGACGCGTCGCGGGAAAGGGCTATTGTTGAGCAAGGCGAACTTAACCAACCGCAAGACGATTCACATCGAATGGGGCGACTGCGATCCCGCCCAGATTGTCCACTACCCCCGGTACTTGGCCTATTTTGATGCATGCACGACGGCGTTGTTCAAGAAGGCGGGCCTGTCCAAGCGGCAGATGCTAAAGACCTACCAAATCGTGGGCATTCCTATGGTCGACCTGCGTGCCTCATTCAAGGCGCCATCGCGATTCTCCGATACGGTAATCGTCGAGTCTGAAATAACCGAGTGGCGCCGCAGCAGCTTTTGCGTCCGCCATAGATTGTTTAACAAGAATGTTTTGGCGGTGGAATGTTTTGAGATCAGGGTCTGGGCAGTGACTTCGGAAGCTGACCCGGATCAGATTGAGAGCAGACCTGTGCCTCGCGAGATAATCGAGAAGTTTTCTGCCAATAACGATCGTGGGCTGGCTCGGCAAAGATCGTCTCAGCAAAGATCGGCTCAACAAAGACCGCGGCGAAAGAAACGATGAGCCTACGCACACAGGTTGGGATCGTGGGAGCCGGGCCCGCAGGGCTTTTCCTGTCGCACCTCCTACACCGGCGAGGAATTCATTCAGTCGTGGTCGAAGCTCGAAGTCGACAGCATTGCGAAGAGCGAGTACGAGCTGGAGTCCTGGAGCAGGGCACCGTCGATCTTCTGCTAGAAATGGGCTTAGGCGAGCGCATGAAGCGGGAAGGCCTGATTCACAATGGGGTGGAAATTCGCTTCCGGGAACGGGGGCATCGCATCGATTTCAAAGCCCTGACGGGGCGCGGTATCACAATCTATGCCCAGCAGGAGGTTGTGAAGGACCTCATTGCGGCGCGGCTCGCCGCCGAGAGTAAGATTTTTTTCGAAGCTGAGGATGTCACCGTTCACGACTTCGATTCCGCAACTCCGAAGATAAGATTTCATGACCATGGAAAGCCTTCGGAAATCCTTTGCGATTTCATCGCGGGCTGCGACGGCTTTCACGGAGTGTGCCGTCCGAGCATAGAAAAAGCTTTGACCATCCATGAACGGATTTTTCCGTTTGCCTGGCTCGGCATTTTGGCAGCTGCGCCACCTTCCTCCGAAGAGCTGATCTATTGCTATCATGATCGCGGGTTTGCCCTGCACAGCATGCGGACTCCGGAGATCACACGGCTGTATCTCCAATGCGCTCCAGATGAAGATTTGGCCCAGTGGTCCGATGAAAAAATCTGGGAGGAGTTACAGGTGCGCCTCGCCACTCGCGACGGGCGCAGGCTAACAGAAGGCCCCATTCTGCAGAAAGGCGTGACCAGTATGCGCAGTTTCGTGGCGGAGCCCATGCAGTATGGCAAGCTCTATCTGGCTGGGGACGCGGCGCACATCGTTCCTCCGACCGGCGCGAAAGGCCTTAATCTTGCGGTTGCTGATGTTCGGGTGCTGGCCGGCGCGTTCGCGGAATTCTACGCTTCCGGAAATCCACATCTGCTCGATCGTTACTCAGAGACCTGTTTAAGACGAGTATGGCTGGTGCAGCGGTTTTCTCTGTGGATGACTTCCATGCTGCATCGGGTTCCGGGGAACGATCGGTTCGAGGAGCACCGGCAGTTGGCCGACCTGGATTACCTGACGAGCTCGCGCGCGGCGGCGCAAAGCTTCGCCGAAAACTACGTGGGACTGCCGATGAGCTGAATCGACGTACAATCGGTAGCATCGGTGAGATAAATATGTCCTTTTTGCTGATTTCTGACAAAGGCAAACATCCGGTAGAGTCAGTTGTCCCCTTCCGCCAGCCTGAGCCGGCCCTGGTTACGCGGCTCCGCCGGCCCGAATCGAAGCAATCTGTAGTGCGGAGCTACGCGCGGAGCCGGAGATGAGCGGACGATTGATCGAAAGCCTGGCGACCACCCCGGCGTTAGCCACAACGTTTTCCGACGAGTCCGTTCTGCAAGCCATGTTGGACTTCGAAACTGCCTTGGCGCGTGCAGAAGCGCGATGTGGAGTAATCCCGGCACAGGCTGCGGACTTGATCACGGCTGCTGCCAGGCTCGACAAATTCGATATCCGCGCGCTTGCCGACGCCGCATTTCGCGCTGGGACACCCGTAATTCCGCTGGTGAAAATGCTGACCGACCAGGTGCGAAGGGCGGACCCGCAGGCTGCGGGATTCGTCCACTGGGGAGCTACGAGCCAGGACGTCGCCGATACCGCGATGTCTCTTCTTCTGAAACGAGCAGAACCGATTTTGATCGGGGATCTGAAGCGATTGGAAAAATCGCTGGCAGATTTGTCGGAACGGCATAAGGACAGCGTCATGCTCGGTCGAACGCTGCTTCAAGCAGCGCCACCTGTGACTTTCGGACTGAAAGCCGCTGGATGGCTTGCATCGGTCCGCCGTGGAAGGTGTCGCTTGCAGAAGACATTTGGCGCTGCGGCCGTGCTGCAGTTTGGCGGAGCGAGCGGCACCTTGGCATCGCTCGCCAACCGTGGGATTCCCGTGACGGAAGCTCTGAGTGCAGATCTCGGATTTGGAAAGCCGCCTGCAGCACCCTGGCACGCCCAGCGCGACCAACTGGCCGCGCTCGTCTGCTCCTGCGGAGTGCTGACCGGGTCTCTCGGGAAGATGGCGCGAGACATCAGCCTGCTCATGCAGAACGAGGTGGGGGAAGTATCCGAGCCGGGAGGGGAAGGCCGCGGGGGATCATCGACCATGCCGAACAAGCACAACCCGACGGCGTGTGCTCTAACGCTCGCTGCGGCGCATCGGGTGCCGGGGTTGGTTGCATCGTTTCTTTCTGCAATGCTGCAGGAACATGAGCGGGGTGTCGGAGGCTGGCAGGCCGAGTGGCCGATTATTGCCGCCGTGGTCCAGTCGACAGGCGTGTCAATCGCCTCCATGGCGGAAGTGGCCGAAGGGCTATCGGTTGACGCGCAGAAAATGCGCTTCAACATCGAGAACACGAACGGGGCGATTTTTGCCGAGCGCGCCATGCTGCTGCTTGCACCAAAACTGGGACGAGATGCCGCTCATAAGATTCTCGAGGCCGCCGCCAGGAAGAGCGCGAAGGAAAGCAAGAACCTCTCTGCCGTGCTTGGAGAGATTGCCGAAGTGAAGATCCATGTTGGTCCGGCAGAGCTCAAGCAACTGGAAGCGCCCGAGCAATATCTTGGGTCCGCTGAGGCCTTCCGGCAAACTCTGACCTCGACTGCTGATCGCGATAACAACGACAAGGAGCAATAATTTGCCCTTCGCAACTATTCACGGCACGCGCGTGTTCTACCGGCTGCAGGGAAACGCGGGACGACCCCTCCTGATTCTGTCGCACTCCATCGGTACGGACCACGCGATGTGGGATCCACAAGTAGAAGGATTGCTTCCGTACTTCCAGATTCTGCGCTATGACACGCGGGGCCACGGAGCTTCCGAGGTACCCGCCGGTGAATATTCAGTTGAGATGTTGGGCAAGGATATTCTCGCACTGGCTGACAAATTGGAGATTTCGCAGTTTGCTTTTTGCGGCTTGTCGCTGGGTGGGGCCATCGGACAATGGGTTGCAGTGCATGCTCCCCGCCGAGTCACTCATCTGGTGCTGGCCAACACCTCGCCTCAGTTCATCCCGCGTGCAAACTGGGAAACTCGAATCGGGGCGGTAATTAAGGGCGGGATGTCGGCCGTGGTCGATGTGGCGATGCAACGATTCTTCTCTCCGGAAACGTTGGCTAAACAAAATCCACATGTCGCTTCAATCCGGTCTGTCTTCTTAGGGACGGATCCGGTTGGGTATCTGGGATGTTGTGCAGCTCTGCGCGACATGAGTCACGCAGAGCTACTGAAGCAGATCAAGGCTCCTACTCTCGTGATCTCCGGCGACCGCGACGTTGCGACTCCGTGGATTGGGCACGGCGAGAGGCTGGCGGAGGAGATTCCGGGAGCAAAAGCGACTCACCTTGCGGCCGCGCACCTTTCTAATATTGAACGGCCAAACTCGTTCACCGCGGCGCTATTTGAGTTCTTGCTTCCGCGATCGAATGCCGATGCAGAATCCTTGCAAACCGGATTCGAAATGCGTCGCGCCGTGCTTGGTGATGCACATGTCGATAAGGCAATCGCTGCGACAACAGAATTTACCCGCGATTTTCAAGAGTTGATAACCCGTTACGCTTGGGGAACAATCTGGTCTCGTCCTGAGCTGGACCGGCGGACGCGACGGCTGCTGGTGCTGGCAATAACCGCATCGCTCGGGAGGTGGGAAGAGTTCACGCTCCACCTGCGAACCGGTTTGGCCAGTGATCTCGAATTATGCGATTTGAAAGAAGTACTTCTGCAAACAGCCGTATACGCAGGCGTTCCGGCGGCAAACACAGGGTTTCAAATCGCGGCGGAACAGATCGGCAAGAAGGATGAGTCAACTTAAAATGTTTGCGTGACGAGCCCTTCATCATTACTTCATATCGAGCAGCGCAGCCATCGTTTCCACCCCGTCCCACAGATTCTGCAGGCGCAGGTTCTCATTGGCAGCGTGCTGATTGTCATCGTAATTGGCGATGGGCACCGTGATGGTGCGGGTTTGCGCGGCGCGTTCCATCGCTCCCAGCGGCACGCTCCCTCCCATGGTCGGCAGCAGCACTACGTCTTTCCGCGCGCTCTTCACTGCCTCAATCACATCCCGTGCAATCGGTAGATCCATCGGGGTGCGCACGGCATTGTAGCCCGCCTCATCGCGCACCGCCATCGCAACGCGAGGATGCTCCAGGAGAATTCGCTGCGACGGTTCGCGGCCCACGATGAAGTAGCCACGGGACTGAATGTAGTCAACGACGCGTTGCTGCTGCGCCCGCCAGTCGATCCCGACGACCAGGCGTAGGTCCAAATCGGCGGTCGCCGTGGGAGGAATGACGTTGGCGGCACTAGCTCCGGTTTGGCCTGAGGAGAGCCCGTTGATGTTCAGCGAAGGCTGGTTGATCAGCTCAAGCAGATGCGCGCCGCCGCCGTCCACGTGTCCCAGCCAAAAAGCATTCATCAGCATCCGGTCGTTCACCGGAGCACGGGCTAGCGCTTCTTTTTCAGCCGCCGAGAGCGGCTCGATTGCATCGTAGAAATGCGGCACTAGAACGTGGCCGTCTTCGTCTTTCATCCCAGCGAGCAACTGCGCGAGCATCATGGCCGGGTTCGGCACCCAGTTTCCATAGTGGCCGCTATGCAACCCATGATGCGGCCCATAAACTGTAATTTCCAAATGCGCATCGCCTCGAGCTCCAAAGACCACGGTCTGCCGGCCGCTCTGATCGACCGGCCCGTCGCATACCAGCCACACGTCGCCGTGGACCAGATTGCGGTTGGCAGTGAGGATCTGCTCCAGGTGCGGTGACCCCGCTTCCTCCTCGCCCTCCCACAAGAAGCGAAGGTTTGCCTGCAGCGGGATGCCGGCCGCCTTCAGCGCATCGAGCGCCGTAAGCTGCGCGAAGATGGCCGCCTTATCGTCGCCCGCCGACCGGGCGTAGATGCGCTGCTCGCCGTTTACTTCCCGCACGATCGGAGTGAAAGGCGAACCGCCATCCCATTCCGATGGCGTGACCGGCTGCCCGTCGTAGTGCGCATAGAAGACAATCGTGTGTTGCGAACCCGGCACGTCGATCCGCCCGAAGACCACCGCAGGCGCGCCAGGCAGAGAGAGCAGCCGGGAATCGATACCGCGTTTCTGCAGCTCCGCGACCAGCAAGTCAGCATTGCGTTTCAGGTTTGCCGGATCGGCGGCAACGTTCGGTATCGACAGGAATTCACTGAACTGCTGAACGAGTTCCGCTCGATGCGCTGCGGTGTATTTGCTGGCCGCCTCCGGAGGTGTCTGCGCTGCAACAACGGTTGCAAGACAAATCAGAAACGGAGCAAGGTAGGGAAGTTTCATAGGCTCACTATACAAGCAGCTCGCGCCAGAAGTTCCTTGTCTGAGCTTTTAAAACTGAAAAGTCCCGAGAACTCTGTGCCGAATCAGTTCAGTATTTCGCGCGCGCGTCATGCCGCAGGCACACCGGGAGTTCGACGTTCTCCGCAATCGATGTCTGGCTGGGTCCATCCTAGTTGCGGTTCAGGCGAAATTGAAGGAATCGGATGGATTGGAACAGGAAGTGACTGCGCCCCGCAAATCCACACCTTAATGTCGCGAGGATCTGAACCCGGTTCGCGGATCAACCGCTCGTCGTCGGTGAGGGGCCTGTAAAGGTTCACCTTCAACGATCTTGGAGGTTCGGTTCATTTAATAATTACCTTATTGTTCGTAGGTTTTATTGGTGGAGGCGGCGGGAGTCGAACCCGCGTCCGAAAATGTTACTGGTCAAGAGACTACATGCTTATTCGCGTTCATGCCCCAGTCATTAGAGTGTTGCCACCCCTGCCCGGGACGTTCGCGGCCCACGCTCAGAACGGACAAGAAACGCTAGCCGCTAGCCTGAGATCTTAACCTCCCCGCCCAGACGTAGCGGAGAAGAGCAGCCCTCTGTGTGACGCTCGCTCACCGCCCAAGGGCGAAGCGGTGGAAAGCGGCTGCCTAATTAATTAGGCTGCGTATGCCATTTGTTGATTGGCAATTATCATTTTGCCCACGATTACGGGTGTGTGCACCCCGGCATGCCTCTTGGCCGCAAGCATCTCCGTCGAAGCCGTGACGCCCCCACTGGTGGGATTGGCCATACTCAAAGAGCTAATTCCAGACTAGGTGCGAAACCTACCTAAGTCAATGATGTGATGCAGGAAGGCAATCCAAAGGTTCAGCAGGACATCGCAAACACGCCAGGCTTTCGAGCGGCTGGCGAAGAGCGACGTGAAATATCGTTTCGTCATCGATATGGCTTCGCGGAAGCAGCGCGGTCATGCAATGAGCTTCTGTTCAAGGGTGGCTCTTACAGTCGGCCACTCCGAATCGAGGATGCTGAAGTAGACTGAGTCCCGCACGCGGCCGGTCCAGGTGATTACGTGCCGGCGCAGCGTACCTTCCTCTTTTGCGCCGAGGCGCAGGATGGCGTTGCGCGATTTCAGATTCAACGCGTCGGTTTTTAGTTCGACGCGAAAGCAGTTCCACACTTCAAAAGCGTGGCGCAGCATCAGGTATTTGGCTTCGGTGTTCACAGCAGTCCGCTGCCACTCCGGGATGATCCAGGTGGAACCGATCTCGACCCGGCGGTTGGCCCGGTCAATGTTCATGAAGCGGGTGCTGCCGATCACCTGCCCGGAACCGCGCTCGACGGTCGCAAACGCTACCGACTCGCCGCGTTCCTGCTCTTCAAAGATCTTATCGACGAGTCGACGGAAATCCTCACGCGTCTTTACGCGGTAAGGGATCCATTGGAAAATCTCGTCGAGAGCATCCCTGGATATTTCCCAGAAGATCTCGGCGTGCTCGCGGCGAATCGGTTCGAGGCGTACCGTGGAGCCTTCCAGCGTGACCGGCATTACAATTTGCAACGGAGAGGCTACCAGATTCATCGTGTATTCCTTCCTAGCCCCACCATTATCTTGCATCTTGCGCCGGTTTGGGGCATCTCAACAGCGACGCACTATAGAATGAATGGTGTTGACCTGCGATGATCTCATCCGTCCAATCCTGTAGAAACCGGAAATGTACCGGCCGGCGATGTCAGGAGAGCCAGCGGTGAAAGCGCAGTGTCTGCCGTTCACGCAAATTCCGCACTCGACGCGCCTGTTTACTGATTTTCTCGCATACTCCCCCAGCGTCCAGCACTTTTATCCGCATTCTCCGCATTTCAGCGAATGGTTCAAGGCGCAGGCTTCCGCTTTGCAATATGACCCATCCCGGCGGGAGCGCGTCAGCACGATTCTGGAGCGGCAGAATAAATCCTGGAACGCCTCGCCGCAGACCTTCGCCAATCTGAACCGTCTTCGCATGGGCGCGGCGGCCATTGTGACGGGCCAGCAAGTCGGACTGTTTGGCGGCCCGATGTTTGCCATCTACAAGGCGCTGACTGCGGTCAAGCTGGCCGACGAGGCGACGGCGGCTGGCATCGATGCGGTTCCAATCTTCTGGCTGGCCACGTCGGACCATGATCTCGCTGAGGTAAATCACGTTTCGATTCCCGGTCCTGACGGCCTTCTGCGCAGGCTGACAACCTCGAGCCACGGGGTTCCGGGCGCGCCGGTCAGCAACGTGCGTCTGGGAGAAGAGATCTTGCCGGTTGTGGAAGAGGCCGCATCTCTGCTGGGAGATAGCGAGGCGGCGCAGTTTCTGCGGACGTCGTACCGTCCGGGGGAGACGCTGGGCACGGCTTTCGCCCGCTTCTATGCGCAGCTTTTCGGCCAGTGGGGTGTGATTCTTCTCGATGCTTCTGACGCTGAACTGCATCGCATGGCGGCGCCGATGTATCGCGCTGCAATCGAACGCGTGGAGGATCTGGATGCTGCGCTGCTGGCGCGAGGGGATGCTCTCGAGCGCGCGGGATACTACCAGCAGGTGAAGGTGACGCCTTCGTCGGTGCTGCTTTTCGGGTTACGCGACGGAGCACGCACGGCCATCCACCGCCGGGAAGGATCGAATAATATCGCGGAGTTTGTTATCGGCAGCGAACCGGGTGCGGAAAAGATTTCATCCGCCGAATTGCTGGATCGTATTGCCGCTGCTCCGGAAACCTTCAGTCCTAACGTTCTCTTGCGACCGGTTGTGCAGGATTATCTTCTGCCCACTCTGGCTTACACGGGTGGCGCTGCCGAAGCGGCGTATTTCGCACAGGTGGGCGCGGTCTATGAAAAAATCCTGGGCCGCGTGACGCCGATCGTGCCTCGTTTTTCGGCGACTGTGGTCGAGCCTAAAGTGCAGCGCTGGCTCGGGCAATATGGCATCGCGGTGCGAGACGCATTCGATGGTCCTGAGGCGCTGCGTCAAACGCTGGCTGCGCGCACTCTGCCGGCCGGTTTGCAGGCGGCCTTTGAACGCGCGAACCATTCGGTCGACGAATCTTTTTCCGGTTTGCAGGAAGCGCTGGCCAAACTTGATCCCACACTCGTCGAGGCCAGCCAGACGGGAGCTTCAAAGATGAAGTACCAACTCGACCGCCTTCGCGAACGCGCCATGGCCGCGGAATTGCGCCGCAGCGAAGTGGTGAGCCGGCATGCCGTCGCGCTCAGCCAGGCGTTCTATCCCGAGAACGCCTTACAAGAGCGCGGCGTGGCCGGCGTTTATTTCGTTGCCCGCCACGGAACCGAGCTGCTGCGCGGCATCTATGACACTATGCGCACCGATTGCCATGACCACCAGATTTTGGAATTGTAGGGTCGTCTTCTTAGCGCAGCCAGCTTAGACCAGCCACGCTTCGAGCTGCTCGAGCGATTCCACGCGCGGCAGTTTGTGGTTACGATAGGCGCCGGACACATCGAACAAGACCGCTTCCATTCCAGCATTGCGGGCACCCAAATAATCCACGGAATACATATCTCCCACATACAAGCTTTCGGCGGCGCGCGCGTGCATGGCGCTGAGCGCTGCCTCAAAAATTTCCGCGCGGGGCTTTTCGACTCCTACGGTTCCGGAATCGGTGATGCTCTCGAAGCAGTCAGCAATGCCGCAGCGTGAGAGCACGTGCTCGATCTTTCCATCGGAGTTGGAGATCACGGCGATGCGGAAGTTCTGTCGGATGCGAGCGAGGGCGTCGCTTGTGCCCGGCGGAATTTGATCCCAGTTGGCCGAGTTCCGCGTATTCTCGACCAGCACTTCGCGGAGGCCTGACTTTTCCTCGAATTGCTGCAGCAGGTGAGTATGAAATATCCACCAGAAGCCGTGATCAATGCGGCCGCTCGTCATGCCCCGGTCGAACTCGTGCTTGGTTTTGCGCTCCAGGGCCTGCCATTGTTCTAGCGTCGGATGGCGGTCGCTCGAGATAGGGGCCAGGATTTTCGCTCGGTTGGGGAACAGAAGAGTGTTGCCAACATCGAAGAAAATGACACGCCGCTCCGCCATCCCTCCATCTTACTGAAGGCATCGGGGAACGGGGCAAGGAGTTGGTTCTTACGTGTTTAAGCTGGAAACCGTATGGTCCGGCTGATGCCATCGCCGCGTCGCTTTCCGTGACCCGGGCAGAGAAAAAATGTAATATCCTCACTTGCGGTTCGAAAGTGTCGCTTTGCTGTTCGGCCTTTGGTATGGCGCTTTCCTCAACAACGTGGGTGATCTCGGGCTTCGCGCGGACCACGGGGGCCGCGCTCTCCCTGCACAATCTGTTGCGGGCCCAGCCGGCGCTGGTTGCAAGCTTGGTTCTGTTGGAGCGCCATTCCAGTCGCCGCGACGACGTTTACAACATTCTCTGGGCGATCGTCTTCGGGTTCGCCACACTGAATATTCTGAGCCTGGCGGCGCGACGTTTTGAGCCCAACCGCCGCGGCCTCACCTTTGGAGAGTTGATGGCAGTGCTGGTCGTCCTGCTTTCCATCTTTCTGTTGGGCTGGGAGTTGCTCGGCGTATTCCGTATTTTCCCTATCAAGCTTCAGCGCTAAGCCTGGTCCTTTGAGCTGCTCCTCCGAACCTCCCGCTACACCTGGCGCGCCAGGTCCGCTTTTGCGGTATCATTCGCAAAATGGCGAAGAGTCCAGCTACGATCGAAGTTACTTGCCCCTGCTGCAGCGCGCTGCTGAAGATCGATACCGCAACGGCAGCCGTGATCGCCCACACCGCAGCCGTGAAACCGAGAATGTTCGAGGATATGGAAGCCGCTGCCCGGGCTATGAAGGAACAGGACAGCCGCCGCGAATCGATCTTCCGGCAATCGGTGGAGGCACAAAAACATGCTTCCGAACTCCTGGACAAGAAATTTCAGGAGGCGGTGAAGAAGGCCAAGGAATCTCCGGACACGGGCAAGCCCATCCGCGACTTCGATCTGGATTGAGAACAGTGGTCAGTGATCAGTGGGCAGTGGCCAGCGAAACCGGAGCTGCCGCGATGACTGGCCACGGAGACTGAACACTGGCCACTGAGGCTTAGAATCGAAGCTGATGGCGATTCGTCCACTGCTTCTCGGCCACCGCGGCGCGCGTGCCGAAAAATCTATTTCTGAGAACACGCTGGCCTCATTCGATCTCGCGCTCGCTCAGGGTTGCGATGGCTTCGAATTTGACGTGCGGCTCGCGGCGGATGGGCACGCGGTCGTCTGCCACGATGCGACTGCCCACGGATTGAAAATCGCCGAGTCCTCAGCCGAAAAGCTGGCGTTGCCACAGTTAGTCGACGTCTTAGTTCGCTATCACAGCACTGCGTTTCTCGATATCGAACTGAAAGTCTCTGGCCTGGAGACGATCATCACCGATTTGCTGCGAAGGCTGCCTCCATCGCGGGGCTTCGTAATCTCTTCGTTTCTCCCGGAAGTGCTGAGAGCCATTCATGAGTTGGACGCGACCATTCCGCTGGGATTAATCTGCGAGACGCAGACCGAGTTAAGCCATTGGCGCCGGTTGCCGGTCGAGTACGTGATTCCGCACCGCGAGCTTGTGAGGAAGATACTGATCGATGAGATTAAAGCCGCGAGAAAAAAAATCCTCGTCTGGACCGTGAACGCGACCGTGGATATGAAGCGCATTTCGAAATGGGGAGTGGACGGCATTATCTCAGACCACCCCAAGCGGCTGGTGCGTGCCTTGGGCCAGCAAGAAAAATCTTAGCCACGGATTGCACGGATTTTCACTGATGCTTCTTGTTGGTTTTTAATTTTTCGATCTGCGTTTATTGGTTTATCCGCGGAAACCCGTGTAGATCCGTGGCCGACGATTTAATCGGCCGCAGCTTCGAATGCGGCAGCGGCGCGCCCCACTGGCCGCAAGAAGGCGGCACGCTCGGTTTCAAAAGCCTCCAGGTTCGCTCCCATGGCATGCTCGTCCCAGCCGAGAACCGCGCCGATCCGCAATGCGGCTTCGCGGCTGCACGACTCGGACCAGCAAGCGCCCAGCGCCACCGGGACACGGCGCAGCAGCACGTCGCCCAGCGTAAGGGCAAACTCTCTGCGGTAGGCTTCCACCACTTCAGCGATGACGTGAGATGTGTGGGGACAGATCGGCGCACGCAGTTCCGCACTTACCAGAGCCATACGAGCGATGTCAGCTGCACGCTTGCCATGCCATTCCACCATCCCGCGGGCTGTCTCCTCGCTCACCGCTCCGATTCGCGCAATTTCGAGCACCGCGTCATCGAGAAGGGGATCGAGCGCGTTGTCCGGTCCGATGGCCATCGTATTTGGTTCAATCGCTTTCAAGCCGATCTTGCGGGCGCATTCCCGGGCGAGTGAGGCCGCGGTGGTCAGCTTGCCGCCGATCACCGAGAGCATGCGCGCTGCGCCGTCATCGGTGTGGTCGTGCAGGATGTGCCGCCGCGTGATTGCCGAAGGCTTATTGTCCGGCGAATAAGGCAGAGGCCGGATTCCGGCAAATGCGTGCTTGACACTTTGCGCAGTTATCTTGGCCTTAGGAAACAACTGCGCCACGGAACGCACGAGATAGCTGATCTCGTCCGCCGAGGGAACGGTTCTGGCCGGATCGCCGTTGTCGGCAACTTCGGTTGTTCCCACCAGGAGCTGGTCGTTCCACGGGAGGATAAAAATTGGACGGCCGTCTACCGCCTCGGTATAAACCGCAGCATTCGGCGAACCCGAAAACCGCGGCAAAACAATGTGGGAGCCGCGTACCCCGCCCAGCATTGGTTTAGCCATGCGGATTGAAGAGCGCTGGCACATGCGGTCAGCCCATGGCCCGCTGCAGTTGATTACCCAGGCGGCATCGACACGCTGGTCCCGCCCTGTGATCTGGTCGCGTAACAGCACGCCGCGCGTGCGGCCATGGGAGACGTCGACCGCGAGCGCTTCCATGTGGTTGCGCACGGTTGCGCCAGCGTCGACGGCCTCCATCAACCATTCCGCTACCAGCCGTTCGGGAAATTCGCATTGGGCGTCTTCGTAGTTGTAAAACGACCAGCGATGCCCGGCGTCGAGCGCCCGCTCAAGCCGCTTCAATTCCATTTCCGTGGCGTCTTTGCTGGGCGGCTTTCCGGCCATGCGCTGGTAGAGCCACAATCCAGCGCGCACTTTCATGGCACTACGCTGGCTGGTCTCATTCAAAAGCAGCAGGAAGTGCATGGGATGCACGAGGTGAGATTTTTCGCGAAGCAACTTCTCCCGTTCGCGGAGTGATTCCCGAACCAGGCCTAGTTCACCGTGCTCCAGGTAACGCAGGCCGCCGTGAATGATGCGCGTGGAGCGGCTAGTTACTCCGGAGGCGAAGTCATTCTGTTCGACCAGCAGGGTGTGTTTGCCCGCACGTGCGCATTGCCGGGCCACGGCGACGCCGTTGATGCCCCCACCAATCACCACCACTTGAAAGTGCTGGCCTTCCAGGGAGGCTCGGGGATTTGCCGCTAAGACCATATTTTATCAATCAGATACACGAATTCCGAAAGGTGCTACTAGAGCCACGAGCCGAGCCGCGCCAGACACTATGACCCTTAAAGTGTGCACTCTCCCCGCTGAGCAGAGAAGGTAACCTTGGTACCGCAAAGATTGATGACCAAAAGGCCAGGCATGCCGACTCAAAGCTACGAAGTAGCAACAGCAAGTGTAAAACATCCCCGCACTCGTTGCCCGCATCGCGATGGCTCATTTAGAGTGGTTGCCAAATGTCCACTACCGGTGAACGTTTCGAACGCGCAGTCGCCATCATGGAGCGCTTGCGGGCTCCCGGAGGTTGCCCGTGGGATCGCGAGCAGACCTTCGATTCCATCAAGCCCTACACGCTGGAAGAAACCTATGAAGTGCTCGAAGCTATCGATAATCGCGACTGGGACGAGCTTCCGGGAGAACTCGGCGACCTGCTGCTGCAGGTGCTTTTCTATTCGGAGATCGCGAAGGAGCAAGGTACATTTTCGATTGATGACGTTCTCGACCGGCTCTCGGCGAAGCTGGTGAACCGCCATCCTCACGTATTCGGCGACGTGAAGGCCGACACCTCTACCGAAGTAAAGCGCAACTGGGAAGCGCTGAAAGTCGAAGAACGAAAGAAGCGTTTCGGCGGGATCGCGGAAACCACCGCCGGCTCCGCCGCGAACGTTGCGCCATCGATTCTGGCCGGCATCTCTTCGGCGATGCCATCTTTACTCGAGGCCCACAAGCTCAGTTCGCGCGCGGCAAAGGTTGGCTTCGACTGGCCCAACATGGAGGGCCTGTTCGACAAGCTCAGCGAGGAGACGGGCGAGCTTCGCCAGCATTTGGGGGAGTTTCCCGCCCCCGGTCCGCGCCCCGAAGGCCGCGGCATCGCCGGTTCCGGGCGGCAGACGATTCCCGAAGATCTAAGGGCGCGGCTGGAGGGAGAAGTCGGCGACCTTTTTTTCGTGCTGGTTAACATTGCGCGATATCTGTCGCTCGATCCCGAATCCGCATTGCGCAAAACTAACCGCAAGTTCCGCCGTCGCTTTGAATGGATGGAGCAACGCTTGCACGAGCGGGGTGCCACTCCAGAAAGTGTCTCGATGGATGAACTCGAATCCCTGTGGCAGCGGGCCAAGCAAGAGGAAAAGCCAGCGTGAGCGCAGACGCCATAGTGATTCGCCGTTGTCACGGGCTGGATGAACTGCGCGCCTGCGTGGCGTTGCAGAAAGACGTGTGGAACTTCAGCGACGCCGAGCTGGTTCCGCTGCGGATGTTCGTCGTAGCCGAAAAAGTCGGCGGGCAGGTGATGGGTGCATTCGATGGCGGCAAGATGGTTGGTTTCGCGCTTTCCGTGCCGGGCACGCGGTCTGGCCACGTCTATCTTCACTCCCACATGCTGGCTGTCCGCAAGGATCACCGCAACGGCGGACTCGGCCGCCGTCTCAAGCTGCTGCAGCGGGAAGACGCGCTGGCGCGCGGCATCGAGCTGATCGAGTGGACCTTCGACCCGCTTGAGATCAAGAACGCTTATTTGAATATTGAGAAATTAGGAGCCATCTCCCGGCGCTACAACATCAACCAATATGGAATCACGTCATCGCCCTTGCAGGGCGGGCTTCCGAGCGACCGGCTGATTGCCGAATGGTGGCTGAAGTCCAAGCGCGTGGAAACGCTGCTGGCGACGGGAAAGAATCCGCCATTCGAGCAGGAGACGACGATTGAAGTCCCAGCGCAGATTTACGAGTGGAAGGCCGCGGCTGAAACGCGAGGTAAAGCCCAGCAGGTGCAGGAACGCAACCGTGAGCAATTTCTTCGGGCATTCGGCGATGGGCTGGCTGTGCTGGGTTATGAGCGCGATTCCGAAGGCAACGGCAAGTTCCTGCTCGGCAACTGGGATGAGGAGTGGTCGTATGCTGCCAGTCCCTAGTCCCTAGTCTCTACTACCGAGTACAGGGAAAATGTGGCAAAGGGGAACGGTCGAAGCGAACGGTGTCGCGCGCTCCGAGGCGCTGGATACTGGGTACTGAGTACTAGATACTGAAGCATGAAGATTGAAGCCATCACGCTCCGCGAGATTCACATGCCGCTCGTCCATTTCTTTGAGACGAGCTTTGGGCGCACCTACAGCCGCCGCATCCTGCTGCTCACCGCGCATTGCGACGGGGTCAACGGCTGGGGCGAATGCGTCGCGGGCGAAGATCCTTTTTACAGCAGCGAGTGGACGCAAAGCACCTGGCCCACCATCACCCAATACCTTGCCCCTGCCGTCCTGGGACGTACCCTTGAATCAGCGCGCGACTGCGCAGCTCTTTTCTCCCGAGTGCGCGGTCACCGCATGGCGAAAGCGGCTCTCGAAAATGCATTGTGGGATGCCGAAGCGAAACAGAAGAACCAGCCCCTGTGGAAGCTGCTGGGCGGTACGCGGACTGAAATCGCCTGCGGCGTTTCCATCGGCATTCAGGATTCTGTCGAGCAACTGCTCGAGAAGATTCAGATTGAACTGGCCGCGGGTTACCGTCGCATCAAAGTGAAGGTCAAGCCGGGCTGGGATGTAAACGTGCTCGAGAAAATCCGCTCGCGCTGGGCCGACATCACGCTAAGCTGCGACGCCAACTCCGCCTACACGCTCGATCAGGTCGAGCACCTGCGCACCTTCGATCAATTCAACCTGCTGATGATCGAACAGCCGCTCTGGGACGACGACATTTTTTACCATGCCCGCCTGCAAAAAGAACTGCGCACCGCCATTTGTCTCGACGAGTCGATCGTCAGCTCCCGCGCTGCCGCGGTTGCCGTCGAAACCAGCGCATGCCGTATCATCAACATCAAGGTCGGGCGCGTGGGCGGATTCACCGAGGCAAAGAAGATTCACGACATCTGCCACGCTCAGAAGATTCCGGTGTGGTGCGGCGGGATGCTGGAATCGGGCATCGGCCGGGCCCACAACATCGCGCTTTCCACGCTGGAGAATTTCAGCCTGCCCGGTGACGTCTCAGCATCGAAGCGCTACTGGAAGGAAGACATCATTGACCCGGAAGTGCAAGTCTCGCCGCAGGGAATGATTGCGATCAGCAACCAGTCGGGGACGGGTTATCGCATCAGAGAAGATCTGATCGAGAAGTTGACAGTAAGGAAAGAAACGCTGCGCGTGAGCGCATAAAATCAGAGGTGCGAAGGTAACGCCGCCGCCTTCCGCGGCTGTCGTCTTGCCTTTAGTGTGATTTGTTATCCGCCTTCCCCATATCACCTCGACTTTGCCACAGCTTCGCCTCTTCTGCTTTCAACATCTCCACTCCCTGGGCAAACGTGGTGTTGTCGGGCACGCGGCGGAAGTCGCTGAACACTTCTTCAGACTTGATCGCAATATTCTTGAATATAAGAATCTTTCCCGTAAAGCTAAGCGACATACGCGAAACTTCCCATGATCCATCGCCAACGTCGCATTGCTCGACCAGAAAATGCCCACCTTTATCGAGATGCCCGAGAATTCCCCAGCCGAAGCCGACTTCTTTAAATAGTGTTCCGTCGATTCGCGCGATCCTGCGCGATGTGGGATCGATCAGAACGAATCCCTGCATGCCCTCGAGTACCTGTTCCACGCGAGAAGGCGCTTCGTATGCAGGATTGGGCCGAAATTTCAGCCGCACCAGCCGATCTCCTCCTCTGCCGAGGTGTGCCGTGCCCTGCTCGTTGCCGTCATAGTTATAGAGAAAAGCGTCGGGTAAGGCCTTGACGATGCGCAATGTGCGATCGGCGGTCTGTTGCTCTTGCGAATGTTTGCGGCTAAGCTGCTCCGGATCACTCACCAGGCCCGCCAGACGATTTTCTTCGCCCCGCATTTGTTCGGGCGCGAGCGGCTGGTCGTTGTAGGCGACCGTCATGCCGGCCATCGCGCTCCGCGTCTCCACGTAGAGCTTGGTCTGGGAACCCTGCGGAGTCTGCTTGTGCGACCGGAACATGTGTTTGATGGAGTTGTCGTTGGAGGCTGCTACTTCGTTGGCGACCGCGGCCCGCACGAGTTCTGTGGGAGACGACAAGTCCTGAGAGGAGTTTGCGGCGCCGGCGGCATTAAGGGAGGCTCCTTGCATTACGGAGAATAAAACGCCCAGCAAAATAGCGACGGCAACGCGAATCGACTCTGACCTCGCCTTGTACCTCGTCTCGTTCGGCACACTTTCAGTGTAACAATTGAGCTGCGGGTTCCTCCGCAGAAACTTGCCCCACCCTCTGTGGCTTGCGTATAGTCGAATGCAGGGAGCGGTCTTCCGAATTTGCCTCAAGGATTCAGATCTGAGAGCAACTTGTCACGGATGCCGCAGCACCGATCACCATTGCATCAGGAGAGCGTCCTATGAGCGCACCCGCCAGTGGTTTGGCACAAATCGGCAAGTCAGTCTTCATCAAGGGCGAACTTTCCGGCAGCGAAGATCTATATCTCGATGGCCAGGTCGAGGGCAGCATCGCTCTCAAAGGCAACAGCCTGACGGTTGGCCCCAATGGCCAGGTCAAAGCCAGCGTCGAGGCTAAAGGCGTGGTTGTGCAAGGCAAGCTCGAAGGCAACATTCAGGCCAGCGATCGCGTCGAATTGCGTAAGTCGGCGATCGTTACCGGGGACATCAGCACGCAGCGCATTTCCATCGAGGAAGGCGCATATTTGAAGGGTAAGGTTGATATTCACAAGACGGACAAGTGAAACGCGCGGGCGCTGAAGGATTCATTTCAGGAGTCATGAAGTCAGGATGTCGTCAGTCTCACAGGGTTTCATGAAACTTTTTCGCGGTTCCTCCGGAACGGAGACCATCCCGGTACAGGGCGCACAGAAGCTGACGCGGCGCTCCAGCGGGTTGGGAGAGCTGTCTCGTATGTGGGAGTCCGCTGAAGACCTGTGCATTCTTGACCTGGGATCAACATCGCCGGCTAACATTCGCCACTTCACCGAACACGGCCACCGGATCTACAGCGAAGACCTGCTCACGGCCTCGACCGATCCCGAGCTTCTCGGCAAGAACGAGGAAGGAAACGTCGTCCTCGACAGCCGCAAGTTTCTTGCCGATAACCTGGTCTATCCGGCCGCTCGCTTCGACGTTGTCCTCTGCTGGAACTTGCCCGACTATCTCGATGAGAGTCTGGTGAAGCCCGTCGTGGGCAGGCTCTGGTCGGTGTTGAAACCAGGCGGCATGTTGCTGGCGTTCTTCCACACTCGCGATGCCGGTCCCGACTCGCCCTGTCACCGCTTCCATATCGTGGGTACTGACACTCTTGAAATGCAGAAGATCGTGTTACGCCGCGAAGCCCGTCGCGGGCCGACTGGCGCGATCCACACTGCTATCTCGGAAGGTTTCCAGCTGCAGCGCGTGTTCAACAACCGCCACATCGAAAACCTCTTCCGCGACTTCGCCTCCATTAAGTTCTTTCTCGCGCGCGATAATATCCGTGAAGTGCTGGTGGTTAGATAGTAGCGCCGGCATCTTGCCGGCTGTCGGGCGAGTGTCTTCGGCCGCTGCGCCGAGGGCGACAGGCCGCTGCGACAGCGGCGCTACTCGTGCCTACCTACCCCCAGCGGCTTACTCCACACGATCACTCCCATACGGAAAAGATAATTGCGCGAAATCTCCACGTGCGTCCCTGCGTTTGCCGAAATAACAGAAACCAGCATGGTCCGAATCTCATCCGGAATATAGGCGCGCCGCACGGAAGTTAGGCCGTCGAGCCACGCTACCCGGCTGCGCATGAGGGGAAACCCGGCGAACGCCAATGCCAGATGCAGAGGATGCCGGATCAGATCGTTGATCAGCAGAGCCCGCCGGCTGACCCGCAGACCCTCGCGTACGAACTGCGCGACTTGCTGTATGTTGAGATGATGGACGAAAAGGCTGCAACTCACCAGATCGAAGGCTCCGTCGTCGAAAGGCAGCGCAAGCGCATCGGCCACGACGCCGGCATTCCGCCCAGCGTGATTTGCGGAAGGAAGATGAGATCTTGCTCTATCCAGCAAGGTCACATCCAATGTGATCCCGCGACGCGCCAGCTTTTGCCGAACCACCTCCGGAACTTCTCCTGACCCGGCTGCTACTTCCAACAGTGAGAACCGCTTCGACCCAGAGACATGAGCCACGCGCTCCACCATTTTCTGTGTCGTGGCGACGCCGCCGAACCAACGGTTGACCCGTCCCAGATCCAGAAGTGTAGCTTCGATGTCGGTGGGAGAGCAGGCGTCAGAATCGAGAATCTCGGGCGCATCGACTCGCGGCATGGCAAGGAGATCACGCACGCGCTAATTCGCTTTCGCCGCTGGCCGCGCGGGGCTGCCGTCCGCCTTCACATAATGCGCGTACCAACTAAGATTGCGTTCGAGCCTGTCTCTAATATGCGAGGGTGTTTTGAAGCTGTGATACTCGCCGGGATACACCACCAGTTCGGCTTCGCGGCCCAGGCTCTTCATCGCCTCATACATCTGCTCGCCGCCTATGATGGGCACATTCCAGTCGATGTCTCCGCCCATGAACAGGGTCGGCGTGGTAATGTTTGCAACCTTGTAAATCGGCGAGATCTTATCCCACACTGCGCGGTTCTCCCACGGGTGCCCGAGTTCCACATCGTAGTCGAGGATGTACTGGTCATGACCGTATAACGACGCGAAGAAAGCTGACCCCGCACCGGTAACCGCCGCCTTGAAGCGCGTGGTCTGCGCAATGATGAAATCCGTTGAGATGCCGCCGTAAGACCATCCGCCCACGCCCAGCTTGTCAGGATCGGCCACTCCCTGCGCGATGGCGTAGTCGACCATGGCCATGTCGTCCTGGTAATCCTTGTTGCCCCAGTCGGCGAAGATGGCTTTGCAGAAATCTTGTCCGTAGCCCGAAGAGCCGCGGGGATTCGGCTCCAACACTACGTACCCGTTGGCCGCAAAGAGCTGCGAGAAATGACTGAAGTCGCCGTAGTAGGCTCCGACCGGACCACCGTGCGGGTGCAGAAGCGTCGGATACTTTTTCCCGGCCACATAATCGAGCGGCTTGTAAAGATAGCCCGCCACCGTGGTGCCGTCCTTACTTTTGAACTTGACATACTCCGGCGTAACCACTCTGATCTTTGCCATGAACGCGTCATTCACATGCGTGATGCGGGTGACTGGGCCACTTGAGGTGGTCGTGGTGAAGATTTCGGCGGGCCGATCCATGCTTGTGATCTGTGCGGCAAGATCTCCGGAATTGGCGATGGTGTAACTCGAGACCACGACGTGGCCAGAGATGGCTCGCGTGATTTCACCGCCTGGCGCTGGGATGCGAAAAAGATCCTGTGTCCCGTCGTCATCGGCAATGAAGTAGATGAACTGCCCGTCGGGCGAAAAGCGCGGCAACCTCGACATGCGATCGAAGCCCAGCGTCAAAACTTTGGCTGGGCCTCCCGTCGCTGGAGAAACGGCAATGTGGTGGGTGGCATAAACGAGGAGCTTCGGATCAAGCTGTGTGACGTAGGTGATCCACTTGCCATCGGGCGACCACGCCGGCGAACTGTCAGAGCCGGGATTCGTTGTGACTTGTGTCAGGTGCGCGCCCTTGTCGGTGTTATCGGCCGCGACCACCCAGATGTTCGTGTCGTAAGTGCGATCTGGGTCAGGGGTGGAGCGGTTGCTGCGAAACGCGAGCAACTTGCCGTCTGGAGACCACGCGGGTTGCTCGTCATCGAAGTCGCCGGAGGTGACCTGCACGAGCGCTTTCGTAGAGACATCGAACACATACAGATGCGTGCGTCGCCGGTCGAGATAGCCGATCGTGTCGGTTTTGAAGCGATAGCGGTCGATTACGAATGGTGGTGGAGTTTTCGGTTTTTTCAGCCTCGCTTCATTTTCTCTATCTTTATCGCTGCTCCCCGGCTTGTCTTTTTCTTTGGCTTTGGCTTCGTCCAATTCTTCCGGCGACGGATCGCGCAGGATGAGAACGAGTCGCTTGCTGTCAGGAGACCAGGCGAAGTCATCAACGTCTTGAATCGTATCCGTCAGCTTCTGTGCCTCACCGCCCATGCGGTTAAGTAGCCAAACTTGTGTTTTGCCTTCACCCCGTTTGGAGAGAAACGCGAGATACTTTCCATCCGGGCTCCAGCGGGGATGTGACGACGATTCCTTCTCGGCAGTCATCACGATGGCATCGCCGCCAGCGGCCGGCGCCATCCAGATGCGCGTCTCCGTTTTGTCCTCCTTCAACGACATGGTCGAGACGGTATACGCGACCCACTTGCCGTCCTCCGCGATTTGGGGATCGCCCACTGCGCGGATTTCAAAGACATCATCCACCGTGATGGCTCGAAGCGCGGGAGGTGTGGAGGGAGCAGTCTGAGCGGCGACGAAGGGCGCCAGCAAATAAGAAGCACAGGCCAATGCACAACACGGCAAAGCAGGTGCGCGGAATCGCATAATTGGTTGCTTCTCCATGCAGGATTTTGAATACGGCTGCGGAGCGGCCTAAGTCTAAACCTCGGCCAGCTCTTCTTCCAGCAGTTGCTTGTTATACAGGTCGCTGTAGTAGCCGTTCAAGGCGAGCAGTTCGTCGTGCGTGCCCGATTCCACGATGCGTCCATCGTGCAGCACGGCGATGCGGTCGGCATTGCGTACCGTGGAAACACGGTGGGAGATGAAGATGGTGGTGCGGCCCTGCATCACTTCGCGCAAGTGATTCAGGATTTTGTCTTCGGTGTGAGTGTCGACGCTGGAAAGAGCATCATCGAGAATAAGGATGCGCGGATCGCGAATCAACGCGCGGGCAATCGCGGTGCGCTGCTTCTGTCCACCCGAGAGAGTGATGCCGCGCTCGCCTACCATGGTCTGATATTGCTCGGGAAAGCTCTCGATATCCTGTGCGATATTGGCGGCTTCGGCGGCTTCGTGAATCTGCTGATCGGAAGCCGATGGCACGCCCAACGCAATGTTTTCCCGGATGCGATCGCTGAATAGAAATGTTTCCTGCGGCACGAATCCAACACTCTTGCGCAGCGATTCCAGGGAGAACTCCCGGATCGGCCGGCCATCTATCAGAACCATTCCCGGCGCGGCGTCGTAAATGCGTGGAATCAGGCTGACCAGCGTCGTTTTCCCGGAACCCGTCGGGCCCACGATTGCCATGCTGCTGCCGGCGGGGATTCGCAGATTCAGGTCGTGCAGCACGGGTTTGCCATCGTAGGCAAAATTCAGACCGCGAAATTCAATTTCGCCTTCCACCGGCCGCTCTGCGGCTTCAGGCCCATCCTTGATCTCGCGCTGTTCCTGCATGATCTCATTCAGGCGAATCAGCGACGCCGTGCCTCGCTGGAAAATATTTACCACCCACCCCAACGCGATCACAGGAAACGTCAACTGCAGCATGTAGATATTGAAGGCGGCGAAATCGCCTACCGTCACAGATCCGGGAAGCCACAGAGTGGTTTTTGTTTTCAGGTAGGAAACTAAAACCACGCTGGTTTGTCCGTGGAGCACTTCGCGGCCCCCGATCCACAGCACCAGCACCATGGCCAGGCCGAGCATGAGTTCCAGCGTGGGCCACAGCATGCCCATCAGCCGCACCAGTTTCAGGCTGCGGGCAACGTATTCCTGGTTGGCGCTTTCGAAGGACGCGATCTCCGCCTCTTCCTGCACGTAGGCGCGGATGACCCGGGCCCCGGAAAAATTCTCTTGCGCCCGCGCCGAAATGTCGGAGAACATCGCCTGAATTCTCTCGAAACGCTCGTGGATGCGCCGCCCAAAATGCTGGATGACAATGCTGACCACGGGCAGCGGCAGAAACGCGTAAAACGTCAGCTTGGGGCTGATGAGCACCATGAACGACAGCGCCCCCGCTGTGAATACCAGCGTATTCGCCGAGTACATGATCGCCGGGCCCAGCAGCATCCGCACTGCATTCAAATCGTTCGTCATCCGGGCCATGATGTCGCCGGTGCGTGTGCGCTGGTAGTAGGAATAGGAGAGTGTTTCCAGGTGAGCGAAAAGATCGTTGCGCAAATCGAACTCGATGTCGCGCGAGATGCCGATCACGATCCAGCGCGTGAGGAACAGGAAAACCGCGCGCACGGAGGCGATCTCCAGCATCTGCCAGGCAAAGTGCAGCAACTTCGCGGGGGTGACGCCGGTGTTGAGATCGTCGATTGCGTGCCGGATCACTTGTGGCAGCAGGATCCAGGCGCCATTGCTGAGAAAAATGCAGAAAACGCCCGCCACAAAGCCCCAGCGGTAACGCTTGAGGTAAGGCAGGAGCGGACGCATGCTCTTGGAAATCATTCAGGTCGTGTAGATGAAATTCTAACAGGCTGGGGTGCAAGTTTTGGAAGGCGGGTTCGGGGGAAAGATGTCTCTGCGCCAGATCTCAGGTCGAAGGAACCACGATGCCCGAGATCTGGTGGCGAAGACGGAAAAGACGGAAAGCTAACGGCGCTCTTTCTCGGCGGTTGCACGCTGTGCGCTCGGAATCAGATCGCTTCCGAAAGCCACAACGCTGACCGCGGCGAGCAGCGCTCCCCAGGCGATGAAGAATATCCATTCTGCGTAAAAGATGAATACCTGAGCCTTATCCATGACATCACCCTCGCGGCAGCGGACCGAGGTCAAGCCGGGAGCCTAACCTCGGGCCGCCATCAGCAAACTCAAGCTGCAACACTACTGGCACAGGCCGACGCCTTACTCCTCGGGAGCAGGGGCCGAGGTCTGCATACGTTGCTGCATGCGCGCCTCCCGATTGGCCTCGAACTGTTGCATCTTGGCCTGCTGGTCGGGAGTGAGTAACTGAAACAGCTCGTTGTGGATGCGGGCTTCCTCTACCTTCAACTGGACCAGCGTCTGCGCCTGCTGTGCGACAATGGCTTGCACCTTGGCCTCGTCATAGGTGCCTTCTTCATACTGCTTGAGCTGCTGCTGCATCAGGTGAAGCTGCTGCATCTGCGGCTTCATCGTGACGCGCTCTTTCTGCAGAACGGCCTTCATCTGCCCGCGCTGGGCGTCGGTCAGATCCAAATATCTGGCGAAGAAGCCCATCATGGGGCTTCGCATGCCGAAGGCGTGGCCGTGCACCGGCGCGGTTGCATCCGCAGTTTGCGACTTGGCGATCGCACCGCACAACAGCACGGCCAGCGCAGCTACAAGCAAGCGAAAACGAATCGTCTTCATAAATTTCACTCCTTCGACCCCGCCTCCATCCATCTGCTCGCCCGTTTGGGAGCGTGGGGCTCTTGGGTACAGTTATACAAACACGATTCCCGCGGAAAAGTGGTAAAAAGTCAGTCAATGCGAGTAAAGTTTTGTCAAAGCCAGCAACGCCCAGGCCGAACAATGGGGTAAGTTTGAAAGGGTTTGACAATTCTTTACCGCTGCCAGCCTGCAGTCTGGTGCACAATGAAAGCTGCAAAGATGGAACGGATTCTGGTTATCGACGACGATGTCGAACTATGTACCCTCGTAGGCGAATACCTGCAGGCCGAGGGATTCGTAGTCGAATCAGTGCACGATGGCGAGAATGGCCTGCAGCGCGCCACCGCCGGCGGCTACCTGCTCGTAGTGCTTGATGTGATGCTGCCCGGTATCAACGGTTTCGAGGTGCTACGCCGGATCCGCGCCACCTCCCGCCTGCCGGTGCTTCTGCTCACCGCTCGCGGCGAAGATGTGGATCGTATCGTGGGCCTCGAGATCGGCGCCGATGATTATCTGCCCAAACCTTTTAATCCGCGGGAACTGGTGGCGCGCATTCGGGCCATCCTGCGCCGCACGCGCAGCGACAAGTCGGCTCCGTCTGCGCCCGAGATTGTCCGCGTCGGGGAGATTGAACTCGATCCCGCCACGCGCAGCGTGCGCCGCGACGGCCAGCCCGTTGAACTGACGTCGGTGGAATTCAATCTCTTGGAAATGCTGCTGCGCGAGGCTGGACGCGTAGTGCCGCGCGAACGTCTGGTCAATGCCGTCTTGAGCCGCAAATTCTCGCCCTTCGACCGCAGCATCGACATGCACGTCAGCAAGGTCCGCAAGAAGCTCGGCGATACCGATGCCGATGAACATATAAAGACCATCCGCGGCGTAGGCTACATCTTCGCCCGTCCACGAGAGAAAGTTGGGGAAAAGGTCAAGACCTCATGAAGAGCCTGTTCCTCAAAATTTTTCTTTCCTTCTGGGTGGCGCAGGCCTTGTTCCTGGTGATCGCGCTCCTGGTGATGCTGGCCTACCGCGCGCAACGCAACTCGACCTGGGAAGCGCTGCGTTCGACTGCACTAACCGAAGCCATCAATGCTTATGAGCAGGGCGGTACGCCGCAAGCCAAGGCGTACCTGGAAAACCTGCAGATAACGCATCACGTGCGCGCCTACGTCTTCGATGAGCAGGGGAATGAGATTTCGGGGCGTTCGAGCTCTGGATGGGCGGAACATGTTGCCACGCACCGCCCCGTGTCGCCACACGATGGGGTGGTTTTCCCGCGACCGCAGATTCTGACCGAATCGAGGGCTTCCGGCGATGGGCGTCATCTCTATACCATCGCAATGCAGTTGCCTCCTGGCTTTCGGGTATTCTTCGGGCCTTGGGGAGTGCCAGTTCCGCTGCTGATCATTGCCGTTGTTTGCTCAGGATTGGTTTGCTATTTCCTTTCCTGGTATATGACCAAGCCAGTGACGCGCCTCCGGGCCGCCACTCAGCAACTGGCGGCCGGCGATCTCAGCGCCCGCGCCGGTAACCCGGAGAGCAGAAGGCGGGATGAGATTGCCGGACTCATTCGCGATTTCGATGCCATGGCTGCCCGCCTTGAGGGCTTGGTCAAAGCACAGTCGCGGCTGCTCAACGACATTTCTCACGAGTTGCGTTCTCCGCTGGCACGCTTGAACGTGGCTCTCGGGTTGGCGCGGCAGCGCTCCGGCCCGGAAAGTGTGGCCATGTTAGAGCGCATTGAACTGGAAGCCAGCCGCCTGAATGAACTCATCGGCCGCCTGCTCACTTTGGCCCGCCTCGAAGATGGCGAGCAACACGTGCCCACGACTCCGATTTTGCTGGATGAAGTGGTGCTCAATGTGGCCGAAGATGCGGAGTTCGAAGCCCAGGCGAGGCGTTGCCACGTGCGCAGCGAAATTCCCGAGGGAATCTGGGCGGTGCGCGGAGATGCATCGCTGCTGCACAGCGCCATCGAGAATGTTGTGCGCAATGCCATCCGTTACACCCGCGAAGGCACCACGGTCGATATTCATCTGAAGAAGATTGGAATTGCCGGTGGCGAGGAGGCGGTGGTCCGAGTCGCCGATTGCGGCTCCGGTGTGCCTGCCGATGCGCTGGAAAAATTGTTCCAGCCGTTTTACCGTCTCGACGATGCTCGAGGCCGGCAGACCGGTGGAGTTGGCCTGGGCTTGGCAATCACGGAGCGGGCAGTGCGCTTCCACGGCGGACGCGTCGCTGCTACCAACCGCGCGGAAGGCGGGCTCATGGTCGAGATCCGCCTGCCTTTGATGGCGGCGAGTGCTGGTGTCGACGAACCTCTCACCTCTGTGACCAGCGACCAGTGGCCAGTAGCCAGTGGCCAAAGGGAATAAACTGACCACGGACCACTGATCACTGGTCACTGACTTTCAGGCAACTCGCCGCCCCGTCCATGGTTCCAATAGCTCCGGGCGGTTTGCTCTTCCCGTGTATTCCTGATACATAAATGGATGGCAATTCACGCCTTCAAATAGGGTTCACCCCCGGTTTATGTAGCCGGGCTACGCAAGCACGCTTCATAGGAGATAAACCGGAGAATGCGGACAAGGTTTGCCTGGATGGTAGCGGTTCTGGCTCTGATAGTAATCGGCTTCCTGATGGCCTGCAACGCCAAGTACTCATCGAACGACAATGGTCTGGTGGTGATTCCCAGTCAGGGGGGTGGCCCGCTGGTGAATAACAACCAACAAAGCGGGCCGGTAATGGAAACCTTCAGCCTCGATTTGGCGAACGGTTCCACAACGGAGATTAACAACGTCAACGGCCCTCCAACTCCGGGTTTGCCGACGGCTGTCGTTCTTGATCCGGCAGGCGCAAACGCCTACGTGATCGTCACCGAGAATCCGGCAGTGCCCGGCGGTAGCATGACGGGGCTTGCGGCGTTTCCCATAGCTTCTGATGGCAAGCTGGGGAACGCCACGACGTACACGCTGAACAGCGCGAGTGTGCAGGTCCAAGTGCAGGTGAACGGCGTGCCGACAAATGAAACTGAGATGGTCCCGGTCGCTCCGGTGGCCCTGAGAATGGATTCCGCCGGTAAGTTTCTCTTTGTGGCCAACAGCGCGACAAGTGACAGTGACGATCCCCCCAACCCCGTGCCGGGCTCCATCTCAGTGCTCTCAGTCGGCAGCAATGGCACCTTGTCCGAGGTCCCAGGTTCGCCTTTTGTGCTTCCGGTCAACAGTGTCAACTTGCTACCCCAACTCCAAGAACCGTGCACCATTCAAGTTGCATGTCCCAGTCCGCTGGCGTTGGCCGTGACCCCGACCATCTACGCTCCGCAATTTGCTTACTGCTCAGGGGCTGCGGCTCCGACTACGGAGAACCTGTATGTCCCCGATTCCATCGGCAATGTGGTCTTGAATTACTCGGTGTCATCGAGTGGCACGCTAACTCTGGTTCAAACCGATAATGGAGTTGGAATTCCCACCGGCTATATGCCCGACGGCGTGACGGTCGATCCCTGTAACCGGTTTGTCTATGTGTCCAACGGGCTTTCGAACGCAGCGACTTCCAATACGGTCAGCGCTTACACGATCTGCATTACGCTGACACAGCAAAACTGCCCAGCTGCGGACTTCAGACTGCTTCCGATTAAAGGTTCGCCCTTTGCCGTTTCTCCCGGCGAGGGTCCGGGGCCTTTGTCCATGGATGCGTACGGCAATTACCTTTACGTAGTGGATACCGCGTCAGGCCTGGTCTCGCAGTTCAGGGTAAGCACGGCCACCGGTGCCTTAACGCCGCTCACGCCGCCGTATGTCTCCGCCAGCGGTGGGGCGAATTCGATTGCCATCCGCGGCGACGATAGTTTTGTGTTCGTGGCCAACCTGAATCCCGGGACGCTTTCGGAATACGCCATCAACCTCCAGAGCGGAAACTTGACCCCGCTACCGGTGGTTCAAACATTCAACTATCCTTCGGGAGTCGCGGTGAAGTAATCGTCTGAAGCGGCGTGATCTGTCCGTGGGCTCGATTAGCGCATACTGGTCCGCCGCGGGCTGGATTGCCGTGGACTAGGTTGGAATTTTCAGAATCAGGTAAGCACCCACCAAAGCGAAGATGAAGTCGGGCGACCAGGCGGCCAGCGCCGCGGGCAACAGGCTGATGTCGCCCATCGCCTCGGACAAACGCGACACGACCGTATAAACCACCGCAATGCCCACCGCCACCGCCACTCCCGTGATGGCCCCCTTCTTGGCCGCCGACAGAGAAAACGGAACAGCGAGCCCTGCCATGATGAACGTGATCAACGGGTAGGAGAGCTTCTGGTTCAGCTGCACCCGCAGCCTTACCACATCAAACCCGCTTTGCTGTAAATCGCGGATGTAGCGGCGCAGTTCCTCATAATTCATCTCGGAGTACTGTTTCACCTCCTTCTTGAAATATGAAGGCTGCTCACCGAGCTCGGGGAAAGTGGAGACGTCAAATGTGCGATAGCCGGCGATAGCGGCTCCGTGCAATGACCGCTGCCAGCCTTGTTCAAAGATCCAGCGGCCCAGGTTGTCGGCCCAGTGGGCGCGCTCGGCGTGGATGCGCTGCGTAATGGTGAAACTTGCAGGATCGATTCGGAAGATGGTGAGATTGGCGAACTGATCGCGGTCGGCATCGAAGAACTGGTAGTAGTAAATGTCGTTGTGCTGGCCGAAAATCCAGCGCCGGTCGGGTCGCAGATAAGTTTGCGGCGGCTTGCCCTTGATCTGGTTGTGCAGCGCTTCCTGCCGCTTGTTGGTGTGCGGCAGGTAGAACTGGTCGGCAAAAAACAATCCGGCTGAGAGCACCGCGGCCGCGGCCAGCACCGGCATGACGATCCTGTAGACGCTGGTTCCTGTCGCCTTGATTGCCGTGATCTCATTAGAGCGATTCATCAGGCCGAAAGTGATCAGCACCGCGAGCAGCATGATAAGAGGCGCGACGCTGTATAGCAGGTACGGAGAAACGTTGAGCAAATACTCCACCACCACGATCGCCGGCGTCTGATTGCGCAGAATGTCTCCCAGCAACTCGAACAGCGTGAACACCAACAGCAAGACCAGGAAAGCTGCGACGATCATTCCAAGGTAGAGAAAAAAATCGCGCAGCACGTAGTCGTCGAGCAGGGTAGGGAAGCTGGCACTGAAGACTCGCCGTCGGCTGGAGGCGCGCTCAAAAGCATTCGCGGTCTCTCTGCGTCTGTGCCTGCGATCATGTAAGGGCATATTTGCCGGAACCTCGTTTCGCTTCCATGGCAGGCGGATCACGGGCAGCGATAAAGGCCGCCGCTCGGCTTGCCACAACAGGAACAATGCCGCGGCAAAGAATACGAGGTTCGCCAGCCAGGCTCCGAACGCCGGGCTGACCCTGCCTTGTTTGGCCAGTGAAACTCCAATCAGAGAAATGAAGTAGTAGACAAAGACCAGCACGATCGTGAGCACGAACCCGCCGGACTTGCCGCTCTTTTTTGAAGAAAGTCCCAGCGGAATGCCGACCATGGCCAGCACCAGGCACGCTGTGGGCAAGGCGAACCGGTTTTGAAATTCGATCAGGTACACACGCGCCGATGCGGAATCGACGCTCGCGGCGCGATCATGCAGCGTAGAAGTGCTGATTGCCCTGACCGGAGTCTGTTCGTCTGCCTTGTTTTCCGACGAAGCCAGTTCGATCGGGATGTCAGTTTGCTGGAAGGTGGAAATTTGGTAATGATCAACCCTCGCAGGATCGGTTTCGTGCGTAGAACCGTCCTTCAGATGCAGGTGCAGGCGGTCTTCGCCTTCAGGGACGAGGATGCCTTCGCGGGCCAGCGTGATGCTGGGATTCGAAGGATCGGAAATATCGGCGAGAAACACCCCGTTCCAAACTGCACCACCCTGGGCACTGTGCACGTCCTGCACATAGAGGACGAGCTTGGGAAAGCCTTCATAGAACACGCGAGGCTGCACTTCATAAGAAGCCTGCGCGCCTTTCAGTTGATCCTCCAGGCGTCCCAGTGATGCCAGTGACCATGGCGCCAGATAGAGGCTGTTGACCATTGCCAGCAGCCATGCCGCAGCGACAAATATCGCCAGCACTCGCCCGAAGCTCCATACGCCCATGCCGCTGGCGCGCATGGCGGTGATCTCGCTGTCGGCGGCGAGCCGGCTCAGTCCGATGAGAATCCCTACCAGCACGCTCATGGGGATGGTGTAGGTGAGCGCGAAGGGAACGGTGTAGAAGAAGATCTCGGCAACGCTTGGCAACGGCGCGCTGGCGCGGACTACGAGTTCCAGGATGTGTCCCAGATCGCGGGTGAACAACACAAAGGTAAAGATCGCTGCGCCGATGAGGGCGTGTGAGGTTACTTCACGAAGAATGTAGCGGGTAAGGATGCGCATGGTGGCGCGCTAAGAGGAGGATAGCACGGCGATTAAGCGGGCCTTGCCGATGATCGGACCGTTGTGGTAATATTTCCTTGTTTCCTTGAATCAGGTTATCATGCTGGCCAAAAAGACCGTCAAGAACCAAATTACACTTCCCAAGAAGGTAGTCACGCGTTTCGGGGGGGTGGAATACTTCGATGTGAGCACCGATGGGGAGTGCATCATCCTGCGTCCGCTCCAAGTGAGCCGCGCCGATGAAGTGCGCGCCCGGCTCGCTCAACTTGGGATTGACGAAGAGGATGTTACAAATGCTGTTTCGTGGGCGCGCAAAAAGGCGTGAGCCGGCGCGTGGTCTATGACACGACGACCGTTGTGTCGGCGCTCTTATTTGCGAATGGCCGGCTTGGCTTGGTTCCGGCAGCATTGGCGCCAAAGCGGCTGTGTTCCGCTGATCTCCCGCGCGACCGCAGCGGAACTCACGCCGGTTCTCCGTTACCCAAAATTCGACCTCTCCACAGATGATGCCCGAGAACTGTTAGGCCATTATCTTCCGCACTGCGAAGTGGTTGAGCTGACGGAAAAATGCGCCGTAGTTTGCCGGGACCCGAATGACCAACCTTTTCTGGACCTCGCCCAGAGCGGCAACGCTGACACGCTGGTGAGCGGCGATCAAGATTTGCTGATTCTGGCTGGGCAGACCACGTTTCTGATTGAAACTCCCGAAGCCTATCGCCGCAGAATATCCCGCGCGCGGTAGTCGTTGTTATTTTTCTCGTACTGCGAAATCGGGGTATCCCCCTCCCCCCTCCCCTCCTTGGAATCATCACGTTAGCGAGAAATTCTCCGCAAAATCCGGATGTCAAAGAACTTAGATACTAAAATCCGTGAAAGAAAGGACTTAGCGGCGCGACGATGCGGGTTCACCCGACCGTCACGGCCTCGACCATGATTACGCGATTTCGATTACGGCACAAGGTCAGATGTCACACGGGAGGTGTGGAAAAATCCTGGGAGCGAACGATGTTCTGACATCGGTTCCTCGGATTCACGGATCCCTACCTTTCGAAAGCCACGACGGGTGGGCAGCCTCGTTCGTGGTAGCGGAGAGATGGCCAGCCCGTGGTCACAAAATCTCGATGAGTGTAGACGGCTGGTTACGACAACTATCCGTCAAACCCCGTTCGTTTGCCATGACGTTTTTTTACGCGATCTTTACGCAATCCCTACCTTCATCGACGGGATTTTGGGGTAGCCTTTGATCCGACGCGATCATCTAAGTGTATGGGCTGGCGAAGACGGCAGCCCCAGGGCTGAGTTATGCGGTTGTTCGGGAAGAAAGAAGAAATCCGATGAAACCTCTGTTCCGAACCCTCCCTGTTCTGTTGGCGTTGACCGTCTTCTTAGCGTCGATTTTGTTTGCACAAATATCCAGGCCGTCGGTTTATATCGAGCCGCAGCCGGGTTTGGATGCCTTTCTGGCGGCATCCATGGTCAGAAACAAAGTTCCTGTCGGTGTTGCCGCTGAGCGAGCCGGTGCTACCTATGTTCTGAGCGTCTCGCCCATTCACAAAACGACGATGGGCACAGGCTGGGGCACCGACATCAACAAAGCATATGCCTACGTTAAGTTGAGCGAGAAGACTTCGAACAAGGTGCTTTGGGTTTTCTCCGCAGGCGAGCCGACCGCGGGACACGAGACCGAGAAGCTAGTCGCCGAAGAAATTGCGCAGCACCTCAAGAAATTCATTAAGGAGAACCCTGAGGCGCTGGGAGGTGGCGTGCAGTCGCAAAAATCTCACCGCGTGGCGAATTTTTTTGGCGGGCAGCGGACGGCAGTGTACCTGATCCCAGACGGTTACGAGGGTCACGTTTATATCGTGTACGGAGATCGGGACGGTGAACCCTTGGATGAGATCCGGGGAGAAATCATCTACCGTATTCCGCGAAGTGGAGTTTTGCGAGTCCGAGAAGCGAAGCCGGAGAGTTCGGCATTCGATCAGTTTTACTACGAGCGACCAGATGGCCCGCTGCAGCTTATCCCAATCTACCTGCGATCCTGCGTGGATATTCGAGGGCGCTCAGCGGGGTTAATTGGCTCGGAGGATCTTATTTATGGCCCATGCTTTTATCCCGCTGCGAGCGAAGGAGATGTGGCTGCTTCGCCCCCCCAATCGGGCACGGTTCTTACCTCTGCAGGCTGCAGGGTTCAATTCAAGGAATTCCATGTAGATGCGAAGGAGCGACTGGCATCGGAGTATCAGCCGGAAACGCTTGGCCGGGACCTAGGCGAACCCACCCACCCGGCTTTCTGCCCGAAATAGAGATGGTTGTTTCAAAATCGCAATTACACTCCCTGAGTTGCTCTTTATCGTCCTTAGGCCCTCTTCAGAAACAACGCCGACAGCGGCGGCAGCGTGAGCTTTAACGAATGCGGACGGCCGTGGGCCGGTTCCTCCTCGGCGTTCACTCCGCCTAGATTGCCGACTCCGGTGCCGCCGTATTCCAGAGCGTCGCTGTTCAACACCTCGCGCCAGTAGCCGCCTTCTGGAACGCCCACGCGATAGCCTACACGGACGATCGGCGTGAAGTTGCAGACGATGAGAACGGTGTCTTTGGGAGATTCACTCTTGCGCAGCAGTGAAATCGTGCTGGTCAGATTGTCGTTGCAATCGATCCACTCGAAGCCTGCGGGATTGGTATCGAGTAGGTGCAGGGCAGGTTCGCTGCGATACACCCGGTTTAACTGTCTCACCCAGTTCTGCAAACCGCTGTGAGTTGCATACTGAAGCACGTGCCATTCGAGGCTGGTGTCGTGCGCCCATTCGCGGACCTGGCCGAACTCGTCGCCCATGAAGAGCAACTTCTTTCCCGGCTGCGCGTACATGTAGGCGAACAGGAGCCGGAGGTTGGCGAAGCGCTGGCGCTCATCGCCGGGCATCTTGCCAATCAGCGATCCTTTGCCGTGCACGACCTCATCGTGCGAAAGCGGCAGCACGAAGTTTTCCTGAAACGAATACAGCATGCGGAAGGTGAGCTGGCTGTGGTGATACTTGCGATGAATGGGATCGTTCTTGAAATACTCGAGGGTGTCGTGCATCCATCCCATGTCCCACTTCAAGCCGAAGCCCAGGCCGCCGAGATAAACCGGCCGCGAAACCATGGGCCAGGAGGTGGACTCTTCCGCGATGGTCTGAATGTCAGGATGCTCTTTGTAGGCTTCCTGATTGAAGCGGCGGAGAAATTCGATGGCTTCAAGGTTCTCGCGGCCGCCGAACTTGTTCGGAATCCACTCACCCTGCTTGCGTGAATAATCGAGATAGAGCATGGAGGCGACCGCATCCACGCGGAGGCCATCGATGTGGTATTTGTCGAGCCAGAACATCGCGCTCGACATGAGAAAGCTGCGCACTTCGGTGCGTCCGTAGTTGAAGATGTGCGTCTTCCAGTCGGGATGAAAACCCTGCCGCGAATCGGCGTGCTCGTACAAATGCGTGCCGTCGAAATAAGCCAGGCCGTGGGCGTCGGAAGGGAAGTGCGACGGCACCCAGTCGAGGATTACCGCGATGCCGTGCTGGTGGAGGTAATCCACGAGATACATGAAATCCTGCGGCGTGCCGTAGCGCGATGTGGGGGCGAAATAGCCGGTGGTCTGGTATCCCCAGGAACCGTAGAAGGGATGCTCCATCACCGGCAGGAATTCGACGTGAGTGAAGCCCATGCGTCCGGCATACTCGGCGAGGCGCGGCGCGGTCTCGCGATAAGTTAGTGGACGATTGTGCTCCTCGGGAACGCGCATCCACGAACCGAGGTGGACTTCATAAATGGATTGCGGCGCGCGGAGTGAGTTGCGGGCAGCACGCTTCTCCATCCAATCGCGATCGCCCCACTGGTAGTCGAGATCCCAAACCACAGAAGCGGTGCGGGGAGGCTTCTCGTGCCAGATCCCGAGCGGGTCGGCTTTGTCGACCTGGTAGCCGTGACGACGCGACTCGATGTGAAATTTGTAAAGCGCGCCTTTGGTCACGCCCGGGATGAAGCCCTCCCAGATGCCGGAGGCGCCGCGCGGCGCGAGCTGATGGGATTGAGGATTCCAGTTATTGAAGCTGCCGATTACCGAAACCTGGCGGGCATTCGGCGCCCATACGCTGAAGACCGCACCCTCGACTGCGTTGCGCGAAACCAGATGCGCCCCCATGGTCTCGTATAGACGATAGTTGCTGCCTTCGTTGAAGAGGTAAAGGTCCTGATCGGAGAGCAGCGTTACGCGTTCAGAAGCGGCGGGAGTGGGAGTTTCGGGCATTTCCGAGTTCCTAGTGTACCGGAAAGACCTTCAAGCAGAACGAATCTCACATGCTAGACTTTGGTTTCCAGCCATGCCTACCCTGCGTTTGATTTTTCTCTGGCACCAGCACCAGCCTTTCTACAAGGATCTGGTAACCGGCGAATATCGCCTGCCCTGGGTGCGCCTGCACGGTCTAAAAGATTATTACGGCATGGTGAAGCTGCTGGACGAATTTCCTGGCGTTCACCAGAACTTCAATCTGGTGCCGTCGCTGATCACACAGATTCAGGATTATGTTGCAGGGACAGCGCAGGATCCGTTTCTAAATGTGGCGGCGAAGCCCGCGAAGGATTTGTCGCTGAAGGAGCGGCACTTCGCTCTGCAGTATCTTTTTCAAGCCAACCCGGCGAACGTGATCGGGAGGTATCCGCGTTACTGGGAGTTGCGGGAGCAGTTCCGCGAACATGGATATGTGCCCGAGAAAGCGGAAAAGTATTTTGAACCGCGGCACTTCACCGACCTGCAGGTGCTGTCGCAGATCGCGTGGTTCGACGAATTCTTTCTGGAAGATAAAGACGTCGCGGAGCTGGTCAAGAAAGAGCGTAACTACTCGCTAGAAGATCAGGCTTTTGTGATCAAGCGCGAACGCGAACTGCTGGGCAAAGTTCTGCCAGCGTATGCCGACGCGGCGAAGAAAGGATCGATCGAGATCTCGGCGACGCCTTTCTATCATCCCATTCTTCCTCTGGTCTCGGACACCAGCGCGGGGGCGACTTCGTCGCCGGGGCTGCCTTTGCCGCAAAACCGGTTTCGTCATCCCGAGGACGCGCGTGAACAACTGGTGCGCGCCCTTGACCTTCACCAGCAGGTGTTCGGGGTGCGCCCTCAGGGCGTATGGCCGTCGGAAGGCAGCGTTTCGGAAGAGGCCCTCGCGATTGCGCACAGCCTGGGTATCAAGTGGATGGCGACCGACGAGGGCGTGCTCGGCCGCAGCACTGGCGTGTTCTTCGCCCGAGATGGTAACGGCCGCCTGCCCGCGCATCTGGCGGAGCGGCTCTATAACATTCACCGTTATGAGAATGGCCAGACCGCCATGCACATGGTCTTCCGCGACCACACAATTTCCGATCTGATCGGCTTTGTCTACTCGGGGATGGATCCCGGCGAGGCTGCCGGGCATCTGCTGCACAACATAAAAGAGGCGGCGAAACCGGTGCTGGCGCAGGGACGCGACGCCGTGGTGTCGGTGATTCTCGACGGCGAAAATGCGTGGGAATATTATCCGAAATCCGGGCGGGAATTTCTGCGGCGTTTCTATGACGCGCTGCAACGCGAGGCCGGTCTGGAGCCGGTCACGGTTTCGGAGGCGATTGCCCGCCATCAAAATATCTCGCCCTTGCCTTCTCTCGTTCCGGGCTCGTGGATCAACGCGAACTTCAATGTCTGGATTGGCGCTCCCGAGGACAACCGCGCCTGGGACTACCTCCATCACGCGCGCGAATTCTATGCCGAACATGCGGCACAGGCCAGCGAAGCTCAGCGAAAGCTGGCGTTCGAAGAAATCCTGATTGCCGAGGGCAGCGACTGGAATTGGTGGTACGGACCGGAGCACCACTCGGCGAACGACCGCGACTTTGACGAGCTTTACCGTAAACATCTCTCGAACATTTATCAGGCCTTGGGAGCGGCACCGCCAGATTATCTCGCGCAACCTATCACGGCCGGCGAAGTGCGGCCAGCGTTTACGCCGCAGACCGCCTACATTCATCCCCGTGTCGCGGGCGACATGATTCGCTACTTCGAGTGGATGGGCGCCGCCATCTACACCGCCGATCAGCGCGCCGGGGCTATGCACGGCAAACAGTTCCTGCTGGATTCTGTTTATGCCGGGATCGACAGCACATTTGTTTACGGGCGGTTGGACTTTGCCGGGCCAGTCCCAGACATGGAGTTTGACCTGGTCGTGAACCTGGAGTCGTGGGCGAATGGAGAGGCGCGTCCGCGGCGCACCTTGAGGCTCGATGCTAAGGTGCAGGATCGGAAGCTTACGGAATGGAAGGTTGATGGGCTGGAGGGATCGTCGTCAGCAACTTCGGAGGTTACCTCCGGAATTTCGGCAACCCAGAGTGGCGGGCTCGCGAAGGCAGCTCTGATACGGAACTTCGAATTCCGCTTGCCGTTAAGTTCGCTGCTTGCGGCGCCCGGCTCAAGCCCCGAGACAGCGGGCGGGCGCAAGCCGGGCGCTGTCGCAATCGCACCGACCAGCCGGCTCCGGCTGCGCTTCAGCCTTTGGCAGAATCGTTTGCCTGTGGACGCGCTGCCGGTTGAGGGATGGATCGATCTGCAGTTGGTAAGCGAGGAAGAGTTGGCAGCGGTATAACCTGCGCTAGAACCAGCTAAGGCCGAAGAATCAAAAGCTGTTTAATCCTCCCTTGAAATCCTCTGTCGAAAGTCACCAGTCGCAAATCTAAGACCGATGCAAACGCGGCGAGGTAGGAGTCTGCCCAATTCTTGGGAACTGCATTTCTGGATTGGGTGAACGAACGGAATGCCTCTTCTACCGATGAAGGCTCTTCCAGGTACACTGCTCCGCCTTCTTGCAACCAGTCGTCATAGATATTCCAGGCCTCGGCCTGATTCATGACCTCGTCGCCCATGACTGCTGCGGTTGTTAACAGGCGCAGGAAACTGATCTGAGTAACTCTGCAGAAACACAAACGAGCATCTTCGGGCAGAGCCATATACCAGCGATGGGCGCTGTCGTAATGGATGTGCTTGGTGTAGGTCAGAGCAATCCAGACGTTGATGTCAGGGAAAAGGAATGATTTCGAATATCTTGTCATTATCCAGATATAAGCTTCCGGGATTTTTTGACTTGATCACGGGAGCCCTTCTCGGCGTAGCCTTCTTAGGCAGAACCTGCAGTTCGCCCTGAACAGCGCGAAGGACGACTTCCTTCACCGAGCGCCCCTCGCTTGCAGCTTTGCTTTTGAGTTGACGATAAAGGGGATCCGGAATGTCGATGGTGGTTCTCATACCACAGCCTGCCATATTTATGGCCGCCTGTAAAGAGCACTCTGATTGACGCGGCTGACGCAGTCCGCGGTAGCTCAAACGGCGTGGCAAACAAAAACCGGACCAGTACGGTCCGGTTTTTATTGCGAACTGACTTTCCTACTGTCCTGCGCTGGCCACTGCCGTGGTCATCGCCAGCGGCCGGTTGAGTTCGAGCGTGAGTTCGGTGCCTGCCATCAACGTGGCTGAGCGATGCTTGGTGAGCCAGTGCACGCCGGTTGAACCCGCGCCTACCGCTCCGCCGATAAGGATTCCCGGAGGACCGCCGATCAGGCCGCCGATTAACATGCCACCCGCCGTACCGCCGCCGGTTTCTAGCTGGTCGCGGCGGTCGTGACCGGACCCCTTGAATTCGCCTTCCTGGTTGACGTCCGTGCCGCCGCCGGCGTTGGTGTCAACCAGCGTGGCGTCGAGAGAGAAACGTTCGCCGGTCGGCAGGATCAGGGCCTCGGGCAGAATTCCGATGGTCGGCTTGCCGGCGATGCGGCGCGGTTCGGCCACTTTGGTTACGCGGCCTTCCACCATGGTTCCGGCAGGAATCAGCGTCTTGCCGTTGAGCACCACAGCCTGGGTCAAGCGCGCCTGAAAGGGGTCACCGGCTTTGTTGCTGAAAGTCGCGAGGGTTGTTTCAAGCCTCACCATCAGGGCCGTGCCGGCCGGCACCGGCGAACCGGTCTGCGCCGCAGCCATAACTGCGAGCAGCAACGTGCAGGGTAGAGCTGACCACTTCTTCATAACTCCTCCTCAGGTGTTCGAACCCATAAAACTTCCGATGGTTGCTTTGACTTTAGACCAGCCACATGGCCGTGACAACGTGCGGCGCAGCCGGGGAACCACCGAAGGTAAGAGTGCGCGAGCATTCTGATTCCGAGGCAGAGATGGACTGGCGCAAGCCGACTCGATCAATCCGCGCCGGCGGCGGTTCCTGCAGCCTTGCGGGTGGTGGATTGTTCGATGAGGACCCCCAGGCTGGAGGCTATGGTTTCCAGCACTTGAAGGTCATCTCTGGTAAAGGCATCCGCCCGGGCGCGGTAGAGGGCCAGCACGGCGGCTACGTCGGCGCTGCCTTCGAGCGGCACTGCCAGAGCCGAGCGCAGCGTGCTGTATTGCGTGGGGTTGTTCAGATATCCCGGTTCCACGGAAGGATTGCCGTTCAAGATGGGCTTGTGATTTTGGGCTACCCAGCCTGACAAACCCTCCCCCAGCGGAATGCGCAAAGAGGAAAACAGGCGGAAGTTCTCGCCGCTGACAAACTCCGCAGCCAGCAGATTGTTCTGCCGAAGGTAAACCGCCATCGAGTCATGAGGCACCAGACGCTTCAGCCGCGCCGAAAGCAGCGAAAGGGCGTCATCGAGAGTGAGGGACCCGCCGAGTCCGTGGGCGAGTTCGGCGAGACTCTTTGCCTGCAGGCACGCTGCGGCGAGACGCTCCGCGGTGCTCGTGGCCGGTGATGCGGTTGGGAGTGCTTCCGCAGAGTCTGCGAAGCCCGCTGCGGGCGCCAAGCCGCGCTCAACCTTGATATCGGTTGAAAGTTTCGGCGGCACTTGCGAGGGCTGCAGGCGCGCGAGTTTTTCCCACTCGACATAGCGACGCTGCAGAATTGCGACCACTTGTGGATCGAAGCCCGATCCGGCTTCGGAAGCAACTTTGGCCATGGCTTCATGCAGCGGCAACGCCCTGCGGTATTGGCGGTCCGAGGCGAGCGCGTCCAGGCAGTCGACGGCGGAAAGGATGCGGGCCCCGATCGGAATCGCTTCTCCAGCCAGCCCGTTAGGGTAGCCGCTGCCGTCCCATTTCTCGTGATGGGCGCGGACGATGGGCACGACTGGATAAGGGAAGTCGACCTGCTCTAGAATCTCCGCTCCCACCGTGGGATGGATCTTCATTTTCTCGAATTCTTCCGGCGTGAGCTTCCCCGGCTTGGAGATGATGTGTTCGGGAACGGCAAGCTTCCCGATGTCATGCAGAACGGCCGCGGCGCGCAGAGCCTCGGTTTCGTCTTCGGTCAACCTCAGTTCCCGCGCCAGTTCCATGGCGTAGATGCGAACTCGTTGCAGGTGCTCGCCAGTGGTTTGGTCCTTGGCCTCGATGGCCAATGCTAGAGCTTCGATGGTTCTCAAATGAAGGTTCGAAACTTTTTCCGCGTGCTGTCTTTCCGCGTCCAGCTTGGCCAGGTAGAGGCGATAGGAGCGGTACAACAGGTAGATCGGTGGCAGAACCAGCAGAGAAGCCTGCCATCCGATGTGCCGGTTCAGGAAGCTCACCAACCCGGCGATAGCCGCTCCCACCAGGTAGTAGGGAAATAACCACAGGTAACTTTCCCTCCAGACCTTCGGAACCGGCTTCGCTTCCGTCAGGCCGATGATGATGGACATCGCGGCCGTGCCGGAGAGGAAGATCGTAATCGCGGCCACCAGCAAGGCGAGCGGTCCGGGACCGTGCAGAACGTGGATGGAAACCAGTTGGTATGCGGCGTAGGCAGCCGCGCTGCAAACCGTCACGTGCGACAAATTGAACACCAGTTGCACCGGCTTCGACTTCCGCGCCGGACGCCAGTAGAACTGCGCCAGCGTGCTCACCAGGCCGATCAGCAGCGTTTCCGGTAAACTCATTTCCAAAATGCCGATCAGCGTGAACAGGAAGTTCATCGAAAGCGTACCTTCGATGCCAGGCAGAGTTACTTTGAACGAAGAGGCCAGCACGGCTGCGGCAAGGTAGCAGCCAAACTTAACCGGGTCTGTGGACTGCCAGTGAAAAAACGCGAAGGTGAAGCAGCCGAGAGCCGCGAGCGCCATTCCGGCGATGAACACACGTGCGCCAATTTGACGTGCCCATGACATTGCGGAGTCCCTTTAGATTCTTGCCGAAGTGCGAGTCAATGTCCGCGCAAAACCGTTCCCACGGGTTACCACAGTGTTCTTCAATCCTGTCAATGGGTTGCGTCACGTGTTTCGCGATTCTCGGTGCTCATAATCTAAGGCAAAAACACCGTCGAGGATGCAGCTTGTCAAGTCGACATGGGACAAGTTGTCCTCGCCTCGGCCGCAGGGGACAAGCTGTCCCGTAGACCGCTAGTCCGGCTCCCCTAACTCATTGATTTGGAACGACAATCCACGGCTGCTTTGGCCCTACGCCTGCACTTCTAACTGCGGAATTCCTCCCCCCGATGAGCGGCTGCATCGCTGCTCCTGAGGGCCTATGAAAAGACTTTTTGTGCTATTGCTGATCGTCACCGGAATGATCGTCACGGGAACGCTGGCCTACGCCCAGAACCCGAAACTGTCGCCTGAATTGCAAGACTATACGGGAACTCAGCCGGTGCAGGTCATCGTGCAGTATGCGCCCGGAACGCAGGTGACCTGCACCGGGTTGCTCGGCCTTCTCGATTGCCTGGTGAACGACGTATTGAATCTTGGAGGCAAGATTGTAGGAGAGCTGCCGCTGATCAACGGCCTAGTGGCGCAGCTTGACGGCAACGGCATTCAGAGTCTCTCCAATCAGTCGAACGTCGTCTACATCAGTTCCGATCGGCCGCTGCAGTCGTCACTCAGCAACGCCGCCTATGCGGTGAATGCGCCCTTTGCGTGGCAGTCGAACTACGTGGGGACCGGCGTCGGCGTGGCACTGATCGACAGCGGCGTGAACAATCATCCGGATCTGGATCTGGGTATCCTTCCGCTCTCGCGAGTCGTCTATCAACAGTCCTTCGTGCCGGGAAACTCGAGCGCTAAGGATCAATACGGTCACGGCACTCACGTTGCAGGATTGATCGCCGGAGACGGTCTCAGCTCTACGGGTCCTGCCTACAGCAAGACCTTCAAAGGAATAGCGCCCGGTGCAAGCCTCATCAATCTGCGAGTGCTCGACCAGAACGGCGCGGGCACCGATAGCGAGGTCATCGCTGCCATCAATCAGGCGATCTCTCTGAAGTCGACTTACAACATCCGCGTGATCAACCTTTCGCTGGGTCGCGCCGTGTACGAAACTTATAAACTCGACCCGCTGTGCCAGGCGGTCGAGCAAGCCTGGAAAAACGGAATTGTAGTGGTCGTGGCGGCCGGCAATAACGGCCGCTACCAGCCCACCGACGGTTATGCCAGCGTCACTTCGCCGGGTAACGATCCTTATGTGATCACCGTAGGCGCCATGAAGCCCATGGGCACGCCTACGCGAGTCGATGATCTTATTGCCAGCTACAGCTCGAAGGGCCCCACCGTTGTAGACGCCTTCGTGAAACCTGATCTCGTCGCCCCCGGCAATATGCTGACCTCGCTGGAGGCGCAGAATTCCACGCTCTACAACGAGCTTCCCGGCAACCAGGTTCCTTTCAGCTACTACGTGAAAGGCGGAAGCAGCGCAATCTCTTCCACCTACTTCACTTTGAGTGGAACCAGCATGGCCACAGGAATTGTCACCGGAGTCGTTGCCGATCTGCTACAGAAGAGTCCGAAGCTCACTCCGGACCAGGTGAAGGCGCGGCTGATGCTGACAGCATATAAAACCTTCCCGCAATACAGCAGCACCACCGATCCAACCACCGGGATTACTTACACCGATCAGTACGACGTCTTCACCATCGGCGCCGGCTATGTGGATGCCGAAGCCGCACTAAGCAGCAATGCCGTGGCGCAAGGGACGGCAATGTCGCCGGTCACCACATTTAATTCGAGCACCGACCAGGTGACGATGACCGCAGATCCTTCAGCGGTATGGAACACGTCGTCGACATGGTCCTATGCGAACGTTTGGGGCGCTTACCAGTTCGTCGGCAGTACATCAAAAGTGTCAACCAGCGCGAGCGCGAGCGCAGCCGTGTCGGGCAGCAACGTGCTCTGGGGCTCTGACGCGGTGTGGGGCAGCAACGTGTTGTGGGGATCGAACGTACTGTGGGGATCGAATGTGCTCTGGGGCAGCAACGTGTTGTGGGGCAGTAACGTACTCTGGGGCAGCAACGTATCCGGCGGCGAGAACTAGACAGCCGCAGATGAAAATTGTCGGAGCCGGGGTCTCGCATCGCGAACCGGCTCCGCTACATTTCGTCAAGGCAACCCGCGACCTCTTCCTGCTTGAGACACTAACAGCGAACCGCGTCACATTACCATAATCTTCCTTCCGCTATAATCAAGAGCTTCGGATCACTGCATGGGCAAGGACTATAGAGGCGTCGGCTATTTAACCGGCCGTCGTCTGAGCTTCAATTCAGATCTTCCCACGGACGCAGTCCGGGTGAACGACGAGTCACGACCAACAGGTGCGATAAGGACGGTAAGCGCAGCATGACAAATATAGCGGCAATCATCGGGCGCGAAGTGCTGGATTCGCGCGGCAATCCTACGGTAGAAGCGGAAGTACGGCTGGCAAGTGGAGCAGTTGGGCGCGCCATTGTGCCCAGCGGGGCATCCACTGGCGAGCATGAAGCGGTCGAACTGCGCGACGGAGACAATGCGCGTTTCCTCGGCAAAGGCGTGCTCAAAGCGGTAGAGAACGTCAATGGAGAGATCGCCGACGCGCTGGCGAACTGGGATGCTGCCGATCAGCGCGGCCTTGACCAGAAGATGATCGAACTCGACGGCACCGAGACCAAGAGCCGGCTGGGCGCGAACGCGATCCTGGCGGTATCGATGGCTGCGGCGCGCGCGGCTGCAGCAGAATATGGCTTGCCGCTCTACCGTTATCTGGGCGGCGTCGGCGCAAATACTTTACCAACGCCTATGATGAACATCCTCAACGGCGGCGCGCATGCCGACAACAATGTCGATTTCCAGGAATTCATGGTGATGCCGGTCGGCGCGCCATCATTCTCGGAAGCATTGCGCTGGGGCGTGGAAGTTTTTCACACGCTCAAGGGCGTGCTGAAGAAGCGCGGCTACAATACCGCGGTCGGCGATGAGGGCGGATTTGCACCATCTGTCAAGTCCAACGTCGAGGCCATCGAAGTGGTGCTCGAAGCGATTCAGCAGGCCGGCTACAAGCCGGGAGACGAAATTGCCATCGCACTCGACCCCGCAGCCAGTGAGTTCTATCAGGATGGCAAATACATCTTCAAGAAGTCGGACAAATCCTCCAAGACTTCAGATGACATGGTGAAGTTCTACGCCAAGTGGGTGAAGGACTATCCCATCGTTTCGCTGGAGGATGGTTTATCTGAAGCCGACTGGGATGGCTGGCAGAACCTGACAAAAGAACTTGGCGGCAAGATTCAACTTGTGGGCGACGACATCTTCGTCACCAACATTCAGTTCCTCCAGGAAGGAATCGACAAGGGCGTGGCCAACTCGATTCTGATCAAAGTGAACCAGATCGGCACGGTCAGCGAAACGCTCGACGCGATTGACCTGGCGCGTCGCAACGGCTACACCTCGGTGATTTCACATCGCTCCGGCGAAACCGAAGACACGTTTATCGCCGACCTGGCCGTGGCTACTGGCGTGGGCCAGATCAAGACCGGCTCGGCTTCGCGCACGGATCGCATCTCGAAATACAACCAGTTATTGCGCATCGAAGAAGAGTTGGGTTCGTCAGCTCGGTTCCTGGGGCTGAAGGCACTAAATTACAAAGGCTGAAGGCACCTATCCTTGGTCGCGGAGTGATTATGAGATTTAAATGGTTGCTATCTGCGTCTCTGCTCGTTCTTTCCTTGTGCGCCGGTGCCCAGACCACTGTGTCGATCGCCCCCAACGCTGCGTCCAAAGAAGACGTTCAGAAGCTCTTCGATGTCATGGCCAGCCGTGACCAGATGGCCCAGATGATGCAGAAAGTATTCGCGCAGGCGCGGACTCTGAACCGCGATGAGATCAAGAAACGGCATCCGGATATCACCGCAGCGCAGCTTGCGAGCATGGACCGGCAATCGGAAGAACTCTTAAAGAATTTTCCCCTCGACGAAATGCTGAGCGACATGATCCCCGTCTATCAGCGGCACTTTACCAAGACCGACATTGACGCGTTTACGGCTTTTTTCTCTTCTCCAGTCGGGCAGAAGTATCTCCACGAGATACCGGAGGTAAGTGCCGAAACCATGCGCGCGGTGTATCCGCGGATTGAGGCGGAGGTCGACGCCCTGCTCAAGCGGGCCGAGGAGAAAACCGAGGCTCCTAAGCAGTAAGCATTCACTTAGTCCCTGACCTAAGTTCGTCGGCCCGCTGTGACGTGTAACCTTGCCTTCCACAGCCCGAGCAGTCGACCATGACACCGGAGGCAGTGTGGCGAGCTCGACGGTAGCAACGCTAACTCCTTTGCTCCCAAGATTTTGCCCGCAAGCTATTGATTCCAAGAGATTATTTTGGGTTTTCTCTCTAACATGATGATTCCAATAGATCGCGGGGAGGAGGGTACCGTCTGCCTACGAAAAGCAAACCGCACGTGTCACGGAAAACCAATCGTTTGGCTTGGTCCGCGACTTGGTTACAATGGCATTATGGAAGTCGATCTCCACGAAGCCAGAGCCCACTTCTCTCGCCTGCTCAAGCGAGTAGCCTTGGGAGAACAGGTCGTCATCACGAAGGCGGGGACTGCGGTCGCTAAGTTAGTGCCCATCAACCCGAAAAAACGAAAGTTCAGACTTGGTTCGGCCAGAGGCGAATTTGTGGTGCCAGAAGACTTCAACGAACCCGACCCGGAGCTCGAAGACCTCTTCTATCAGCCCCTCCCCGAATAAAGTTTCTTGATACAAATACCTTTTACCTTTCTTTGGGGTTATCGCGCAGAGTTGCAAGGAAGGCTGGCCGATGATCACTTCGGACCCAGTGTTCAAAAAGTATCCAATCCGGGTAATCTGGTAGTTCAATCTCCGTTTATGAATCTCAGGCTCACTGCTCGATGCCACTACAGCGAGCTAAGAGCTAAGCGCTAGGAGCTTAAAGCTTGCCTCGTCCGAAACCACTTGTTCTTATCATTCTCGACGGCTGGGGTTATCGCGCCGAAACCAAAGCCAACGCCATCGCGCTGGCGCGCAAGCCCGTCTACGATCGCTTGCTGCGCCAGTATCCGAACACGCTGATTCACACCAGCGGACCGTTTGTCGGATTGCCCGAAGGGCAGATGGGCAACAGCGAAGTCGGGCATCTGAACATTGGCGCCGGCCGCATCGTGCACATGGACATCACCCGCATCGACCTGATGATCCAGAATGGAGAATTTTTCTCGCATCCCGTGCTGCTCGCGGCCATGAAGCACGCGCGCGTCGGCGAACGGAGATTGCATTTGTTCGGCCTGGTCTCAGATGGAGGCGTGCATTCGCAGCAGGCTCACCTTTACGCCCTGCTGAAAATGGCGAAGCTGAATGGCGTGGATCGCGTTTTTGTGCACGCCTTCATGGACGGCCGCGACACGCTGCCCACCAACGGCGCCGGCTACCTCGAACAACTGCAGCAGAAAATGCTGGAGTATAACTCCGGCAAGATTGCCACGGTGAACGGCCGTTATTACGCGATGGATCGCGACCGGCGCTGGGAGCGGATCGCCAAGGCCTACAACGCGATGGTCTTTGGCGACGCCGAAGGCGGCAAGTGCGCTGACCCAGTGCAGGGAATGAAAGATTCCTACAACCGCGGAGTCACCGATGAGTTTGTCATTCCGTTTGTTTGTACGGACAAAGGTGGACAGCCGCTGGCGACGATTCGCGATGACGACGCCTGCATCTGTTTTAATTTTCGCGCTGATCGTGTCCGCCAGATCACACGCGCACTGGCGCGCAACAGCGGGCTCAACGCGAAGGGTGGCAGCGATCTTCCGGGCGCGGTCGATCTCGATGCCACGATTCCGCGCGACCGGGTTCCGAAAAATCTGCACTACGTCTGCATGACGCAATATGACAAGAATTTCAGTCTGCCGGTGGTGATTCCACCGGAATCGATGGCGAATATTCTGGCCAACGTGATGGGTGGTCTCAACATGCGCAACCTTCGTGTCGCCGAGACCGAAAAATATGCACACGTTACATATTTTTTTAATGGCGGCGTGGAGCAGCCGTTTCCCGGCGAGGAGCGGCTGATGGTGCAGTCGCCGAAGGTCGCAACTTACGATCTGAAGCCGGAGATGAGCGCCGCAGGCATCGCCGACGCCGTCGTAAAGGCCACAGAAGACGGAACGTTTGACGTGATCATCGTCAACTTCGCGAACGCTGATATGGTCGGGCATTCAGGCAAGATTGAGCCGACAGTGAAAGCGGTTGAAACGGTTGACGCATGTCTGGGCCGCATCGAAACTGCGGTTCGCGCCAAGGGCGGCGCTATGCTGATCACTGCCGATCACGGCAATGCCGAAATGATGATTGACCCTGTCACCGGCGGACCGCATACCGCACATACTACAAACCCGGTGCCATTTATTGTCGTTGCTCCCGATGCGAAGCAGTACACCTTAAAGCCTAACGGCTCGCTGCGGGATATTTCTCCGACCATGCTCGGGATGCTAGGCGTCGACGAACCGAAAGAGATGACAGGAGCGGATCTGCGCGCCTTTCTGAATAAGAAATAAAACCGCGGAGACATGGAAGTTCCCTGAGCCTGCACGATGACAAAGCTGCTGATTGTTGTTCATCATGAATTTGCGCTCTGGAACGTGCCCGCGTGGTTTCGGGATAGATTGAAAGCGGAGTTTCCGAAGATCGACGTTGCTCACTTAACCAGTTATGACGGTGCCGAGCAGCATCTCCGCGACTGCGACATTCTGTTTGCATTCGCGCTCCGTCCCGAGCAGTTCACATTGGCGAAAAATCTGCGCTGGATCCACGCGCCTACGGCAGCGGTGCATCAGTTGCTTTTCCCGGAGTTGGTAAACAGCGATGTGGTTCTCAGCAATGCCCGCGAAGTACACGGCCCCGTGGTCGCCGAGCTGGTGATCGCGCTTATGTTTGCGCTGGCAAAGAAGATTCCGCAAGCGGTGCGGCTACAGCAAAAGCATGTTTGGGGAAAGAGTGCGATCTGGAATGACGGTCCGCGGCCGCGCGAAATCGCTGGCGCAACGCTGGGCCTGATCGGGCTCGGCGGCATCGGCCGCGCAGTGGCGCGCATGGCCTCGGCTCTGGGCATGCGAGTGATCGCCGCGCGAGAACATCCGGAAAAAGAGCGACCCCAGGGAGTGGATGCAGTCTATGCCTCGGCCCAGGTGAACGAGGTGCTCTCGCAGTCAGATTTTGTGGTGGTCGCTGCCCCGCTTACTGACGCGACGCGTGGACTCATTAATGCCGAACGCCTGGCTGCCATGCGGCAGGATGCCTATCTGATCAATGTAGGTCGCGGTCCTCACGTCGATGAGGGCGCACTGGCCGACGCGCTGCGAAACCATCGAATCGCGGGCGCCGCGCTCGATGTCTTCGATCAGGAACCGGTCCCGGCCGAGTCACCGCTGTGGGATCTCGAAAATCTTCTGGTTACGCCGCATACCGGCAGCCTCACGGAAAAGTTATGGCCACGGCACTATGCGGTGTTCTCGGAAAACCTGAAACGTTATCTCGCCCACCAGCCGCTACTTTTTACTGTCGACAAACGCAAAGGATACTGAGAGCTTCGAAGTCCGACACCGACTGGATTGAAATTCTCGACGCCCCGCCTCGTGCTACAGTTTTCTCGCGGATATTTGTGTTCGCCTGAATACCATGGAACCTCGACTGATATGGATCAATCTGCTGGTGAAACTGGGCGTGGCTGCGGCCGTCTCCAGCAGCCTGGTGCGTTCCAAGGAGTTCAAGTCGCTTCTGTTTCGCGAGGAGCGCACCCTGCGCCAGAAAATTTATCTGGTGCTCTGGTTCGGGGTGCCGATCACGATCGGAGTGTGGATCCGGTTTTCCGCCAAAAGCTTTCTGGCAGGAGATCTGAGTTTCGAAACTGTGCTGCTTCTGGGCGTGATCGGCGGCCGATGGGCTGGCATTCTGGGCGGCGTACTGATGGCCTTGCCCGCGCTGGTTCACGGTGAGTGGGCCACACTGCCCTTCGGTATGTTGTGCGGCTTCATCGCCGGTCAACTGCGCACCATGGCCCTCGATAAGGACGACATCTGGTCGTTCTCTCCCTTTATCGACCTCAGCATTTATCGCCTGATCCGCCGCAATCTGCCAACGCCCCACCTGTTCGACTGGCAGATCATGTTCTTCACCACGATCGTCGGGCTGCGTTTCGTGGAAAGCCAGTTGGCGCACTACTTTCCTCATTCCATTTTCGGCCTGGACAGCAGCAATCTGTGGATTGAGGCGGCGATTTATGCGGCGTCCGCGATGGCCATTGGGATCGAACTCAAGATCTTCAACAGCGTGCGCATCCAGATCAAACTGGAAGAGCAGGAGCGCTTGCTTCTGCACGCGCGCATGGAGGCGCTACAAAACCAGATTAATCCTCATTTTCTTTTCAATACTCTGAACTCGATTTCTTCGCTGGTGCGTTTCGATCCCGATAAAGCTCGCGACGTGATTTCGAAACTGGCTACCATTCTCCGGCGTTTGCTCAACAGCACAGACTCCTTCGTGCCTCTGCGCGAAGAAGTAGAGTTCATCGACAACTATCTTGACATTGAGGTCGTCCGTTTCGGACCCGACAAGCTGCGGGTAGTGAAAGAACTAGACCCCGCGTCGCTTGATGTGATGGTTCCCAGCATGCTCTTGCAGCCCCTGGTCGAGAATTCCATCAAGCACGGACTTTCGTCACTGGTGGAAGGCGGCAGCATCTACCTGCGCAGCCGCTTAGCCGATTCCGGGTTGGTCATCGAGGTGGAAGACGACGGCGTGGGCATGGCGGCCACGCCGCAGGTGGAATCGACCGGCATGTTAGGCGCCGGCATCGGCATGGCCAATATTTCGGAGAGGCTCCAGGTGCTGTACGGCGATACTGCGCGCATGACCATCGATAGTCAGGAAGGGAAGGGAACTCTGGTTCGCATCCGTTTGCCGCTTTTGCAGGCGACAGGAGCAGTTCCCGAAGGTTTCTACGCAGAGCGCTCGACCACACGCCGGTAGAAGTCTTCGTATTGCGGAACGATCCTGCTCGAGCAGAAGCGGGATTGGGCAACGGCGCGAGCGGCCTTGCCCATAGCCCGCAGCCGGCTTTCATCACTCAAGAGTTCGATCGCATAGCGGGCCATCGTGTCCACATCGCCCACATCGGCCAGGTAGCCGCTCACGCCGTGTTCGATCACTTCCGAGACCCCGCCGGTGCGCGTGGCGATAGGGACAACTTCGCAGGCCATCCCCTCCAGCGCCGCCAGGCCAAAGGATTCCAGTTCACTTGGCATCAGCAGGATGTCGGCGATTCCCAGTTTTTCCTGCACTTGATCCTGCTTGCCAAGAAAAAGAACGTCCTCGTGGATTCCCTTCTGCACCGCCAGCCATTCGGCCACCGAACGGTCGGGACCGTCGCCGATCAGCATTAACCGCGAGGGAACTTTTTTGCGCACGCGGTCGAAGATCTCGACTACATCTGAGACTCGCTTTACCGGCCGAAAATTGGAGAGATGCACCAAAAGCCGTTCTCCGTTGGGCGCATACTCGGCGCGAAGCTCCGCGTTATTATTCCGGACATATACGTCGCAGTTCACGGAGTTGTAGATCACTTCGATTTCTTTCTTCACGTCGAGCACCCGCATGGTGCGGTCGCGCAGATAGTTAGAGACGGCGGTGACACCGTCGCTCTGGTTAATGGAATAGCGTGTGATGGGCAGATACGAACGGTCGATCCCCACCAGCGTGATGTCGGTTCCGTGCAGGGTGGTGACGAAGGGCAGGCGCCGGCCGCGCGGACCATCCCCCAGCATTTGTCGCGCCAGCAATGCGCTTACAGAGTGCGGGATCGCATAGTGCACATGTTGCAGATCGAGATCGTACAATTGCGCTACCTCGGCCATGCGCGTGGCCAGCGCCAGATCGTACGGAGGATAGTCGAACAGTGGGTATCGGGAGACCTCGACTTCGTGATAATGGATATTGGGCTCGGCGCCACGGAGCCGGATGGGCTGGGCGTAGGAAATGAAATGAATCTCGTGACCGCGCTGGGCCAATTCCAAACCAAGCTCTGTGGCCACTACGCCGCTGCCGCCGTATGTGGGATAACAAGTAATCCCAATCTTCATTCCGCTGTGGTCCGCCCTTTCCGCTGGTCTTGTATTCGATGGCTGGAAACAACAGAGGATGCAGATTGTACAGGTGCAGACGGGTTGATGCGAGGGGTGACTAAGGGGGAGAGTTACTCGTCGGACTTTGGCTTTGGCATGGAGATGCCGGGATCCAGCTTGTCCAGGTGAGCTTGGAAGCGTTTCTTGGATTCCTCCGGCAGGCCGGTGAATTCGATGCCCATACCGACTCCAGGATCACGGGTGCGGACGGTAGCAGAGGCGGTGATATGCTCCTGATCGATCCAGAAATCCACCCTTAGCACGGTGGTGATCGCCAACGGCATGGCAGTCTCAACATAACAACCGTTCCCGCTGATGTCGGTGGCGTTTACGCGCATCGGAGTATTCACGCGCTCGTCTTTAAATTCCAGAGGAAACGAAATCTTGTGACGCTGAAATCTTCGGCGATTGTCGGGAGTGGGAGCCGGCATGTTGGCTCGCACCTCGGCGGGCAACTGCGAAACCCACGGGCACTCCTGGTCGACCACCAACTGAACTCCGACCTGAACCTTCTTTAGTCCGGTCGCTTCCGACACCCAGATGACTTTGCAGCGAGCTTTCTTGGTTTCGTATTGCACGCCGATGACGTCGCCCACCTTCAACTCCTGCTCGATGCCGGAAATGCAGGCTCCGGTGATGCTGACATTTTGTGCGGTGGCATTCTGGTGGAAGGGTTGGTTGTTGGCGCCCATGCCCCACACACGTACGCGCAGGTCTAAGGTCGCTCGCGGGGCTGCCCCAGTGGCAGACATGATAAAGGCCTCCCAGCTAGAATCTCTGAGCCGGTTCTAACGGAATCATAACGCAGACAGGAACCTGGGAAAGGTTACTAAGGTCATTGGATTTTGGGTAGCTTATTCCACGAGGGGCAGAAAACTCTACACTACGTTTCTGTGAGAAGGAGATCGCGGTAGGAAATTAAAGCGATTCCTTCCTCCAATAGCAACTGCCGTGCCTCCGGTATGGTCAAAACGCGCAACTCGGTCTCTCGCGATTGGCGCAGGCGAGTCCTGGCTGAGGCCAGATCGGCGTCGTTGTAGCCGGGATGGCAGACGAATTCCCAGGTTCCTTCCGGAATGATGGCTGCGACACCGCGAAACAGCTTTTCATCGAGAGCGCCAGTCACGACGACGCCGAGCGTGCCATCCGGAGTCACAAAGCCCTCCCGCTTAGCCGCTTCGCGGAATTTGGCGGCCAGAGTGCGAAGAATTTTTACCTCGGCATAGCGTGTCCAAAGACCAGGACGCGCCAATAGTGTACTCGACTTTAGCGGCTTGCTGGGGCCAAACGGATTGCGAACGGCGCGCACGCCGCAGGCCCGGGCAGCGCGCAGCAAAGGCCGCAGAACCGCGGGAAACAAGTGCGTGTGTTTGTGCGTATCCACGTGAGAGACGCTTAAGCCTGCCGATTGTAGCTTGCGAATCTGAGCGCAGGCTTCGATTTCGATCTCGTGCGGATTCAAACGGCCCGCCAGGGCGCGGACGGCGAAAGATTTCAGTCCATCGCGGAAACGAGAGCCGTTCGAGTTCGACGTGGTGATAGAAGGCAATCGATCGGCACCGAGAACCGGCGCACCGTCGATCAGGACCACATGGCAACCCACACTCAGACGAGGGACGCTCGCTGCCAGGTGCGCGGCCTCTTCGAAGGCGCGTCCGCTGGCCATCAGCGTGGAGGAGGTTACGATTCCGTAAGTGTGAGCCTCAACGATGGCGCGATTGATGCCTGAAGTGAAGCCAAAGTCATCGGCATTGACGATCAGACGGCGCACCGCGTCAGTCTAGCAGGGCCGGGGATCTTGTCGCAGACAGGGGTTGGCGCACGAATTAAGGACGACCTTCTACAAGGAGCTCGGCCGTTCAATCCTCAGGCTATTGTCCACTTGCCTAACGGAGTGATCGCGACAAGCGCGGAATGGTGTGGTTCGCCTCAGAGTTGCATGCGGGACGACTCATTTACTCTCCCGCCCCCAGGCAAAACTGATTCTGCCGCCGCCTCCGATGGGGTCAATGTCGGTTGTAACGGCAACTCGACGAAAAAAGTTGATCCAATCCCGATCGAGCTTTGAACCGTCAGCGATCCGCGATGCTGCTGCACAATCCAGTCAGCAATGGCGAGGCCGATGCCAGCTCCTCCCAGTTCGCGGCTTCTCGCTTTGTCGACACGGTAAAAGCGTTCGAAGATCTTGCCCTGATCTTCCACCGAAATACCAACTCCCGAGTCCCGCACGGAAATGACCGCGTTGCCAGTCTGCGCTTCCAGACGCAGTTCGACCGTTCCGGGGGCTGGCGTGTACTTGACTGCGTTGTCGAGCAGGATGGCCAGCAATCGTTGCACAGCGCTGCGGTCGGCCAATACTGGAAGCTCACAATCCGCGAATTCCTCAGTGAACTGCAGACCGCCGGTCTCTACTAGTTGACGCCATTCGCGCGCGGTTTCCACGATCGCTGCGCGCAGGTCGAGGGAAGAGAGATGCAAGTTCTCGCGACCGGAATCAGCACGGGCGAGAGACAACAGTTCTTCCACCAGGGACGAAGTTCTTTCCGCCTCCAGAAGGATGTGGCGTAAAGCCTCGCGATACTCGGCCTCGCCCCTTGACTTGCGGAGGACGATTTCAGCTTCGGTGCGAATCAAAGAGATTGGCGTTCGCAGCTCGTGGGAAGCATCCGCGGTGAACTGGGTTACGCGGAGAAATGCGCCTTCGATGCGTGCCAGCATTTGGTTCAACGTGTCAGACAAGCGTTGGAGTTCGTCGCCGGTGGTAAGTTTCTCAAGCCGTTCGCCCAAATTGCTGCCGCTGATGCCGCGCGCCGTGCGCGTGAGCGTGTCGACTGGAGACAAAGCTTTGCGACTGAGCCAGTACCCTCCGGAGGCAGCGGCGAGCAGCAACAGCGGAGCGAACATCAGAAGATAACGCCTAAACAGAGATAGCGTGGCGACGGTCTGAGCGGTAGGAACGCCCGTCTGCACGGTGTAGAAGCGGCCATTCACTTCAATCCTTTGCGTAATAAAACGGAACGGCTGGTTTGCGAGTTCGACGTCTCGAAACGACGGGCGTTTAATGGCCGCCGGCGTTGCCAGTGCAAATTGATTTTTCACCAGTGCGGAGGCGCGGAAAATCCAGTTTCCATCCTCGTCACAAATTTGCAGGAAATCGCCAGAGTGCTCCAGATCGTATGCCTCGGAGGCTTCCTCCCGAAGCTTGGGAACGTTCATGTTTTTCTTTTTCTGCGATTTCAGGAAGTTTGTGAGGTCTTCGATTTGCGCTTTCAATGCGTCGTCGGCGACTGTATACAGCTCCTGCCGCAGAGCGACCCACATGGCCACACCGAACAAAAGCTGTGCCGCAGTAAAGATTGCCAAGTACCACAACGTGAGCCGCGAACCAATGGAAAGTTTTTTCACGATTGCCACTCCAGATCCATGACGTAGCCGACGCCGCGCACCGTGTGAATCAGTTTGCGCCGATGATCACAGTCGATTTTGTGGCGCAGCAGCCGCATGAACGCATCCAAAGAATTGCTTCCCATTTCGCGCCCAGAAGCCGCAATCAGCATCTCCCGCGGAACTACTTCGCCAGCGTGGAGCATGAGCCGCTCCAATAACTGATATTCAGTGCGCGTCAGGCTGATGCGTCTCCCGTCGCGATTTGCTTTGCGGGTGGAGATATCCAGGATCAAATCGCCTATCTGGAACTGAGTTTTCCGCGAAGTGGCCACGGCTCTTCGCACCGCGCGCAAGCGCAGCAACAGCTCGTCGAAGGAGAATGGCTTGGTCATGTAGTCGTCGGCGCCGAGGTCCAAACCCCGCACAATGTCGGGAACGGAATCTCTTGCAGTCAGCATTAATACTGGCGTGCAATTGTTCTCGACTCGCATGTTCCTGGCCAGCTCGAATCCGTCCATCTTGGGCATCATCACGTCGAGAATGACCACATCGAAATCGTGCTCTCGAACCATCTGCATTCCTTCAATGCCGTCGACCGCACAAGAAACGGTGTGACCTTCTTCGCTTAGTCCCTTGCGAAGCAGTTCCAGCATTCGCCGTTCATCTTCCACAACCAGCAGGTTCATATCCGGCTCTGTTGGATAGTGCCGACCAACATTAGGGTAAACCGTGAACGGCTGCGCGCACTGAATCTGAAAAAACTTTAACCGTCCTTTAATAATGGCTTCATACCGGCAAACTACCATCGGCTTTCATTTCAATCGACTGGAATGTCTGTTCCAGAGAGCGCCTTCCTGAGTGAGTTGAAAATCTCCGGAAATGCCGCTCCGCCGATCTCGAACCGAGACTTGGTTGTAAGGGAGCCAAAAGCATGAAGCGGAAGCAATCCTACTGCATTCTTTCCTCTTTCCTCAGAGTCGCTCTACTGGCCTTTTGCGCAGTGCTTGCTAGCTCGGCGATCGCTCAGTCGGGGAAGGGCACCATTACGGGCCGCGCTACCGACAGCACGGGCGCCTTGCTTCCAGGCGCAAGAGTGCGGGTCGAGCCCGGCGGTGCAGCCGTTGCTACGAATCAAATTGGAGAATTCACGATAATCAGCCTCGCCCCGGGCGAGTACAAGGTCACAGTCTCCTACGTTGGCTTCCTGCCATACACCGCGGACGTAAAGGTGGTTGCGGGCCAAGCTGTCCGGGTGGATGCCGCGCTCAAAGTCGAAGCCAAAGGAGAACAGGTAAATGTTGTTGCGGACGAACTCGGCGTGGCGCAAGACATCAATGTTCAGCGCACCTCCGACAATATTCTGGATGTGATGTCGGAGGGTGTAATTCAGAGCCTGCCGAACGAGAACATCGCCGATGTGGTAGGCCGGATGCCGGGCGTAAGCCTGGAACGCGACGAGGGCGAAGGCAAGTACGTTCAGATTCGAGGCACCGAGCCGCGCCTGAACAACACAACGGTCGATGGAGTTGAGCTTCCGGCCCCTGAGGACAATGTGCGCCAGTTCAAGCTGGACACCATCCCTTCCGACATCGTGGAGTCGGTCGAAGTGAACAAGACGCTCGCGGCCAATCAGGACGCCGATGCCATTGGCGGGACAGTGAATCTGGTGACCAAGAAGGCAGGCGAGGTGCCTACCCTGAAATTGGAGGGAATCGGCGGATTCACTCCCATCGTAAATACGCGTTACATCGGCCTAGTAATGGGTACAGTGGGGCGGCGGTTTGGCGCCAGCAAGAAATTCGGCGCACTTTTCTCCGGAAGCTACGATTACAACGGGCGGGGAATTGATGACCTTGAGCCGCAACCCGACTTAGGCTATGCGACCCCCATTTACGACAGCATGGACATCAGAGAATACCGGTACCAGCGTAAACGGTTTGGGTTTGGGGGTTCGCTCGACTATAAGCTCAGCGAAGGCTCCGGACTTTATCTTCATTACTTCGACTCGGATTTCAAAGATTACGGGAACAAATGGGTTTATACGATCAGCGATAACGTCACCCCGCCTCCGGGACCGCCCGCCCCCACCGGCGGTACTCCGCAATTTTCCACCTCCTCCCGCGTGCCAGATTATGGCGCGGCCAGCTTGGCAATTGGCGGCAAGCATGTCTTCAGCAATTCGTGGTTAAGCTGGGAGCTTTCGGTGGCCCGTTCCCGCGAGTTGGGCGCCGCCGGCAATCCGGGAGCGACCTTCCAACCGGTGCCGGGCAGCCCTCTGAGCAATCTCAGCACTTGTGTCAACCTGCCGAGTCCTGATTTTCGCCTGCCCCAGTGGGACCCCTCCTGTACTGAAGGGGCGTCGTACGATCCGACGCAATACACGATAACCGAGTACGATGGCACTCAGGGAATAACCTCGCAAGTGAATTTGCAAGCGGCGGTGTCCAACGCCAGGAATTACCATCTGGGGTCCCACTTCTCCACCTTTGAGTATGGCTTCAAGGTGCGCAATGCGCACAAGGGGCAGAACGCCTATTCACCGACGTACGACCAAATGTTTATTGCGAACCCGAACAACCCTCCTGTGGCGCCGATGTCTCAATTCCTGAGTGGATTTACCAACCCCCACTATTACTTCAGCGCGTACCAGTACGGCCCCGTCACCAGTTACAACTCGATCGCCGGCAGCCTGAGTAACCTGGTCAGCGAGGGAGTTCTCGCGCTGGACGAACCCGCAACCATCCTCGGTTCCGATGCCAGCAATTTCGACCTGACGGAACGCGTTTCGGCCGCCTACGCGATGAATACGATCGAGTTCGGGAAATTCCGCCTGCAGACTGGGCTGCGTATCGAGGCAACGCAGCTAAATATTCTCGGGTTCTTAGTGAACAACAACGCTACCAGCACTCAAGATACGGTTACTCCGCAACAAGCAATTTCATGGTATTGGGATCCTTTGCCGAGTGTTCAACTGCGCTACGCCATCACGTCAGACTCCGACGTTCGCGCTGTTTATGCCCGTGCAATATCCCGCCCCAACCCTTACGACATGGTGCCCTACGTAACTCTGGACAATTCCTCGAACCCATTGACGGTCGGCATTGGCAATCCCAACCTGAAGCCGGAGCACGCCAACGACTACGACCTGCTCTACGAGCACTACCTGAAACCGTACGGCCTCCTGCAAGCCGGCTTCTTCTACAAACAGCTGACTAGTCCTATCTACTACATCACGGATCTGGACTACAGCGGAACTCAGTATCCGCAGTATGTGGGCGACCAATTCGCTTACATTGAAAACGGCACTAATGCAAAGCTGTATGGCGTTGAGGTCGCATACATTCAGCACCTGGGCTTCCTGCCGGGCCCGTTGAGCGGGTTCGGGATCTCGGCAAACTTCAGCAAAACCGGCTCGAACGCAGGCCGTTTGCCGCTTCGGCCGGATACTCCGCCGCTGCAGCGTCAGACGCCGACGATGTGGAACCTCGGTCCCAGTTATGATCGGGGTCGTTTTTCAGCTCGGCTCGGTGCGACCTACAACAGTGCCAGCATTTACGCCTACCAGTACACAACGCAAATTGACACGGCTAATCTGGGAACGAAAGGGCCTGCCGGGGACAACTACCTCTACGCGCACCTGCAGGTTGATGCGCAGGCCAGCTATCGCGTGGGGAGGGGCTTAACCGTGCTCTGGCAGGGCCTGAATCTGACCGACGACGTCTTCGGCTTCTACGACGGCAGCCCGTGGTACGTTACTCAACGCGAGTATTACCGGCCCACCTATTCCTTCGGCCTGCGCTGGGAACCGCACCGAGAGTAATTCATCCGAGCACAGAGTGCACATCAACATGAGGTTTGCCCTTCGTCCAGGCGAACTTCCTGTTTGGCCCTACGGGATTGTCTGTAAGACGAATATTCGCAGGCTGACTGCGCTGAAAGATAAAGGAGCCTCATGCAGATGAAGAAGCACCAGTATCGTGAGTTGACTATCAAGAGCCTCGCTTTCTTTGTGGCTGTCTCGACATTAGGATTTGCTCTTGCGAATCCATGCCCCGCATTCGCAGGCGAGTTTGCGATTACCAAGAAGATCCCTGTTCCGGGCCACGGGAGCTGGGATTATCTCGCCGTCGATGATGCGGCACGGCGTCTCTACGTTTCCCACGGGACCGAGGTCGAGGTGCTTGATGTTGATTCGGGCGCGATTGTCGGCAAGATTGAGAACACTCCGGGCGTGCACGGGATTGCGATCGCTCCGGAGTTGGGTCGCGGGTTTGTCAGCGACGGGCAATCTTCAACTGTCACAATTTTCGACCTGAAGTCACTGAAGGCGATCGCGGAAGTTCCGGTTGGCAAGAAACCTGATGCGATCATTTACGATCCTGCCACCTCCCGTGTTTTTGCCTTTAATGGTGACAGCAATACCGCAACAGCCATCGAGGCTGCCACGGGCAAAGTCGTGGGAACGGTTGATCTGGGCGGCGGGCCGGAGTTTGCAGTCGCCGATGGTTCGGGGTACGTTTACAATAATCTGGAAGATGCTAGCCAGGTCCTGAAAATTAATGCTCGTTCGTTGAAAGTTGAGCAGCGCTGGCCCACCGCGCCTTGTGGCTCGCCTTCGAGCATGGCGATGGACCGCGCGAATCGCCGTTTGTTTATCGGCTGCCGCAGCAAGGTGATGGCCGTGGTGAATGCGGATACCGGAAAAGTGATCACAACTCTGCCCATTGGCGATCACGTGGACGCGACCGCCTTCGATCCGGAGTCGCGGCTCATTTTCAACTCCAACGGGGAGGGTACGGTCACGGTGATTCGCGAAGACAGCCCCGATAAATATTCGGTTGTCGAAACCGTGAAAACCTTGCCTAAGGCAAAGACCATGGCGCTGGATCCGAAAACACATCGTCTTTTCCTTTCCACAGCCGAAGCGGGACAATTTGAGGTTCTCGTCGTGGGCCAATAGCTGCAGATCACTCCATGAAACTTGTCTGGCAATTGCCGATTCTGCTTCTTCTCGCTGGCGTGGCGTGCTCGCGCTCGCACTCCCAGTCGACACTGCAAACCGAGCCGGTGGAGTTGCAGCTCCAGGTAAGCACGCCCTTCCACTTCGTTGCCTATGGCGATTCACGCTTCCACGATCCCAAAGACACGCAAGCGGCGAATCCGGCGGTCCGGCAGGCGCTGGTCAGCGCGATTGCTGAGACCAATCCCGCGTTTATTTGTTTTACCGGGGATATCGTCTACAACGGCTACGATAAAGATGACTGGAAAGTGTGGGACACGGAAACCGCGGTGTGGCGCGCCGACAAGATTCCGGTTTTCCCGGCATTGGGCAATCACGATCTTCACGGTGATGAAAAAATTGCTCTGGCCAACTATTTCGAGCGCTTTCCCGATCTGAAGAACAGCCTCTACTATTCTGTACGCGCTGCCAATATCCTGATGCTGGTGCTCGACAGTTCGCTCGACGAGACCTCAGGTTCGCAGGCACAATGGCTGACCCAGAAATTGGACCACGTTCCCAGGGATGTGGATTTCGTGTTCGTTGTTCTTCACCATCCGCCTTACACCAGCTCATCGGACATGAAGATGTTTGGCGGAGGACACTCGGCGCGCTCCTCAGAGAAAGAACTGGCCAAGATGCTGGAAGAGCGGCAAGAAAACCTGCGCGCCCGTATCGTGGTGTTCTCTGGACACGTGCACAACTACGAACGCCATGAGCACGGCGGCGTGACCTATTTTGTGACCGGGGGCGCCGGGGCGCACGCCTATCCGATTGAACGGGCCAAGGATGATCCTTTCCAGAGCAAAGAAATGAACTATCACTACCTGCAAGTGGAAGTCGATCGGGGCACTCTGAAGATCACCATGCACCGTCTCGACCTGTCGAGCGGCACAGCCGTGTGGACGGAACCCGACTCGGTCGTAATCTCGGCGACGGCAGCGAAGGCCGTGGCGCAGAGCCATTAGACAAACTAAACAGCATCTGCCGTTTGCGGTACGATCTTGTTCGCATAGGAGGGATTTGCCCGTTTCGAAAGTGATCGACTTTACGTCAGTCCGCACGTTTGCCTTCCTGCTGTTGCTCGCGATCCCGGCCGCGCTCGCGCCACGGGCTGCGGCGCAGGGCGGTCCGCCTTATTACACCAACGATCCCGGCACACCGGGCAATCTCAATTGGGAAATCAATCTTGGCTATATGCCATTTTTCTATAGCAATCAGTCTGTCTCGCACGTGCCCGATCTCGACATCAACTTCGGCGTTGGCGATCGCATCCAGCTCACTTATGAAAATGCCTGGCTAAGAGTTCAAAATCCTTTTTCTGGGACCAGGTTTGGCCTCGGCCAATCCAATCCTGGAGTCAAATGGCGTTTCTACGACGCCGGAGAGTCCGGCCTCAACGTCTCGGTTTTCCCGCAGCTTTTCCTCAACAACCCGAACGACGCCGTCCGCCGCGGGATCACCCCGTCGAGCCAAGCTTTCCTTTTGCCCGTCGAGTTCTCCAAGAAATTTGGGCCCATCGATGTGGATTATGAAATTGGCTATCAGTTTGTGCACCATGGACCGGACGGATGGATCACTGGCCTTGTCCTCGGCCACGATTTCACCCCCAAACTCGAAGGCGACATCGAATTCTACTCGCAAGGAACTTTCCATCCCTCAGAGAACCAGCCCATCATCGACTTTGGAGGTCGCTATAAAATTCATAGTCCAGTGATCTTCCTCTTCATGGCCGGACGCAGCCTCGAACCCACCCGTAGTAACCAGTCCTATTTCCTGGGTTATTTCGGATTCCAATTCCTGCTCCCCCCAAAATCGTACAAATAGGATTAGCAAATAACCCTGCTCCAGGGCCTCGGCTAGAAGGCCTTTTCAGGCCGAACCTGGCGCGCAGAATTGGAGATTTGCTGTGCTTTACAGCTGACGCGTTTCTCCAAGTGTTTTCAGCTTGCAAGGCTTGGCCGAAACTTAGCCGAGGGTTACATTAGATCATTTGTTTTCATGGTGGGCGGTTAGCTCAGCTGGTTAGAGCACCTGCCTCACAGGTCGGCTTTCCACAGCCAGTTTCGTATCTCTGTAAGCACTTACGTGGGCTCGAAACTTAGCAACCGATGAGGTCATAGCCAATTGAGCCGCGTTGAAGATGGCATCCCGTGTGGAGTCGTCCCCACCCTTGAGCATGCAGGAAGTGTTGCGGTTGTGCTTCCGCGCGGCGGGCCGTCGCCTCTAATCGACCGCCGTCTGTTCTCAGAAGATGAACTTCAAGCCGAACTCTCCGATTCGCGGGATATGAACCCCACTGGGGTGAAGAAAGTTGGCCGGCGCTTCTCCATTGTCCGCATTACCATTCACACAATCGCTGGAGCCAGAGTTTCCTGAGCCCGAATCCGTCACGTAACCACAACTGCTGTTGTTTACCCCGGTCCACTGTGGATGGTTGAAAACGTTGAACGCCTCGGCGCGGAACTCAAATGCCCTCGACTCCGTGACCTTGAAGTGTTTGAACACTCCCATATCGAAATTGAGGCGGCCCGGTCCGGCCAGAGAATTACGACCGGAGTTGCCAAAGGTCAGGCCTGTGGGTTGCGAGTAAGCTCCGGGATTGTACAGTAAAGGACCATACACAATTCCGGGCACCTGATCGAAAGTTGGTTTGGGACCGTGCGGATTCCCCACCAGATCGGCGTAGGAGCCCGAACCTACGCTATTGCCGACCCCAGCGTTGTCGTAGAAGCCACCATTAGTAATCGTGGTCGGTTCTCCCGATTGAGCCGTCGTAATGCCCGAAATCTGCCAGCCCCCCAGCAACGATCCCTTCAACCCTGGGGCATGCCGGAAAACCGGCAAATCGTAGATGTAGCTGACCGTAAGAATATGACGCTGATCGTAGCTGGAACTGGCGCGATAGGAAGCCAGATTGTAGGAATCGACAAACGCGCTGTCATACCGGTCGGAAGAATTGTCAATCGAGTGGCTGTAGGTATATGCGAGTGTGAGCTGAAGTCCACCCGCATTCCGCCTGCCTGAGACCTGCAGTGCGTTGTAGCTTGAATTTGCTCCGCCGATGATGCCGTAAATCGAGTCGTAGCCCTGGTAAGGACGATACAAATCCGTAATTACGTTTCCGCATGCATTGTTGAGATTGATCAGGGCCTGACCCGTGACTAGAGTTCCGTTAGCGAGGGTGGGAGGCGAATTAAACAGATCATTGCAGTCGGCGTTCGTGATGAACTGCCCCGGCTGGTAAGGATTCTGGTTGGCGGGAGTGGAATGGATTTGATTGCGATCGAGTTGCTGTGAGAGATGAGTCCCCTTGCTCCCGACGTAGGCGACGGTCACGATCGTATTGCGGGCTAATTCACGCTGGATGTCGAAATGGAATTGCTGGACGTAAGGCCACTGCGTGATGGTGGTAATCGAGGTTAACTGACTCGTGCCTCCGCCCAACGGATATAAGATCGGCTGGTTGGCTGCGTTTGTGCCACCAATGTTCGTGTAACCCGATATGTACTGCTGAACCGGAGCGATAATAGCGGGAGGGTTTCCTTCAAGCGACTCGGTGTTGGCATCATTGCCATTCGCGTGCTCGAAGAAAATTCCATAGCCTGCGCGGATGGCAGTTTTCCCGTCCCCCTTCGGATCAAAAGCGAAACCCAACCTTGGTGCAGGGTTGAATAAATGATCGGACTGGCAACTTCGATGCACTCCGTTGTAGCCGCAGTGCACCATTCCTGTCATGTTGTAGACGCTTTGCCCCGGACCGAAGTCAAGCGCTCCCGTATTCTGATCAACCACGGGCGCGTTGGCTGCTACGTAGGCATTGGGGTCAAAGTTGTACGAATTTCCGTAGCGCTCATAATAGCTGCCGTATAAGCTCACCCTCAGACCGAGATTCAGCGTCAGCTTCTTCGTGACTCGCCAGTCGTCCTGCACAAAAGGTTCCAGGATCTTGTAACGGTTGTAATACTTCAGGTTCTGATTGGGCTGAGAGAAATTACTAATGAACCCCACCAACAGGTCCGCGAAAGGATTGCCCGTGCTGGAAAAGGGTCCGTTGGTGGGGCTGGCCTCACTGTAAGCTGTGTTTGCATTTCCACCGAAGCTCAGGCTTCCGTTAGGTTCCTCCAGCGCCGGCTCGTTTTTTTGAATAGCCGCGAAGTAGAAACCGGATTGCAGATTGTGCCGGCCTTTGCTCCAGGTCAGATTGTCATGGTAGGCGTAGGTGGGATTCGAGTTAGTCCAGGGCAAGTAGCCGGGATCGACGGCGAAGTAGAAGTTGCCGTTACCGCCAAGACTAATCTGCGGAACCGTTCCGTTAAAGCCGTTTTCAAAAATCCCCGTCATGGTCATGCTTGCCGGGCGCCGCCATGCGTTCCCCGTGTTGAAGAGGTGTAAGTGGTTGGATCCGTAGCTGAAAACAAACTCATTCAGCAGCGTAGGGGAAATCGTGGCCGTCAAGTTCGTAACCACGCTGATTCCAGGACCCTGTAGTGTCCCGCCGATCGCCGGCACGTTCGTCGTCTGATCCGTCCCGGGCGATATGGGAAAATTCTGCGTCCACGAATCATGAATGAACCGGAAACTCGCCCGCAATTTCGAATTGATGTCATCGTCGACCTTAATCAGTTCTTCATGCCAACTGATAGGCGCTGCGAACGTCCCCACAAAAGCATGCCCATCGTTCGGGAAGGGAACATTTGCCATTAACGGGTTCGTGTTGGCAGGATCCAGGAGATTGGACGGAATGGTGTTATTGGGAAAACCCAAGTAGTAGTTATCGCCATTAGAATCTTGCCCAGGGTTTGTGTATGCGGGGCAATTGGGGCTTACCACTTCCATTCCCATGTTCGTGAGCACAGGAACAACGCCCGCTCTTACAAACGGGACGCCGACCGCCGGACAGTCCTCGTTGAAGTTTGCTGCCCGCTCGGCAGCGTCAGGGAGAAACAAGGTCGGATTGTTGTAAACAGAAGGGACATTTTCGCGGCGAAATTCCTGAGACCAGAAGAAAAACAGTTTGTCCTTCTTGATGGGTCCACCGAGGATGTACCCAAAATCATTTTTGTTGTAATAGGTTTTCGCCTGTCCCGGCAAATCGAAGTAGTTGTGGGCGTTGAACGCGGCGTTACGAATGAACTCGAAGGCGTCGCCGTGGAACTGGTTGGTGCCCGGTTTCGTGACGGCTTCAATTGTCCCGGACCCGTTGCGTCCGTACTGCGCGCCGTAGGTCGAAGTAAGCACTCGAACTTCAGCCAGCGCGTCAATGTTGGGGTAGACGTTGATATTGGCGTTGCTGCCCGTATCCAGGACTTCGCCGCCGTCGATCTCCCAATTGTTGAACTCGGTGCGGCCCCCGTTGACCGCATAAGAAACGCTGCCGGCTGGGCCAACGGTTCCTGCATCCTGCCCGGTCTGATCGCTCACCCCTGGGACGAGTTTGATGAGCGTGGCGAAATCCCGGCCATTCAACTCCAGCTGAGTGATTTGTTCCCCAGTAATCGTGCCGGCGAGTTCCGAGGACTGAGTCTCGACCTTGCCGACCGAGCTTCCTTCCACAACAATCTCGCTTGTTACCTTGCCGATAACCAGTTTCGTGTCTATCCTGAGTTTTTCGCCGACTCGGAGTATAACCCGCTTCGCCTCGAATTTCTTAAACCCCGGTTCCGTGACCGTGACGTCGTAAGTGGCAGAAGGGAGACCAGCAATCAAATAGTCACCTTCTGAGTTGGATGTGGTGTTTCGCCGAAAGCCCGTGGTCGGATCGGTTACCGAAACTTCTGCCCCGGAAACCACTGCATTGCTATTATCCAGAACGGTGCCGGTGATGGAGCCGGAAGACTGCGCGAAGAGAGGAACTGCAGAGAGAACAATACACCACAAAGCGCACACGCACCCGGACTTTAGAATCATTCCCCCTCCAGATTCAATGTCCGAACACTCCTGCTCGCGAAGGTGGACATCAGGTTCCGCCGAGAATCTCGGTAACATGACAGCGCGGACGGCTCGACCGTTTCTTTCGCGGCGAATCTTACGCGGGCAATACGGGCAAGTCAATGGAGGTCACCGCATTGGCGGCGTTTCGGAACGAGAACTGTTGAGAAATCTCGATTGCACTCATTGACCCACCGACCGCAGGTGCCAAACGCGCAGACTCCTGCCTGATTAGAAAACTACAGTCTCCCGAAACGGGTTTCGGGAAATCAGCGACGGCGGTTCTAGGAGGTTTATCGAGGCAGGGAAGTTGTCGCCGACTTCTGGCCCAAGTCGTCGACAGATCCTTTCGGGGCGTAACTTCCTGGGAGCCCGTGACTTGGGCAAGTCCTCTCAAGCATTGATCTTGCCCTGCAAGCAGTAGGACCTACCCCACCATCGGTGCGATAATTTCGGTAACGAATCCTTCTGCAACTTATGAAGCGCCACGTCCTCATGTACGGGTTGGTCGGCGGAATCTTGATTGCTCTGCTCCAGTGGACCGAGTATCAGTTCCTGGTGGTCGAACATTCCATCGAAATCTACGGCGGCCTGATCGCCGCGACCTTTGCCGTTCTTGGCATCTGGCTTGGCCTAAAGCTGACAGCAAAACGCCAGACAATTGTTGTGAGGGAGGTCCCCGTCCCCGCCGACGGACCGTTCATCCCTGACGAAAGAAAACGTGAGGACCTCCATATCACTCGCCGCGAGCTTGAGATCCTTGAACTGATCGCCCAGGGCCTGAGCAACCGCGAAATCGCCGGGAAGCTTTTTGTGAGCGAGAGCACGGTGAAGACTCATTCCAGCCGTGTTTTCGACAAACTCGGGGCGAAACGAAGAACGCAGGCGGTGCAACTTGGCAAGGAATTCGGCCTTCTCCCCTGATTTACTCGTGCACTTACTCGTTCACGAGCTCGGTTCGCGCCAATAACCGCTCCCCCAAACGAATGATTTTTCTCTCCGCTGCCAAAATCAGCCAAAAGGATGACGACACCGACCCCACCTCATGCGGTATGTTGAGCCGCTCAATACGGGCGAACATGAAGTTTATGAAAACATGAAGTTTATGGAAACATGAACTTCTTCAAAAGGAGCGAACATGAAGTCTCTGAATTCGATGAAGGTCTTTGTCGTGGGTGCTCTGTCGATCGGCTTGTTTTCGAGCACTGCGCTCATTCCCGCAACCGCCCAGGAACTTCCCCGGGTCTACGACGCCTCCATGCCACGTGACCAGCAGGTCTCACTCGCTGAAAGCGCCGCCCCGGCCGAGGTATCCAGTAAAGCCACAGTTTATGTTCTCGGCCCCAAAGGCTACGAGAAAGCGCGCGAAGGCACTAACGGCTTCAGCTGTTTTGTTGGCCGGCATTTCGTAAAGCCCGCAGAAACAACCATTGAGCCGCAGTGCTTCGACGCCGAAGGCAGCCGCACTCTCTTGCTCGTCTACATGCACGGTGAAGAGCTGCGCACAAACGGTAAGTCCGAGGCCGAAATCAAGGCAGACGTCGCCAACGGATATAAGGAAGGCCGTTACCAATATCCCAGCAAACCGGGATTCCTTTATATGATGTCCAGCCAGAACCGCTTGAGGGCGATCCCTGAGCACGGCACTGGCATTTTTCCTCCGCACTTGATGTTTTATGCGCCGAACATGACAACGAAAGACATCGGGTTCGACGCCAAATCGGGGCTTGACAAGCTCGATTATCTTGGGATGACTCACCCCGGAGCAGGCGATAACCTTATCGTAGTTATCCCGGTGGCATCCAAGCCGCCAGCTGACGCGGTTGGTCGCTGAGCCCGCATGAGCATGGGGCCGGCAGCATTCGTGGAAAGGTCAAGATCGGATAAAAGACATTACGAGAATATGAGAAAGATCATCGTCACCTTCGGACTGATTTCCGGCGCTATCTCGTCGCTGATGATGATAGCGCTGGTGACGTTCGGCGGCTGGATTGGCTTCGACCGCGGCGCGATCATCGGCAACACCTCTATCGTGCTCTCGTTCTTGATGGTGTTTTTCGGCATCCGAACCTACCGGGACAACATCGGCAATGGTCAGATTACCTTCTCCAGAGCTTTTGCCGTCGGCCTCTCCATCACGCTGATATCCTGCATCATCTATGTCGTAACCTGGGAAGTGATCTACTACAACTTCCTGCCTGGTTTCTGGGACGCATATGGCGCTCATTTGGTTCGCAAGCTCACCGCCTCGGGGGCGAGCCCGGCAGCCGTCCAGGAAAAACTTCAGCAGGTCAGGAAATACAAAGAGCTGTACAAAAACCCGTTCTTCAATGCAGCGTTCACGTTCATTCATCCCTTCCCGATTGGGCTCGTCATCACGCTGTTCTCCGCGTTGGTCCTGAGGCGAACGCCGAAACCGCAACCCGAGCGATCACCCTTGCCGGAATCCTGAAGCTGTTCCGGCGGCTTCGCCTAGAGTCGTCGTTGGGACTCGTGAGTAAACCGCCGATAGCTAATCTGCCCGTCTTTGTAGGGTTGGTTTACTGATGGAGCGGCGTGGCAGTGACCAGGTCAGCAAATTGAAGCACGACCCATCGGGAACCTCCGAACGTCCCCTCGCCGGATAGGCGTCCAGCAGCAGCCGCAAATGTAGGCGGAGAATCCAGCGTTCTCCACCATTGCAAAAGATCTTGCTGATGCTGTATGGCTGACGATCCGCCGGTAGCGCCTTTCCCGACGCTGCCCTGTCGCGACCCGGGACTCAGTACCCCAGCCTCGGTCCATGCGTTCAATCGCTTAGATGATCGGCCACATGGCAAAACTCACTCTTCTGGCCGCTTTGCCGTGCTGCTAAATTGGGCCATTGTTGTTTCAAAAGCCGCAGTGGTCAGGCGTTCCAGCGGCCATTTTCGCAACTCTTCTGAGAGCACCTCGATTCCCCATGCCCCGCGGTATCCGGCGTCTTGCATCGCCGCGATAAAGCCCTTTACGTCGAATTCTCCTTCGCCACATAGCCGGCGGTGGTTTACGGTGTCCTCTTGCAGACTCCAGGAACAGTCAAACGTGCCGTCGTTCAGTTCGACGCTGGTGATGTATTGTGACGGAATTCGGCGTAGTTCATCGTAAGGAATCTTGAGCTTCACAATGTGCCAGGTATCCAGACAGATGCCGCCGTTGCTCGCGCCAGCGCCTTCCACGAGCCGGAGTGAATCCTCCAAAGTTTGGATCATGGCGAACGGCATCAACTCGAACCCCACTCGGGTTCCGCGCTCCGCCGCTTCCGCGCACAGCTTGGCAAATGCTTCAATCAAGCGCGGCATCGGCACCGTTTCCTGATAGAAATCACCGACCTTCACGTGATGTGCCCGCAAGACTTCAGCAGCATCGAGCAGCATCTTCTTGCAAATATCGGACTGCCTCTTTCGCTCGCTATCGAGAAACCAGTCGGTGAGGAATTCCAATTCGAGGTACTCGATCCCGTTGTCGTCGAGAATCTGCTTCATCTCCGTAAGCGGGCGCGCCCGGAGCACATGCGCAAGGTCAGCGTGCCAGATTCCAAGGCCAGTAAAACCCGCTCTGGCTGCCGATTCCACACGGTCGCGAAAATCGAACGGGCTATATTCTTTATCGGTGTGAGGAAACCCGCAGGAAATGGTCCAGTAAGAAGCAAGCAGTTCAACCTTGTTCTTCATGGCACGTTCTCACGCGGCCACGGCTTCATGCGCCATCGCCGATTTCACCGCCTCAACAATCTTGCCTTCATTGGGGACGACGTAGTTTTCCAGGGGTTCGCTGTAAGGAATAGGAGCGTCGAGAGCTGTTACCATGCGCAGCGCATGCAAGGCACCGATGGCGTGTTCCGCGATCTCGCCGGCGATCACCGCGGCCGCGGATGAATGCCGCGGCGCCTGGTCAACCAGCACTACTCGTCCCGTCTTCTTCACGGAATCGACAATGGTCTTGACATCGAGCGGTGCGAGCGTCCTTGGGTCCACCACCTCGGCGCTGATCCCCTCTGCTGCCAGCTGTTCAGCCGCGGCCAGCGCCTTCTTCACCATCCAGCCAACGGCCACGATTGTCACGTCGGTCCCGGCGCGCTTAATGTCGGCGACCCCGAGCGGCACAACGTATTCACCATCCGGCACTTCGCCTTTCTCCAGGGTGAGCATATAAGGATGCAGATATACGACTGGGTTATCGTCGCGGATGGCTGCGGCCATCAAGCCCTTCGCATCAGCAGGCGTTGACGGCACCACAACTTTCAGACCGGGGATCCCCATCATGGTGTGATAAATGCAGTTCGAGTGCTGGCCGGCCCATCCCGCGCAGAAACCGTAGCCGGCTTTCAGCACCAGCGGCACGCTCACCTGCCCGCCAGACATATAGCGCAGTCGAGGGGCTTCGTTGATGACCTGGTCGAAAGCGACCAGCATGAATTCGCTCATCCACAGCTCAACGATAGGACGCAGTCCCGTCATGGCCGCGCCAACACCTATGCCGATCTCAGCCGTTTCCGATATAGGCGCGATGCGAACGCGTTCTTTGCCGAATTTCTTGAGCATGGGATCGCGTTCGGTCATCGCCATATTCTGGCCATAAAAAACCACGCTCGGGTCGCGCTGCATCTCTTCGCTAATGGCTGCGCCGATCGCATCACCGTACATCATTTCTTTCGCCATGCTCTCCTCCTACGCGTAAACGTACAACAGCGCCTCTTCGGGCGCGGGTAGCGGGCTTGCGAGGGCGAATTGCACAGCGTCCCCCACCTCAGCGCGAGCGGCGGCTTCAATGCGCTTGGCTGCGGCTTCGGTGAGCGTGCCCTCTTGCAACAGCCGCGCGCGGAAACGTTTGATCGGATCTTTGGTTTTCCAGTGCTCGAATTCCTTGCGGTTGCCATACACCGCGACCGCCTCGTGCTCAGGAAACTGCGTCGGCAGCGGAGGAATCGTGATCACATTGCCGTGGGCACTGAGCCGATAGAATTTCGTTTCGACCAAACTTGGTCCCTGGCCAGCGCGGGCACGATCCGCCGCCTTTGCAACAACCTTCCGCACAGCTAGCACATCCGTGCCATCGACCGTTGTGCCAGGAATGCTGAAAGCTTCCGCTTTTTTCGACAATGGGTCTCCGGCTGCGGCATTGGCATCCTCCAGGCTGAAGTGCGTATACGCCTGATATTGATTGTTTTCGAGAACATAGACAATGGGAAGCTTCCATACAGCAGCCATGTTGAGTGACTCGAAAAATGCACCTTGCTTCGAAGCGCCATCGCCAAAAAAACAATAGACGATCTGGCCGCTTTTCTTTACCTGCGCCGTGAGAGCTGCGCCCGTAGCATGAGCGATGTTTTGCCCAATGATTCCCGAGGTTCCGGGAAAGTATCGCGACGGGTCGGCCAGGTGCATGGATCCGCCGAAACCGCGGCACAAACCCTCTCTGCGGCCAAAAACTTCCGCCATCATCTTGCGCAGCGGGGTGCCGAGAACGATAGGGTATCCGTGACAGCGGTAACTGGGCACCACGAAATCCTTGTCGCGGCGCGTGGAGAGCGCCCCGACGATGCTAGCTTCGGCGCCGTCGCCGAGGTGAGAATGTCCGCGGATCACGCCGGGATGCTCGATGAAGGTGCGCTTGACGGCCTCTTCGAATTCGCGGATTCTGACCATCTGGGTGTACATCCATCGCAGTTGGTCGCCGGTAATCTTCGCTTTTCGCGGCGCGGATTTTGTTGCGGTCTTTCGGGGCATTTCGTCCCTCCTACTTCCTCGTTTTTGCAGTCTTTGCAGTCGATTCGGCGATCTCGCAGAGCGGGTCTCCGACCGGGACCTCCGCGGTCTCCTCCGCCAGAAGCCTCGTAAGTAGGCCGCTGAAGGGCGATTCGAGTTCGTAGCTGACTTTTTCGGTTTCCAACTCGACCAGCGGGTCGCCAACTTTCACCCGATCTCCTTCCTTCTTCAACCACCGCACCACCACGGCTTTGGTGCAGGTGACGCCGCCAGATTTCGGTACGATCACGGTTGTCACGGGTTCGTCTTGGCTCAGATCACGACAGCTTTGCCATTTCACTACTAGTGCACTTGCCGTTCGGCATGTTCCCAGTATTGCGCGCGTAGCTTTTTTCTGTCGATCTTGCCGGCTGCGGTTTTGGGAATCTCTTCGCAAAATGCAACAGACTTTGGAGCCTTTACTCCTCCCAACTTCTGCTTGCAGTGGGAAATGACGGCTGCCTCGCTCAGGGTTACGCTCGGGCGAAGCACAACGAATGCTTTCACCGCTTCTCCCCAAGAGTCATGAGGAACCCCAATCACGGCACACTCGTGAACTCCAGGCAGCGCCATCACTGCTGCTTCCACCTCGGCGCAATAGACGTTGAAGCCTCCGGAGATGATCATGTCTTTCTTGCGGTCAACGATGTAGACGTAGCCTTCTTCGTCCAGGTAACCGACATCGCCGGTGTGGTGCCAGCCGTGCGTGCGGATTTCCGCGGTAGCCTCAGGCATCTTGTAATAGCCGCCGCATATGAGCGAGCCGCGGGCTACAATTTCCCCTCGTTCACGCGCCGGGAGAATCCGGCCAGCGTCGTCCATGATGCCGAGGCGCACCGCCAGCGTGGGCTTGCCGCAACTGGCCAGGCGTTCGGGATGATCTCCCGCAGCCGCCGCCGCGGCGGTCTTTGAATCAAGAAAGGTCAGGATCATCGGCGCTTCCGTCTGACCGTAAGATTGACACATGCATGGTCCGAAAACTTCGATTGCGTTCTTTAACTTGTCGGGTGCAACCGGCGATCCCGCCAACAGAAAACCGCGTAGGCTTGAGTAATCGAAGTCACGCACCTGGGGATGCGCCAGCAGATTGTAGAGTGCGGTTGGCGGAAGATAAAGATGCGTGACCCGATAGCGCTCAATGTTGCGCAGAACTTCAAGCGCATCAAACTTGGGCATGATGACGTGAGTCGCACCCACTGAACACATCACAAACGCCAGCACGCCCGCGGCATGCGACAACGGGGCGGTGTTCAGGCACACAGGATGTTCCACATCACCTCGCCAATAGTGCGTGGCCATTTCTGTCATCGTGCCCAGCGCAAGATTAGTTACACGAACGCCTTTTGCTGGACCGGTGGTTCCTCCCGTGGGCACCAATCCGGCGACGCGATCAGGATTTCCGTAGGCATCACCCCAATCCGGAATTTTCGCACCTGCTCCCTGTTCCATGAAAGCCTGCAAAGATGGATGTTCTCCATCTTCGCGATCGAGGCAGATCAGCCCGCGCAAGGAGGGGACGCGGCGCTTGATTTCGTCGACGCTATCGCGAAACTGGCTGTGATAGAACAACCAAGCCATCTCTACGTAGTTCATATATTCCACGTTAGCGTCGATGGCGTTGCGGTAATTGATTGGCACCCATACGGCGCCCGCACGCATGATGCCCAGCATGCAAAAGAGAACGCCGGCTTCATTGTGGGAATAAATGCCGGCGGATTCATCTCGCAATCCGTTCGCACAGAGAGAGCGAGCGATGTTTTCCGTTGCGGCGCGCATCTGGCGATAGGACCAGGAGGCGTTGCCGGCGATGATTGCCGTGCGATCGAGGTTGGCCTCGGCGCCCTTATCGAAATAGTCGATCGCACGCATGACCAGATTTCCTCTAGTCAGTGAGTTAGACGAACCTTAGCGAGACCATGCTCCTCGAGGACGCGTAATATTTCCCGAGGTCCAAAGGCCTCCGCGGGAGAAGCAAAACCAACCTTGCGTGGGGCCGCATGCGCCAGATGGTGTGCCGCAAACGCCTGCAGCAACCCCGTCTGGCGGTAACAACAGGTGCCGAACACCACGCACTGTGCGTAATCGGTCGAACCTCGGCCTACCACGACGTCAATCGTTCGCTGCTCGCGCGCGTTTTCCCGAGGAGGGGTTCCTGCTTGCACCGCATTCGCCATCTCGGCGAGCTTTTTCTCCCGTTCCTCTTTGGGCAGCGGCCGAATCTGTTCTTCAAATATTTTCTCGGTTGCCGCAACGCCCTCCATGATCTGACGATCGAGCAAACCACCCATTGACCGCACATTCGCCACTTGCGGATGGTTCTTGAACCAAACCGGCTGGGGAAAGCCTCCCCACGCGAGTGCAAGCTGGGATTGTAAATAACCCGGAATGCTTACGTCGTAGCGAGTCGCCCGCGGCCACGCCTTGTATTGGTTCTGTTCCAGATAATATGCGTCCGTCTGGATGACTGCAAAGATTGTTTGCGTGGAGCCGAAGGTCGGAATGCCTTTGAACATGGTGACGGTTTCCAGCGTATCGATTGCCCCAGACTCCAGGCAGAGCCGGGAGGAGGCATCGCTGACCGCGCACATGAAGGCGGTGGCTGGCGCGGCGAGAAGGCCCCGTTCGCGGAATTTCTCGCCCCAACTCTCCGCCACTTCGCGAATCCAAGTCTGTTCGCCGCCAATGTCGATGTAATGGCAACCGGCTCTAAGAGCCGCTTCAATGACTCTCGGTCCGTTATAGATGAATGGGCCGGCAGTGTTGCAAACCACTTTGGCGCCATCGAAGATACGCACTAAATCTTCGAGAGTGCCGGGAGTTTCTACAATCTCAAAATCGGCGGTTTCGATTCCCGGAACGTGATCCATCACCTGCTTAATTCTTGCAGCGCTTCGGCCCACAGCCAAGAAAGGTGTGTTGTACTCGCGGAGGAATTCGACGATCAACCTTCCGGAGAACCCATTGGCCCCGTACACGACTACCGGTCTTTTGCTCATGTGCACCAACCCCTGGGATAGGTAGGGCTGCCCCCTCGACACAGACTATGCAGCAAAACGCTGCTGTCCTTGCGAATGGCCGAACCCCGCCTCTTGGCTAGTCTGAATCGGGGTGTCAGACCAGAGGAATCCCTGGTTCAGACGCAGATTGTAGGCTAAAGTATCTTTTTTGCCAGTAGGCACTTTTTTGTAACCTTTTATAGCGAAAGGAGACTGAGGTGGAGGAATTTTACTGCCCCGTGAAGCTAACTACGGACGTGATTGGCGGCAAGTGGAAGCCGTTAATTCTGTTTTATCTTGAAACCGGCACCAAACGCTTCGGGGAGCTTCGCAAGCTGATTCCGGGCATGACCAAAAAAATGCTGACCCAGCATCTCCGCGACCTGGAGCGGGATGAAGTCATTCGCCGGAAAGTGTATGCCGTGGTGCCTCCTAAGGTGGAATACTCTCTGACGAAACATGGAGAAAGCCTTAAGCCCATCCTTAAGTTGATGTCGGCATGGGGAGCGAAGCACCGGAAGCGCTACGGAATTCCGGGGAGCAAGAACCGGCGGTCGATGCCCACAAATTCTGCAAAACAATCCACGGGCTCGCAGCAGGCGCTAACAATCGCCTAGCCCGCAGACAGAGTGCTGCGCCCCACAGGCGCGCTACCGCGCCACAGCAGGTGGACCCCAAACTTCCTCGGCCGTTTCGGCAACCAAACGCAACTTGGCCTCTTCATCGGCTGCGCTCACCAGGTTGCCCTCGATGGTCGAGGCAAAGCCGCACTGCGGACTGAGCGCCAGCCGCTCCAGAGGAATGAACTGAGAGGCTTGCTGGATGCGCTGTTTCAGTTCGTCCTTGCTCTCCAGGATTGACTTTTTGGAGCTGACCAGTCCCAGGACGACTGTGCGATCCTGAGGAACCTGGCGCAAAGGTTCGAAACCGCCGGAGCGCTCATCGTCATATTCGAGCAGAAAGCGGTGAAAACGCGTTTTCTGGAATACTTTCGTGATTGGGCCATAATCGCCGGAGGCATAGAACCGGCTCTGATTATTTCCCCGGCAGAGGTGCAGACCAAAGATTACTCCCGGATGATTGCCGATGACCGCGTTGTCCATTTCGGTGGAAAGATCGAGCAACCGGTCGGGATCGTTGCCGCGCTGACGGTATCCTTCGCGCAATTTAGGATCGAGCAAAGCGGCATATTGCGGCGAGTCGATCTGAATGTATGTGCAGCCGAGGCGGATTAACTCTTCGACTTCATCCCGCAGGATGTCCACCAAATCGGACAAGTAACTGTCAATCTTGGGATAAGCAGCAGACGATTTCTTATTGTCATAATAAGCGGCTGCCTGCTGTGCGCTGATCATGGTTGTTTTGGCAGGGTGCTTTGTCCGCGCCCGCAGGTAGGTAAACTCTTCCGCACACAGTGGGCGTTTCCGACGAAGTTTGGAAACAACGACAGGCCTGGGCTGCACTACCTCCTCACCTTTGTCATTGCGAAACGGAATGGCCCAGCCGCCAAATTTATCAAAACCCTCCACCGCATCAATCAAGTGCCCGTAGAAGGCATAGCGGCGCATTTCGCCATCGGTGAGCATATCCAGCCCCGCGCGCTCCTGCAAGTCGATGGCTTCGTCCACCGCCCGGTCTTCGATGGACTTGAACTCGGAATGGCCGATATGTCCCTTTTCATAACTTGCGCGGGCGTCCTTCAAATAGGAAGGGCGCAACAAACTCCCGACAACATCGCTTCGATACACAAAACCTCCTTTTCAATGCCCTTGGACATGGGCATCCTGGTTGCGGCGAAAGATCACGTACGAGCGGATTGCGGCAGCATCATCGCGAGAGAGTTCCGGGGAGAAAGAAACCATCCCCTCCGACTGCAAGTCTCCCCGCAACACGATATCGAACCAAGCATCATCGGCAAGTGCGCTGCTGCGCCGCAAATCGGGCAGCACTCCTCCGCTCACGGCGACATCACCGTGGCATCCGGCGCAATATCTTTGAAAAAGCCGTTCGCCTTGGCTAATCGTTTCCTGGCCTGCCGCATTTGGCAGGACCGTTAATTGTGGCTGCTCTACGGCTGGAGGGGGCGGCAGGCTGGCCTTCCCCCCGAGTTCGAAGACGAGCATGCGGCTGATGTTGCGCACTCGCCCGGAAGCAAATGAAACTTCGCCCGCGGCCAGCGGGAACACTCCGCCCCAACCGGCAAGCACCGCCACATACTGTTTGCCACCGGTCTCATAGGTCACTGGGCCGGCCATGACTCCGGTCTGCGCTGGGAATGACCACAGTTTCTCGCCCGTGTCGGCACGATATCCTTCGAAGTTTCCGCTGGCCGTCCCTTCAAAAACCAGATTTCCCGCCGTCGCAAGCGTTCCTCCGTTCCAGGGGCCGGGCCGTTCAATCGTCCAGGCGGCTTTCTGCTGCACCGGATCCCAGGCCACTAATTTTCCTTTCACGGTGCTGAGAATTTCTTTCTTCACTTTGGGATTCTGCGGCATGCCGGCCGCGACTACATCGATTCCATAATTTGGGGCCAGCTTCTTCGCCAGAAAACTGTCGGGCAGTTTGTATTTGAAACCGCCATCGTTCACCGGAATGTACGCTAAGCGGGTGATTGGACTGTACGACATCGGTTGCCAGCTGTGTGCCCCAATTGGTCCGGGCACGATGGGTGCGGGATCGGCCCCAGCGTACCTCGCCACGGCAGTTTCGATGGGACGACCAGTTTTCAGATCTACGTCGCTCGCCCAATTGACGTAGGTGTAAGGCTTGGCGGAAATGAGGGCACCGTTTGTGCGGTCGAGGACATAGAAGAATCCATTTTTCGGTGCCTGTATCAAGGCTTTACGAGTACGCCCGTCAATGACCAGACCGGCGAGAATAATATCTTCGTCGGAATCGAAATCCCATGCGTCGGCGGGGTCTTCCTGATAATGCCAGATGTACTCTCCCGTCTCCATTTTGAGCGCGACAATGGAGCAAGTGAGCAAATTGTCGCCACCCTTGGGACTGCGAATTTTTGCGCTCCACGGCGTACCGTTGCCCGTGCCGATATAGAGCTGATCGAGCTCGGGATCATAAGCCATCGCGTTCCAAACTGTGCCGCCGCCTCCGAGCTTCCACCACTCCCCACTCCAGGTCTGGGCAGCCTTTGCGAGAATTGGACTTTCAAACGGCTTCGAGGGATCGCCCGGCACGGTGTAGAAGCGCCAGACTAGTTTCCCGGTTTCGCTGTCGTATGCCGAAACATAACCGCGCACTCCAAATTCCGCGCCTCCATTGCCGATAATTACTTTGCCCTTGACCACACGTGGTGCGCCCGTAATTGTGTAGCGAGAACTGGGATCGATGGTAAGCGTTTCCCAAACAAGACGGCCGGTCTTCGCATCCAAGGCGATCAAACGTCCATCGAGCGTTCCGGCAAAAATCTTGCCGTTCCATGCCGATACGCCGCGGTTCACAACATCACAGCACGCGTTCACCGCCCACTTGCCTGGAACTTTCGGGTCATAGGACCACAACTGTTCTCCGGTGACGGCATTCAGCGCGAAGACTTTGCTCCAGGCGCTGGTGAAATACATTACACCGTCAACTACGATGGGAGTGGCTTCCTGTCCCCGGTTCGTGTCCAGGTCGTAGTACCAAGCCAATCCGAGCTGCGAGACATTACGATCGTTAACCTGACTCAAGGGGCTGAAGCGCTGCTCGTCGTAGGTGCGGCCATAGGTCATCCAGTTTTCTGGCTCGCGATCGGCGTTGATGAGGCGAGATTCGTTCACATCCAGGGGCTTCCGTCCGATATTGGACGTAACACTTGCCTGTCGGCACGCCGGCAAAATCACTGCGAGGAAAACCGCAACACCGAGAAGTCTGGTTGTGTGGCGCTGGTTGGTTTTCCTGTATGCAGGTCGCATGAGGTAGAGGGACGCGCAAAATCACACGTCAAAAAAGACCGTTTCCTGATCCCCCTGAAGGCGCACATCGAACAGCCAATGTCCGGGACGGGCAGGATCCGGTTGGGCCATCAAAGTGTTACGTCGGTCCGGCGGAACCAACTGGAGGATGGGGTCCTGATCGTTCGCGGCATCTCCGGCGAAATAAACTCGCATAAAAAGCTGCTTCAGCATTCCGCGGGCGAAAACCCCAAGGGTTAGGTGCGGCGCTTGCAAAGTACCGTTGGGAACACGTCCCGGCTTGATCGTTTCAAGTAAGCAACTGCCATCTCCTGCGGTGGCGATGCGGCCAAAGCCAATCCATCCCGGATCGAGCGGTTTCGGTTGCAGGTCGTCAGGGTGGTTGTATTTGCCACTAGCGTCGGCTTGCCAGATTTCCAGCATGGCATCGTTCACCGGGGCGCCGTCAGCGTCCAGCACGCGAAACGTAATCCACAGACGCTCCCCTTTGGCCGAGGAACCAGCGACACACTTGACGCAGTGCTCTTCGGTGGTTAGCTCAATCCGAAAAAATGGGCCGACGGTTTGCGAGGGCGTCGGAATCAGATCCGCATCAGGTTTCAAACGGTGTGGCCTCCGGACCGCGCAGCACGATGTCGAATTTGAAACCCTTTGCCCATTGTGGTTGCGTAGTCTCCAGATCGAATTTCGAGATCAGCCGCTGTCTCGCCCGTTCATCCGGTATCGATTGGAAGATCGGATCGTAGTCGAACAATGGATCACCGGGAAAATACATTTGGGTCACGAGACGCGAGATAAAAGCCGTTCCGAAGACTGAAAAGTGAATGTGTGCCGGCCGCCACGCATTGTAATGATTGAACCAAGGATATGCGCCGGGCTTGATGGTGATGAAACGGTACGCTCCGTGCTCATCGGTCATGGTTCGACCCGCGCCGCTGAAGTTGGGATCGAGCGGAGCGGGATGCTGGTCGTTAATGTGGCAATACCTTCCCGCGGAGTTCGCCTGCCAAATTTCGATGAGTGTGTTGGAGATGGGGCGCCCATCGCTGCCCAGCACTCGCCCGCTCACGATGATGCGCTCACCAATAGGCTCACCGGCATGTTGGCAGGTCAGATCGTTATCTTTTTCGCCTACCTTCTCATGCCCGAAAACCGGTCCGGTAATTTCCGAAAGAGTATGCGGCAGGAGGACCAGGGGCTTTAATGGCGCGCGTTTGATGGTGGCACCGTAAGGCTCATACAAAGACGGTGGCTGGCTGCCCTTGGGCGGGCGGACATAGGCCTTGACTGAAACTCGCGTACTCACCTCGGAATCCATGCCACTCCCATTCCCGGCCCGCGCAAAGCGTCATCCCTGTGCAGTCGAAATGCTCGTTCAAATTTGGGCGCAAACCGACTTGGCTTCGGTATACAACTCTAGCGCCGGTTTGCCCCACTCGCGTCCCCAGCCTGACTGTTTGTATCCTCCGAAAGGCAACGCGGAATCGAATACGTTGTAGCAGTTGATCCAAACCGTGCCGGCCTTCAACTGCTTCGCCAGGCGATGTGCCTTGCTGATGTCGCGTGTCCATACAGCTGAGGCCAGACCATAAATGCTGTCGTTGGCGAAGCGCGCGACTTCAGACAGGTCGCCGAACGGAATCGCCGTTACCACCGGA
>CAWAYA010000018.1:0-82227 GCA_963786075.1 uncultured Acidobacteriaceae bacterium | reverse complement strand
CAAGCTATTTCGGCTGCAGGGTTTGCGCGATCATTACCTGGCGCTTGAAATTCTCCAGCATATTCGGATCGAGACGGACTTCTGTGGGCTTCTTCGCTAGCGTCATGGTATCGATTTTGTCTTGCAGCTTGAGCAGTGCGTAGAAAAGATTTTCAGGACGCGGCGGGCAGCCGGTGACGTAAACATCCGTGGGCACGATTTTGTCGACGCCCTGCAATACGGCGTAAGTGTTGAACGGGCCGCCCACCGAGGAGCAGGCGCCCATCGAGATCACCCATTTCGGGTCGGGCATCTGGTCATAGATGCGTTTTACTACAGGCGCCATCTTCAAGGTCACGGTGCCGGCGACGATCATGAGGTCGCTCTGGCGCGGGCTGGGGCGGAATACTTCCGAGCCGAAGCGCGCGATATCGAAGCGCGCGGTCGAAGACGCGATCATCTCGATCGCGCAGCAGGCGAGACCGAACGTCATCGGCCACACGGCGGACTTGCGCGCCCAGTTGAAGACGTAGTCCACCGTGCTGATCATGAAATTCTTTTCGAACTTGTTTTGCAGCCAGCCCATGCGGTGACCCTCGATCTGAACGAAGTGATTATACAGCACGCAAAGATAGTCTCAGTTGGCTCCGGCGGCTGTGTGCCCGCGGGAGAGCACTCACCCGGCTGAAGGACGCCGGGTTTCGGATGACGCCGATCGAGTTGAGTTGCCCCTGGCTCACGACTCAGCTACAAATAGAATCATTCATGAATTCAAGACCTGCCGTGGCCGCTGACCGCTCACGCATTCCTGTTGTGCTGATCGGCACATGGGCTCATATCCGCACCTCGATGTTTTGGATGGTGGCCATCGCGCTGTTTCTGCGCGTGGGCTGGATCATCGTTGGCCATACTTATAAGTTCAAAAGTGCGGACGATAATTTCGGGTTTGGCTGGGAGATGGGACGCATTGCAGCGGCCATCGCCTCGGGACATGGCTTCAGCAATCCCTTTGGCGCGCCGACCGGGCCTACTGCTTGGGAGCCTCCGCTTTATCCTTATCTGACTGCGGGCGTGTTTCACATCTTCGGCATTTACTCGCGCGCGTCGGCGTTTGTGCTGCTCTCGCTCAACAGCGTTTTCTCGGCGCTTTCCTGCATTCCGATTTTTCTGATTGCGCGGCGGATTTTTTCCGAGAAAGTTGCGGTCGGCGCCGCGTGGACCTGGGCGCTGCTGCCTTACACGATGTATTGGTGCACGCGTTGGGTTTGGGAAACGAGTCTCTCGCCATTGCTGTTGGCGGTGACTCTGTGGCTCACGCTCACTATGGAAGAACGCGACGGACTAAAGCCGTGGATCTGGTTCGGGTTGCTCTGGGGCGCGGCCGCACTGGACAGCACGGTGCTGATTTCATTTCTGCCAGCCTCGGGGCTGTGGGCCTGGTACCACCGCGCCAAGCGGGGCAAGAAGTCGTTGGCTGGCGTGGTGCTGGCTTCTGTCGTTTTCACGGCCTCGGTTGCGCCCTGGACGGTGCGGAACTACAAAACCTTCGGCACGTTTATTTTTGTTCGCGACAACTTCGGGGCGGAGTTGCGCCTGGGCAACGGCCGCGGCGCCGACGGCACATGGATGCAGCAAGTTCATCCCACGCAGGATGTTTACTCGATGCGCCTGTATACCGAGATGGGCGAACTACCTTACATTGCCATGCGCAAGCGGCAGGCTCTCGACTTCATTGAGGCGGATTACGGGCGCTTCGCGGTGCTGTGCCTCAAGCGCTTCATTTATTTCTGGGCTGGGCCGCCGCGGCTGGCGCAAATCTGGTGGCTGGCGCAGGTGAAGAACTCGTTGTTTCTGGCTTCCTCGGTGTTGATGTTCTGGGGCCTTGGGCGCGCTTTGCGCCGCCGCAAACCCGGCGCCTGGCTTCTGTTCTGGCTGATCTTGTTATACCCCGCGATTTATTATGTGGTGTTTCCGGGGCAGCGCTACCGGCATCCGATCGAGCCCGAGATGACAATTCTGGGCGTTTACCTGCTGACCGAAGCTGGCAAGAAGAGCGGAACCGAAGACGGGTCGGATTTGAAAACCTAGCGGATGTGAACAAACTAAACATTGGAACATTCGCGACATACCCCCCGTATATGTGGATACGGGGCAGTTTTACGGCGTCGGCACTCACCAATTCCGAATCGCTGCGTCTAACCCGTTGAAACGGAGGAAGCCTATGAACCGCCAACGCCAATTTCCCACCTGGTTGGGTGCAGTTCTAGGGACCATTTGCGCCCTGTTCATTTTTGCGCTGGGAGCTCATGCTTCCGATCATCGGGGTGCATTTACCGAGGAATTCCATCAAACCTATGCGCTTACTCCCGACGGCAGCGTAGAGCTCGACAACATCAATGGCGCGGTTCACATCTCCACCTGGGACCAGAATGAAGTGAAGGTGGATGCCGTTAAATACGCCGACGCGAAGGACCGGCTCGACGAGGCGCGCATCGAAATTGATTCGAGCAAAGAACATCTTTCAATTCGCACCAAGTATCGCGATCACGATCTCACGTTCAACTGGGGATCGCACAACAATCCTCCGAGCGTTGAATACACGCTGACCGTGCCGCGCACCGTGCGGCTGGACGAGATCAAGCTGATCAACGGTGCGCTCGACGTCACCGGCGTGACCGGAGAAGTGCATGCCTCGTGCATCAATGGACGGCTGGAGGCGCACAATCTCGCCGGACGCGCGGAACTTTCTACCATCAACGGCCATCTGGATGCCAGGTTTGACCAGCTTTCGGGCTCGCCCGTGGAATTGAATTCAGTGAATGGTTCGGTCGAATTGACGATTCCTTCGGATTCCAAAGCAGAGATCGAGGCAAGCACGGTTTCTGGCGGAATCGATAATGATTTCGGGCTGCACGTGAATCATCACAGAATCGTCGGCCACGACTTGCGCGGGGAGTTGGGCACGGGCGGCCCGCGCATCAAGCTGGAGAACGTAAACGGCCGAATCGAGATTCGGCATGCGTCGGACGGGCGCGCTCTTAGCCCGGTGAAAGATCTGAGCCATCGTGACGATGATGACGAGATCTAGTTTTAGCAAAAAGGCTTAATAGATCGTGTATCCCGGCGCGGGTGTGCGCAGGTCAGGCTTTGTCGCCATAACGAGCAATGCGCCCTCGCGCTTAAATGCCCGCAGATCGTCGAGACTGTGGAACGATTTGGTCTGGTAGTCATCGGGTGTTGGCGTGTCATCGGGAATGCGGCACGCTTCCACGTTTTCGAAGGCATGCTTCTTCAGCAGCTCGACATATTCTGCCTCGGAGCGCACGTGCACCGGCACTTTCAGCTTGTCGACCCACTGCAGCGAATACGGATTGTCTTTGTATAGATTGATCAGGATGAATAATCTGCCCCGCGGGGCCAGCACGCGAAACAGCTCCATCAGCGCCCTGTCTTGGTCGGCGTAGTAATAAAACGACTCTACCGACAATACTTTGTCGAAGAAGTTTTCTTCCCAGGGAATCTGCTGTGCCGATCCCCAGACGTAGAGCACGTTGTCGAAATCTCTCGAGGCGGCGCGAGCCTCGCGAATCATCTCGTCGGAAACATCGAGGCCGACTACCTGGCCGAAGCCGTCCGGGCCCTCGCCTACGAGCCGCGCCAGCAGGCGCGTCGCCCATCCCGAGCCGCAACCGAGGTCGAGCACGCGCTCGCCAGGACGCAGATTCATGCGGCGAATCGTCTTCGCCGTAATGTCGAGATGATGGTTCTCCATCTTCGGGCCTTCGCCGGCCGCGGCCCAGCGGTTGAATTCCTGCTGCAGCTTTTCGTCGGGAGTGAGGGATTTCTCAGGCAAGGCGGTTCCTCCGCAAAAGTTAAGCGTCATTCGTGATTGTCTATCTCCCTAGCGTGGGTCAGCCCCGCGGGCAAACGCTTCCACCTCAGAGAGGCCTACGCTCCACTCAGAAATCGTCTCTCCCTCCTGGTTTGTCGTATGACGGTCACGCAGGAAGGAAAGCGCATTCTTCACCGAAAACGGCCTCGGCAACTGGTCGTAGAACAGGAGGTGATTTTGCAAGAAAACTTTCTCCCCGACCACGTACATCGGCCACCATTCAAGGTGCGTAGCGATTCCTGGGCCTAAATATTCAGTAATAAGTGCCGCTTTGTCTTTTCCGCGGAGCAGAACCTCGACTGCGTGCCGCCACTGCCTCTGATAGTCTTCTTTACTCCATTCGTACAGGCTCGCGGTAAAACGCTCCTTGGCATCGCCCAAAACCAAAACGCCGTCGGCGGCCGGCGTCGTCCGGTCCTCGTAAGGGTAGGACAGCAGTTCTTCTTGAAACGCAATCGAGAAGGGCATTCGTTAGGTCCTTGATCCGATAAAAGACGTCGGCACCGCCTCTATGTTACAGTTTTCCTCCACATGGCGACACGTCCGCAGAATCCTCCGCCCGAGCCCAGCCCCGGCTCTCTTTACTGTCCAAACTGCGCCAAAGAGGTGAACGATCCGCTGACCTGCGTCGACTGTTCTGCCATCATCTGCCGGCGCTGCGGCACGCCGCTGGAATCTTCCGACGAACTCGGAATCGGCTGATCGAGTCGGAGTAAAGGATGTTTGAACGATACACCGAGAAGGCGCGCAGGGTCATTTTCTTCGCACGCTATGAGGCCAGCAACTATGGGTCCAAGGAAATTGATACAGAGCACCTACTGCTCGGTCTAATACGCGAGGACAAAGCCCTCTATCGCCAACTGCCGAGGACCGATCTTAGAAATGTGCGGCAGCGAGTTGACGATCGTTATCCGAAGCGTGCGTCGATCCCAACTAACGTCGACCTCCCGCTCAGCGATGCAGGCAAACGCGTTCTCCAATATGCGGCAGACGAAGCCGATCGGCTCGCTCACAAATACATCGGAACCGAACATCTGTTCCTCGGCCTACTCGATGAAGGAGCCTGCTTTGCAGCAGAGCTTCTGCGCGACGGTGGAGCTGACCCCACCGGCATGCGCCTTCAACTCGCTGAATCCGCGCGCCAGCAAACGGCACCGCTTCATCGCGATTTCATGCGGCCTGGCCAACGATTCGGTTTCGGCGGACCCATCGAAATCCACGGCGTCCGCCGGAACGCCGAACACATCCGCGAGGCGATCCAGCACTGCCGTATGTATAACTGGCATTGGGACAGACGTTCCTGGACGAACCTCGACATTGCGATCGAAAGAAAAACCGGGAAAGTTTCTTTTGACCTGCGCCTGGCGGAGGATGCCAAAAACTTTGAACTCGTAAAAGGCGGTTGGAAAAAAGATCGCTGTTTCATTTGCCGCTGGGAACTGCTCGAGTCGCAGAACGAAGCAGATGCGGAGCACGGCATCGGCTACACCAACGGCCGCGACTGGTTGTGCACGGAGTGCTACGCGAAATTCTGGGAGCGCCCGGATTTCTTTTCGTCTTCGTATTCCGACATCACCTAGCTGATCGACCTTCTGGGGCTGCGCCCGCCCGGGCGCGGCAGGATATACTTCTCTATGAAGGTAGGGCCGACCTTCCTCAGACTCTGATTTCAAATCAAACCTCCACCCCCAGGAGAATCTGTATGGCTACCACCGAAGTCGCAACGCCCCTGTCGTCGCCTCTATCGCCAGAAGAGTTGCAGAGAGTGAATGCTTACTGGCGGGCCTGCAATTATCTTGCAGCCGGCATGATCTATCTTCGCGCCAACCCCCTGCTCCGCGAGCCTCTCAAGCCGGAGCACTTCAAGAATCGGCTCCTGGGTCATTGGGGATCGGATCCGGGCCAGTCGCTGGTTTGGGTGCACCTGAATCGTGTTATCAAGAAGTATGACTTGAATGTGATGTACATCGCCGGGCCCGGTCACGGCGCGCCGGCTACGCTCGCGAATTGCTATCTCGAGGGCTACTACTCCGAAATTTATCCGGATAAGAGCCGTGACGAAGCTGGAATGCTCAAGTTTTTTCAGCAGTTCTCGTTTCCTGGGGGCATCGGCTCGCACTGCACGCCAGAGACGCCTGGGTCGATTCACGAAGGCGGGGAGCTTGGGTACTCCCTGTCGCACGGATACGGCGCGGCGTTTGATAATCCCGATCTTATCGTCACGGTAGTAGTTGGTGACGGCGAGGCCGAGACTGGTCCGCTTGCGACCTCATGGCATTCCAACAAGTTCATGAATCCGATTCGCGACGGAGCTGTCTTGCCGGTGTTGCACCTCAACGGCTACAAGATCGCGAATCCGACCATCCTCGCGCGCATCCCGCACGACGAGTTGGAGGCGCTGCTGACTGGCTACGGGCACAAGCCTTATTTCGTGGAAGGCAGCGACCCGTTGGAAATGCATCAGAAAATGGCATCGACCCTGGAGGAGTGCATTCTTGAGATTCGGTCAATCCAGCAACACGCTCGTTCGACGGGCGATACTGCGCGGCCGCGCTGGCCCATGATCGTGCTTCGTTCGCCCAAGGGATGGACATGCCCAAAAGAAGTGGACGGCCACAAGGTGGAAGATTTCTGGCGCGCGCATCAGGTTCCGGTGCTCGACCCGGCTACGAATAAATCCCATCTAAAAATCGTCGAAGACTGGATGCGCAGCTATAAGCCGGAAGAACTTTTCGACGCCGAGGGAACGCTGGTGCCGGCGCTTCAGGAACTTGCGCCCTCGGGCTCGCGCCGCATCTCGGCGAATCCGCATGCAAACGGCGGATTGCTGCGCAAGGAACTCGAACTGCCGGATTTTCGCGACTATGCCGTCAAGGTAAAAACGCCGGGTGGAAGTTATGCTCCGCCCACCGACGTGCTGGCGCACTTTCTTGCCGAGGTGATGCGGCGCAACATGAATTCGTTCCGCGTATTTGGGCCGGATGAGACGGCTTCAAACCGGCTCACCGCCATCTACGCGGCTTCGAAGAAGACCTGGCTCGCTGAATACAAGCCGGAAGACGCTGATGGTGGCGAGCTGGATGTTTACGGGCGCGTGATGGAGATGCTCAGCGAGCACACGTTAGAGGGCTGGTTTGAAGGCTACGTTCTTACCGGCCGGCACGGATTGTTCTCAACCTACGAAGCCTTCGTGCACGTGATCGATTCCATGTTTAACCAGCACGCCAAGTGGCTGGAGAAGTCAAAGAAAGAAATTTCCTGGCGCGCCCCCGTTCCTTCGATCAACATCCTGATCACATCGCTGGTCTGGCGGCAGGATCACAACGGCTTCACGCATCAGGATCCTGGGTTCCTTGATGTGGTCACGAACAAGAGCAAAGATATTGTCCGCATTTATCTGCCGCCGGATGCGAACTGCCTGCTGAGTGTGGCGGATCATTGCCTGCGCTCGCGGGATTACTTCAACGTCATCGTCGCCGACAAACAGGATCATCTTCAGTACCTCACCATGGACGAAGCGGTAAACCACTGTACGAAGGGCATCGGGATCTGGGACTGGGCTTCGACCGACGATGGTGCGGAGCCGGATGTAGTGGTGGCGTGCGCAGGCGACATCCCGACGATGGAGGCGGTCGCTGCGGTTGCGATTCTGAAGGAGCACTTTTCTGATTTGAAGATCCGGTTCGTCAACGTGGTCGATCTTTTCCGCCTCATGCCGGAGAGCGAACATCCGCATGGGCTTTCCGACCGCGACTTCGATTCGCTGTTCACTACCAACAAACCTGTGATCTTCAACTTCCACGCGTATCCAGCGCTGATCCACAAACTCACCTACCGCCGTACGAATCATGACAACATCCACGTTCGCGGCTACAAGGAAAAAGGAAATATCAACACGCCCCTCGAACTCGCCATTCTCAACCAGATCGACCGCTTTGATATTGCAATTGATGTCATCGACCGGGTACCGCGCTTGAGCTCCGTCGGTGCTCACGTGAAGGAATGGCTGAAAGACCAGATCATCGATAGCGTCCAGTACGCGCACGCCGAAGGCATCGACAAAGAAGAGATCCGCAACTGGAAGTGGCCAGGCTAGCCATGGCACAAGAGCCGGCTGCAAAAGACGATCTGATCCTGGTTCTCAACAGCGGTTCTTCTTCGCTGAAGTTCGGCATCTACCGCCGCAGCGCGAGCGACGAAGAACCTGTGCTGACGGGAAGCGCCGAGGGCATTGGACGGGGCAATGGCACACTGAATATTCGTTCTTCCGACGGAGCAACTCTGGTTGGGATAGAGAGAACTCACGAGTCGCAGAGCGATGCCCTCACCGCTCTGGCTGCGGCGATCAAGGAACATGTTCACACGGGGCCCGCGGCCGTGGGGCATCGCGTGGTACACGGGGGCCCGCACCTGCTCGCGCACCAGCTCATCACCCCACAGGTTCTCGATCAACTACGCGCCGCCGTCCATTTCGCGCCACTGCATATTCCCCAGGCGCTTACGCTTATCACGGCGGCGCAGGCGATTTTTTCTTCAGCGGCGCACTACGCCTGTTTCGACGATGCTTTTCATCGAACCATGCCGGAGGTGGCATCGCATCTGCCGATTCCCCAGCGCTACTTCGAGGCCGGGATTCGACGCTACGGTTTCCACGGCCTCTCTTACGAGTCGCTGGTGCGGCGGCTGGGCTCGCGGCTTCCCGAGCGAGCTATTTTCGCGCACCTCGGCAACGGGGCCAGCCTCTGCGCGCTGCGCAACGGACGGTCGATCGACACTACCATGGGGCTCACGCCGACTGGCGGCATTCCGATGGGCACACGCTCCGGCGATCTCGACCCCGGTGTTTTTCTCTACCTCATGCGCAATGGGAAGCTGGGCGCGAACGGGCTTGAGGATTTACTGAACCATCAGAGTGGGCTATTTGCACTTTCATCCGGCGAGAGCGATGTGAAGGCACTGGAGGAACGCGCCGTGCGGAACGATCCCCGCGCCATTCTGGCGCTGGATGTTTTCGCCATTGCGATACGCAAAGCAATCGGCGCATATGTTGCTCTGCTAGGCGGCGTCGACCTTCTGGTTTTTACCGGAGGCATTGGGGAGCACAGCGAACACGTTCGCTCCGCAGCCACAGCGGGCCTTGAAGTCCTCGGGCTCACGGCCGACAAAATTCAGGCTGTGCCTGCGCAGGAGGAACAGCAGATCGCTTTTCACTGTCGTGCGCTGATGAAGCAACGGGATTAGTGGCGGAACTCCGTTGCGGCGGGAGTGGCGGCTATTTCGAGATTGCGATCAGTCGGCGGCTACCGTTTGGACTGCTTCTTCTTGCTGGACGGGGCGTGGGGCTCGGTTCGAGGGCAGGCCGGCGTCGCGGATCTTGTAGAGCAGCGCGCGGTAGCTGATGCCTAAAGCACGGGCCGCTTGTTTGCGGTTCCAGTGGTGATGCTGCAAAACTTTGAGAATGATCTTGCGTTCGAGTTCCCGCACGGCCTGCCGTGTAATCTTTTTCAGCGAAATGGGACCATCGACGGAAATATCGGCGGTGAAGAAATCCTGGGGTTGCGGCCGCAGATCGCCGGAAATGGATTCCTCGGTGCCCAGGATCACGTAGCGCTTCATCAGGTTTTCCAGCTCGCGCACATTGCCCGGCCAGTGGTACTTCTTCAGCGCGTTCATCAGGTCGGCGGAGAGGGAGTTGGCGCGCGAGTTGAATTTGTGGTTGTAGTATTCCAGGAAATAGCTCACCAGCTGCGGAATATCAGAGGCACGCTCGCGCAGTGGCGGCATGTGCAGATTCACGACATTGATGCGGTAGAAAAGGTCGGCACGGAATGTGCCGTTGGCGATTTCTTCTTCGAGCTTGCGATTGGTGGCGCAGACTACGCGCACTTCAACTTTCTTGTCTTCCTGGGCGCCGATGCGGCAGAACTGGCCGTCCTGCAGTAATTGCAACAACTTTGACTGCAGGCCCATGTCGAGTTCGGAGATTTCGTCGAGGAACAGCGTGCCGCGGTGCGCCATCTCGACGCGGCCGGGCTTGGTGCCGTAGGCGCCGGTGAAGGCTCCCTTTTCGTAACCGAACAGTTCGCTTTCGAGAAGCGTGCCGGGAATCGCCGGGCAATTTACCTTTACCCAAGGACCGGTCTTCCACGGCGAGGCGGCGTGGATCATGCGGGCGATGATGTCTTTGCCGGTGCCACTCTCTCCCTGGATCAACACGGGGACGTTGGCGCCGGCGATCTTGGCCAGCCGCTCCCGCAGAGCCCGCATGGCCTCGGTGCCGCCGAATACGACGGAATCGGGGGGCATCTCGCCCAAGGGCTGGATTAGTGCGCTGACTGGATTTGAAGTGCTCATAAGTATTCCAAAACTGCGTCGGGGGCTACCGCAGGACAGGCTTACGGGGTAGTGTGCACCCAGAGAACCAAACGCAGAGGGCACCGATACTGATCCGCAAAGCCTACTCTATGTGATTGATGAAAAGCAACTTACTAAAGATTGCGAGGTGAAACGGCGGGTAACCAGCAGGCCGGAACCGTGGGGCAGAATGGGCAATTGACGAGGGAAAAGGTTTTCACACCGAAGAAGCCAGCTTCCGCCGGAGCGGTCGGGACGTGGAGTGCGAATTGAGCAGCGGTCGGGAGAATTTCAGCCCAACGAGGTTGTAGCCCTCACCGTGCTGCATGCGCAAGACCTTCGCGCGCAGGTTTCGTGCGACTCGCGGCAAGGCCGCCAACGCTGCGAGGGGAGCGCTGGGAATCTCCAGCAAAACCTGGCCTGTAAAGGGGATTGAACGGCGAACGGCGACCAGCATACCCCCGGCGGAAACGTTGAGGGCCGTGGCAAACTCCAGGAATTCCTTTCCTGTCTCGGCTCCGCTCCTCACAAAGACCGGGATCGCCAATGGCAGGCGAGGCCACCGCCGACGCTCTGTCGCTGCACTGTTGCCGTTCACGCACACCCTTCTTACTTCGTTTAACCCAGCATTTCCCGCATCTTAGGGGCCAAATCCCGAGTTATGAGCCAAATCCAACAAGCAACCGGGATGAAACCCGAAGCTGTACCGTCAACTCCGGGCGCTGGGATGGCTAACGCCATCAAAGTGGGGTGGTTGCATCTGCTTCCGCCATCCGGTTACTTCCGCCCAGCAACAGCGCATTTACCATCCTAGCCGATGACCAAGTGCAAGGTTTTGCCACACTTGGGTAATCAGCTTGCATTTTTCGTTGACAGGGAAAAGTGGCCTAGCATACGATTTTTGTACAGGGTTCTGCGTTCATACGTCGAGTCCATCCTCCCTCTGTGTTAGACCGCCGTCCTTTATGGCTATGGCCACCGCGCAAAAGAATATTTCTGTTTCCGAGCCTGGCGAAGCAAAGACGCCCTCGTCTCCTGCAGAAGGGGAAGCAACTCTCAATGCGGCGGAGTTGCTGCAAGCGCACTCCGAGTTGCAGGAGCGCTTCCAGCGCACCACGAATGCTCTTGGCTCGGCGGCTCACGACCTGAAAACGCCGCTCGCAATCCTGAACGGTTATGTCGAATTGCTGCAGAGCGAGAAGCTGGGATCGTTGAACGAACGGCAGCGGGACGTCTTGCGCGATATGCAGTCGAGCGGCAAACGGCTGCAGCAGTTCATTCAGGATTTCCTGACCTACAGCGCTCTCGAAACCGGCGCGCTCAAGATGCAGTTTGCAGTGGGCAACATCAACGAGTGCCTCTCTGACGTTTGCCGCTTGTGGTCAACCCGCTTTCAGGAGAAAGGATTGGCTCTTTACTTTCTACCGAACGACAAGCTGCCGGTTTTTCCTTTTGATTCTCCGAAGCTGGAGCGCGTAATCTCGAACCTGTTGGAGAACTCTTTTAAATTCGTGCCACGCGGCGGCACGGTATGGCTGCATGCGGAACCTCACATGTGGGAGCGCCGCGCCGCGGCCCAGCCTGCGTCCGCCGGCGAGCGGCGCCGACAGGACACTTCGCAACCGAATGCCGTAAAGGTGAGCGTCTCCGATACAGGACCAGGAATTCCAGCCGAATATCAACAGGAAGTTTTCGATGATTTCTTCCGCTTGCCGGGCACGGAAACTCAGGACGGCATGGGGCTGGGCTTAGCGATCGTGCGCCGCCTGGTGCAGGGCATGGGCGGAAAAATCTGGGTGGAAAGCGATCCTGGGTCGGGCTGTAAATTCTCCTTCCTCATTCCCTTCAAACCGGTCCCAAGCGCCGCGGGAAAAGGAAAGACTCGATGAGCGGGAAGACGATGAGCGATACGGCCAAGATTCTGCTGGTGGATGACGAACCGGCCATGCTGCGCTACATCCGGACGCTGCTCGAGGTCGACGACTATAAAGTGGAGACCGCGTCGACCGGCGAAGAAGCTCTGCAGCGCATAGACAAGGGCATGGAGCCCGATCTGGTGCTGCTGGATGTTCTGATGCCAGGCATCGACGGCCTGGAGACGCTCGAGCAACTGCGGCAGAAGCGGCCCGGAGTAAAAGTTGTGATGCTTTCCTGCGTCAACGATACGAAAAAAGTTGTTCAGGCCATGCGCCTTGGGGCACAGGATTACCTCACCAAGCCCTTCCAGAAAGCGGAATTGGATGCGGTGGTCAACCTGTGCCTGGGTCAGGGCAAGATGCCGGTGGGAGGGGAAGTCGAAGAGGTCGGCGAAGACACATTCTTCATTGCGGCGAGCCCGGTCATGAGGAAGATCCGCTCGCAAGCGGCGCTGGTCGCGAATGTGGATATTCCGGTATTGCTTTTGGGCGAGAGTGGCACCGGCAAGGAAGTGCTGGCTCGCCTGGTGCACAAGCTCTCACCGCGCGCCCATCGCACGTTCCTGAAAGTAAATTGCGCGGCCGTCCCCGCCGATCTGCTGGAGAGCGAACTCTTTGGCTACGAGCCGGGAGCATTTACCGGGGCAACGCACGCCAAGCCAGGCAAGTTCGAGCTGTGCAACAAAGGAACCATCCTGCTCGATGAAATCGGCGAGATGCCACCGGCACTGCAGGCCAAGCTGCTGCATGTATTGCAAGATCAGCAATTCTCGCGGCTGGGCAGCCGCTCCGTCATCCGCGTGGATGTTCGCATACTGGCCGCCACCAACATCGACATTCCGCAGGCTCTCGCGGCCAAGCGGCTGCGCGAAGATCTTTACTATCGGCTGAACGCGTTCACGCTGTCACTGCCGCCACTGCGCGAGCGGAAGGAAGAGATTCCGATTCTGCTGAAGCATTTCATGACGCGCATGGCTGAGCGTTATGCGCGGCCCCAGTTGCCGCTTTCTCCGGCGATGCTCGAGGCCTGCCAGGCCCATTCCTGGCCGGGCAATCTGCGCGAGCTGAACAACTTTCTGAAGCGCTACTTAATCCTGGGCGATGAAAATCTGGCAGTCGCGGAATTGCAGCCCCGCAACGACGGCAACGGCGGATCGCGAGGAGATTCAGCAACAAAGGGTGAAGCGAGCGGCGGATTGAAATCCCTGGCGCGCTCCGCCAAAGACGAAGCTGAAGGCGAAGCCATCCGCCAAGCGCTGGAGCAGACCAACTGGAACCGCAAACAGGCTGCGGCTCTTCTGCAGATCAGCTACAAAGCGCTGCTTTACAAAATCCGGCAGTACGGAATCGCCGAGGCCAAGAGCCACCACAAGCTTTCCGCCGGGGCCTAGAGCCACGCTAGGTAGTCCTGCGTCGTAGTCCCAAGTCTTCCCGAACAGCCCGTGCTGCCGCTTACGGCACCACCGTCAGACTGAACGGCACGATTTGCGTATACGTGCCTGAAGTGGCCGTAATGGTGAGAGAGTAGGTGCCTGAAGGAGTTCCGCTCACCGTCGGCTGTGTTCTGCCGGTGCTGCAAGAGGGCTGCAGCAGAACCATACCAAAGAGCACCGAGAGCGCGAGCAGAGCCAGCAGGCGGTTTATCTTCTTTCCGCCACCTTTGCCACGGGAACCTAAGCCCAACAAGGTCATTCCAGGAACCATCAGCCAGAATGCGTAGATCGGGTGGCGCCATCCGGTGGAGCTGATTGTGGTCTCTGGCTGCGCCGTCGTGGTGAGGTTGAGGGTGACCGAGGCACCACCGTTGCCGCCGCTAAACGAGACTGTGTTTGAAGTAAAGCTGCAGCCCGCCCCGGTGGGGAGAGCGCTGCAACTGAGCGTGACATTAGCCGGGAACGATCCCGTCGGTGACAAATTAACGGCGTATACCCCTGGCAAGCCAGCGGCCACCGTCGCAGAAGGGGGGCTAATGGATACTGTATACCCTCCCGCTGTGAATGAGGCAGTAGCCTGGTTGCTGGTGTTCGTATCGTTAGCGCTGGAGACCATTGCCGTCACCGAACAGCTGTTGCAGATGCCGTTCGGCGTCACTACGAAGGTGACAGTCGAGAGGGCGCCGGATTGCAGCGCGGGGATCTGGCAAACCACGCCGTTGCTGCTGGGAGCGCTGCAAGTGCCCGAGTTCACGGTGGCGCTGTTGAACGTCACGCCCTCGGAAATCGGAACATTGCCGCTCACCTCAATGTTCGTCGCCGGGTCTGGCCCCGTGTTGGCGACCGTAAAGGTCACGGTGACTTGATTGCCGGCACTGACTTCTCCCAGCGGGGAGACACATTGCCCCAGGCAGGCGACGCTCAAGCTGGCCGCCGTCCCCAGTTCGACCACGAACGCGTTGCGGGTTCCATTGAGCGTGGACTGCAGGGCGTTCTTGGTTTCGAATGTGCCCAGGCCGTTGACATTGCCGGAAGTCGTATCGCCGACAAAATAAGAATTCAGGTCGGGATCGACCGCGATGCCGGTGCCGCGGTCCACGCCATTGCCGCCAAGATAAGTCGAGAAGGAGCCAACCTGATTTTGGTTCACCGTCGTGGTCGTATTAATCTGCGAAAAGAAAGCATTCTGCGTTCCGTTGAGCGTGGTCTGGAATGCGCCGAGGGTGGTCGGGAAGTTGGTCGAGGCGGTTGTTCCCGTGAGGACTACGTCGTTGAGCGTCGTACTCTGCGAATCCAATACGGCGACCGCTGAGGCACTATCGTTCCCTGCTCCCCCCAAATACGTGAAGTAGGTGAGGGCCACGTCCACCGGAGTGCCGGAACCATTCTGCGTGGGATTGCTCATCTGCACCACGTAGGCGTCAAAAGGCGCCGGGGACGCAATGGTCGGACACGGCGACATTGGGCGGGGGAGTATCCAGGCACTGCTGGAAGGGCGCGATCCCAGTGGGCAGGTTGAAGAGGGTCGTGGGGGTCGCTCCCGTGTTGGTCTCTCCGGCCAGATAAATATGGGTCGCGCCGGAATCAATCGCAATGGCGGGGCCCGTTTCGTTCCCGACGCCACCGAAGTAAGTCGAGAACAGCAACTGCGCGCCTACGGCCCCCAGGGGATTAATTTTGGCGACAAAGGCATCGGTCGGGTAGGGAGCAGTCGGCGCCGTGCAGACATATGGATTGGTGAGGATGAGCGGTGGAACCGTATCCAGGCAGGGCTGATAAGCGTTGACGACGGGAAAGTCATTCGACAGAGTGCTGTCGCCGAATGCGCCCAAACCGCTGTTGAAGAAATTCGTTGTACCGCTGAAATACATGTTGCCGGTTGCATCGACAGCGATGCCGCCGCCCACGTTGCAAGGCGGTGCGCCGCAGTTGGCCGCAACAGGAGTCGGCGTGCCTCCGCCGAAGTATGTGGAATACGCAATGCCGCCCACACTATTCGGGTTTCTGGTATCTACCTCGGTGACGAAGAACTGGAGGCTCGTTTTCGGTGTCTGCTGGTACGGCACCGGAAAGTAGGTCGCGGGAAAAGCGTCGGTAAGGGATGGCGTGTCTTGCGAAGTCGTGGTCCCAGTGAGGAACACGTCGCCTTTGGTGTCGATCGTCATCCCGCTAGCTTGGTCGTCGCCATTGCCGGAGAGATAGGAGGAATAGATAAGAGCGGAGCCCGCCGGGTCGAGCACGCTAACAAACACCGACGTGCAAGTAGGCAAGCCCGCGCAGTTCGTCTTAGTCTCAGGCGCAGTCTGGTAAGGAATGCCGAAGGTCGGGAAGTCGGTGGAACTGGTGTTGCCGACGATGTAGGCATTGCCGCCGTCGTCAACGCCGATGCCGACGCTGGTGTCGGCCCCCTGGCCTCCGCTGCCGCCCAGAAACGTCGCGTAAACAACGGACGATGGTTGCGAAGGACTGATCTTCGCGACGAAGACATTGGGCGCGGCGCCGATTTGTGTCGGAGTCGTTGTTCCCAGCGGAAACTGGCTCGGCAGCGAGGTGGTCGAACCGACAATATAGATATTACCGTCGCCATTGACTGCGACGGACGGCGAAGTTTCCGTCCCTTTGCCTCCGAAGTACGTCGAAAAATCTAGCAGCGGATCGATGATCAACTCGCGGCTGCGGTCATAAGGCCCGATCTCGAAACCGACGCGGTTCGCGGCGCGCAGAACAAACCGTCCGGTGACCGGCACATGGCGGTCGCCATCGCGCTGGTATACCTGAGGCGCACGCAGGCGCAGGCCGCCATCGTCGTTGCTGGTGAGGATCAGGTCTCCGTCGCTCACCTTCAGTTTCAGCTTGCTCGTCCCATCAAATTCCAGTTCCGCTTGCGACGCGTTGGCGCCGGGAGCGACGCGGAAGTCGTATTCCAGGTGACCCTGGTTTCCGTAAAAAACGAGATCGATTCCGGGATAAACGCCGGCGTAGTGAACCCCGGCAAACTGCGGAATGCCGCTATGCCATTTCTGCGGATCGTTGCCGACGATGTAGTTGCTCTTCCCGGGCAGCGCATCAGCTCCGGCGAGGGCTGCTGCAGGGTTGGCACCGACCAGCTTCATGCGTACGAATTGGCTGTGCTGTGCCGCGGAAGACGATGAGGGCGCCGTCTGCATGGCCAGCACGGCGCTGTTCGCGTCGAGGAAAAGGCTGTATCCCGCGCCGTGCGCGAGGAATTTCACCTGGGGATCGGCCTGGCCTTGGTTAGGCTCGAAGATGAGCGGCAACTGACCTAGGATGGCGCGCGCTTGCGACTTTGATTTCAGCGACAGTCTCGACAATGCTGGGATCGAGGAAGCGGGATGCTGCGCCACCGACTTCTCGGCATACCGGCGGGAGCCGAATCCGAGCAACACCGAACCGGCCACCAGCAGCACGACCAGCCCCGCAAGAGCGCGAACCCATAACAGGCTTTTTTCCGAATCTTTCTCCAAAGTTTTTTCCAAGCCTTCTGCCGAGCTTGCTCCCGAACGTTCCCCCAAGCTTGCTCCCGACCAACGGCCATTACCCATCACGCTTTTCCTCCGATGCAACCCGACTATTCAATAAATTTGGAGAGAGTAGACACGGCGCGCGAGTCAGTACTTACCCGGCACCGGCGAAACCGCCCGCTGCTGAACTGTCACCTGGAACTGGCGGAAAGCAAACAACTACTTAAACATCTGATGGATAGCCAAGTCAAGCCAGCCAAGTCAAGGCGACCAAATCGAGCGCAGCCCCGCACGCCCGCTCCCGGAGTTGTCAGATGCGTTTCGAGCCGTGGAAAGATGCCGGACGCACGCTCGAAATAACCCTGGCACGAAAGTGGGATGAAGCGAATTGCAAGTCACCGCGGCAGGCGTGGTTTCTGCAAAGGCTTGCATCCCTGTGCGCAGGCGCCGCCGGGGTAACCAGAACCCGCTGATTCGTCGCGGCTAAGAGAACACATTACGGGCAGCCGATGGCAGCGGGATTGCTGATAAACAGCCGTTCGTTGAACATTTACCGAATCAGTTCGGGGGCCTTTTTGCTCTTGCAAAGTGCTGGCGTTTCTATACATTGGTGGTAGTCAGGGCCTGTCAAGGGGCGGGGCCTGTCCTACCCAGCCTGAAGGTTGATTTCCGGACTGCATTTAGATTCGTCTTCGTCGAGGAATATGCTTTCGGAATATACGGCACGGATGCAACCGGACTCTCAGGAACGGCGGATGATGCGGCGCTTCGATATGCGCCTGCCGGCTGTGGTTCGCCTCGATCAGGACCACGAATTCCAGACCGAAACTCAGAATGTGAGCGCCCGCGGAGTTTTCTTTTACCTCGACCGCCCAGTCGCGGCGGGAACGCGCTGCGAGGTCACTCTCACTTTCCCTCCGCACATCACGCTGACCGACGCGGTGCGGGTGCGCTTCACGGCGCGCGTCATTCGCGTGGAATCACCCCTGCCTTCCTTGCGCATCGGAACCGCCGCTATGATCGAGGATTATGAATTCCTTCGCTCCAGCGGCAGCGCGGACTTCATCAGTGCGCTGCAGCGGGAAACGGCGAACTAAGAGCGGGCTTCGAGCTTCGGCCAATCTACACAGATAAAAATAAAAAAGAGCAGTCATTGAACCGCTGGCCAGACGCCAGGTCTGCCGAAGCCCGAAGCCGCCTTCACTTCCCCAAATCCTTCATCTGCTGCCGCAAGCGGCTGTAGCGGCGCACCAGGCTACCGATATAGAGAGTGTGAATCACCCAGGTGGCGATGTAGGCGGCGTAAAGAAACTTGATGGAATTCATTTCGGCCCCCGGCTTACAGGAACTTTAGCTTTGGATGACGGCGCGGCTGCACCTTCCGGCTCGAGCAACGATTCGAGCGCTTCCGCTTCTTCTACTTCGCGGCGCAGCTTCTCCAGGCGATATCGCGACCAGCAAACCAGAAACGCGAAACATAGAAACGCCATCCAGTTGATCAGCAGAACATGCAGCATCCGCGGATCGATCGAGCCGCCCCCGCCGATCACCGGCTGAGGATGCTGCGTGCGGAAAAACCAGATGGAAAAATAAACCAGCGGAACATCAAGCGCGCCAAAAACTGCTAGGACCGCCGCCAGTTTTTGGGTCTGCGCGCTATCGGAGAAACGCCGCAGCACCAGATAGCTTACGTAAATCAGCCACAACACCAGCGTCGAGGTGAGACGAATATCTCCCGGCGCCCACCAGATGCCCCACACCGGCCGCGCCCAGATGGGGCCGGTAACCAGAACGATGGTGCAGAAAACTACGCCTACCTCCGCCGTGGTCACCGCGAGCACGTCGAGATCCTGCCCGGGAAAGTATTTTCCGATCACGAAATAAAGAGCGGCAATGATCAGCGCGGTGGTGGCGACCGAACTGGGATACATTCCGACGGGCAACTGCTGTCGCACCTGCGGGAGAAACGGCGCAATGACGCCAATGATTCCGATCGCAACCACAACCCACTTCGCGGCGCGCTGCGTGGACGGTTTCGCATTGGCCAGGTATTCGACAGAGGCGATGAAGTTGATGAAGAACAGCAGGAAAGCCGTCCACGCCGAGGGCACGTGATAATAAATGATGCGGTAAACGTCGCCCTGCAGAGCGTCTGTGGGCGCGACCCATAAAGCCTGATAGAAGGCGTAGACGAGCAAAAGCGCCGTCAGTACTGCCAGGATGGGGAAGGCCTTTTTCATTCCGCTTTCAAATCATTCCGCTTGCAACACCGTTTCAAACAAGGCCAGACAAGCAGTAGTAAACACCACATCGTAGGTGAGAAGCAATACGATGAAGAAGTGAGCGGGATTCTCTCCCGTCAGAATATTTGTGGTCGCCGCGACCATGCCCAGCACGGCGGGAATCGAAACTGGAAACAAGAGCAGAGGCAGCATCAGCTCCCGGCTGCGCGTGCGTAACGACATGGCCGCAAAGAAATGTTCCGTTCACTACCAGCGCCCAGGTTCCCAGCAGCGCCACGGGAAGCAATTGCCACGCCGGGCCGAGGACGCGCAAGTTGTAGAAGATCACGAACAGGGGCGCCATCAGTGCTTCCAGAAGGCTGACCATGATGAAGTTCCCCAGCACTTTAGCGAGAAACAATGCAGTGGCCGGAGCGGGAGAGACACGGTAGGCATCAAGCACCTGGTTGCGCAGCTCGCGCGCCCAGGTCTGGTTGAGCGCAACGACCGCTGCAAACAAGAACGCCACCCAAACCAGGCCGCCGACAATGTGGCGCGACTCTTCTGCCAGCGGATCGAAAGAAAAAACAAAGATCACCACCACCAGCAGAGAGAAGAAGAGCATGGCGTTGAGCGCATCCTTGGAGCGCCACTCCAGCCGGATGTCTTTGGCCAGCGTGACCAGCGTGATCGACCAGAACGAGCTCATGATTCCACCGCCGGGTTCACATCGTCTTGGTTCAGATCGCGGGCTAGATGATTCGTTCGGTCTATGATTTGCCCGGCCCGCATCCACACAAATTCGTCAGCCACTCCCTCCAGCAGCGCAGCCTGGTGCGTGACTACGAAAATAGTTTTGGCAGCGTCGCGCATGCCCTTGAGCAGGCCTACCATCTCCCGCGCCGAGTGCACATCGACGTTGGAAAATGGTTCGTCGAGCAAAAGTATTCTCGGGTCGTGCAGAATGGCCCGCGCCAGCGACATACGCTGCCGCATGCCTTGCGAATACTTCCCCACCGGCCGCGACAACTCAGGATCGAGCCCCACGGCCCGAATCACCTGCTGGCAGCGGCCGTCGCCGGCAATGTCATAGAGGCGGGCGAAGTAGCGCAGGTTCTCCATACCGCTCATCTCGTCGTAAAGCAGCGACGGATGAGCCATGTAACCGATCTCGCGACTGGCCTCGTGCGGATATTTCCCCAGGATGGAAATCTCGCCCCGGGTGGGATGAGCCAATCCAGCCAGCGCGCGCAACAGAGTCGTCTTCCCTGCTCCGTTGTCGCCGAGAATCACATGGAACTTGCCGGCATCAAACTCGGCGTTCACTCCGCGCAATGCAGCGAAGCGCCCAAACTGCTTGACCAGATTCCTGACAGCGATGATTCCGGCCGAGGCCGAGGTTTCGGATGCGCTTACATTCATGGGAGCAAGGGGAAAGGTATGAAGATAGCGAAAGCCTGCGGCGAAGTCGAGCGGGCGAAGAGATTACGAGCTGATGGCTAGTCGACTTCAGACTTAGTTCGAAGCCATGGCGGGTTGAGAGCCGGTCTGCACCTGCGTCATGCTCTTAGCTGGCTCGTTGGATGGCATTCCGTTAGCGGGCGTGCCGGGCTGCTTGGGCGCATACTTCGACGCGCACTTGGCCTGCAACGCCTTGGCATGAAAAACGCCATCGCGGCCAAAGCTGCCATCGGCCAGCGCCTGGGAATCGTCCTTGAAAGTATCAGGAGGCGCTTCGGTCCCGGTGTAATCCACCCGGAGCAGCTGATCCTGCTCCATCAGCACAAACTCAACGTGAGTTCCAGTGCGCTTGATCGAGCCCGGCTGCACATTACCCGCGACTCGCAGGCGTTTCGAGTAAGCGCCATTCCCCATCTTGTGCAGCTCGCTGATGGTGACGTAGTAGCTCTTGCTGTCCTGCACGCCGGTATAAGCGAGATAGCCCAGCAGGAACAGAATCAACAGCGTGGCCCCGCCGAATTTTAGATAAGTTTTGCCTTGGCTCGACATAAGCAATCACCCACAGGAGCAAACTCGCGACCACTAAGACGATACGCGACGCCGCGCCCAGAATCAAGATTCCGGAAGGACGCACTCGCTCAGACCGGTCCTCCGCTAGAATGGGAGTTAGCTTTAAAGTCCCATGATTCATCCCTGGCACGATGTAACTCCCGGCGACAAGCTCCCACAGGAATTCGATTGCGTCATCGAGATCCCGTTCGGCTCGAGCGTGAAGTATGAACTCGACAAAGCGAGCGGCCTGATCAAGCTCGATCGCGTTCTCTACTCCGCCGTTTACTATCCCGCCAACTACGGCTTCATTCCGCAAACGCTGGCCGAGGACGACGATCCGCTCGATGTTCTCGTGCTTTGCCAGGAACCCGTCGTGCCGCTTACCATCATTCACGCCCGCGCCATCGGCCTGATGACTATGATCGACGCCGGCAAGCAAGATCATAAAATCATTTCCGTTGCCACCGAAGATCCCGAATTCAACTCCTACCACGAAGCCGCGGAAATGCCGCCCCACCGCATGCTCATGCTGCGACGCTTCTTTCAGGATTACAAACAGCTTGAGGGCAAGGCCGTGGAAGTGGACGAGATACGCCCGGCCGGCGAAGCCTATCCCATCATCCTCGACGCGCTGCATCGCTACAGTGAACAACGCCGCAAAGGCTTCAAGGCGCCAGCGAAGCACTGAGGGAAGCCAGTGAGGGACGCCTGCCAAGCCAATGGCGATTTTCCTCTTGACTTAGTGTACTAGTCGTATAGTACACTGGTGCACATGGGACGCAATTCCACTCGCGCGCAGGCTTTCCAGCTCAAACTCGACCTGCGCAGCGGAGTTCCGGTTTACCGCCAGATCATCGACCAAGTTCGAGCCGGCATGGCCGCGGGCGCGCTCTCCTCCGGCGATCAACTTCCCACCGTGCGGCAACTCGCAGTCGATCTGGCCATCAATCCCAACACGGTTCTACGCGCTTACCGCGAGCTTGAGCTTGGCGGCATGCTCGAAACCCACCAGGGAACCGGCACCTTCATCAGCGAGAAAAAGATCACCAGAAACAATGCGGAGCGCGAGCGGCAACTCGCACAACTGGCCAGCGAATTCGCCTCTCGCGCCGGCGCTTCGGGGTTCACGGTGGAAGAACTGCTCGATCGTCTTCGCGAATTAGCGCCTCATTCCACGCAAAGGAGATAGAGACCATGACAAAAATCGAAATCGGTCAGATCAGCGGCATCGGAAGGTCATTGTTTGTCATCTGCCTGTTGGCCGGCGCGATCGTTACCGCCGCCATTCACAATCCCGCCGGGATCATCGCCGGCGCCGCGCTGGGCATCTATCTCCTGTTCGCCATCAAAGTCGTGCGCCAGTGGGAGAAGGTTGCGGTGCTGCGACTAGGGCATTATGTCGGCCTGCGCGGGCCGGGTCTCTTCCACATCGTACCTATCGTGGAAACGTTGAGCGCCTACGTCGATCAGCGTGTCCGCGTGGCCAGCGTTTCCGCGGAATCGACGCTCACCCGCGACACCGTGCCGGTCAATGTCGACGCCATCGTGTTCTGGCTGGTGTGGAACGCGGAGAAATCAATTCTGGAAGTCGAGAACTTCATCGAGGCCATCAACATGAGCGCCCAGACGGCGCTACGCGAGTCGATTGGCCGTCACGAGTTGGCGCAGATGATCACTGAGCGCGAAACGCTAGGTCGCGAGTTACAACGCATTCTCGACGAGAAAACAAATCCCTGGGGCATCACCGTGCAATCGGTCGAGATTCGCGACGTGAGGATTCCGCAGGGATTGGAAGACGCGATGTCACGGCAGGCGCAGGCCGAGCGCGAGCGGCAGGCGCGAATCATTCTCGGCCAGGCGGAAAAGGAAATTGCCGACAGCTTTGTGCAGGCTGCGGCATCCTACGCGGAGAACCCCGTGGCCTTGCATCTGCGCGCCATGAACATGCTCTACGAAGCCATTAAGGAAAAAGGCTCGATGGTGATCGTGCCATCTTCAGCGGTCGAAACCATGGGACTGGGTGGCACGCTCGCAACCGCATCACTGGGCGGAGCGAAGGCGCAGTAAGCAATAAACGAATAACCGGCCGGAAACGGCTAGGAAGGGGAAACTTATGACTTGGCTTAAGACAAATAATCTCGCGAGACTGAACAACAGAGTACTGAATAACAGAGTATGGAGCGTGGCATTGCTGGCAGTTGTAACTACGATTTCCGCGGCAGCGCAGAGCGGTGCACAGGCGATGCAAAAAGGGATCAGCTTAGAGTTGGCCCGCACCAGCAGCGCGGTTCCGGTACCCGATGCCGACAACCAGGAAGCGCTAATTATCACCGTGACGGATAGCGGAGGACTTTATCTCGGAATCGATCCGGTCACGCCCGAAGCGCTTGCTGAAAAGCTCAAGGCTCGCGAGTCGTACACACAGACTCTTTACATCAAGGCAGACGCCAGAGCGCCTTATGCAAGCGTGGTGAAAGTTTTGGATGCGGCGCATACAGCCCGTGTGATGCGTGTGACTTTGCTGACAATTCAACCAAACACGACGCAAGTGGGAACGATGGTGTCCCCGGAAGGTATTGAAATGGAATTGGCCCGGCGCTCGAAGCCAGCAACAAAGTGAAAACGGGGCGAACGTCCCTGTAGCGATGTCCATGCCGGCAACATTTAGTGGAGGGACCTATGACCGATGCACATTCTGTTCGGAATCCCGAAGGTGAGGACGGCTATCGTTGGCTAACGGCGGCCGGCTCGCTGTTGGTGGGCGCGGCGTTCTTCGGCCTCTGGTTCTGGCTGCTTCCGCAGTGGCTCGGTTTCACCCCGGAAACGGCGGGCTCAGCGCGCTGGCGATGGCTGGCAGGGATTCCGTCAGTGCTGGGATTCTCGGTTGCGCTACGTTGCGTCTGGGACTTCGGATGGACCGGGCGCGGCACGCCTGCTCCCATTGCTCCGCCGCAGCGCCTGGTCGTAGTTGGTTTCTACCGGTACGTGCGCAATCCCATGTACGTGGGCTTCGCGGCGGGATGGATTGGGCTGTGGGTGATCTTCGGACACCCTGATCCCAGACTGATTGTGGCCGTCGCGGCGGTTGCACTCGGCGTGCATCTGTTCGTTGTTTTTTATGAAGAACCGACTTTGCGCAGGAAATTCGGGGCAGCTTACGAAGGGTACTGCCTCAACGTTCGGCGCTGGTGGCCGCGGCTGAGCGGTTGGGATCAACCGCGATGAATCTGGTAGGGACAGCCGAGAGCCTGCCCTGAGCGAAGTCGAAGGGGCTGCTGTCCCTGCAATTTTATCTACCAGACATGTCTACCAGACGTGGCAGGCGTTCTCCGCCACCATGGGCTGCCCGGCTTTGCAGCCCCAGGCCTTTTGGAACTCCGGCATGTTTTGCACGACGCCGTCGACCCGGTATTTTCCAGGTGAGTGCGGATCAGTCAGTACCCACAAGCGGGCCTGCTCGGGACGCACTTTCTCACACCACACCCGCCCGAACCCCAGGAAGAAGCGCTGCTCCGGCGTGTAACCGTCAATCTTCTCGCCTTCTTTTCCGGTTTTGTCGTCGGCAATCATGTGTTCGAGCGCACGAAGCGCGATGCGCGCGCCGCCGTTGTCGGCCGTGTTCTCGCCCAGCGTGAGACGGCCGTTCAGCTTCAGGTCATCGACGGCGACGAAGTTCGAGTATTCGTTGGCCACGCAACTGGCTCGCTTCTCGAATTCCTTCCCATCCTGCTCGGTCCACCAGTCGTGCAGGTTGCCTTCCGGATCGTACTTGCGGCCCTGGTCATCGAAACCGTGGGTAAGTTCGTGGCCAATCACCAAACCGATACCGCCAAAGTTGACGCCGTCGTCCATGTTCTTGTCGAAAAACGGCGGCTGCAGGATGCCGGCCGGAAATACGATTTCGTTATACGACGGACTGTAATAGGCATTCACCGTCGGCGGAGTCATGCCCCATTCCTTGCGATCGAGCGGCTTGTCAATCTTCGCAATCTCGCGTTTTGATTCGAATTCATTGGCCCGATTTACGTTGCCCAGCAGGTCATCGCGCTTGATCACCACCGAGCTGTAGTCGCGATACACGTCGGGATAGCCGATCTTGTTGCGAATGGCATCGAGCTTTACCTTGGCCTCCTTCTTAGTTTCGGCGCTCATCCAGGAAAGATCTTGAATGTCTTCATCCAGAGATTTCTCGAGAGCGTCCACCATCTTGAGCATGCGCTGCCGGCCTTCCGCTCCAAAGGTTGCCTCTACGTATCTTTGCCCCAGCGCCTCGCCCAGTTCGCGATCGGTGAGGGTGACACAGCGCTTCCAGCGAGCCTGAATTTCCTTCTGCCCGTTGAGGCTCTGCTGGAACTTGAAGTTGGCCTCGACGAATGGCTGAGAAAGCCAGGGAGCCGCGGCGTTCAGCACGTGCCAGCTCACATAGGTTTTCAAGGCGTCGAGCGGCTCGGCTTCGAGCACGCCATTCACTTCCTTAAAAAAATCTGGATTGGTAACGTTCAGCTGCGTAAAGTCGGGCGCACCGATCGCGGTAAAAAAGCGGTTCAGATAAAAGTTCGGTCCGAGTGCGACTGCCTCATCGCGCGTCATCTTGTGGTCGCGGTTTTTCGGATCGCGGCGCTGGGTGCGGTCCATCGAGTACACCGCCAGCAAGGTTTCGATGGTCAGCACGGTTTGCGCCGAATGGGCTGCCTGCTGCGGGCTTTGGCCGGAAAGTGTGAACACCTGGGTCGCATACTCCACCAGGTGCTGCCGTATTGCCGCTTTATCGGCATCGTCCTTGATGTAGTAATCGCGGTCGGGCAACGACAGGCCGCCCTGATCGATGTAGGCGATGACCTGATCGGCATTGTGCAGGTCGGACTGAGAGTAAAAGTTAAACAGCGGGTTCGGTCCGATCAGCTGCACGTGCGCGATCTCGTCGATCAGCGCAGCCTTGTCGCGCACTGCTGCGATTCGATCTAGCTCGAGCTTGAGGGGCGCGATGCCTTTCGCATCCACGGCTTTCTCGTCCATGCAGGAGCCGTAGAGATCCCCGATTTTCTGATCGATCGCATCGCGGCCCGCGCCACCGGCGGCCGCCTTCTCCAGAATCTCGTGCTCGACGTCGCGATTGTGTTCGCGAACTTCCATGAAGCCGCCCCACCGCGACTGGTCCGCAGGAATCTCCGCGCTCTTAATCCAGTTCCCGCAGGCGTACTGGTAGAAATCCACGCAGGGATCGACGCTCTTGTCGATGGTGTCAAGACTGAAGCGAGGCGCCGGTTTAGCGGCGGAAGACGTTTGACCGAAGCTGACCACACTCACAAAAAGCAAAATGAGCGGCAAGGGCCGAAACACTCGCATACGAAAACTCTCCTTTTTAAGAACGGTTTAGATTTTAGGCGCGCCCATCCGTATGGGCAAGCGCCGCCACACTTACCGAACGGCTCAAACCCTAATCGGCCGACCCAACATTAGACGAATCAACATTAGAAAGGCTTTGAGCGCGGAAGGAAACATTAGACATAGGTTCGACGAAAGTCTTGCGCGTCAAGCCGCCAACCCTTCAACGAAGAGTCGAGAAACAGGCCAATTGCATTGAAAAGCAATCGCCGCTGTTTGGGCACGCGCTTGCTCTTCTAACGGGCATGCCCCGAAAACATTTGCCGGGCGCATAACGCGGCTGCCAGTCTTCCTGCTGCACCGCCCCATTCTGATGAGCAGGAGACAAGATTGAACTCGTTCGCATTGTTGAGCCTTGCAGTATTGCTGGCAAGCCCGCTTGCCGCTCAGAACACAGACTTCAACAAAATCGCGCCTGAATCACTTTTGGGCGAGCCGATGGAGACCACCTCCCCACCTGCTACGGCAAAGCCCGAGAACGTAAAAGTATTGGATAAAAAGTTTTTCGCAATCATGGGTGCGCTCGGCGGAGCCGAAAGTTTCCGCTTCACCAGCCGCCAGCTCGTACTCGACCACGAGTACGCCGCCGGCGCTCCCTGGGTCGCCAGTTCGCCAGCAAACCAACCCGTCATGGCCAGAGGCCTGGCGCTGTATACAGCGGAATTTCTGGTGACTTACGAACTCAAGAAGCCGCACGCGTGGCTGCCCGGAGACCGCGTCATCCGCCGGCTTTGGTGGGCCTATCCCGCGGGGATGACCACCATTCACATCAAGAACGCGATGGGCAACGTTCGCACCCAGGGCCCCGGCGGTTGCACTTCGCTGGAATGCGCCGAGCAAATGCAGTGACGCGCCATTCTCCCGGCGCGTCGGGGTTATAATCGGGTCCAGTAGAATCCAGACGAAAGCTGGCTCCAACACATGACCTCCACGAACGGAAACTTCGGCAATGGCAACAACGGCCACAGCGTCCCCAAGCCTCGCGCTGAGTGGCTGGCCCAGCGCAGGCAAGCAAACACCGACGGCAACTTCTCGCAGATGCACTACGCGCGTCAGGGCGTGATTACGGACGAAATGGGCTACGTAGCTCATCGCGAAAAGCTTTCGCCCGAACTGGTACGCGACGAAGTGGCCCGCGGCCGCATGATTATTCCCGCCAACATCAATCATCCGGAACTGGAGCCCATGGCGATCGGCGTGGCGTCGCTGTGCAAGATCAACGCCAACATCGGCAACTCGGCCGTCACCTCGGAAGTGAACGAGGAATTAAAAAAGCTGCACACCGCCGTGCATTACGGCGCCGACACCGTGATGGACCTCTCCACCGGTGGCAACATTCATGAAATTCGCGAAGCCATTCTGCGGCATTCTCCGGTTCCCATCGGCACGGTGCCGATTTACGAAGCCATCGCGCGCGTGAAGCGCGTAGAAGATCTGAATGCCGAAGTCATGCTCGAAGTCATCGAAGAACAGGCCGCGCAAGGCGTCGACTACATGACCATTCACGCCGGCGTGCTGATTCAGTATCTCCCGATGATTTCGAAGCGCATTACCGGCATCGTGAGCCGCGGCGGCGCCATCCTCGCGCAGTGGATGGCTTATAACCACAAGCAGAACTTCCTCTACGAACGCTTCGACGACATTTGCAAAATTTTCAAGAAATATGACGTGAGCTTTTCGCTCGGAGACGGCCTGCGTCCCGGCTGCGTGGCCGACGCCAGCGACGAAGCCCAGTTCGCCGAACTGGCTACGCTCGGCGAGTTAACAAAAAAAGCCTGGCAGCACGACGTACAGGTGATGATCGAAGGCCCCGGCCACGTCTCCATGGACAAGATCAAGGAGCAGGTCGAAAAAGAAGTCGAGCTTTGCTACGAAGCTCCGTTCTACACGCTCGGCCCGCTGGTCATCGATATCGCCCCCGGCTACGACCACATCACTTCGGCCATCGGCGCCGCCATGATCGGATGGTACGGCGCGGCCATGCTGTGCTACGTCACGCCGAAAGAGCATTTAGGTTTGCCAAACGAAAAAGACGTCAAGGACGGCATCATCGCCTACAAGATTTCCGCCCATGCCGCCGACATTGCCCGCGGACGCCCCGGCGCCCGCGACCGCGACGACGCCCTCAGCTACGCCCGCTACAAATTCGATTGGGAAAAACAGTTCGCACTCTCACTCGATCCTGAGACGGCGCGCTCGATGCACGACGAAACCCTGCCCGACGACTTCTACAAAGAAGCAGCCTTCTGCTCCATGTGCGGCCCGAAATTCTGCTCGATGAATTATTCGTCGAAGGTCGACGAGTACAACAAGCAGGTGCATGGGATCGAGAAGAAGGATTACTCGGAGCTGGTGGAGCGGCTGGTCTCGATTAAGTAGCCGGGCGTTTTCTTCTTGCGCTGGGACGCGGACCGTCGGGAAGACGGGTAGCGAATTGCATTGCGCCGCCCGCCGATTCCAGCCTACGATAAGCCTATGGCGAAGGCCAAGAAGTTCGAACTCGAAAGTCCCGCGCCCATCCTCGACGAGGAAGACGAGGAAACGCTCGCCGCCATTGATGAAGGGATTCGGGACGCGAAAGCTGGTCGAACCATCCCCGCCGAAGAAGTCCGCGAGCGGCTGCCCAAGTGGATTACCGCATCCTCTACACGCAAAGGGCGCTGAACGATCTCGCCGAAATCATCGGCCACATAGCCGAAGACGACGCGGACGCTGCGTCGCGCTTCGGTAGTTCCTTACTGGACCATCTGGATCTACTCACCCGTTTTCCTCGTATGGGCAGCATCATGCGCAAGCGGGCGCGAGTTCGGAAGCTGCTTCATAGCCCCTCGCGAGATCGAGATCCTTCACTTCCGCCACAGTGCGCGAAAACCACCGCGATCCGAGCTCCGGACCTAGGGTGAATGGTCTTAGCGGCGGGGACCGGAATCGAAGAAATCCACAGGTCGCATGTGACATCTAACCTTGCCCCTCTCGCGAAACAGGCGGATGATAGTCGAGGCGAAGGCGCTACGGATCAACACCGCGACAGAGGGCCTAACTCCTTTGTTGTCAAGATTTTGACCTCTAAGCTCTTTGACATCAAGATTTTGCAGACACTTTTTGCAGACCCCGCGCCAGTCAAGGCATTCAGAGGGCGGGGGGGAGGGGGGTACCCCGGAAACTTAGATTTTCCCGGGATGAAGCCATCTCAAGAGCGGCGTTCGAGATCAGCTCCTAGAGTATTCTTTCAGGAGATTTCCACAGAGGGGCTCGCAGTCCACCCGCAGCCAGCTAGGTGTTGAAGTCGGCCACGCCATCCCACACCAACTGAACGGCAATAGCGAGAATCAGAAAACCGAAGATCTTGTTGATCGCTCCGACCGCATTCGGTCCCAAACGCCGCACCAGCGGCCCTCCCAGCCAGAAGAACAGCAAAACGGAAAGCGCGATGCCGGCGATGCCGATCACCATGCCCAAATACGACGCAGCGCTGTCAACATTCGCCGCCAGCCCCATGACCACGCCGATGGCACCCGGACCGGACATCAACGGCATAGCGAGTGGCGTCAGGGAGATGTCTTCCTTATCCTGCGCCTCGTGGCTCTCCTCAGGCGTGATTCGCGCATGGGAAGTGACCATGCCCCACGCGGTGTTGGCGACGATCAGTCCTCCGGCAATTTTCAGGACGGGTAACGAGATGCCGAAAAAATGCAGCACGAAGCGGCCAAAAAACAGAAACGTGACCAGAATGACGAAGACCCAGAGACCCGTCTTAAAGGCGGTATTCCTGCGATCCTGAGGGGTCCAGGAAGATGTCATGCTGAAGAAGATGGGAATTCCGCCGAAGGGATCGACGATGGGAAACAACGCCAGAAAAGTAGCCGCGGCCGAATGTGGCAGCGTGCGCAAGAACTGCCCGAGAGCGTGCGTTGTGGGCGTCATAACTGTTACCGGTAACTTTCGAGCACCTTTGCCGCGCGCTCGAGCGCAGAGGTCAAAACGGCCAACTGCTGGCGCGCGCGCTCCGCGTCGCCTTTGTCGAGAGCCTCGTTCACTCCTGGAATCACGACCGCGGCGTATCCCGTGTATTCTCCCGGAGCGTAAATCGCATGGCGAAACCAAGGACGGTGCGGCAGCCCCTCGGGCATCAGCAGAGCGCGCTCGGCGCCCCGCAGCGCCTGATTCAACCGCGCGGGATCTCGCGGCGGATTCTTCTGCTTCCCTGCGATCTTCGCCCCGGCATCTTGAAAATGTTTTGCTGCCGCGATCGCTGGACTCAGGTCGAGCCCGTGCTCGCCGAATTTATTTTCAGCCCTTTTCCTGGCCTCGTCGAGATAAACGCCAATCTCCTTTCCATATTCTTCGTAGTCGTAGGGCAGCACGTCGGCATCGGCCATGCGCAATGCCTCCAGGCCGAAGACTCGCGCCATCTGCTGCTCGTAGACGAAATCGGGATCGCCGAATTTCTTGAACCAGGCAAAATCATCGAACACTGAGTGATACACGCCATACGGACCGGTGGAATTAATATCGCTGGAAGGCACGCCCAGGTGCTGCTGGAAGGCGCTGTAGTCGGAGCCACTGCCGAGGTCGCCGACCTGAACGTCGCCATTGGCCGGAGCAGCGGGCTTGCGGCGCGAATCGCCGATTGCTTCGGCCGGCGACTGAGGCTGATCGGACTTCTGCCAAGCTTCGTACACAGTGCCGCCCTTGGGACTCGGTACGGCTTTCGTGACGTCGCGCAAAAACTGCTTCAGGCTGGGAACGGCAGAGGCTCCGAACTTCGGTCCGGACACCCCTACATCCATGTTGAAATATGCAGCTGCACCGCCCAGTTCGGCTTCGTGCTGCTCGGCCCATTCCGTGGAACCCATCAATCCTTCTTCTTCGCCATCCCAACTACCGAAAATCATCGTGCGCTTCGGCTTCCAACCTGACTTCAGCAACTCGCCCACTCCGTGCACCGTTTCAAGCATCGCTGCGGTGCCGCTGTTCGGATCGACCGCACCATACACCCACGCGTCGCGGTGATTGCCGGCGACAACCCATTCGTCGGGAAACTCACTGCCGCGCACTCGGCCGATCACATCCCAAAGAGTGCGGAACTGATAATCCTGTTTGAGATGCATCTTCACTCGCACCGGTCCCGGTCCCACATGATAGGTGAAAGGCAGCGAACCCTGCCATTCGCGGGGCGAGTCAGGCCCTCCCAGATGTTGCAGAATGGGGCAGGCGTCATGGTAGGAAAGCGGCGTGACCGGAATCTTCGGCATCTGCGCCGACTGCTCCGGGGAGATGCGCTGGCTATCGGGCAGCGATGGTAGCGATGCTATTCCCGGTGTTGTTGGATCGCCGGGGAACTCGAACATGTATCCCACTGATCCGCGCTGCACGCCAGTATCCGGCCGCCACGGGCCCACAGGATACTTATCGCCACGCCGCCAGCCGTCGTCGAACGGATCGGAGTAGATAATCACTCCCGCCGCGCCATGTTCTTGCGCGATGAATTCCTTCACCCCGCGGAAATTCTGGCCGTAGCGAACAAGGACGATCTTGCCGCGGACATCGATCTTCAGCTTCTCCAATTTCTCGAAATCTTCCGGTGTGCCGTAGTTGGCATAGACCACATCGGCCTCAGCATCTCCCGATGGAGACATGCCGCTGAACGGCATAACGACTCGCGGATCGTCGTCGTAGGGATCGCCATCGACGTGCTCGCGCGTGGGGCCGTGCATTTCGACCCCAGGGGGCGCGGTGATGTCGACGTTGATTTCTGATGGGTAGTTAAACCATGCTTTGTATTCGACGATCTCGGTGTCGAGGCCAGCGGCGCGAAACTTCGCTGCCACGTAATCTGCCGTGGCCTTGTCCTCGGGGGTGCCTGCCATGTGCGGAGCCTGGGTCAGCGTGCGCAAATGCTCTTCCGCGAGCCTGGGATCGGGGACGGCAATAAAACGGGACTCGGTAGCGTTTTCAGAAGCGGCGTCGCGAAAGCCGAAAATTGGTTGGTACCCAGGGGGCAATGGCCCATGACCGCTGACACTGATCGCCAGAAACGAAAGTAGGATGACAGAAGAAAGAAGAACTGATGAGAACAATCTCATTGAGGCTCCCGTGGTGAAAGTAAGTAAGGTAGCACAACGGGGACTACTACTTCGCGTTGAAGGCGGAAACGATGGTGGAGAATCTACGCGAGAGGCCGAAGAACTACCGCACCTGCCCGGTCCCCACGATCTCGTACTTTGAAGAAGTGAGTTCGGCCAGCGCGAACGGACCGCGGCAGTGCAACTTCTGGGTGCTGATGCCCATTTCGGCGCCGAAGCCGAATTCCCCGCCATCGGTAAAACGGGTTGAGGCGTTCCAGTACACTGCGGCGGAATCTACTCCGCGCAAAAACTTGCGGGCATTGGCTTCATCGCTCGTCACGATGGAATCAGAGTGCTTCGTGGAATAACGGTTGATGTGGGCAATCGCATCATCTACGCTTGCCACCACGCGGACCGCTATGCACATCCGCAGATATTCTTCGTACCAGTCCTGCTCGGTGGCGGGCGCAATGTTCAATCCAGCTCCCAAGCTGCGGGATTTCCCGTCTCCCCGAACTTCGACCCCGGCGTTGGTCAGCGTCTTCGTGATTCGCGGGACGTATTCCGCCGCGATCCGTTCATGCACCAGCAGCTTCTCGGCGGCGTTGCACACCGACGGGCGCTGCGTCTTGGCGTTGATCACGATTCGATCGGCCATGTCGAAGTCGGCGGATTCGTCGATGAAGATGTGGCAGTTCCCCGCTCCGGTTTCGATCACAGGCACGACGGAATTCTCAGTAACGAATGCGATCAGTTCTACACCTCCGCGCGGAATGATGACATCCACGAGTCCCCGCGCCTTTATCAGTTCGTGCACTGAGTGCCGCGTGCTCGAATCGAGGAGTTCGATTGCGCCTTCCGGCACTCCGGGCACAGCCGCAAGAATCTCTGCCAGACACTGATTGCTGCGGGCCGCTTCTTTGCCGCCGCGCAACACGATTGCGTTACCGGTTTTCAGGGCGAGCACGGCTGTATCTACCGTTACGTTGGGCCGCGATTCGTAAATGATTCCTACCACGCCCAGCGGCACGCGCACTTTGCGAATATGCAGGCCGTTGGGGCGGGTCCATTCGGCCAGCGTTTCGCCAATTGGATCGCCGAGTGCTGCGACTTCACGAACACCTTGGGCCATCTCGTTGATCCGGGCTGGAGTCAATAGCAAGCGATCGCGCATGGCGCCTTCGAGACCGGAACTTTCCACATCTTCGCGATTGGCCGACAGAATCGTTTGCCCATGAGCTTCGAGCGCATCTGCGATCGCCAGCAGCAGTGCGTTCTTCTCCCCGGTTGAGAGCAGTGCCAACCGTGCTGCTGCTGCGCGCGCCCGCAGCAGCTTTTCCTGCGTGGAAGCCGAGTTGACGACGGTCTCTGCCATCAGCGCTGCTCTTACTCTTCTCACCCCTGCCTGTCCCATCTCTACCGGGGAGGAAAATACGTTCCTATCTTGCGCTGCATGCCCAGCGTGATTCCCTGCGGATGACGGCCATTCACAATCGCAACGTGGACACCGCCCTCGCTGGCCAGCTTGGCGGCGCGCAGTTTAGAAATCATGCCTCCGCGTCCCAGCGCGCTCTTGCCGTTGCACTGCGCTTCCAGCGCAGGAGTCAGTTTGCGCACGACGCGTTGCAGCCTGGATTTCTTGTGTCCGTTCGGAATCAGCAGGCCATCGACATTGGTCAACAGCAACAACCAGTCGGCTCTTACCGCGGTGGCGAGCAGCGCACTCAGTTCGTCGTTGTCGCCGAAAGCGCCTTCCAGTTCGCGGACGCTGACGCTGTCATTTTCATTCACGATCGGCACCACACCCAGAGCCAGCAGTTCGGCGAGCGCGTTCTGCAAATTGCGGTAGCGGACCGGCGAGGTGAAGTCGTCGCTCGAAAGCAGCAGCTGCGCGACTATCTTTTTGCCGAAAAAGAGCCGCTCGTAGGTATGCATCAGCTGGCTTTGTCCGACAGCCGCACAGGCCTGCATCGCGGGGACACCGCTGGGCCGCTTGCTCAACCTGAGTCCTGAAGCGCCGGCGGCAATTGCGCCGGAAGTGACGATCAGATACTCATTCTGGCTGAGATCGAACTGATCGACCATGGCGCGCAGCAGGTTCGCGTCGATCTGACCTCCGGGAGCGATGAGGCTGGTGCCGACTTTGATGACGATTCTCATGCGATCAATGCTTTTCTGGCTTACTTGGAATGGTATCGCAACTTGAGCGCCCTGCGATTTAAGATGGGACTCCAGGCAAGATGAACAGCTTGCTGCTTGCAGGTCCCCATGCCAGCCTCCAATGCCACCAGCCGCTTCTCTGATCGCGTCGAGAACTACGTGCGCTTCCGGCCCGGATATCCGCCCGAGGTTATTCTAGAACTGAAGTCTGAATGCGGCTTGATCGCCAGCCATTTGATTGCTGACATCGCGTCGGGCACCGGCATTTGGACTCGCATGCTGCTGGAGAATGGCAATCCGGTCTACGGCGTCGAACCGAATGCGGAGATGCGGCAAGCGGGCGAGCGTCTGCTGGCGGCGTTTCCGAAATTCACCAGCTTTGCGGGAACAGCGGAGGCGACTACCCTAGCGGATCAGAGTGTGGACTTCGTCACTGCGGCGCAGGCCGCGCACTGGTTCGACCGCGGGCAGGCGAGGCACGAGTTCGTGCGCATCCTCAAACCGGGAGGCTGGCTGGTGCTTTTGTGGAACGAACGCCTGACCGATTCGACTCCGTTTTTGCGCGATTATGAGCAGTTGCTCTTGACCTATGCCACTGATTATCAGGATATTCGCCACGAGCATACGACGTCGGCGATCAACGAATTCTTTGATCCAGCGCCGTTTCAAGCGCGAGCGTTTGCGACACGACAGGAGTTTGACTATGCGGGCGTGGAAGGCCGGCTGCTGTCGTCGTCTTATGCGCCTGGGCCGGGGCATCCCCGGCATGCGGGCATGCTGCGCGAACTGCGCCGCATCTTTGAGGCATATGCCGTCGAAGGCCGGGCCGTATTCGAATACAAGACGCGGTTGTATTTTGGACGGCTGGGGCGCGCGTAGAATCGCAAGTTCACATCTTCCTGACTTGTTAGTTTCTGGAGAACAATGTCTGACGAAAAATCTTTTCACATGACTCCCGACGAATTCCGGCGCTACGGTCATGCCGTGGTGGATTGGATCGCCGACTACCACTCCCGCATTGAGTCGTTTCCGGTGCTCTCGCAGGTGAAGCCGGGGCAGATTCGCGCCTCGCTGCCGCCGAATGCGCCAGCGCGGGGCGAGCCGTTTGACGCGTTGTTGAAAGATGTGGAGAAGATAATTTTGCCGGGCATCACGCACTGGCAATCTCCGAATTTTTTCGCCTACTTTCCTTGCAACGCTTCCGGCCCGGGGATCCTCGGCGATCTTCTCTCTTCCGGGCTGGGCGTGCAGGGCATGCTTTGGTCGACCAGTCCGGCGTGTACTGAACTGGAAACGCATGTGCTCGACTGGCTGGTGCCCATGCTTGGCTTGCCGGAGAAATTCCTTTCGTCGAATAGCGGCGGCGGAGTGATTCAAGACACGGCCTCGAGTGCCGCTCTGTGCGCCCTGCTGGCCGCGCGCGAACGCGCCACCCATTACACCAGCAATCAAACGGGTTGTGATGGCCGGCTCGTTGCTTACGCGTCTTCGCAGACGCACTCCTCGCTGGAAAAGGCGGCGATGATCTGCGGTATCGGCGTCTCCAATTTGCGCTTGATCGAAGTCGACGAACACTTCGCCATGCGCCCAGACGTTCTGGCTCGCCAGATTGAGGCCGACAAGCGGGCGGGGCTGCTTCCCTGCTTTGTTTGCGCTACGGTGGGCACGACTTCTTCGAATGCGATGGATCCGATCGCAGCGATCGCTGAGGTCTCGCGCCGGCACAATCTTTGGCTGCATGTCGACGCGGCCATGTCGGGAACGGCTGCTCTTTGCCCGGAGTTTCGTCATCTGCAGAACGGAGTCGAGTTCGCCGACAGTTACAACTTCAATCCGCATAAGTGGATGTTTACGAACTTCGACTGCAACTGCTTTTGGATCGCGGACCGTAAAGCGCTGATCCAGACGCTGAGCATCCTGCCGGAATATCTGAAGAATCAGGCAACAGAATCAGGCGCGGTGATTGATTATCGGGACTGGCATATTCAGCTGGGGCGGCGCTTTCGGTCGCTGAAGCTGTGGTTTGTGATCCGCCACTATGGCGTCGAGGGTTTGCAGCACCATATCCGCCGCCACGTGCAGCTGGCGCAGATTTTCGCGCACTGGGTTCGCGAGGAGAAGAGCTTTGAGCTTGCGGCGCCGGTGCCGTTGAACCTGGTCTGTTTTCGCCACAAGGGCGGGGACGCCGCGAATCAAACCATCATGGATCGGCTGAATCGCAGCGGAGATTTGTTCCTCACACACACCAAGCTGAACGGGAAGTTCACGCTGCGCTTCTGCGTTGGGCAGACCCATACCGAGGCTCGGCACGTGGAGAAGGCTTGGAAGCGGATTTGCGAGGAAGCGGAGAAGGTGTCAGCTGCCGCGTAGAGTTGAAGGTTACGCTTCCCAAGGATTCAGGATCGGCACCTGCGTGCCAGCAAAATCGCCGAGGTTGCGGGAGACGATGGTGAGATTGTGATGAAACGCGGTCGCGGCCAACAAACCGTCGATGGCCGACAAAGGTCTTCCTTTATGTTTTGCCTCGGCGGCAAGGAGACCCCAGCGGTCGGCGATCGCTGCATCGATGCCAAGGACCCTGCCCGAAAAGCGGCAGCGCAGTTCCAGCTCCAGCCATATTTCCAGCTGGGTCCTGCGTTTGCTCTGAGACAAACCGGCCATGCCTTTGCGAATTTCGCCCAGCGTAAGCACGCTCAGGTAGAGCAGACTTTCATCGGCGGCCGCCATCCACTGCAGCACGCGGGGATCAGGCTTGCTGCGGACTATTTCGGAGATGCAATTCGTATCGAGCAGAAACCCGCTCATGAGTCACTCGCCTATAGATCGATGTCGCGTGCGCCGGTGCGGTCCCGCTTGAGATCTAGCTCAATGCCCACCAGTGGCGACTGGCGGAAGAATTGCACCAGACTTTTGGGCTGGCGAGTCTTACCCACCAGTCGGTCATATTGCTCCTCGGCAACCATTACCACGCCTTCTTTGCCCTGCTTGGTAATGCGCTGCGGACCTTCAGTGCGGGCGCGGCGAAAGACCTCACTAAAACGGGCTTTAGCGCTCTGAATCTGCCAGGATTCTTGAGCAGTCTTCGAACTTGGGTGGCGGCGAGTGGTTTCTTTCATGGCGTTAGTTTGTTCATATCCTGACTAGTCTGACTAGTCATTATTATCGAGCTTCTATGTCACCTTGTCAATGGTTTCGCTTGCGGTCCAAAGGGGAGGCTTGCTTACGGTGTGGCTTGCGATCTCTGGGCGAGGAAATCGGACTGGCACTGTTTGGCGGCTGAGAGTAGCTCGTTGAACTCAGGCGTGCCGCGCAGCTTGGCAAAGGCGGAATCGTTCTGCAATCCCGTGGAGGCGCAAAAATGGCCCGCGATCGAAGTCTTGAGCAGCCGGATGGCCAGATCTTTCTGTCCGCAGGCCAAAAAATCGGGAGCAACCACGTAGTGGACTTCAGGGTCAGGGTCCGCCAATGTCCTGACCGCCTCTGCCTGGGCGAGGGCTGCGGCATTCGCAGACGAGGAATCGTCCAGACACGCTACCATCATCTCGTTCCCAATCTTTTGTTCGTACTCCCTGGCCTGCGCGAATTTTCCATCGCGAATCAACTGCCGCGCCAAGTTGTCAGTTGCCCACTTTGACCCGGCATCCAGTTGAAGAAAATCCAGGGCCCGCGCGTAGTTGCCCAGTTGATCGAAGGTGAAGACACAGGAGCGGAAGGCATAGTCTCCCGGATCCAGGGACAAGGCCGTATCGCACTCACGAGCTGATTCCTGGATAGCTCCTCCATAGCGAAGAACATAAGCCAGCGTAAAGTGGGCCATCGCGCTCTCCGGATTCCGGTCTACCAGCGCCTTCGCATCTCTGTATGCCTTGACCAGTTCGCCTCTTTCGACCCGCGCTCCGATTAGCTGAGCGGCGGGGGTAATGAAATTAGGATCCAGAGCCAGGGCCCGTTCCAGCGCATTAGTAGAACGCTGAAACGCTTCGTCACCGCCGTTCGAATACGCTGCATCATAGTGATAGCGAAGCCCGAGAGCGTCCCATGCTGGCGCGTAGGTGGGATCGAGTCCTACGGCGCGCTCGAGCATGGCGATGGCATCTTTGTTGGGCAGGGGATCATGGGGCACCGAGATGCTGCGGAGATAGAGATCGTAGGCCTCTTCGTTTTTCGGCCGGGTGGCGCCTTCCGCGGAATCCACGCCCGCACCTAGAGCTGGTACCAGTCCCTGGCGAACTTTCGCCGTGATCTGGCTCTGCATGGCAATCATGTCCGGAGCGGCGACGTTCATGGTGTCGCGCCAAAGGGTGCGGTTGTTCTCGATATCAACGGCTTCCAGCGTAATCTGCAGCTGCGAGCCCTCCTTCAGATAGTGGCCGGTGACGACGTCGGTGACGTGCATGGCATGACCGGCCTCCTGCAAATCAAGTGCAGGAGAGTCGTACTTGCTGGTAGTCGCAAACGGACGAATGGTCAGCGACGGAGCATAGCTGAGCGACGTAGCAATTTCGTCAGCCAGGGCCAGGCGCAGGAAATCCAGATCTTTGTCGGCGCCGAGGTTCTGCAGAGGCAGCACGGCAACCGTTTTCTGGCCGGCGTTCGCGGCGGTTGGGGCTGGGCGCTGTTTGAAGAGCCAGAAGACTACGGCCAGCGCCACGACTGCTATGGCGGCAACGACTCCGCCAATCAGCTTGTAGGAACGCTTCCCTTCCGAGGCTTGGGTGGTGCCGACGCTGTTGACAGCGCTGGCCTGCGCGGAACTCTGCAATACCGCTGCGGCGCTGGTTTGCTGGCTTCCCGAGGATGCAGACATCGCCATCCGTCCTGATTCGGTGTCGCGCTTCAGGCGCTGCAAGTCGCTGCGCATTTCCGAAGCGTGCTGGTAGCGCAGGTTGATGTCTTTCTCTAACGCCTTGTTGATAATGTCTTCGAGCCTGGCCGGGGCATCGTGATTTAACCGCACGACCGGCAACGGAGCGCGATTCATGATGGCTTCGCAGATTACCGCCGGGCTTTCGCCGTGGAAAGGCACATCGCCGGTTGCCATTTCGTAGAGGACCGCGCCGAACGAAAACAGGTCGGAGCGGGCGTCGAGTTCCCGGCCACGGACTTGTTCGGGTGACATGTAGGCTACGGTGCCGAGCATTGTGCCGGGGCTGGTTAGATGGGCCGAGTCCATGGTTCGGGTAGCGCCAGCGTTTTTGCCGGAGGAACCGCCAGCCATGACTTTCGCCAGTCCGAAGTCGAGTATCTTGGCGTGGCCGCGCTTGGTGACGAAGATGTTCGCCGGCTTGATGTCGCGGTGAACAATGCCTTCGGCGTGGGCCGCGTCGAGGGCATCGGCGATTTCGATAGCTAGTTGGAGCGCCGTGTCAGTGTCGAGCGGGCGGCCACCGATCGCGTGCTTGAGAGTGAGGCCGTCCAGAAACTCCATGGCGATGAAGGCCTGCGCCTGGTTTTCTTGGATCAGGTGCTCGTCGATCTCGTAAATCGTGCAGATGTTGGGATGGTTCAAGGCGGAAGCGGCCTGGGCCTCGCGTTGGAAACGAGCGAGGGCCTGGGGATCTTTGGCTACTTCGTCGGGCAGAAATTTGAGGGCGACGAAGCGGTGCAGCTTGATGTCTTCCGCCTTGTAGACGACACCCATGCCGCCGCCACCGAGCCTTTCGATCATTCGGTAGTGCGAGATGGTTTGTTCGATCACTCGCGGAAATCTTACGTGGGTAGGACGAGTGAGTCAACGAAAGAGGAAATGGTGGTGAAGCCGTCGAGTTGCGCTCGACCGGACCGCCGAGGGCGGCTGTTCCCACGTGGGCTTCGGCTTTCAGTCAGCTGGAACGGGAGCGGGCCGGCCTATTGCCGGACGCGCCTTCGTAGCCGCCGACGTCGCTGGCGCTTCCAGCCACCTGCGCACTTCGGGCAGCACATTTCTAGCGGCTATTTCTCCAGCGGTGATTAGTTCGCCGGCGCGTTTGAAGTCGTCGTAGGCGAAGCCAGCTACGTCGGGCTCGACGATCACGTCGGCGGCGCCTCGCCAGAGATGGCTCATCTGATCCTGGGCGATGGCGAAAGATTGTCCGATCACATCGAAGAGGTGCCGCGGCGCGCCATCTTTCGACCACTGTCCGCGCAAGTGAACGGCAATCACGCGGTCCGCGCCCATCTCATGCAAGGGCGAGGTGGGCACGGGATGCGAGAGCATGCCATCGACCAGCCAGCGTCCGCGAATATTTACCGGCAGGAACATTCCGGGATAGGCGCAACTGGCTCGCACGGGGTCGACCATGGAACCAGAATGAAAGACCACGCCTTCGCCGGTATTGAAATCGGTGGCGGTAATACCGAGGGGAATGCGCAGCTCTTCAAAAGTCTTTACTTTCAAGGTGCGCTTCAGGAACTGCACCATGCGATCGTTGGAGGCGAAACCGTAACGCGAGACCGTCCAGCGGGCGAAGGTGGTGAAGCGGACCGAGTGCGCTACGTCTTCGAGTTCGTCGATGGAAAGGCCACTGCAGTAACAAGCGCCGATCAGCGCTCCCACGCTGGTGCCGGCGATAATGCGGACGGGGATTCCTTCCTGTTCGAAGACCTTCAGGACTCCGATGTGCGCCATGCCCCGGGCAAAGCCGCCGCCGAGCGCGACTCCGATGGTGGGAACCCGCAGATCAGGCGCAGTGCCCTTGCGGGACAATTCCCTTCCAAAGGCCTGTACTGACCGGATGATCTTGCCTAGACTCTTCACCGGAACTCCACGTCCCTCGCGGGAACCCCACGTGCCTGTTAGCTATTAGGATGCCACGATATCGCGGAATGCTGCAGGGCACGTTGGTGCCATCTGAGTTACGGGACGCACCTTCCAGTTGTTACCGGAGTGTTACCCCTGCTCCGATGAGGATGACTAACTCCTGTAATCCTGCTAACTTGCGGGTTATGGTGCGGGAGATATCGGCCGGCGGCGTTGTTCTCCGGTTCCGGGATGGAGCCTGGTGGATGGCCGCAATCAAGCCCGCCGATGCGCCTGCGCGCGTGGCGGGCGGTAGGCCGAATCGCGTTGCCAGACGGCCGAAGACGGTGCTGGCGCTGCCCAAGGGGCTGGTGGATCCCGGCGAGCAGCCACTCGAAACCGCACTGCGGGAGGTTTATGAGGAGACCGGAGTAACGGCGGAACCAGTGACGAAACTCGGCGATAGCAAGTATGTATATACGCGCGCCTGGGGGGACGGCGCGCGGGTATTCAAAATCGTGAGTTTCTACCTGATGCGCTACCGCTCCGGCCGCATCAACGATATTACGCCCGCGATGCGAGTTGAGGTGGCGCGAGCTCTCTGGGTACGGCTCGACGATGCTCCGACGCTGCTCGCTTATAAGGGAGAGAAACAGATGGCGCGGCGTGCGCTGGAGTATGTGGACGCGCACGCCGAACTTTAGAACGGCGGGCGTTGCCGAATTCCCTCTTTGCCGCGTCATCCCGCATAATAGTTTCATGTCGGTTCGCGAAGTGCCGCAGCGTGCTTTCCTTCGTCAGGTGCCCTCGCTGATTTTTTGTGTGCTGATGCTGCTGTCGCAGCTGTCAGCCAAGACTCGAGCTTCTGCCTTGGGCCCAGGCTACGTGCCCGCACTTGCCGCAGCCGATCACTTTCTTCAGGCATGGCAGTCTGGCGACATTGAGAGCGGGACAGCCCTGCTCAGCAGTCATGCTAAGGAAGCAGCCACTACGGAAGACGTAGAGAAATTTTTCTCCGAGCCCGCCGCCGCTTATGAAATCGAGCGGGGCAAACTGCTGAAGCGCGGGCGCTATGAATTTCCGATTGTCCTCATCACGGGCGGGACGAAAGAAGCCCGCCCGCGCCGCCACTTTTCCAGCATTATTGTGGTGAATACTGGCAAGAACGACTGGGCGGTGGATAAACTGCCATAGGCAGTGTTGTCTACGTTCTGCGTGGTTAAGTTTTTATCGAGGTTAATTGATGAAACGCATTAATAAAGTCGCAATTCTTGGGGCCGGAACTATGGGCGCGCGCATCGCGGCACATTTTGCCAACGCGGGCGTTCCCAGCTATCTGCTCGACATCGTTCCAAGGGACGTTGCGCCCGGCGCGGGTTTGGCGGCGCGCAACAAGATCGCCACCGCAGGTCTCGATGCGGCCAAGAAATCCAAACCTGCAGCGTTTATGGATGCTTCTCTTGCCCGCCTGGTTACCGTGGGCAACTTCGATGACGATTTGAAGAAGCTGGCTGAGGTGGACTGGGTGATCGAAGCCGTGGTCGAGAATCTCGAGCTGAAGCGGGCGCTGCTGCGAAAAGTTGAATCTGTGCGTAAGCCGGGCACCATCGTCACCACAAATACCAGCGGTCTGCCGGTGGGAAAGATTTCGGAAGGATTCTCTGAAGACTTCCGGCGCTCCTGGTTCGGGACGCACTTCTTCAATCCGCCGCGCTACATGCGTTTGCTGGAACTTATTCCCACGCCGGAAGCGGATCAGGCAGCGATCGGTAGTGTCTCGCACTTCTGCGACGTGCAGCTGGGCAAGGGCGTGGTTCTCGCCAAAGATACGCCCAACTTTATTGGCAACCGCATCGGCACTTTCTCCGTGCTGAATGTCATGCGCCTGATGCAAGAGATGGACCTGACTATCGAAGACATCGACGCGCTGACGGGGCAGGCCGTCGGCTGGCCGAAGTCGGCGACCTTCCGCACGATTGATTTGGTCGGTTTGGACGTTCTGGGTCACGTGGTCGGCAATATGACCGCGAACGTGCACGATGAGCGCGGCGATCTTCGCCTGCCTGACTTTTTCAAGCAGATGATCGAGCGCAAATGGCTGGGCGATAAGACCAAAGGCGGTTTTTACAAGAGAGCAAAGGGCGGCGAAGGCAAGGAAGACGAGCGCCTGGCGATCGACTGGAAGACGCTCGAATACCATCCCCGGCGGAAGCCGAAATTTGCGGCGCTGGACATGGCGAAGAATATCGAAGACGCGGGCGCGCGGCTGCGCATGCTGCTCGGACTGGAAGGCAGCGGTCCGCAGAAAGGCGACAAGGCGGGAGCGTTCTTGTGGTCGTCGCTGTCTGACTTGTGGACCTACTCAGCCAACCGCGTGCCTGAGATTTCCGACTCGATTGTGGAGATCGACCAAGCGATGCGCCTCGGCTTCAGCTGGGAACTGGGACCGTTTGAGCTGTGGGATGCCGCGGGAGTCGAAGCAACCGTCGCTCGCATGAAGAAAGAAGGCAAGCCGGTGGCGGCGAACGTTGAGAAGTTGCTGGCATCTGGCGAGAAGTCCTGGTACGGCGACGATGCCAAGACTCCGTCTGGCCGGGTTTATTTCGACCTGGCAGCTGGAAGCCGGAAGCCGGTTCAAGTTCCCGCCGGCGTGTGGTCGGTCAGCGTTGCGAAGAAATCCAATGGCGTGGTGAAGAAGAATTCCGGCGCATCGCTTGTCGATCTCGGCGACGGCGTGGCCTGCATCGAGTTTCATTCGAAGATGAACTCGCTGGGGGCGGACATCGGTGGCCTCATTCTGCAAACTCTCAAACCCGGTGGCCCGGGCGACGCCTTCGACGCCTTCGTCATTACTAACGATGCCGCGAATTTCTCGGTCGGGGCCAACCTGATGCTGCTGCTGATGAGCGTGCAGGAAGAGGAATGGGATGACGTGGACCTCGCCATCCGGCAATTTCAGGGCATGACGCAGGCTATCAAGTTCTCGCCGAAACCGGTGGTGGCCTCGGCGTTCGGATTGTGCCTGGGCGGAGGCACGGAAATCTCGCTGCACGCGGCGGCTCGCCAGCCTCATGCCGAACTCTATACCGGGCTCGTCGAGGTCGGCGTGGGTCTGCTGCCCGGCGGCGGCGGCTGTAAGGAAATGCTGCTGCGCGCCGTCGATGGCGCCGCTGCTGCGCGCGGCGGCAAAGGTTCCGGAGACGGGCTCGCAGGATCGATCGAAATGCTGGAAGCCATGAAGCGAGTGTTCGAAGCGATAGCTACGGGGAAGGTTGCGACCTCCGGATATGAGGCTCGTGGCCTCGGTTTCCTTAGCGACAGCGACCGCATCACCATGAATCGCGAGCGCGTGCTTTCTGATGCTAAGGCTCGCGCCGTCGAACTTGTTCGTGCCGGCTATGAGCCGCCGGTTCCTCGTACTGACATCCCCGCGCCTGGTGAAGCTCTTTTGGCCACGCTCCGGATGGGCGTGCACATGATGCGCCAGGGCGATTACATCACCGACTATGAAGTGAAACTCGGGACAAGGATCGCTGAAGTGCTCTGCGGGGGCAACGTTACACCCGGGACGCCGGTGAGCGAGCAGTACATCCTCGATCTGGAGCGTGAAGGTTTCAAGTCACTTTGCGGCGAGAAGAAAACGCAGGAGAGGATTCAGTACACGCTGAAGACGGGGAAGACGCTGCGGAATTAGCCGTTCTCCAAGGATTCTTGCCTGCTACAATTTGGCTGATGCGAAACCTTTTACTAGTTGCCGCCGCGGTTGTTGGGCTCGGCGTCGTGATGTTTGGGACCTCACCAGCATCAGCCCAAGCCAGCGATTCTCCCCAAAAAGAGGTTGCCCCCGACGTTCCGGATGCGATTCAGGCTCCCACGGGCGAAGAAGTTGTGCTGCTCGCGCATGCGACCGGATCGCAGATCTATAACTGCCAGGCCGCGGCAGACGGCAAATTTAGTTGGACGCTCAAGGCACCCGACGCAGAGCTGCATGATCGAAAAGACAAAGTGATCGGACAGCACTTTGCCGGTCCCACGTGGAAGTTGAAGGATGGCAGTGAGGTGACCGGGAAAGCCGTCGCGCATGTCGACTCCCTTGATGCTCAATCAGTTCCCTGGCTGCTGGTGAAGGTGGTTAGTCGATCAGGAAATGGTCAGCTCGCTAACGTGACGACGATTCAGCGCGTTCACACGCACGGCGGCCAGCCTCCGGCCGAGGGCTGCGATGCGGCTCATCACGACGCCGAAACCAAGAGCGCCTACACCGCTGACTATTATTTCTACGCTCCGGCTAAGTGAAGCCGTTGCGGAATGCCGAGCATCGAATGTGACAGTCGCTGAAATCGAATTAGCGAGAACTGAGAATTCTTATGCGAGAAGTCGTCATTGCCTCTTCCGTCCGCACGCCGGTAGGGCGCGCTCATAAGGGAACGCTGCGCGCGAGCCGTCCCGACGAACTGGCTGCCGTCGCTTTCAAGGGAGCGCTGGAGCGGGTTCCACAACTCGAGGTCAAAAAGATTGAAGACGTTATCCTGGGCTGCGCCACGCCTGAGGCCGAGCAGGGGATGAACGTGGCCCGCATTGCTTCGCTGCGCGCCGGGCTGCCAGTCGAGGTTTCGGCCGTCACCATCAATCGATTTTGCTCGTCGGGACTGCAGGCGATTGCGATGGCCGCTGAACGCATCATGAGTGGTGGCGCTGAGGCGATTGTTGCGGGCGGCACCGAGTCGATGACAATGATTCCGATGGGTGGGCACAAGGTTTCGCCGAATCCCTGGCTCGTCGACCACTACCCTGACGCTTATCTCAACATGGGCCTCACCGCTGAGCGGGTGGGCCAGCGCTTTGGCATTACGCGCCAGGCGGCTGATGAATTCTCTTTGCGCAGCCATCAGAAGGCGCTGGCGGCGATCCAGGCTGGCAAGTTCGATGACGAAATTGTGCCGGTTCCCGTGAGCTTTACAACTCCCAATGGATCGAAGCCTAAGCGGCAGGAAATTGTTTTCAAAATGGACGAAGGTCCGCGCGCCGATACCTCACTCGAAGCTCTGCTTGCGCTGAAGCCCGTATTCCACGTGAAAGGCACGGTGACCGCTGGAAACTCTTCGCAAATGTCGGACGGTGCGGCCGCGGCTGTGGTGATGTCTGCGGAGCGCGCGAAGGCCCTCGGCATCAAGCCGCTGGTGCGCTACGTTTCCTTTGCCACGGCTGGATACAAGCCCGAAGAGATGGGACTTGGCCCGGTGTTCGCGATTCCGAAAGCGCTGAAGATGGCTGGGCTTAAGCTCTCTGACATCGATGTGATCGAATTGAACGAGGCCTTCGCCGCGCAGTCGCTGGCGGTGATGAAAGAAGCGGGGCTCGACCCGGAGAAGGTGAATCCCAACGGCGGCGCAATTGCGCTGGGGCATCCGCTGGGCTGCACTGGAGCCAAACTGACGGCTACCATTATCCGCGAACTTAAGCGCCGCAATGCGCGTTACGGCATGGTTACGATGTGCGTCGGCGGAGGCATGGGTGCGGCGGGGATTTTCGAAAACCTCGCATAGCATTTTCCAATTAGGCGATCGCGGACACCTTCGATAACTCAAGAGTTTCAGCCACTATCATTCCAACACCGAGGGAATTAGAATAGGCAGTACTTCCTGAGTTCCTCCATACGTTCTGCGGTTCTCATTTTGAGGATTAAAACATGGCCACAACCACTGCAGTACCCAAGACCAGAATCGCCGGCGGCAGCTTCCTGCTTGAATCCCGCCGCCCTGACGAAGTATTTACGCCCGAAGATTTCACTGAGCAACAGCGATTGATCGGGCAGACTGCTCAGGAATTCACGGTTAACGAAATCCTGCCGAACGCGGAGAAGATGGAGCATAAGGACTTCTCCATTTCGCGCGATTTATTGAAGAAGGCTGGAGAGCTTGGACTGAGCAGCGTCGAGATTCCCGAAGCTTACGGCGGCCTCGAAATGGACAAGGTAACCGCGGCCGTCATCGCCGATCACATCGCGCAGTACGCCGGTTTTGCCACGACTTGGGGCGCACACACCGGAATTGGCCTGCTGCCGCTGGTTTACTTCGGCACAGAAGAACAGAAAAAGAAATATTTGCCGCGCCTGGCGGCTGGCGAAATCGTTGGCGCTTATGCGTTGTCCGAGGCATCTTCCGGTTCCGATGCGCTGAATTGCCGCGCCCGGGCTCAGCTTTCCTCCGACGGAAAGCATTACATTCTCAACGGCGAAAAGATGTGGATTACCAACGCCGGCTTTGCCGACCTGTTCACCGTTTTTGCCAAGATCGATGGCGAGAAGTTTACCGCGTTTCTGGTGGAGAAGATTTTTCCGGGTATCTCCATCGGCAGCGAAGAGCACAAGCTGGGCATTCGCGGATCTTCCACTTGTCCCGTCATTTTGAACGATTGCAAGGTTCCCGTGGAAAACGTGCTGGGCGAAATCGGCAAGGGTCACATCATCGCCTTCAACATTCTGAACGTCGGCCGCTTCAAGTTGGGCGCCATGTGCGTGGGCGGAGGCCGGGTATCGCTTGAACACGCCATCACTTATGCCAAGCAGCGCAAGGCTTTTAATAAAGTCATCGCAGACTTCGGTCTGGTGCGGGAAAAGATCGCCAACATGGCTGCCCTGATTTATGTGGGAGAATCCGCGATCTACCGGACGGTTGGCATGATGGACGGCGCGCTGAATGAAGTCGACAAATCGGGCGCTGACGCGATGAAGGAAACTCGCAAGGCCATCGAAGAATATGCGGTGGAGTGTTCCATCATCAAGGTGTGGGCGTCGGAGATGGTCGGCTACGTGGTCGATGAGACTCTGCAAATCTACGGTGGCTACGGCTTTGTCGAGGAGTATCCCGCTGAGCGCGCTTACCGCGACGCCCGCATCAACCGCATCTTCGAAGGGACCAACGAAATCAACCGGCTGATCATTACAGGATTCCTGCTGAAGCGAGCCATGAGCGGGCAGTTGCCGCTGATGCCCGCCATCAAGAAGCTGATGGATGAAGTGCTCTCTGGGCCTTCGATGAGTGAGGATCTTGAGGGTGCGCTCGCCGAAGAGCGCAAACTGGTGAACCAGGCCAAGAAACTCGGCCTGTTCGCGGCAGGTGCGGCCACGCAGAAATATATGCAGGCGATTCAGGACCAACAGGAGATTATGGGCGCGATCGCTGACATGACGATCGAAACCTACGCGATGGAATCGGCAGTGCTGCGTGCACAGAAAATCGTGGAGACGAAAGGCGAGGCTGTAGCCGCGCTTCCCATCGCCATGACACGCGTCTATCTCTCGCAAGCGATGGAGAAGGTGGAGTCAGCGGCCAGGAAGGTGATCGCAGCCGTGGCCGACGGTGACATGCTTCGCACTCAGATCGCGATCCTGCGCCGACTCGCCAAGCATGAGCCCTTCAACAGCATCGAACTGCGCCAGCAAATCGCACAGAAGATGATCGAGCGCGGGAAGTACACGTTGGCGTAAAGACGTCACTGAACGGGCACCGCAGGGTTATGGGGTTGAACTTCTGAGCCTGGTGAAGACTTCCGTTACTGGCTCTTCTTCAGCTCTTCCATCACGCTCTGGATCAACTCCTTCGCGTCGGTCAGGCTCTTCATGATGATCTGGATGTCCATCACCGGCTTGCCAGGCCAGCGCTGGCTCTGGCAATAAACACCATGCTGGCCCACCAAGGCCATGGCATCGGTAATCGTGTCCATGGTCACGGCCAGCCGCCCGCGGGGTACGCCCATCATGGTCTCGTAGTGTTCCAGTTCTTCCTGCTTGTCATCGAATACCGGCATCTTGAGATTGTAACCGTGGAGGCCGATGGAGCATAATCATCAGTCTGCTGACATATCCCGTTAAGGCGCGTCTAACGCTGTTGTCCATTGTTACGTACTCGAAAGTCACGTACTCGAAAGGAGAATCCATGCAAAAACGACTTGCCTTTTCCACGCTGCTCGCTGTCTTGTTCACGACCGCGGCCCTCGCCCAGATGAGCAAGAGCCGGCCCAGTCCGGCGGCCTCAGCCACATGCGATCTCGGCGCTGGTAAGACCATCAAGACCGGCTATTCCAGCCCGCGCATGAGGGGCCGAAAGATTTATGGCGACCTTGTGCCATTTGGCGAAGTGTGGCGCACCGGCGCGAATGAGGCAACGACATTTGTCACCAGCGCCGATGTAGTGGTCGGCGGCAAGACCGTGCCTGCCGGCAGCTATACCATTTTTACCGTGCCGGGAGCTGACAAGTGGACGCTGATCATCAACAAGAAGACCGGCGAATGGGGCATCCCATACAAATATGAGAGCGATGAACTGGCGCGCGTGGATATGACCGTATCGAAATTGCCCGCGCCGGTCGAGGACTTCACTATTGCTTATGACAAGTCCGCCACCGGCTGCGCGTTGCGTATCGACTGGGAGACGACACGTGCCTCGGTAAACATCTCGGCGAAGTGACGTGCGAGGCATGCACGTAATGCCGCCGTCCCGGCGGCTGTCCCTTCGGCTGGCTCAGGACAAGCGTCAGCGTCCCGTGTCGATGGCCGGCGAGACGCCGCCGCTACGTTACACGGCCGACTTCCAGCGCAGAACCGGTTTGCGGGCGGCGGCGGTCTCATCAAGCCGCGAAACCCGCGTCGAGTGCGGGGCATCGAGCACCATCTGCGGATCTTCTTCCACTTCTTCCGCAATCGACTTCATGGCATCGATGAATAAGTCCATCTCTTCTTTGGATTCGCTCTCAGTGGGCTCGATCATCAGCGCGCCCGAAACGATCAGCGGAAACGCCGTTGTATAAGGATGGAAGCCGTAGTCGATCAGACGCTTGGCAATGTCCATAGTGCGGACGCCTTTTTTTGCCTGCAGTTTGTCGCTGAAAACAACTTCGTGCATGGTCGCCGTCGAATAAGGCAGATCATAGGCGCCCTCGAGTCCTTTGCGAATGTAGTTGGCATTGAGCACGGCATCTTCCGTGGTTTGCCGCAAACCGTCCGGCCCATTTGCCTGGATGTAAGCCAGCGCGCGGACAAACATCCCGAAGTTACCGTAAAAGGCGCGTACTCGCCCCACCGAATGCGGACGGTTGTAATCGAAACCCAGAGTGCCGTCGGCTTTGGTGACCACGACCGGCGTGGGCAGGAATGGCTCGATGATTTTCTTGATTGCGACCGGCCCTGACCCTGGGCCGCCGCCGCCGTGCGGCGTGGAAAACGTTTTGTGCAGGTTCAGGTGCATCACGTCGACACCGAAATCGCCCGGCCGAACTTTGCCGACCAGCGCGTTCATATTCGCGCCATCCATGTAAAGCAAGCCGCCTTTGGCGTGCAGGATATCGGCAATCTTGTGAATGTCCTGCTCGAACACTCCCAGCGTGTTGGGGTTGGTGAGCATGAGCGCCGCGACGTCTTCACTCATCTGCGCTTCCAGCGCACCGATATCGACCATGCCGCGCGCATCCGACTTCAGGTTTTCGACGGCATAGTTCACCATCGCGGCGGTCGCCGGATTCGTGCCGTGCGCCGAGTCTGGAATCAGAATCTTTTTTCGCGCGTTACCTTGCGACTGATGATAGGCCCGCACCATGAGCAGTCCGGTCATTTCGCCATGGGCACCAGCGGCGGGCTGCATCGTGATCGCATCCATCCCCGTAATTTCGATGAGACATTCGCTCAGCGTCTTTAAAATATGAAGCGCGCCCTGTGAAATCTTCTCCGGCTGGTAGGGATGTCCGTTGGCGATTCCCTCCACGCGCGCCACAGCTTCATTCACGCGCGGGTTGTACTTCATCGTGCACGAGCCCAGCGGATACATGCCCAGATCGATCGCGTAATTCCACGTCGAGAGCCGGGTGAAGTGCCGAATGATTTCGATCTCGCTCACTTCGGGCATGTTGCCGAGATCTTTTCTCTCCGATGATCCGAGAAGCTTCGAGGTATCGACTTCCGGTACATCGAGCGGCGGCAGTTTCCAAGCGGCTTTCCCAGACGAAGACTTTTCGAAGATCAAGCCTTCGTTCTGATTGACGTGGCGCGTGGCCTTGCGAATCCTGTCCTTCATCGCGCCACCTCTTCAACCCCAGCTTCTTCTTTGGTCGATGGCGCTGGCCTATCACCTTCCGCCACTAACCCCACTGCCGTGTCGATCGAGTCCCGCGTAGTCAACTCGGTGCAGCACCACAACGCCGCGTTCCCTAACTCGGGATAGAACTTCTTCAGCGGCAGACCTCCAATCACTTTGTGCGCGAGCAGTCGCTGGTTGATGGCATACGGATCTTCCTTGGTCTGCACTACAAACTCGTTAAAGCGCGGCGCGCCGGCAAATAGCACCTTGCCTTGTTTGGCAAATTCTCCGGCGGCATATGCCGCCTTCGCGAGATTCTGCTTGGCTAGCTCTTTCAATCCAACCTTGCCGTACACCGTCATGAAAATGTTGACCATCAGCGCCACCAGCGCCTGGTTGGTGCAGATATTAGACGTAGCTTTCTCGCGCCGGATGTGCTGCTCGCGGGTGGCCAGCGTGAGGACGAATCCGCGCCGGCCCTGTTTGTCGACCGTTTGGCCCACCAGCCGGCCTGGCATCTGCCGCACATATTTCTCTCGCGTCGCGATCACACCGCAATAGGGACCGCCAAACCCCAGCGGCACGCCGAACGATTGCGCTTCCATCGCGATGACATCGGCGTCGCGCGGCGGCTCCACAATTCCCAGAGAAACAGCTTCGGCAATAGAAACCACGAGCAGCGCGCCATGTTTGTGCGCGACCTCGGCAATCGCCGCGACGTCTTCGACGGTTCCAAAGAAATTCGGCGACTGGATTAGCACGCACGCCGTTTCCGGCGTAATCGATTTCTCCAGCTCCTTCAGATTCAGCCGCCCATTCTCGCCGAAACCAGCTACCGAAAGCGGCATCCCCTGGTGGGTCGCGTAGGTCGCCAGTACTTCGCGGTATTCCGGATGCAAACTCCGCGCCACCACAACCGACCGCCGGCCCGTGAGCCGCACCGCCATCATCACGCCTTCGGCCGCGGCGGTTGAGCCGTCGTACATGGAAGCGTTGGCCACTTCCATGCCCGTCAGTTCGCAGATCATGGTCTGAAATTCAAAAATCGACTGCAGCGTGCCCTGTGAGATCTCAGCTTGATAGGGCGTATAGGCCGTGAGAAATTCGCCGCGTGAGATGAGTGAATCGATAATGACCGGGCGGTAATGAGCGTAGGCGCCTGCACCCAGAAAACTGCTGTAGCCTTCGCCGTTCTCGCGCGAACGCTGGCGAAAGTAGTCCACGATTTCCGATTCCGCCATTTGTCGCGGGACTTGGAGATCACGGCTCAGCCGGTATTCTCCTGGAATTGGTGCGAACAGTTGGTCGACCGAGCGCAGACCAATGGCTTTCAGCATGGCTTCGCGGTCGGCAGGAGATTTCGGTAAATAGCGCATAGTTAGGAAAGTAATTAGATGTCACTCGAGGACGATTAGATTATCGCACTCGTCCGCCGGTCCACGCGGTGTGCAACGTCACATGACTCAGTGTCCGGCTTCCTCGGCTACGAACTTCTCATAATCGGCGGCGGAAAGCAGCCCATCCAGTTCGCCCGGGTTCTTCAACGTGATCTTCAGCATCCAAGAGCCATGCGGATCCTTATTCACCTTCTCGGGTGACGTTGCTAGATCGGCGTTTGTCTCGGTGACCGTGCCCGAGGCTGGAGCATACAGATCCGATACCGCCTTCACCGACTCGACGGTCCCGAGGGTCTTGCCAGCAGCCAGTTCCGCACCCACCTTGGGTAGCTCTACGAACACAATATCGCCGAGCGACTCCTGTGCGTGGTCGGTGATGCCGATCGTGGCCGTGGCCCCACTCGGCTGAATCCACTCGTGTTCTTTGGTGTACTTCCGGTCTGTTGGATAGGCCATGATGGCTTTTGCTCCTGCCTTAGTAGCGCCGGCGAGACGGCGGCGCTACGAATTCTTCTTCGGCCGCTTATAAAACGGCGTCGGTACGACTTGCGCTGCCACGCCCTGCCCGCGAATCTCAACTTTCACCACAGTCCCTATCGCAGCGAACTCCAGCGGTACGTAGGCCAGCGCGATGTTTTTCTTCAAGAACGGCGCGGGTGAGCCACTCGTGACATATCCAATCTCGCGATCGCCGCCATCCAGCACCTTATACCCGTCGCGAGCGATGCCGCGCCCGGTCATCTCAAGGCCGACCAGCGTCCGGGTCACGCCCGCGACTTTTGCTTTCTCCAGCGCGGCGCGGCCGACGAACTCCGGCTTCTCCATCTTACAGAAGCGGTCGAGGCCGGCCTCCCAAACATTGATCGTATCGGAAATCTCATGCCCGTAGAGCGGCAGCTTGCCCTCGAGGCGAAGCGTGTTCCGCGCTCCCAGGCCGCAAGGCACAATGCCGAATTCCTTGCCCGCATTCAGAATCTCATTCCACACTCGCGCGCTCGTTGCCTCATCCGCGGGAACGTAAATCTCGAATCCGTCTTCGGCCGTGTATCCCGTGCGCGCAATCAGAATATTCTTCAGTCCACAGACCGTGCCATGCGTGACCCAGTAAAACTTCACCGCGTTCAAATCCGCGTCGGTCAGCTTCTGCAGAACGTCTATGCCTTTCGGCCCCTGGATGGCAATCTGGGTAAAGTCGTCCGACAGATTTTCCACCGCACAATCAAACTGGCGCGTGTTGACGCGCACCCAGTTGAAATCCTTCTCGCGCGTGCCTGCGTTGATCACCAGCAAGTACTCGTCCTCGCCCAGGCGGTGCACGATTACATCATCCACAAACGTCCCCTGCGGATAGAGCAGCGCGGAATACTGCGCCTGCCCTACCGCCAGCCGCGAAGCGTCGTTCATGGAAATGTGCTGCACCGCGGCCAGCCCCTGTGGTCCCGCCAGACGAATGTCGCCCATGTGGCTCACATCAAAGATACCTACACCCGTGCGCACCGCCATGTGCTCATTGATGATTCCGCAGCCGATCGCCGCGGGATACTCCACCGGCATATCCCAGCCATTGAAGTCGACCATCTTCGCGCCCATCTGGCGATGAACAGCATTCAGCGCAGTCTTGCGGATGATGGTCGCGGTGCCGGCGGGCGTCGCCTCAACAGAAGACAAAGTTCAAACCTCAATCAGCGGGCAGATGGATGGACTGCTCGGCGTGTGACTGTTTACCGTATCACGCGGTTTTTCAGGCGGTCAAACCGGAGGATAGGCAAAGCGGACGGGCTACAGAGGTTTAGATTTTTCGCTACTGCGCGAACTGCACCGTAACGTGCGCGCCTGCGGACACGTGTGTGCCTGCCGGAGGGGATTGTTGGCGGGCTACGCCGCTGCCGATGGCTTCGAGTTCGAGTCCGGCATCCTGGGCTGCTTCCACGGCACCGCGCACGGTCTTGCCAACAAACGATGGCACTTCGATGCCGCCTTGCTCAACGTCTAGCACTACGGTTCCAGTTGCTGGCGTAGAAACTGTATCCGGATTATCTGCCGTGGTCTGGCCTGGGTCGCCCGGCGCGGCTGGGGCCGGTTCACCTTGCCGCATCGCGGCCTCGACTACGTGCCCATCAGCATGGACAGGCGCGGGCGATGGCTTGCCCTGAGCTTGCGCCACACTGGAATCTCCGTTCACGTCGGCTGTCTCCAGCGGTTCGCCGGGATGGTCGGGCGTACCTTCTTCCAGATCTTTATCCTTCGCGCGCGAAGCCAGGAGCAACTGATGATTGGGCGCGAGCGGCAGATCGTGTGGCGTGTGCAGATATTCGAGCACCTGTTGCGCTACGCGGCGAAACACGGGCGCTGAAACCTGGCCGCCCTGGTGCAGGCCTACCGCCGAATCGAGAATAACCGCCACCACAATCTGCGGATTGTTCAGCGGCGCGAATCCCGCGAAGGAGCCAATATATTTTGTCTTCGAATATGCTCCGGTTGCGGGATCGACCTTCTGCGCCGTTCCCGTCTTCCCCGCCGACGTATAGCCTTCCAGAATCGCCTTGCGTCCCGTACCCTCGAGCACCACTTTCTGCATCATCGACCGCATCTCGGCTGCTGTGTAACTTGAAATCACTCGCCGCGACGCTCCTGGATGAAACGCCACCGTCTGCGGCGTGCCGTTTGGTTCGACCTTTCCTGCCACGATACGCGGCGCAACCCACACCCCATCGTTGGCGAATGTGGAAATCAATCCTGCGAGTTGAAGTGGCGAAATGCCAATTTCCTGCCCCATCGAAATGGCTGCAATCGAAACTTTCGACCAGCGGCTCACCGGCTTGGTCAGCCCGCGGGTTTCGCCCGGTAACTCGATGCCGGTCTGCTGGCCGAATCCGAATGCGCGAATGTATTTGTAGAACCGATCTTCTCCCAGCCGCAGCGCAATCTTGATCGCGCCGACGTCGCTCGATTCGGCCAGCACGCCCCACACTGGCAAAAGGCCGTGCGGCCTGGAGTCGCGAATGCGCATGCCGTTATAGACGATCGATCCCATCTGGCAGTCGAACACTTCATTCGGATTCGTCAGCTTCTCTTCGAGCGCCGCCGAAATCGTTACCAGTTTGAATGTCGACCCAGGCTCGTAAACATAGCTGACGGCGCGGTTGGTCAGGGCGTTCGGCGTGATCTCCTTGCGCAGATTCGGATTGAAAGTCGGCCGATTCGCCAGCGCCAGAATTTCTCCGGTGTGAGGATTCTCGACGATGACCGTGCCTGCAATCGCTTGCGTATCGTGAATTGCCTGATCCAGTTCCTTCTCGGCGATGTATTGAATGTTCTTGTCGATAGTCAGGACCAGACTCTCGCCTGGCTCCGGCTGCTTCTCAACGTCGGAAAACCACTGCCGGCGCGCATCCACGGAGATGAACATCTTCCCCGCACGGCCCCGCAGTTCGTCGTCGAACTCATGTTCGATGCCGCTCTGGCCGGAGTCCTCCATCCCGACAGTTCCGACTACCTGCGCTGCGAGGTCGCGCGCGGGATAAAAGCGTTTCGGTTCTTTCTGGAAATGGATGCCCTGCAGATTCAGCGACTTGATGCGTTCGATGGTTTCGTCGTCCGCTTTGCGCGCCACCCAACAGAATGTTTTGTGATTGCGGCAATCGGCGAGCACCACGTTGCGATCTTCGCCGGTGATGCGCGTGATCAGCGAGACGGCTGTGGGCAGGTCTTTTACTTCGGTGGGCACGGCGAAGGCAGAATCCACTAGCACCGACATCGCCAGTTCGCGTCCGGTGCGGTCATAGATCACGCCGCGCTTGGCGGAAAGTGGAATCTCGCGTTGCTGCTGGTGCTCGGCCTGCTTCACGAAGCTGCCGTAGCGAAAGATCTGCAAGTAAAACAGCCGCCCGCAAATTGCCACACACCAGAACAGGAGCATCGCGCCCAGCAAGTAGAGCCGGGTGTTCTTGCCGAGGTTGGAGTCAGTCGCCATGACTATTCGAATGATTTGTCATTCCGACGATGCGCGAGCAGGTTCCTCGTCGCGTTCGCTCCTCGGAATGACAACTCTTGAGAATCAACCTCACCTCAGACAAACATGGCGGCCCACCATTCAGTGGACCGCCAAATAAGCTCGTGCGGGCACAGCTCTAGCTCTCTTTCATGCTACTGTCCCGCCAGCACCAGCACCGGCTCCGCGCTCGCCATGACCGGCGCGTTCGAGTCCGGGGATGTGCTATCCATTCGGATCACCTGCCCCGGTTGCGGCGGCACCAGGCCCATTCGCCGTGCCATCACGTCAATCCGTTCGGGATCGCGCAACGATGCATCTTCTAACCGCAGCGCCCGGTTCATCTCGGTCAAGTCGTTTAGCTCGCGCTTCGCCGACTCGATCTGATAACCATACTCAATCGCCCGGAAGTGCTGCCACGCGTAGGTGAAGACTAGAAGGAACAAGCAAGCGAGCGCGGTGCCAAACTGTTTCATCTCGCGATTGCGTCCCGGATCTTCCACCTTCACCAGCCGCGAATTGTCGATGGCCTTGGCGAAGTAGATTTCAGGAGTTCCGGTGAAGAACGTACTTCGCTGCGCCGTCGGGATTGCACCTCGAATTGCCGCTGCTGCCGCCATTTATGCCGCTCCTGCGAGAACCGGCTCACTCTGCATTTGTGGAACCTGCAACTCAAAAAGCCGCTGCAGTTCCAATTCGTCGGCTATCTGCTTCTGGAGCGGGCCTCTTTCCGCCCGCTCCACTATTGCCATCAAGTCTCGAATCAATGTGCCCGTATACATTTCCCAGCCTCAATTTTGGATTCCTACCACGGAACCCATTTTGCTTAGCGGATCTTTAATCCCTGTCCGCTCTTTTCAGAACCTGAAGGCCCGGCACGCCATTACAGCTGTGCCGGGAACTCCGGCAGGTTTTCCGGAGCTAAACTTTTTCTGCCGCCCGCAATTTCGCGCTGCGTGCCCGCGGATTGCGATCGCTCTCTTCTTCCGTTGCCGTGAGCGGCTTTTTTGTTAACACGCTCATGGACCCCTGCTTCGCTGCTTCCCGGAAGGCATCTTTCACGATGCGATCCTCCAGCGAGTGAAAACTGATCACCACCACGCGTCCTCCTGGCTTCAGAATCCGGGGCGCCGCTTCGAGCAGCACCCCTAGATCGTCCAGTTCGCGGTTTACGAAGATTCGGAGAGCCTGAAAGGTTCTGGTCGCCGGATGAATTCGCCTTTGCTCAGAATTCATTGGCCGGGCCGCGGCTGATATGACATCCGCAAGATGTGCGGTAGATCGTATCGGCCGCGACCGGACAATGGCTCTGGCGATTCTCCGCGACCTCCTTTCCTCTCCGAATTCGTAAATCACATCGGCAAGCTCGCGCTCGTCGAGGTGGTTTACCACTTGATCGGCGGTACGCTCTGACCGCGGGTCCATCCGCATGTCGAGCGGTCCATCCGCCTGAAAACTGAATCCGCGTGCGGCATCGGAAAGCTGCAAACTGCTCACACCGAGGTCCGCCAGCAGGCCGTCGGCAAAAGTCCTGCCGAACCGCTCGCTCACCTCGGCGAACGAGCACTGCAACAGCGTGACCCTGGGCCAGTCGGGATCTGCCGGCGAGACGCCGGCGCTACCTTCTAGCTTGGCTCGCGCGATTTCGAGCGCCGCTGGATCTTTATCGAGCCCAATCAAATGTCCCGGTGCGCCGAGGCGTTTTGCGATTTCGTAACTGTGTCCGCCCAGGCCCACCGTGGCGTCGATATAAATCCCGCCACGCCGCACGTTTAAAAAATCGATCGCTTCTTTTAAAAGAACCGGAACATGATTTGGTGAAGGATGGTTCGCTACCCTTCCACCACCATGCCCAACCCCCTGAGGGGTGTCTGTTGAACCCTCGCCCACTAGATGCCCAGTTCGTCGAGCGTCTTCTCATCGTCAGGCGTGAACTTTTCTTCCTCGACCTGCTTGCGGTACGCATCCAGGTTGCGCACGATCAAGTGCGTCAAATTGCCGGTGACTGCGACCTCGCCTTTGATCTGAGCTGCTTCGCGCAACAATTGCGGCATCAAGAGCCGTCCCTGTCCATCCATTTCCACCATCTGCCCGTAATAATTCACCCGGTCCAGAAACTTCTTCTTCGTAGGATTGAAAGTGGAGAGCCCGGCCAGCTTCTGCTCGATCCGCTCCCATTCCTCGAAGGGATATACTTGAGCAACCCTCCCATCCAGACTGGTGATGTAGAATTGCTGCCCGTACTTCTCGTCGATCACCCGCTTGAATTCCGCGGGGACCTTTAGCCGTCCCTTTTCGTCGACGCGAGTTGGGTGATTGCCGCGAAACATGTGCAAAGCCTCTTCGGAGGCCGGGTTCTGTTAAGGGTCTGGTCTTCCTATTAGCCACAACGACAGCAACGAGGGAGGTAAAAGCAGCGCAAAGTTCGGTCAAACTCGGGTGGTTCGGGCTGTTTGTCGTGCTTTTGGGTCGGTTTCCCACCGGCTCCTCTTTGTCAGTTTCCCGTTCCCACGACCTTAATTGTATTGACCACTCTGTACCACTTTGTACCACATCTTAACTGTAAGTTCTTTATTGTCAAGCAGAAACTTGAAGGTAGGGTTCCTACTCTGGGAGTGATTCGGTAAAATACGAGGGCTTGTGGTTAACCAGAAAGACGACCACAAGGGGTTGGGCTGATGCCTGAGGTTCCTTCGCTATTTATTCGCTAAGATTTTTCTTGCACTCCGCACTCCTAGCGGACTTTCCTGTGGAAAAAGGGGCGCCCCCTAGTACAACGCGTTCTGCGCCCGGCTACTGTGGACCTTTCCCGCCTCGACCGAGATCGAGTAAGCCTCTCCCCCGTCGCCGCTCCAAGCTCGCACGTCGAACCTGGCTCCGGTGGGCGCGCGATAGGCAGCGACGTCGCGTAAGGTCAAGGACTGACCGCGTTTGCAGACCTCCGGAGGGTCGGTGACTTGCAGAAAGTAAGCCCCCAAGCCCGTGCCCACCACTCTCGCCCTCCCGCTGGCCTCGACCAACAAAGCCGATTTCTCATCGATGGCAATCTCGCGCGGGGTCTTCGACCAGCCATCAGCAACGATCCGCGCTAAAAAACCCAGGCTGCGCCCCATGCGGTCGCGCGCCGCGAAATGACTGTCAGTAAGGATGTTCTCGAGGCCGGGAACTTTCAGAAAATCGCGCACCACGGTCACCCGCTTGATGTAGGGATCGGCCAGCACCTCGCGCGACGTAAGATCAGCATCGTTCGGCTTGTCTTCCAGGCAGCCATAGACGAACTCGCCCAGCACCGCCAAACCGGCGCTGGTTCCTCCGATGGGCTTGCCCGCAGCTTCGTGGGCATTGATGGCATCTTCAGCGGGAGTTCCCTTCCAGAAATTGACGTAGCGCGACTGATCGCCACCGGCAATAAAAATAGCCTCGGCCTGCCTGATGATCTCGGCTACTCGCGGGTCCTGCGCCGCTTTCCGGCTTGGAATGATCAGCGTCGCCACCGAATTCGTCTGGCACAAGCCGGCGACGTAGGGGTTGTAATCAGCGCCGCCGTGAGCCCGAACGATCAAGAAATCGCCGCCGTTGGCTTTTGCGCACAACCAGCGAAACGCCTCGTCCAAATCGCTGCCTCCGCCCATCATCGCCACCCCTGCTTCGGGGTGGGTATGCAAATCTTGCGTGCTGCCCTGGCGAACGTACTTGAAATCAGCCGCGCGGCCGACGGCGGCAATTCCGAGCACAACGGCACTAACAACTAAGACACGCGCGAATCTCATGATTCGATGACTATACCCCAGAGAAACATTCGACCGTTGAAACCAGTCTCATCGCCATTGGACAGAATTAGGTGTACACTTCGTCCGTTTATTCAACGGCGATTTACGGAGGCGCTATGCATCTGAACCGAGCGAGGATCTGGCTGGGCGGTCTGGCGGGAGGCGTGGTCTGGACCATCTGGAGTTTTCTTGTAGGCAAGTACGTCATCACCGATGCGCGCTACCTGGCGGCGCAGAATGCAGGGTTTTTTCTGAAAACTCCGCGCTATCCATTCTTCGTAGTCCAGTGGATCGTGCTTCTGTTTATTCTCGCGATAGCGGCCGCACATCTTTACGGTTGGGCGCGCCAGACCCTGGGGCCCGGTCCCGGCTCGGCGTTGAAGGTCGGTTTTCTTATCGGCTTTTTTGCCGGCTTCCCGTTGAACTTCGCACAGGCTACCTGGTTCGCGGGCGACCGCGATCTTCCTTTTGGCTGGATGATTGAGATGTGGCTGGGCGCCATCCTGGCAACGCTGGTCGCGGGCTGGGTGTACAAAGACTGAAAGCAATTGGCAATTGGAAGTCAAACAATCGACAGTACCTACTTTGCCGGTTCTACGAACACCGCCGTCCCGTAGGCCAGCACTTCGGTGACGCCTTGCATTATCTCCGTCGCGTCATAACGGGCGCCGACTACGGCATTGCCGCCCAGCTCGGCGGCATGCTCCAGCATCAAGTCGAAGGCTTCGCCGCGCGTTTTCTCGCACAGGTTGGTGAGCAGCGTGATGTTGCCGCCGACCAGCGTCTGTAATCCAGCGCCGATGGTGCCGAAGATGGAGCGCGAGCGCACCACGATGCCGCGCACCACTCCCAGAGTCCGGGTCACGCGAAAACCGTCCAGCTCAAACTGAGTCGTGACCATATTGTGCGCCACCATCCGTCCGCCACTTGTGTAATTTGTCGCCATCGGTTTCTATCCTTTCTGAATCGGCGATTGCCCTCTTACCGAGCAGCTAACTATATCGCGAATATTAACAAGAAGTCGTAGAGACGTAGCTTGTTACGGCTCCCAGCCCGGAACTTACTACTACCTTATTCCAACACGGCGGTGATGAAGAACTCTCGCGATGCGGTATCGTAGCCGATGCGCAGCACATTGGGCTTACAGCAGACTTGGCAATCTTCTATGTAGCTCTGACGGTATCCGGCGGACTCATCAATCGTGGTGGAGTTCCACTCGCCGCAACCTGCACATTGGAAGCCCGCTTCCATGAGGCAATTATCTCCCAGGCGTCGTCCGGAGACGGCGTTTCACGAGAACCAAGGAAACTGGGCGCGAACTCGGCGATCGCCAGGCAGCAAAACTCAGGTGCCCTATAATGGCGGGGCTGTCATTCTAGGAATCTGGAGGCTTCATGATCTCGCGTCGGCGGTTTCTCGAAGCTGGTGGCGTAGCCGCGGGAGTTACCGCGGTTGCTCGTCCTCTGCTGGCAATGGGTGCGACACCCGACGAAAAATTGGGCAATGCTGCTCTGCCGCCGTCCGTGGCGCGCTTAAGTTCGCGGAAGAACGAGGCCACCCCCATAACCCGCGAGGAACGGCAAGACCGCCAGGAGCGCGCGCGCAGGCTGATGAATGAGAATGGGCTCGACGGCATCGTCCTCATGGAAGGCACGTCGCTGAGATACTTCACCGGCATTCGCTGGTGGGGAGGCGAACGCCTGTTCGCGCTGGTTCTGCCCGCCAAAGGTGCGGCGTTTTATGTGTGCCCGGCATTTGAAGAAGGCCGCGCCCACGAACAAATCGCAGGCGCGCCCGAGGGTGAGAATCCAGATGTGCGCACCTGGCAGGAAGACGAAAGCCCGTACCAGCGGGTGGCGCAGGGATTGAAGGAACGTGGCATGGCCAGCGGCAAGCTGGGGATTGAAGAAACGGTGCGTTTCGTTTTTGCCGACGGAATTGCCAAGGCCGCTCCTCAAGCTACCCTGACCAGCGCAACTGCAGTGACCGCTGGTTGCCGCAGGATCAAGAGCGCGCACGAGCTCGCACTGATGAGTTTGGCTAACCAGGTAACCCTCGCTGTTTACGAAGCGGTTTATCACGCGCTGCGCGAAGGCATGACGCAGCATGATGTGGGAGAGTTGATCGCGGCGGCGTATGGACAAATGGGTTTTCCCGGCGAGGCCAGCGTACAAGTCGGCGAGTACACGGCTCTGCCTCACGGGTCTCGGACGCCGCAGACAATCCGCGAAGGTTCGATCGTGATGATTGACGATGGCTGCGACGTGGAAGGCTATCAATCCGATATCACGCGCACCTTCGTACTCGGCAAGGCCCCAGACCAAGTCGGGGACAAGATGCGAAGAGTTTTCGACATCGTGCACCAGGCACAGGCAGCGGCGCTGGCCGCGGCGCGTCCGGGTGCGGAATGCGGATCCGTCGATGCCGCAGCGCGCAAAGTAATCACGGAAGCGGGCTACGGACCGGATTACAAATACTTTACTCACCGCCTGGGCCACGGCATTGGCATGGACGGGCACGAGTGGCCCTACCTGGTGCGCGGCAACACTACCACGCTTGCGCCCAACATGACTTTCAGCGACGAGCCCGGCATCTACATTCGCGGTGAGTTCGGCATCCGTCTCGAAGACGATATGCACATCACGGAAAACGGCGCAGAGTTATTCACCCCGCAAAGTCCGTCGCTCGAAGATCCCTTCGGGAAAGCGTGACCTTTCTTACCAGCGCAACTTGTGCAGGTACACGTAGCTTGCCGTGATGCTGTCGAAAGGCATGGCAGCCTTGTCATGCTCGACGATGTAGTGCTTGATGCCAGCTTTCTCGGATTGCGCAAAAATCCGCTTCCAGTCGATGATCCCGCTTCCGACCGCGGTCATATCTTTGAGCGAATCTCCGAAATCCTGGCCACCGCCGGCCGAAATCTTCGGCAGCTTCTTCATGTCCTTGACGTGGACCAGAGGGAAGCGCCCGGGATAGCGGTCGAAATACTTGAGCGGATCGCCGCCGCCGACCTCGATCCAGCACAAATCAAGCTCCATCTTGACCAGGTCTGGATCACAGTTTTCGAGAAGGAAATCATAGGGCAGTTTTCCGTTGACCGGGAGAAATTCGAACCAGTGATTGTGATAAGCGAACTGAACGCCGTCCTTCTTGCTGGCTTCGCCAGCGCGGTTGAAAGTTTCTGCGGCGCGCTTCCACCCGTCGGGTTGTTGGCGGATCTCTTCCGGGATCCAGGGACAGACAATGTAGCTCTGGCCGATGATTTTGGCAGACTCGATCTGTCCCGGCCATTTGTCGCCGAGCACATCCCACGGAACATGGCAGGAGGGTGAGACCAGACCGTGGCCGTCGATGGCGGTTCGCACCTCTTTGGGTGAGCGATCGAAATATCCGGCGAATTCGACTTCCTGGTAGCCGATCGTGGCAACTTTGGCCAGAGTGCCATCGAAGTCAGCCTTCATCTGGTCGCGCACGCTGTAGAGCTGCACGCCGACCTTATCGATCTTGTGGTCCGCCGCGGCCCAGCCAATTCGGCTGGTAAGCAGCGTGGCGGCGGTAAATGTCGTGGCGGTCTCAAGGAAGGTGCGGCGATTCATCATGGCGTTTTCTCCTGGCTTGGTTACGAATGCGCACCATTATACGCAGGAATGCGTAGTGGGAGGTCGCTTTCGCAGTAAGCAGCAGCGAGCGGCAACCTTAGGCGGACGCTGCCGCGCCCGAAGCGTTCTACTTCGACGGAACTGCCAGGTTATTAGTCACCGAGAAAATGCCGGAGACACTGTTGGCACGAAGTCCCGCAAAGTTTTTGTCGCCCTCATTGTCGACCACTCCCTCGAGCGTGACGTTGCCATTGTTCACAATGATGCGAATCGGTTTCTGCACGCCCAGAGCGTACTTTTCCAGCGGAGGGTAACCGTAGATCGCGCGATACAAGCGCCTGCGCAGACGATAATCCATGGGTGAAGGCGGAAGCACCTCAATCTGGTTATCCACTTTCTCGACCCCTTCGATGCGCTTTACTACGTTCCCGGCGTCCGACTTGAGCGTAGGCCGTGTGACCTGCCCGAGTAGCGTGACCGTCGAGCCGTCCACTTTGTAGGTGATGTTGTCGAACACCCCGAAATACGGGAGCATCAGAAGCTCGTGGCGAACTTCCCGGGTGATGCGTTCCTGCGACTTGGCTGAGGGCTGGCCGCGATCCTGAGCAAATCCTAGTGTTGCAAGCGACAGCAGAGCGATTACGAAAATCGATAATCTGAACTTCATAGTGGTTTCTCCCTTCTCGAAGCTTTCCTGAAGAGGCCAGTTTATCCCGAGGGCTTACAGCTCGAACCATAAGCGCGCGGGAAGACACGTCCGAGCCGCCGCTCTTTCGATAATGCGCTTCCTATGATGATGCTGGCAGTAGGTAACCGGTCGCAACACGATTTTCGAAATGGCGGGATGTGGAACGCGACGGTGCAGTTGGCGGGCGGGGAGGGCATGGCTCCCGCGAACTGCACCGTCGGCCTTGCCGGTTCAAGCCGAAACGCTGAGGCCCCCATTTGTTGAGGAACTGCCTGAGGAAGTGCTGGTGGAGCTCGAAGAGGACTCGCCCAATAAATTCAGGACGATCTGTTCGTTGCTATTAGGAGCCAGATTGAACGTGATCTCTTGCGCGTTCGACCCCTGGCCGCCAACGCTGAGGGAGACTTGTTCCCCTCCACCGCTGGTCGGGTTGAGGTTGATGGTGATCTGCTCTGGGATAGTGCTGCCGCTGCTGTTACCCAGGTTGAGAACAATTTCCGGCCCGCCGCTGGAGGGAGCTGCGCTTGAAGCGGAGCTGGTACCGGCGCTGCTGTTGCTCAGGTTGAGGATAATCTCGGGTCCGCTGTTGGATGTGGAACTGGCGCTAGGAGGGTTTTGCGGGCTGGACCTTTTCTCAAATGTGCTTTGGAGCGTGCTGAAAGCGGCTTGTGCCCCTGCCAGGTCACCCGACTGCAGCGCTTGCCCAATCGCTGTGAAATCCTGCTCCCGTTGGGGTCTCGAGAACGGATCTCCGCTGGCGAACGGGCCGTTTTGGCCGAGCTGGACAATGTTGTTGTAGGCGGTTTGAGCGCCGGCTAAGTCGCCGGACTGTAGTGCCTGTCCGAGTTGCTGCAAATCGCTTTGCCGAGTTTGAAAATACTGCTCGGTCTGCTGGTAAATCGAGCTGCTGGAAATGGCCGCTGTCGACATTGGTATCTCCTCAGAATTCGGTTGATCTGACAGGAACGCAGTAAAGGTTCTTGCCATCCAAGGGCCATATCGGCTTTAAGAAAAACAAACTTTACGAGCGTCGACGCGGCAACAGCGACTTTTCCGGCGATTTTCTTCTCTATGATCCTCGCGAAAGGGCACGGCGCGGCCATCCGAGATTAGATTTTGCTACGGAACGCTCACCAGCACTGGCAATCCCCCTCAGATGAGTCGGAGCGGTAACGCTTCTGCACCATCGCATTAGAAGTTCCGCCCCTCAGACGACGCTGATTCTAGTGCGGAATAGACGGTAGGAAATGGGCCTTACCTGAAAAATACGGCAATACCCCGGACACAGGTGAACCTCACTGATTTCTCATTGACTGAAAGGCGGAGAAAAGCCGGCCTAACGCGATTGCGATATCTTATTGTCCCGCAGAGAATCCACCATCTGCCTTGCTTCTCCCAAGCTGCCGCCGTAGAGTAGCGAAAGTTACCGGCGATAGTGCACCAACAAATGTGAGTCAGCCGGAGACTTTCGACAAATCCGCGGACCGAACCCCTTAATGTTAATGTTTTGGGCGCTGCGCGGCGAACTAGGGTCGCGCGTAAGCTGGGCTGTCAGGTTCCGGCGGATCATAGTCGCGGCCGTACTTGTTCTTGTGCGCGAGTTCGAGAATAGATTCAGCCAGGCTGAAGGTTCCAAGGAAAGTCTCGCCCGGCGAGACGGTGATTTCTCGCTCGGCGGCATGCAGTGCATCCGGCGAAACCGAAGAATGGAACACATGCATCTGGTAGTGGCCGGGGATCACGTTGCCGATGCTGATCTCGCCATGCCCGTTGGATATCGCATAGTACGGCGTATTCAGCGCGATCACGACGGCGCTCATCTGCGCATGGATGTTGCAGAAGATGAAGGAAATGCCTGGCTTGTCGAATTTAACAAATTGCGTCGTCCCGCTCTCATAAAGTCCGAGGTCGAAGCGCTTTCCGTCGAACAACGAAAACACGTTGTGAAAAAAAGGATCCTGATTGGGAAACTCGACCTGCCCTCCGGCCGGGATCACCAGCAGAGAAGGATGGAAACTCTTGTCTTTCTGCACCAGCTTGGGGATGTGTGAGCTCTGCTGTAGCGGAAGCGGAGGCACAGGAGTCGTCCCCAGCGGCGTGAGCCAGACCACAACTTTTGAGGCATCGTTCACGCGACGTCCGTTTTTGGTGAGCTGCACTTTCCCTTTGAGATCTTCACCTTTGAGATCTGTGCCTTTGAGATCTGTACCCTGATCTAGCCTTTGGAGGGCCACATTTTGCGCTGAGGTTACAACAAAGAAAAGCGGCAGCCACAGGATGCAACCGACCAACCGGCGATGAACAAAGCGAACCATGTTCAGAACAGTATCCCCATGGCAAGATTAATCTGGTTGGTAACGCTCGCACTGTCATAGACGGGGAACGTGTGCAAACGTCTGAATTCAGCAGAGAGCAATAAATCAGATCGCGGGCGATAAACCAGGTTGCCGAGCCCGCCGCGATTGCGTCCCAGAATCGGACTGAAGTTATTGGCGTCGACCGCGAAACCCCGCACGTCGCCGGCAAACGCGTTATCTTCAGCGAAGACTCCATTCAATTCAAGCTTGGGAGTGAGTTGAAACTTCAATTGACTCCAGCCTCCGGCCGAATCGAGTCCGCGAATGCTGGTCGTCGGATAGTATGGATCGCCGCCGAAGAGAACGGCGCGGCCGACGCCTGCGCCCAATCCTCCCGCTCCGCGGCCGCGATAGAACTCGCCGGAGAGTGCAAGACGCCGGAGAATCGGAATCTGCCAATCCGTCATACCGGCCCATGCGTCGACATTGCGACCCCAAGACCAGTTCTGCCGCCCGTAATATCCCGCAACGCCAAAGGTCAGCGGATGATCAAGCACAGGCCGCGACCACGCTGCACGCATGGCATACGCCGGCTGACCTGATTGTTCGCCGGCCTGGGCAGAGCGGTAGAAGGAGTCGTAAGGCGGTTCCCAATCCAGATTGTCGAGAATTCCGCCTTGCCATGTCAGCGTCTGCTGGTCGGAAAGATCGAAGCGATGCTCGACGCGAAGCTGGGGCGTCCAGCCCCACAGGTTCCCCGCGTAGGCAAACGCGGGAGTGGCGAGTGACGCGAACGACGTGGGAGAAAGCGGCGAGATGAACAGCGAATCCTGGCCTCCGATCACCGAGGTGTGTTGCCAGTCGAGCCGCACGCTGGCAGTCTGCAGGCGAACCAGACCAAAGTTCACGCCGTTGGGAGTTGAGGGAAAGCCTCCGGCGAAATCGAACTGCACATTGGCTGAACTCTTCGCGCCGGCCAGAGTCGGTCCAAAAATTTCCAGGCCAATTTCTGTTTGCCGCAAGGTGGCCCCAAAACTGGACTGAGGACTGCCCGCTGCGACCGGTTGGGCGTAGTCGGGAATATCCAGATTGTCGGAACCTCCTACATTGTGGAAAGCATTCATCAAAACAATTCCGGAAAGCCGCGCGCGATACTTGGCGGCTGTTTCCACCTTGGTCTGGTATTGCTCGTCGATCTTCGAATCGAGGAATTGCGCGGATTCTTCCAGTTTCTGAACCCGGGTTCCGAGATCTGCGGTTGCTGCTGCCGTGTCAGATGAATTGCGAGAGACGGACGCAGCCGATTGCGCCGGAACGGACGCAGCCGGGCCGGCGTTCGCTCCGGCGGCGAGCGGAGCGAGCAACTTGCGCGTGTCTTGCAATTCCTGGCGCAGCTCCAGCATTTCGGCGCGCGACTGTGCATTCTCGGTGCGCATCTCTTCAATCACCGCGCGCAGTTCGCGCACTTGCGAATCGAGCTCACGCAGCGAGCCTTCCGCCGGCTGAGAGGCTGCTGGTGTGCCTTCCTGCGCCGGGCTGTAGGCGCTCAAAAGGATAAAGGCGGCGGTCGTCATAGCCGCTTTCCAAAGCGCGAGGGTCTTTGGTTTCTTCACACATCCTCCTGCGCGACATGCGGATCATCGTGAAATCAAGAAAATGGGAACGGTGATTACGTATCCGAATGTCGAATTGAGTTTTCAGTCGCTCGGTTTTCGGTCGCTCGATCGCCGGCTACAGGCAAAAAGGGACGAGCCGCCGGTTCATGGCCGCCGCCGTCCGATCCTTGTGGAGCGCGTCCCGGGATCGTGATGCGGAAAACGGTCCGGGCGTCGGGAGTGCGCTCCATCAAAACCTGGCCACCGTGATCTTGCACGATCTTCTGCACGACCGTAAGTCCAAGCCCGGTCCCGTTCTCTTTGCCGAAGCTCACAAAGGGATGGAACAACCGATCCAGAATTGGCTCCGCGATGCCGGGACCATTGTCTGACACCTCAATCGTGACCGCGGAGCCGGTCCCGCCGATCGTGACCTGAACTCTGCCCTCGCTGCCGGGCGCGGCTTCACAGGCATTCAGCAGCAGGTTGTAAAGAGCGCGCTCCAGCTTGCGGGAATCGAACCAGGCCAGCTTCGGACCGTTGTTCTTGATCTCGATCACGGTGCCCTGATGGCGCGGATGCAAGCGCACCGCCTGCGTAGCCCGCTGTACGGTTTCAAGCACGCTGCCGTAAGCGGGGTTCAGGGACTCGCGGGTGCGGGCGAACTCGAGCAGGGAGTCGATGAGGTCGGTCATCTGGTTTACGCCGGTGCGCACCTCCTGATACAGCTCTTCACGCTGCGCCGAGGTCAGACGGCCGTCACAAAGAAATTCAGAATTCGCAACCACGGCGGCGAGCGCGTGGCGAAGGTCGTGGGAGATCGAACTCGCCATGCGTCCAATCGTCGCCAACTGCTCAGACTCGAGCAATGCTTGTTGCGTTTTTAGAAGGCTCGAGCGCATTCGGTCGAAGGCCGAGGTCAGTTCCGCGACTTCATCGCTGCCCCGGGGATCGAGGGGATGGTGAAAATCTCCGTGCTCCAGAGCGCGAACTCCTTCCACCAGGCTGGCCAACGGGCGAGTGAATGTGTGCGAGATGAGGAACACGAGACCGCTGCCGATCAGAACCGCCGTGAAACCCAGCAGCAGCAATAGGCGATTCAGATTATCGAGAAACTTGGCAGCCTGATCGTACGATCCCAGCACGGTCAATCGCACGGGAATTTGTTGCTGGCTCGACAAATCCAGCGACGCGGCCACAAAATTCTCTTTGCCCACTTCAACATCACGGGGCGCACTTTGCGACAATCCGGCGGCCAATGCCCGCACACCCGGACTCTCGGCTTGCGAAGGGGTCAGGGTGGTGGCGACGATTTCATTCCCGTAGGAGAATACAACTTGGCTGGCCGAGACTTTGCTGACCTCGCGAGCCAGCCGGTCGTCGATTTCATAGCCGATGATCAGGAAGCCGAGCAAGCCACCTTCGGTCTTGGAGCCGAAGTAAACCGGTTGCATGAAGGTCTGATAGAGATGATGGGCGTCGAACCACCAGTGGCTCGAGTCCTCCTCATTTAAGGATCGGTGGAAGTAGCTCTGCGCCGCCTCGCGCGTAAACCCAGGCGATTTCGTATGCAGAGCGACAACCTTGCCGTCGCGGTCGGCCAGCACCAGAAGATCGCTGCCAGTAAGCGGCCACACATCCTTCGAGGCGTCCTGGATCGTGGCCGGGTCGTGAGCGGTCAGAATGGATCGCGTGATCGGCAGGTACGCCACCAATTCTGCAGAGTGGGTCAGCATCACTTCACGATCGTGTTGAAAGTTCTGGAAGGTGATGACGGAGTTCCGCAGGTCCTGCGCGATTCCTTCCCGCACGTGGTTGCGCACGCTGTGCCGCACGACCAGAAGGCTCAGCGCAGTCAGGCCGGCGGTGATGAGCAACATCGAGAGTAGAAAACGCGTGCGCAGGCTGGTTCGAGGCACCAGCGCATTTCCGGACTGTACGGGAAAGGTCTGCGAGACGGGTTCTGACGAAGGGGCCAAGGGATCTCAGCGAACGAATTTGTAACCCATGCCGTGCACGGTGCGGAAGTGTACCGGACTAGCGGGGTCGCGTTCCAATTTTTGGCGAAGCTTCAGGATGTGGTTGTCCACGGTGCGGGTCGAGGGATAGTTCTGGTATCCCCAGACTTCGTTCAGCAATTCATCGCGGCCGATCACGCGGTCGGCATTTTGCACCAGAAACTGCAGAGTCTTGAACTCCTGCGCCGTCAGCACTACGACCTTTCCGTCACGGAGGACTTCCATTTTCTTGAAGTCGATCGAGATGCCGTCGAAACTCACCAGATTGGCGGGGGCCGTTCTCGAGGTATGCCGGAGCGCCGCACGCACGCGCGCCAGCAGTTCCCGGGGGCTGAAGGGCTTGGTAACATAATCGTCCGCTCCCAGCTCGAGCAACAAAACCTTGTCCGAGACGTCGCTGGTTGCGCTCAACACGACGATCGGCAAAGCCGGAGCCTGGGCCTTTACCTCCTTGCACAAATCGCTGCCGGAAAGTTTGGGCAAGCGCAGGTCGAGAATAATAACGGCTGGGGGGGCGGCTTGAAAGCTCTCCAGCGCCGACTCCCCGTTGGCCTGAATCTCAACCGTGTATCCCTCGGATTCGAACAGACGCTTTAAAGCCTTTTGGACAGCGGGATCATCCTCGACCACTAGAATTTTTCCCATCGGCCGCACCGAGTTCGTTGGATCTGCCGATCTAGCCACGCTCATAGGTGTTACGATCTGACCCATAATGCCATCCTTACTTGATTTGAATCTATCTTCTTGAACTGCTGCACAGTTTCCCGCATTGCTCTCATGTAGCCCTCTATCACTTGAAGCTTACAATGTTTCCGCCCACTCTCTTCGTGGCGGCAAAAGTTTGACAAATTTTTTACATTTGCGGGTCCAGGCGCGAGGCCTGTACGGCAGCAGGCGTGCGATGAATTTGCTTTTCGTGAATCTGCCTCCGACAGGCTTGCATGAATCGCAAACCGCATGTGCCAGGCTGCCCGCGGCCAAGCAGAAAGGCCGCCTGTTTGAGGCGGCCTTCGTTACGTGTTCGGCTTTTTTCTCGGCTATGGCTTGTAGACGATGGATGCAAAGGTGCCGGCCAATTCGGCGGTGCCAATTCCCTGACCTACAGTGACGAACAGCTCATTGGTTGCTCCGTTGGTCTTGTTTCCGCCTCCGAAGGCGATTCCCCACAGGTTATTGAGGATGATCGGCTTTCCGTCTTGGTCCTTGATCGTACCCACGAATTTCCCGGTGATCGGGTCAAACCCGTTGATAGTGCCGTTAACGGAGTTGTTTGAAACCAGCAGAGTATTGCTTAGCGGTCCGAAATTGGGAGGAGCCGCGGCGATGCCCCAGGCCTGATTTAATTGCGGTCCCTGGATCAGTGTCTTCACGAAGGTCCCGTCCTCCGTGAAGAGGTCGATGAACCCGCCGGCGCCGACGTTCGGAACAGCATACGCGACGTAAACCAAGCCATTGATGTCCTGAATGCCGAACACTGAGAAGTTTGATGGAATCGCCGGGTCACCGAACGACTTGACCAGGGCGAAGTTGCCGTCGAACATATCAATGTGATTGTTCGTGTTGTCCGCCGCGTAGAGGAAATTCCCCGAGGGCTTGTTGGTAATGGCCAAGCCCGTATACATCGCTTTGCTCGCCGAGTTATCGACCGCGATGATCGCTTGGTTCGCGTTCGCGCCTGGCGCCCAGGCGCTGATGGTGCCATCCAGGGTCGCGAAAATGAAAACTGATGGCCACCCCTGACTCTGGAAATCGGTCGACGATCCGTTGAAAACGACTCCAGTCGGCGTGCCAGGGCCGTTCAGGCCCGTCGGCGAGGCTGGCCCGTTTCCGGCGGTCGGAATCAAAACCCGAAGTGGTACTTGCGTTCCGTTTGCCTGATAGAGGGTCGACCAGCCCGTGTCGTTATCACTGATCCACCAAGGCGATGTGGCGCCCCGAGCTAATCCCCAGGCGTTGGCCAGCAGTGGATCAATGGTCGGGGCTTGGTGGACCTGATTCGAAACCAAGTTTTTGATGCGATATTGTGCATCGGCCGGGGACGAAACCATGAAAAGAACCAGGCCGAAGCAAGCGACGACTGCGGTCCTGCAAAGCTGCATAGTAGTCTCTCCTTAGCGAAATCAGCGGCAGAGGAGGGTCGAACCATCGGCGGGAGAAATGCGCTCAGAACCTTCTCTGACCTGCTTGCGCGTGATCGTAGATCGAGTCGCGACTCGGAAGTGTCAGGAGGTTGTCACCAGTTTGTAAATCTTTCTCGTACCATTGGGCATGGGTGCGAGTCTTGGCCGTGGACGGGGAGCTTCCATTCTTCCTTATACGTTACGTTGTGGAATCCATCGAAATATACACTCGGAATTCGGTCAAGAAAGTGTGCTTCGCAATCATCCCGAAAAGGGTGCGCGGACATATGGCGATAAATGCTCGCAGATGAGCCTGGTTAATCGCTGACGGAACCGCGAAGTACTGTAATCGATGCCATCGGGAGCTGGTAAAACGCTTCTGTGCCGCCGCGTACCTTCGAGCTGGAGGGTGGGCCGTCGGGATCCGCGTGGCCGCGTTCTCCTTCTTGGTGCCATTTGTATTCAGCGGATCCGAAAGTGATGCGATCGACTTGGCCGGAGAAGTGGCGGTCGCGCCCGGTTTCAGGATCATGGAAAACAACCTTTACTGCATGCTGGTTGTATTGATCACGATTGACCAGCATTACAGACCACTGTCCGTCAGGACGCTCGACGGCATAAGCCGTGACCAGCAGCGTTCCCGCAGCGTCGGTCACGTCGCTCGAAACCTTGAAGAGTTTGTGCGGAGCGTCGATGGGTTGCACCCACTCTTTCGTAATCACCTGCGAAGCCATGTACTGAGGAGGATAGCCGATCAGGTTGTAGTGTTCGTCAAGCAGGAGCAGGGGGTAGGCGCCCCAGTGGCCCGGCGAAGGCATGTAATGGAAATAGTAAGTAGCTCCGGCGCCTGCGGTCATCATCGAGCCAACGTAATCCGCGAGCCATAGCGCGCCTTTCACGGTCGAAACCCCGGCTCCGCCTCCGATGTTGCCTTCCGTCATGAAGAAGGGAATATTTGGAGGCAAGCCGTTATCTTTCCAGACTTGGACGATGTGTCTAACGTATTCCGGCTCCGGATATAAGTCCGCCCACGAATAAGTGGGCTTATCCTGGTAGGGATAATGTTCGAAAGAGAAGAAAGTGAAGTCGTTGAGGCGGCCGTGGGCCTTGAGGTAGTCTAGGAATCGTCCGAGCCATGAGACTTTCCCGGCCGCGTCCGGCCAGACCTCAACATCATCAAACGTTCCTTCGAAGGGTGGGCCTCCGAGCTTTGCTTCCGGAACGAGTCGGTGGATGGCAGTTGCGAATTGCAGGTACAACGCACCATAGTCTTCCGGCAGCATGTGCTGTCCGTCGGCCTCTTCTCCCATCTCGATCCAGGAAATGGGATAGTGGCGTTTATATAAATAAGCAATCTCGTTGGCCGCATCCTCGGGGGTGGCATACAACATCGCAATTGGAACCATGGTGGGAAGACCGCGAGTAACGCCGCTGGTGAAAAAGAAATCGAATCCGACCTGGTCTCCTCTCGATTCGTCCATATCAGAGGCGGCATGCCAGGGATCGACCGAAGAAGGCCAGGTCACAGTCTGATTGCGGCTGGGGAAATGAGTGACGTAATCATTGAACTCGCCATCCTCGGAGAGTGCCCCGACATAGAGTTCATTGATGGCATATCCCACGCAGTTTCGCATGTCGGCTGAACCATGACTGTCACAAGTGTTGGAAGATTCCGTCATCCAGATGCGAAGATATCGGACGGGGATCATCCAGGAAACCAACTTCAACGTTACAGTGCCACCCTTGCCTTCAGTGACGGTACCTAACGGGAAAGTTTGCCACGTGCCCTTGGTGGTGCCCTCATAGAAAGGTTCGAGTTCGCCGGTCCAGAACTGAACTGAGTAATGCTTCGCGTAGGGCTCGGCCCATGCGATGCGAATGGCATTGACAGGAACCTTGCTGCCCAGATCGATCATTACCCACTGCGGATGCAGCGAGTCGTCTTCGCCGGTGAAGGCTTTCGTAAGGTACGGATTACTCTTCCAATACGATTTCAGATCGCCGTCGGTCAGCCGGGACCAGCCGTTTCCGTCGCCCCGGCTGAAGCCGCGATGTGGAAGCGGAGCGGCCCACGAATGGCGGATCATCTCTGCAGTCGGTTCCGCATTGCCTACAAAGTATCCTTGTTGTTTCTCCGCATCGCTCCAAGTGCCGTTCGGGTTCCAATGCCAAGCCTCAACCATCAGCTCCGTATTCTGGCGATAGGTAACGGTCTGCCATCCAGCGCCGAGAATCTCCTTGAGGACGGGGTCCGTCAGCAAATGGTCCGGCGTTCCCGTTCTCAGGCGGTCGATAGCAGCGCCCAAAGATCGAACGGGGCTGAACGTGTTCGCGACGTGAGAGGGCGCGGCATCGACGGTTATGGTTTGGGAGGTAGCGTTACCAGATACCCAAAGCAACGAACTCGCGACCAGACACACAGAGACACTCCATTCTCGCGCTTTGGTGATCACGTTCCCTCCTTCATGTTATTCCGGCTGTTCCTTGGAACCGGCGCGGCGGGCCCGGTTTTTAGAAATAAACCTTTAGCCCCAACTGCAATTCGCGCGGACTGTTGATGGTAACTAGCCCAGAGCCGGGGGAAAAGCCCCCACTGGGAACGATCTGCCCGAAAGTGCCGCTCGCAGCGTTCGTATTCGGAGGTTTGAACTGTGGGTGATTCAGCGCATTAGTGGCCTCGGCCCGAAACTCCAGCCGCATTCCTTCATGAACTCTTGCGATGGGGAACTCCTTGAAGAGGGCTAGTTCCGCATTCCGAGTTCCCGGCGAAAGGACGCTGGTAGTTGTCCGGGGCGCATTGCCAAACGTGAAAGCGGGGGGTACCGACAAGACGTTGGGATTGGAAAAGTAGCTGGCTGTTTGTGCCGTATTCTGGAGACCATTTATTAAGTTCTGATAAGACGTTGAGGAGCGCAGAAGGGGTGCCGACAAGTTGGGTCTCTGGCCGTACGTTGGGATAGAGGAAACTGACCCGGTTAGAGGAAGAGGTCTGCCATCGCTCACGGTCCAAATGCCGCTGGTCTGCCAGCCGCCCACAATGGTGTTCAGGATGGGATTCATGTGGCCTCCCAACGCTTTGTCGCGACCAATCGGTAATTCGTACTCGTAACTTACCTGAAAAAGTTGCGGGAGATCGAACACAGATACAGCCCGGTCGCCCCCCGGGTTATAGGGGTCTTGACGGAATTGCGCGCCGCCCATATTACCCAGAAACTCATTGCTATAGTCCTGGAACGAAGAATTGTCGATGGACTTCGACCAGGTGTACGTAGCCAGAAACTCCAGTCCATTGGCAAACGACCGTTCTGCGCGGACCTGCAATGCCTCGTAAGTGGAATCGGCGGTCGGGAAAGCATCACCGCCAAAGCCGGCAAACTGTGGAAATGGTGATAGAAGTTGGGTCGCACCGATCTGCGGCACCAGCGAGCCCTCGCCACTGGTGGGATCGCAAATGTAATTGGGGTCTGTGGGGCTTGTGCATGTGGCAGGGTTAGGCGAGGCAAACGGATTTGCCCAGCTGTCGCTGTTGATCGTGTTAATCTCGGCCGGCGACAACGCTCCTGACAGAACCGCCTGTTCAAAGGGACGACCGAGGAGTTGCAAGGTGTTAAACCCGCCCTCATACAGATGGGTCCCTTTCTTGCCGACATAGTTCATATCGAGGAGGATCTTCGACGGCAATTCCTTTTGAATCCCGAGGCTCCAGCTTTGTTCATAGGGGATTTTCGAGTTGATAATGGGGATCGGCCCGTTCGCAGAAAAGCCCAGGTTGTTAAAGGCTCCCAGGGTGCTTCCCGGTGGCGTGGGGAACCCGACATTAGTGACATTGCATCCACTGGTAGGGTTAGCGTTGGGATTGCTCAGCCGTCCACAGGGTATCTGGTTGGCAACGTTGGCTGCACTCTGATTTGTGGTGATCCACGGGGGCTGGATGTCGAACCCGTCCCACCCCACCGGGCCGGTTCCCGAGGCGGCGCTTCTTGGCGCATCATAGAAGATGCCGTAGCCGCCCCGCACCACGCCTAAGTTTCGCGGCAACTGCCAGGCGAACCCGAAGCGCGGTTGAATGGCTTTGTAGTAGGGATTGTAGCTGTAGCGGCCGTGCCCGTTTATCCCTACAAAGACTTCGCCTCCGTGCAAAACGGTTGGGCTGGGGATCCCCAAGGCAGTCGGCGTTGTTGCCGGATTCCCCGGATTCCCCGGGCCTATCGGATTCGCCGGATTCACCCCTACCAGCGGGGTGCTATTGAAGGAGTTAACTATAGCCAGTTGCGCCGGGTTGTACTGAATCGCCGAAAGCATGCTGGGATCCAGATACTCCATGCGGTTGTAGCGCTCCGTCCGCGGCAGAGACAATTCATATCTCAGACCCAGATTCAACGTCAGCTTCGGAGTGGCGTGGAAGTTATCATTCACGAACCCGGCATAGCGCCAATTTTGCGTAGACACGACATTGTTAAACCCACGGAAACAGCCGCCCGTGCCATTGAAGCAGCCGGCGGGAGGTGGCGTGCCGTTGGTCGGATCGCCTACTCCAACCAGCATGCTCGCCAAGTCGTCCCCTCCGTCAGCCGGAGCGCCGTTATTATTGGTTCCGTCGATTCCCGCGTCGGTGAACTCGGCGGTGCCGTTATAGCTGAAGTTAAACTGCCCAGCGGGTGCGCCGGGCTGAACGTAGTTGTCCTGGGCCAGTCGGGTCTCTCCGCCGAACTTGAACTCGTGCTTCCCGTGCAGCCAACTCACGGTGTCGGCCAGGCCTTGCGTGTCTTGCCCTTGCCTGACCACGAAAAATGTTCCGGAGAGACCCGGAGAGCTATACGTGCCTGCCAGGACAATGTTCGGGACGGCGTTAAACAAGGCTGCGGGCTGTTCTTCCAGACCGGCGGCGCCGAAGCACGCGGTGGCTGACGGCGTCGTGATATTGCAGCTCTGTCCCGGCAGGCTAAACAGGTTATTCAGATCATTTTGGAATTGACTGAAGCCAATGTTCGCTCCAATGCCCTGGCTATAACTGAAGTTTCGGCTGCCGCCGTAAGTGATGTTCATCAGAAGATTGGCGCTGAACGTTTTCGTATAATTCACCGCCAGCAAATACGTATGCCCGGTCGTAGGGCCAGAAACTGAACAGGGATCGGCGAAATCGCCATAGCAGTTTGGGTTATTCGAACTGAAATTGTCCTGGCTATATTTAACGCTTAGCAAATTCCTGTCGTTGAAGTGGTGATCAATTTTTAGGTCCCAGGTGTTGTCGGAACTTGGAGTTACGCCGGCAAAAGAGAAATTTGAACCTCCCTCGTTCGTCGGAGTCGAGTTAGCCAGATTGGGCTTAGGAAACAACAGGAAGAGCTTCGCCGCCAGGGGATCAATCAAATTGCCCGGCCCCCCCGGCAAGCCACCACTTGTGTAAGCGGACAAGTTGTTGAAGGGAACAAATGTTTGGCGCGTCGCGAAGCGGCCAGTCGTGTTAACCGTTGAAAGTCCCGAAAAGGGATCCCAGAGCTGACCCGCAGCACCACCCTGTAAAGCTGTTTCGCCCTGTCCGGGGTTCGTGGAAATACACTGCCCGCTGGCATTGAACATAAGAGGAGCCCCAGAAACTGGATCCGTGCCCTGGGTGCAGGTTTCTTCAAAATCGCCCAAAGCATTTCCGCCATGGGCGGCAGCAATGGGACAGTTGCCCGAAGCATCGCCCCTCTCACACAGTGTGGGGACGGCACCGCCGTTCGAAGTAAATGATCTTTGTCTGGTGCCATCGTAATCAAAGAAGAAAAACGTCTTATTTTTCTTAATAGGCCCGCCGAACGTGCCTCCGAATTGATTTCTGCGCAACGGTTGGATGGGTACTCCAGTTGCGTCCGAAAACCAATCGTTCGCGTCCAGAATCTGATTGCGCCAGAATTCATGGAGGCTGCCGTGAAACTCGTTCGAGCCGGAACGGGTCACGGCGTTGATCACCGTGCCGCCGGCGAAGCCGAACTCCGCACTGAAGTTGGTCTGCTGCACCTTGAATTCCTCGATGGAATCCACCGGGGGATTGCGCAGCACGTTATTCGTGCCACCATTCTGCTCAATATTGGTGATGCTGGTGCCGTCCATGACCACATCCGCCGTGCCATTGCGGCCGCCGTTGCCATTGAAGTTGACCCCCGAGAATCCTTCATCGTTATGCGAGGCCTCTGCCACCGGTACGATACCGGCGGACAGAAACGTGAGTTGCAGTGCATCCCGGCCCACTAGGGGCAGGTTGTTGATGGCTCTCCGGTCAATCAGCTGGCCGGTCACGGCGTCCTGGGTTTGCAATTCAACACCGCTGGCCTTCACCTCGACCGTCTGCGACGCCGCACCCACGGTCAACGAGAAATTCACCGTCGCATTCAGATTGACCGCGATGATTACGCCATCCTTACGCTGCTTCTTGAACCCTGCCGCCTCCACCGACACGTTGTACGTAGCCGGCGGGATGCTGCGCAAAAGATAATGGCCTGAGCTGTCAGTCGTCCCCGGGAACTTGAACCCTTTGTCCGTATCGGTTGCAACGACATGTGCTCCGGGCACGACCGCGCCCGAGGGGTCAGTTACATCGCCGCCGATTGAACCGGTGTAGAGCTGGGCGCTGACGGGAAGGACGCAAGACGCCAGCACGAGACAAATGATGACGGAAAAACGGACAGCCATCAACCGTGAACGATCACGCATGGCAGAACTCCTGAACCACTCTTTGGAACAGCCAGGTACGAAACCGCGTGAACAAACAAAAGCGTCAAGATTCTTCTGCAGGCTCCTCGCGGCTTCGCAGTATCTCTTGGGACAACTCCGCAGCCGGAGAAGAGTTTACCCACTTTCATCCAATGAGACCGTGCGTTTGCTATAAGAGTCCGCAACCTTATGGCAATGCATTTATCTCAGTCACGGCAGCTGTGTCAACTGTTTTTTCCAGAATTGAATCGATTCAATACCCCGGTTGGTGAATCGCTTTGATGCGAGAGGCTAGAGACTTCAGTGACATCACGTTCGAGAATTTGTTCCAGCAACTGCGCGGCGCCTGCTCTTTGTCGTCACGGAGACACACCGCGAACTTCAGCAGGTCCCTGCGTTCGATGTCTTCGAGATATTTGTTTAGGGCAGGATTCTGTGAAGTAATCCAGTGCAGTTGTGTATGCGGCTAATGTTTTGGGTTTCTTCGTCAGGCTTCGTTTTTTCGAGGAACTCTGCGACAGCAGTCGCAAGAGATCTGTTGCCCGTTATTCCCACCTTGAGGTGCTGCCGACACTACCTCAATTCCGCGGTTTTTCGCGTTGACTTCCGCTTCCTTCTGAAACCGGCGCGCTGTCTGAAGAAGGTCCTTCCCCACCAGCTAACGGATTTTTTTGTGCCTTCCCGCCACTCCAAATGACAGGCACCCTCCGGATGACGCTCTCCCCCGCCATCGACCAAAACCAGTCTGGTACTCACCAGTGTTTACGCTGGTAAAATATGGCGGAGAGAGTGGGATTGTGTTCCGCCCAATTTCAGAAATCACAGCAACAATGGAAAAATCGTTCTATCCCTTTGCAATCGCAGATACTTTTAGGATTGCTGCCATGAAGTTCGACGGTGGTTAACGAAGTCCACGGCAGCCAAAACTGGACGAATTATACGCGAAAAAAGTAACAAAATAGTAACAAGGACTTCAAAACAACTCAGCCGTTCACTCCAACGCCAGCCTGCTCTACCATTCCCCGACTTTCGTCACGCGCACACTTCCGTCCGGCTACCCGCGCACCGATACTCTGTCCAGCCGCGCAGCCGCGTACAAGCCGGAGCGAAATCTGTTGCGGCTCCGCTCGTCCGTGCCCACGCCCGGAACAATGAAAGTGCTGACCGATTTTCAGCCTGTGGACTCGCTTGGCGATCTTGGGGTACGTGCCCGGCTGCTCGACTCGCGGGCGAAGGTAGGTGTGCCGCAGCGCGATGCAGTGTTCGTTGCCGCATGAGGCATCGACAACTTGCCCGGCAGGGACAGCACCGTGCGCGTCGATCCAGTTGCGCCGACGCCGACCGTAGGCGGTGGACGGGTTGGCGATCTCCTCGCAGTCGCCGTGGTGCTTTGTCGGTGAGAACTTGCCCATTGCGAGCCAACTGTGGGCGCAGAGTCCCTCGCCGGGGATTCTACCAAGATACCCACAGAGCCGATTCTACGGCGGTTCTGCTGCCGGACGGCGTTCAGGACGATCCCATTGTTCCGACCCTTGTTTCGACCTTTGTCACCAACTACAAACCGCTTTGGTGTCGGCTCCGGCATCGCAGACCTCTCCTCCGCGAGCACGGGCATCCGCACGCCCCGGCAGCGTCGTAGCGAATAAAAGGCGAACATGCTAGACTGCCGGAGTGGACGAAGGTCGCAAGCGCGTGCTGCTGATCGCCGCCTCGATTTTGGCGGCCCGCAAACTGGCACAGTACGACAGCGGAGCGCGGGTTCCTCCGACCGTAGCTGCCATCGCCGATGGAGTTAGCTGGGCAGAGCGGATCATGGAGGAGATTGATCGGAGACATCCGGCGAAGCCTGAACAGCAGCAGACGAGCAAAGACCTTGACCGAACTCGCAGTTCCGCGGTGTAAAGCGGCTTCCGCAATTACGCCGGCCGCCTGCTTCTACGCAAAGATACAATCCACATCATGCAGCACTCGGCACAAATTCGCACACTGGTTTACGAGCGGCTTCGCAAGCCGCTGATGAGCCACATAGCCCCTTTGCAACAGGTCGTCTCGGATGTGCAGAGCATGGCAGAGCAACGTGGCATCGTTGAGCAACAGTCCGCGATTCGACCCTACCAAACACTCACGTCGTGGATCGAAGACGAAGTTAGAGAAGTCGTCTGGGAACTCGCGTTCCAAGGGATCATTGTGCCCGGAATCGACAATGGTCAACAGGCAAGTCTCCCGTGGTTCAAGATCACGGAGTGGGGAAAGCAGTGCCTTGAGAAGGGAGAATATCTTCCGTTCGACGCGGGCATGTTCATGGAGCGCATTCGCAAGGAAATTCCGACTCTCGATGTCGTCATTGCACTGTACCTTGTCGAG
>CAWAYA010000017.1:0-23072 GCA_963786075.1 uncultured Acidobacteriaceae bacterium | reverse complement strand
AGAATTCCAATATCGTTCTGCGCATGTTGCGCCAGTCGAACCAGGAACTCGGTCAGACCGTGCTCATGATCACGCATAACCCCGAAGCCGCCAAATACGGAGACCGCATCATCCACATGCGCGACGGCCACATCGTCAAACCTGAGGAAGATCCACAATGGTCCGTGCACTAAGCGGCCGGTGCTCTGAACGGTCTGCGCACTAAAGACGCGGAACCACCAAGTCCGACACCTCCGTTGCCGCCGCTCAACCCCTCATTTATAATCACCTTCGCAGGGCGGGAGTAGCTCAGTGGTAGAGCGCAACCTTGCCAAGGTTGAAGTCGCGAGTTCGACCCTCGTCTCCCGCTCCATTTTTCTTCCCCGAAGGTTCTCCCTCGCGGATAGACTTTTTCCGCTCGGAACGCTAACGTATTGAGCAGGGGCGCGGTACCCAAGTGGTAAGGGAGAGGTCTGCAAAACCTTTATGCGTCGGTTCGATTCCGACCCGCGCCTCCATTCCTTCCGACATTCACCCATGACAAAACGCTTCCTCGCTCACCCCCGTCATCGGACGACTTGGCGTGCGGCTGTGATTGCCCTGTTCGCCTTATCGCTCATCCCAACGCCGATTTCCCAGGCGCAAACGGCTCCTGTTATTTCCGTTGACGTCTCGAACGAGGTTTCGAATGGGGTCTCGAACTATGTGCGCAGCGAAATGCAACGCCAGCACATTCCGGGCGTGGCACTTCTGGTCTCGCGCGCCGGCAAGATCGTGCAGGCCGAAGGATTCGGCCTCGCCAATGTTGAACTGCAAGTCCCTGTGAAGCCGGAAACCGTCTTCCAGTCGGGCTCCGTTGGCAAGCAGTTCACCGCAACGGCGGTGATGATGCTGGCCGAGGAGGGCAAGGTAGGCCTCAACGATCCTCTGACAAAATATTTTCCAAGCGCTCCACCCGCCTGGAAAGAAGTAACGGTGCGCGAGCTGTTAAGCCACACCGCCGGCTTCGGCGACTATCCCGACACCTTCAATTTTCGCAAGGACTGGACGGAACCCGAACTGCTGAAGTTGGTAGAAAGCATCCCGCTGGCGTACCCTCCCGGCACCAAGTGGGAATATAGCAATCTGGGATACCTGACGCTCGGGATTCTGATCCACCGCGTAACCGGAGAATTCTACGGAGACTTTCTGCAGCAGAGAATGTTCCACCCGCTCGACATGCAAACCACGCGCATCATCAGCGAGGCCGATATTATTCCCAATCGCGCCGCCGGCTATCGCCTGGTCAAGGGCGAACTGAAAAACCAGGAATGGGTCGCCCCAATGGTCAACACCACGGCCGACGGTAGCCTGTACTTCTCCATCCTAGATCTCGCCAAGTGGGACGCCGCGCTCTACACCGAAAAGCTGCTGAAACGCTCAAGCTTCAACCAGATGTGGACTCCTGCAAAGCTGAAAAACGGCGAACCGAACAAGGCCGGCTACGGTTTCGGCTGGGAGATCGCGGACCGCCACGGACACCACGTAGTCAGCCACACCGGCTCCTGGCAGGGATTCAAGAGCGCAATCGCGCGTTACGTAAACGATCAACTGACCGTGGTCGTGCTGGCGAATCTAGCCGAGGCCAAACCCGGCGCAATCGCCGAGCACGTCGCCGATATGTATCTCGCGGACGCGAAAAACACGGCAGGGAAGAACTAACTTCAGCGCGGTTCAACCAGCATCCGCATCCCATATTTCGGACGCAGCGTGATCAGCGGCTGCGGCTCTACGCGGTGCCCCGTGACCAATCTTAGCTTCCATTTCTGCGCCAGCGTGGCCAGGATCAGCACTCCTTCCATCCACGCAAACGATTCTCCAATGCACTGCCGCACGCCGGCGCCGAATGGAAAGTAGGTAAACTTCGTTCGCCGGGCTTTGCCTTCCGACGAAAAACGATCAGGGTCAAAACGCAGTGGATCGGGAAAGTAGCGGGGATCGCGGTGCGTCACAAACTGGCTGATCAGCACCGTGGTTCGCGCGGGCAGAAAGAAATCTCCCAGAGCGAAATCGTTGCGCGCATACCGTCCCATCGCCCAGGCGGGCGGATACAGCCGCAGCGATTCCGCCATCACGTTCTCCATATACCAGAGCCGGGGGACGTCCTCGACCGCCGGTAGCCCGCCTTGAAGCACTCTTTCCACTTCCTGGTGAAGCCGCAGTTCGCAATCCGGATTCTGTGAGAGCAAATACCAAGTCCACGACAACGCGTTGGCAACCGTCTCATAACCCGCCAAAAAAATCGTAATGACTTGATCCCGCAATGACTCCCGAGACTCCGCGTCGTTCGCCGGCGAAGCCGCCAGCATCAGATCCAGGAGGCTGCCACGATCGAGGCCAGTCCTGCGGTGCGCGTCGATCATGCGGTACACCACGGCGTCGATCCGCTTCCGCGCCCGCACGAACGCAGCCAGGCCGGGAGGCCGCAAATGCACCAGCCACTCCGCAGCCGGCAGCATCACCAGAAAATTGTAGAGGCCCATGATCCGGTTGATCGCGGCTGCCAGTTCGTAAACTTCCTGCCGCAAGTCCGTAGCGAACAGGGTGCGCGCCACCACGTTAAGCGTAAGGTGCATCATGTCGGCGGCAATATCGCGCTGCTCGCCCGCGCGCCACGAATCGCGGGTGCGGCAAGCCTCTTCCACCATGACGCTGCCATATTCAACGATGCGTTGCCGGTGAAAGGCGGGTTGCGCCGTTTGCCGCTGCGCCCGGTGTTCCGCCCCTTCGGCAGTGATCATGCCTTCGCCCAGCAGCATCTTCGTACGCTGCACCGTGCGTTCCTTGATGAAGTTATCGTTCTGAACCACCAGCACTTCGCGGATGTACTCAGGATGGTTCAGAAAAACAATATGGTGATGGCCAATCTTGTAGTGCGCAATGTCGCCGTAAGTCTCTGCGAGATGCTGGAATAAAACGATAGGGTTAACCGGGCGAAACTTGCGCAGCGCAAACCAGATCAGGTTGCGCTGAAACCCGGGCGGAAAGCGGTAATCCCGCCGTCCCGCCGGGGATCCTTGCACTTCGGGTTGCCGTACTGCGGTCGCCATTCGTGTAGTTTACGCTCAGACAAATACTTGTCATCCTCAGGCCGGCGTTCCTTTCCCGACCGAAGAGTCTGTCAGAGAATTGAAACCTGCAGACCGGGTCAATGAGTGTGATGGGGACGTTTCACCAACCACGGCTTCTATGTGTAGGGAGGTGCAACGATACCCCATGTAAGGTACGTCTTGGGCGTATTCGCGCTGTTTGTGGCCATCTTGATTCCGTGTTCGGGTCAGGAACCGAAAGCTCCAGAACAAAACGACGCAATTCCTACACTATCGGCAACAGATATGGCACGACAGACGATTTCGTGTAAGCCGAGCAAGATCAAGGCTGGGCTGCTTCCTAAAGGTACGGTTGTGCCTATAAGCGTCTCGGTTGATGAGAATGGAAAATTAGTTGGGCTGGGCCCAGCCGGACGTTGTCCGGTTGGCTGTGGACTGCTCGCCGAGCCAATCGTGTCCATCAAGAAATGCAAGTTCGCGCCTTACATCGTCAATGGTCATGCCGTGCCCTATAGAGGCGAGGTGGACCTTGTCGCCCCTTAAATGACTTCCAACGCAGTGCTCACCTTCTGTAATGAGCCGTTATCACTCAGAACCCGGTCCCGTAAGGGAAACACTGCTCGAGCTTGTTGGCAGGCGTGCATCACCTCGCCTCGGCGAGGCAACTCGAGAGTTCGGCCTGGATCTGTTCGGTGCGTCGCTGACCCTCGGCTCGATCCTTGCAGTCTTTACACTCGAACTGTGATTGCTTCGCACTGTCGAGGGCAGGCTGTCGCAACACCGGACTTCCATCAATCACACTGACGGCGTCGATGCTTCCATCCGAGTGGATGGATACTCTTAGATGGACATCCCCTAGGGCGTGCGCCTGCCGGGCGAGCGGCGAGTAAACCGGCGGAAACACCTTGCGCAAAATTACCCGTGGCTCGATCTTTTGATGCTTGGTTGGGGCTTGAGCCGTAAGGCTGCAAGGGGCTACCGCCAGACCTATCACAATGAGCAGCACTTGACTAGCTATACCGAGCCTGCCGCAATGCACTACCATGACCGCATTATAGGAGCGGAAGATTCAACTGTCGTAATCGGGCGTTACTCATTGACCAGCTATGAAAGGGGGCCGGCCCACCGACATATGACCGCGACCGAAGCTGCACCATCCTCTCGCGTGTTTCGACAGAGCCCGCCGTGAGCGAAGCCAAGAGGGCTGGGGACTTGCTGACGACGGCAGCGCTGGGACAAGCGCGCTCTCTTGCAAGTCTATGTAATCAGCACTCACCACCACCGACTGCCAGCCTCGAGGCCCGATTTTAACCGCTTTCTCTTCGCCCTGCGCTTTTCGTGCCGATATTTCGGCACTCCGCCAAATCCAACCGCCTCATCGACTTGCCGTTGCCCGAGTATAGCTTTAAGGTGGTTTTCCGAGATTCCCGAGTTTTCCACAGTGTTCCAGTAAAAACGCTCTTATGTTCCAGTCGGAACATTCAGCACAATGTCTAGTCCGAACACTCAGCCCTTACTGCTTCTGCAGTTGGTCGAGCGCGGCCAGCACATCCCCGCTGTGCCGCGCCGGATCAACGCTGGTATAAACCCTGGCAACCTTCCCGCTGGGATCGATGAGGAAAGTATGCCGCGCGGCAAACTTTACCACTCCAAGATTGGTAAGCGACCCGTAGGCACCGCTTACCTTGCCGTCGCGATCAGCCAGCAGCTTGAAGTTCAGACCTTCTTTGGCGCAGAACTTTTTATGCGAGTCCACGCTGTCCACACTTACGCCCAGAACCACTGCGTGCCGTTCCGCATACTTCGATTGATCCGCCTGAAAGTTGTGTGCTTCCCGCGTGCACCCGGGAGTCTGATCCTTGGGATAAAAATAAAGCACGACCCAACTCCCGCGGTAATCCTTCAAGCTGACAGAAGCACTATCCTGCGAGGGCAAGGTGAAGTCGGGTGCGAGGCTCCCCAAGCCAGGAGCAGTTCCGCGCGAGCCCGAGAACAGGCGTGGCACCAGAAATATCAGGACCACAACGGCAACCACAAGCAGCACGACTCGCAACATTTTGCACCTCCCGGCGGATCATCCCCACGAACCTTAGCAGTAGCATTGTAGAACGTTGGGCCATCGACCCTCGTTCAGCAGACGCCCAGCAAAATTCCGCGTAATTGAATATCATGGATGATTCGGCCCTAAAGGTTCGGCCTTATCCGACGGAGAGATCAGACGTGGCGCAGACGGAAACTGACGGTCAAGAAATATTGGAAACGCGGGAGTGGGTCGACTCGCTGGACTATGTGCTGTCGAAAGGCGGCGGCCCCGTACGCGCAGGGAGACTGCTGCAACAATTAGCCTTGCACGCTCGCCGCGCCGCGGGAGTGAATCTTCCTTTCTCTGCCACTACTCCTTACCAGAACACGATCGCCTCCTTGCAGCAGGCGCCGTTCCCCGGCAGCCAGGAGATGGAACGCCGCATCAAGAGCCTGGTGCGCTGGAACGCGCTGGCCATGGTGGTGCGCGCCAACAAGATTCAGGAAGGCATTGGCGGCCACATCTCGACCTTCGCGTCCGCGGCTACGTTGTACGAAGTGGCTTTCAATCATTTCTTTCAGGCACAGACCGAAAGCGGCGACCGCGACATTGTCTATTTCCAGGGCCACGCCGCCCCCGGAATTTATGCTCGCGCCTTTCTCGAGGGGCGCCTCCCTAAAGAGAAGCTGGAAAACTTCCGCCGCGAATTGAAGCCCGGCGGCGGGCTCAGCTCCTATCCTCATCCCTGGCTGATGCCAAACTTCTGGGAGTTTCCCACAGTCTCCATGGGACTGGGGCCGATTCAGGCGATCTATCAAGCGCGCTTCATCCGCTACCTCGAAAATCGCGGACTGAAGAAATCCACCGGTGGCAAAGTGTGGGCCTTCATGGGCGATGGCGAAATGGACGAGCCCGAATCTCTGGGATCGATCACGCTGGCTTCGCGCGAAAATCTGGACAACCTGATCTTCGTTGTGAACTGCAACCTGCAGCGCCTCGATGGCCCGGTGCGCGGCAATGGAAAGATTATTCAGGAACTCGAAGCCATCTTCCGCGGCGCGGGATGGAACGTGATCAAGGTCATCTGGGGCTCGGACTGGGACACCCTGATTCGCGGCGACCGTGACGGCTTGCTGGTCAGGCGTCTGGGAGAAGTCAGCGATGGGCAGTATCAGAAATATTTTGTAGAGAGTGGAGCGTACTTCCGCCAGAATCTTTTCGGCACCGACCCGCGCCTGTTGAAAATGGTTGAGCACCTTTCTGACGAACAGCTGGCGCGCATGCGCCTCGGCGGACACGATCCCATCAAGGTGCATGCGGCATACCGCGCCGCAGTCGATCACACCGGGTCGCCGACCATCATTCTGGCTAAGACGATCAAGGGCTACGGACTGGGCGAAGCGGGTGAAGGCAAGAACATCACGCACCAGCAGAAAAAGCTGAATGAAGATGAGCTGGAACTGTTCCGTTCACGTTTCGGCATTCCGATTCCCGATGAAGAATTGCACAACGCGCCCTTCTACCGTCCCACCGACGACAGCGCGGAAATCAAATACATGCAGGCGCGGCGGCAACAACTTGGCGGATACATGCCGCAACGCAAGGTGCGGGCCACGCCGCTGAAGCCAGTGCCGGAATCTTACTTTGAAGAGTTCTACAAAGGCACGGAGGGACGCGAAGCCTCGACCACCATGGTTTTCGTGCGGCTGCTGGCCAAGCTGCTGCGTGATCCGGAACTCGGGAAGCTGATCGTGCCCATCATTCCCGACGAGGCCCGCACATTCGGCATGGAGGCGCTATTCCGCCAGGTTGGCATCTACTCAAGCGTTGGACAACTTTACGAGCCGGTCGATATGGACACGCTTCTTTACTACAAGGAAGCGAAGAACGGACAGATTCTTGAGGAAGGAATTACCGAAGCGGGGTCGGTATGCTCGTTCATCGCGGCGGGCACGGCTTATGCAAATCATGGCATCAATACCATCCCATTTTTTATTTATTACTCGATGTTTGGCTTCCAGCGCATTGGGGATCTGATCTGGGCTGCGGCGGACATGCGCTGCCGCGGATTCCTCATCGGCGGCACCGCGGGGCGAACCACGCTGGCCGGTGAAGGCCTGCAGCATCAGGATGGGCACAGCCACGTGCTCGCGCTGCCGGTTCCCAACTTGCTGGCCTACGATCCGGCGTTCGCTTATGAAATCGCCATCATCATTCAGGATGGCATTAAGCGCATGTACGTGGACCAGGAATCGATTTTCTATTACCTCACCGTGACCAACGAGCCGCTTCCCATGCCGGAGATGCCGAAGGGCGAGCACGTGCGCGAGGGCATTCTGCGCGGGCTCTATCGATTCAACACATCGGATGCGACGGACGCGGAGCTGCGCGTGCAACTGCTGGGAAGTGGCACGATTATGTATGAAGTGTTGAAGGCGCAGACCATCCTGAAAGAAAAATATGGCGTGGCGGGAGATGTGTGGAGCGTGACCAGCTACAAAGAGCTTTATCGCAACGCCAACGACTGCGAGCGCTGGAACATGCTGCACCCTGGCGAAGCGCCGAAAGTTCCGTACGTGACCGAGACGCTGAAGGATGCGTCCGGACCGTTCATCGCCGCATCCGATTACATGAAGGTGCTGCCGGAATCGCTCGCGAAGTGGGTGCCGGGGCAACTGGTCTCGCTGGGTACAGACGGGTTTGGCCGCAGCGAAAGCCGGGTGGCATTGCGCGACTTTTTCGAAGTGGACGCCAAGCACATAGTGCTGGCTACGCTGGGGGCACTGGCGCGGGAAAAGAGAATCGGCCTCGATGTAGTGAAGCAGGCGGTGCATGACCTGGGGATCGATGCGGAAAAACTGAACCCGGCTACGAGCTAAACGTGAAACCAATCATTAGCTTTGAGTAATAAGGAAACGAATCAGTGATTCAAGAATCAGTGATCGAATTCAAACTTCCGGCACTCGGTGAAAACATCGAGCAGGGCGACCTGGTGCGCCTGATGATCGCGCCCGGTGCATCCGTCAGCGAGGGCCAGGCGGTGATGGAACTCGAAACCGACAAGGCGGTCGTGGAAGTGCCTTCGTCAGTGAGCGGAAAAGTGAAGGAGATTCTGGTTAAGGAAGGCGAGAAGATCAAGGTTGGCCAGGTAATCTTCACGGTGGACAATCACGCCGGGGCCGCGGTGGCCGCGGCCGCTCCGCAAAGTTCGCCTCGGAGTTCTGCGCCCCAGGGTTCCGCGCCTCAGGGTTCAATCGTGCCGCCCCCGCAACGTCCGTCGGGCGAACCGGCAGCACCGGTAAAGCTGCCGCCGGCTCCCACGGTGCCAGCGGAATCCCAGGCTTCGCCACCACGAAACCGGTCGACGGACGCTCCGGCGCCGCGGGAATTCCGGTTGCAGGAACTGGGAGAAAACATTTCGGAGGGTGACCTGGTGCGCCTGATGATCGCACCGGGCGCCAAGGTTTCGGAAGGCCAGCCGGTGATGGAACTCGAAACCGACAAGGCGGTGGTGGAGGTGCCTTCGTCGGTCAGCGGCGTGGTGAAAGACGTGAAGGTCAAAGAAGGCGAGAAGATCAAAGTTGGGCAGGTGATTTTCACGCTGCAAGGCGGGGCGGCGTCGCCAGCCGAGACGGCGCGCCCGGCAAGCCGTCCCGTGGAGCATGTTTCGGGCCAGCATGGTGCGCGTCTGGCGTTCCAGGCTGCAATTCGCGCGGAAGGTAAAACCGAGGAGCAGGCGCTGCCTCCCGACCAGCCGCAGCCGCGGCCGCCGGCATTCTCCATGCCTGCGCAACTGGGCAAAGTCGCGGGAACCGAGTACCGCGAACCGGTTCCGGCGGCTCCGTCCACGCGGCGTCTGGCTCGCGAAATCGGCGTCGATATTTATGCAGTCAAGGGTACGGGACCGGGCGGGCGCATTAGTGAAGACGATGTCAAGGCCCACGCCAAAGCGCTGGTGACCGCCGTAGCCACAGCGGCGCAGGCTCCGCCGCGCGCCGGACACTTCGTTGAACCGAAGCTGCCGGATTTCGCCAAGTGGGGAAAGATCGAACGCGTGTCGATGCGCGGAGTTCGCCGCAAGACGGCGGAACATCTGGCGGAATCCTGGAACACGATTCCGCACGTGACCCAGCACGACCGCGCCGACATCACTGAACTGGAACACTTGCGCGCGCGTTTTGCGCCCAAGGCTGAACAGGCCGGGGGCAAGATGACGGTGACCGCGATCGCCTTGAAAGTTTGCGCTGCCGCTTTGAAAGTGTTTCCGCAATTCAACGCCAGCATCGATATGGAGAAAGAAGAAATTGTTTACAAGCAGTACATTAACATCGGGGTTGCGGCGGATACGGACCGAGGGTTGCTGGTTCCGGTGATTCGCGACGTGGACAAGAAGAACATCGTCGAGCTGGCGGTCGAGTTGTCGCAATTGTCGCAGAAGGCGCGGGAGAAGAAAATTACCCTCGCCGACATGGAAGGCGGCACTTTCACCATCACGAACCTCGGCGGGATTGGGGGGACGGCGTTTACGCCGATCGTCAATCATCCCGAGGTTGCGATTCTTGGGCTTTCGCGTTCGCGCATGGAGCCGGAATGGATCGCCGGGAAGTTCGAGCCGCGGCTGATCCTGCCGCTCTCGCTGTCTTACGATCATCGCCTGATTGACGGCGCAGATGCTGCGCGTTTTCTGCGCTGGGTCGCGGAGGCGTTTGAGCAGCCGTTCCTGCTTTCGGTCCAGGGATAGCGGCACGGATTGTGGTGATGCGACAACAATAGGGAAGCGAGCCAAACGCGATTATTGCGTCGCAAAGGACGCGTCGCGCGGCTCGCCCGGGTCCTGCGGCGACGATAATGCCGTCGCTTCAGGATGACAAACCAAGCCGGCCCATGAACGAACCTCTCAACCAAATGCACGATGGAAATCCGGAAGCAAATAAGTTGCGCGTCGCGGTAGTCGGCGCTGGACCCGGCGGCTACGCAGCCGCTTTTCTCGCCGCTGACCTGGGCATGCAGGTCACGCTGATCGACCCTGAGGTGAATCCCGGCGGCGTGTGTTTGTACCGCGGTTGCATCCCTTCGAAGGCGCTGCTGCACGTCGCCAAGCTGATTGAAGAATCCCAAGAAGCTAAGAATTGGGGAATCGAATTTCCTCCCGCGAAGATTGATCTGGCGCGGCTGCGCGGCTGGAAAGAAGGCGTGGTCAAGAAGCTTACTGGGGGCTTGGGACTGCTCTCGAAGCAGCGCCACGTGGAATACATTCAGGGCCGCGCGGCGTTTCAGGATTCGACCACGTTGCGGATCAGCAAGGTTGACACAAGCGAAGTTGTCCTCAGCTTTGACCGGATTATTCTCGCGACCGGTTCGCGGCCTGCCATTATTCCCGCGCTTAAGATCGATTCGCCGCGCCTGATGGATTCAACCGGCGCGCTCGATCTTCAAGACATTCCCGGCAGCTTGCTGGTGGTTGGCGGCGGATACATCGGCCTGGAGCTGGGTTCGGTGTACGCCGCGCTGGGAACGCGCGTCACCGTAGTGGAGATGCTGCCCGGCCTGCTTCCCGGCGCGGATCGCGATCTGGTTCTTCCGCTGCACAAACGGCTGGAGAAGGTGTTTGAGGCGATTCTGCTGAACACTACCGTTGCATCTCTCAAGGAAGATGGCGGGGGAATCCGGGCGACTTTCGCGGGAGCGGCTTTACAGGATAAGGACCGGGAAAAAGTTTTTGACCGGGTGCTGGTTTCCGTTGGACGCAAGCCGAATTCGGAGGTTCCCGGGCTCGAGAACACTCAAGTGCGGGTGAGCCAGCGAGGGTTCATCGAGGTGAACAAGCAACTGCAAACTGCCGATCCGTCGATTTATGCGATCGGCGACGTGGTGGGTGAGCCGATGCTGGCGCACAAGGCTTCGCACGAGGGACGAACGGCGGTCGAGGCCATCGCCGGGCATAAGGTTGCCTTTGAACCGGCTGCGATTCCGGCGGTGGTGTTCACCGACCCGGAAGTGGCGTGGTGCGGCCTGACTGAAACTCAGGCGGAGAAAGAAAATCGCGAGATCAAGGTTGCGAAATTTCCCTGGGGCGCGTCGGGACGCGCGGTTACGCTTGACCGTCCCGAGGGAATGACCAAACTGCTGATTGATCCGCAGACCGAGCGCGTGCTGGGCGTCGGGATTGTGGGCGTGGGCGCCGGCGAACTGATTGCCGAGGGAGTGCTGGCGGTTGAGATGGCGGCGCTCGCCCGCGATGTGGCCATGACGATCCATCCGCATCCCACGCTTTCAGAAACGGTGATGGAAGCCGCGGAAGTTTTCTTCGGCACGAGCACCCACGTATTTCGCCCCAAACGCAACTAATCTGGGAAAGAATCGATGCCTACTTTTTCCAAAAGAATTGCGTTTCTTGTTCTCGGCGTTGCGGCCTGCTTTCCGCTGGCGGCACAGAGTCCGCTGACCCAGATTCTGCAACCCACGGCGGCCCCGAGCACGGCCGCCAACACTCCGACAGACGCGCTGGGACGCGGCACGCCTTATGGAACCGTCTTCGGATTTCTGCAGGCGGCGCAAGCGGGCAACTACAGCATCGCGGCGCAATATCTGCAGATGAGCGCAGCGCGCCGGCAGAGTGAAGGTGAAACGCTGGCCAGGAATCTGAAGCTGGTGATGGACCGCGCGTATGGCGGAAGCCTCAAGAATGTAAGCACACAGCCCGAAGGCGCTCTGCAGGAAGGCGTTCCACCGGGACGGCAGAAGTTGGGAACCATGTCGTCGGGCGATGTGGAGACGGACCTGGAACTGGTTCGCGTTTCCGACCCGAGCGTGGGGAAAATCTGGCTGATCTCTTCCGACACGCTGGAGAAGATTCCGGAACTTTACGATCAGGTCGAAGCGCGGCAGGTGGAGACGCGCTTGCCGCCGTGGATGGTGAAGCATCAGTTGGCTGGGATGCCACTGTGGCAATGGCTGGCTCTGGTGTTGATCATTCCCGCGGCCGCCGGAGCTGGCTGGCTACTACTGGTGCTTTTTGAGATCCCCATCCGGTGGTGGGCACGGCGGCGCGCACAAGCTGGACTGGGGCCATGGCATTCGGTTTCCGGGCCGGCGTGGCTGCTGGTGGGCACGACGATTCATCGGATCCTGGCAGGCTACCTCGGCATGCCTCTGCTGCAGAGGCACTACTACGTGCAAGTGACGGCGGTCGCGCTCATTATCGGCGCAATGTGGATCCTGTGGCGCGTGATCCGCTGGTTCTTGCGGGGGGTGCGCAACCGCGCTCTGGCGCACGGGCACTCGGGTACGGGTTCGCTGATGTTGCTGGGCGAGCGGATGATCAAGGCCATCATTTTCGTGATGGGGATATTTCTCGTCATGGGCGTGCTGGGCTTCAATCTGAGCACGGCGCTGGCGGGGGTGGGAATCGGTACTCTGGCGGTCGGCTTCGGAGCACAGCAGACCATCGCGAATTTATTTGGCGGCGTCTCGGTATTGGGCGATGAAGTGATTCGCGTGGGGGACGTTTGCAAGTTTGGCGATCGCACGGGCACGGTCGAAGATATTGGGTTGCGCTCGACTCGGGTGCGGACGGAAGAACGGACGTTGTTGGCGATTCCGAATGGCACGGTCGCTACCATCAATGTTGAGAACCTGAGCCGGCGAGACAAGATCCTGTTTAAGACGGTGCTGGCGCTGCATGCGGAGACCACGCCCGACCAGGTGCGCGCTGTGCTGGCGGAAATCCGGCGCGTGTTAACCAGCCAGCCTAAGATTGAGGCCAGCACGGCGCGGGTGCGGCTTACTGAGGTCACTTCGAGTGCCATCAACGTGGAGCTTTTTTGTTACGTGTTGACGAGGGATTTCGACGAATTTGCCACGGCGCGCGAAAACTTGCTACTGCGCATCATGAAATTTGTGGAGGAATCGGGAACTAACCTCGCCTCCGCGTCGCAGACGCTTTATCTGGGCGGCGATCCGGCGTCGAACAAAGATAAGATTGCTGCCGCGGCGAAGAAGGTTATGGATGCGAAGGAGGGAGCGCAACTGCCTTCCGCGGATGCCGCTGATAAGGACAGTTCTTCGTCTCAGGGCTCGACTGGCCGCCGGTAGGCGCGCATCGCCGGGTTGCTCATCACCACATCTTGTGATTGAGATCACAGGCTCGCCATGCCGGGGGTGCCATCATGGCTTCACTCGCCATGCTTTGGCGATGGTAAGGGATCAGCATCATTATGGCCACGCTTCCGTCTACCAGCTCTCGAGTATTGAACTCCGGTCTGGCGGCCCGCATCATGAGCGCCGATGACGCGGCGAACTTGATTCAGTTCGGCACGCGAATCGGCATGAGCGGATTCACCGGCGCTGGCTACCCGAAGGCGGTTCCGCTGGCGTTGGCCCGCCGCATCTCCGACGCAAACCTGCGTGGCGAGAAAGCTCAAGTCAGCATTTTTACGGGTGCTTCCACGGGGCCGGAGCTGGACGGTGCGCTGGCCATGGCAGGCGGCATCCAGCTGCGGCTGCCCTACCAGTCCGATCCTGAGACGCGCAAGAGAATCAACGCCGGTGAGATGGAGTATATGGACATCCACCTCGGCCACGTCGCCCAATATGTGGAATATGGGTTTCTGGGCAAGATGGACTGGGCGCTGATCGAAGTGACCGCGATTCTTGAAGACGGACGATTGATTCCGAGTTCTTCGGTGGGCAATAACCGGACATGGATCGATCAGGCGGAGAAGGTGATTGTAGAAGTGAATGCCTGGCAGCCGGCTGAACTGGAGGGCATGCACGACATTTATTACGGTCTGCAACCGCCGCCGCACCGGCAGCCGATTCCGCTGGTGCATCCCAGGCAGAGGATCGGCACTCCCTATCTTCGCGTCGATCCAGAAAAAGTTGCGGCCGTGGTGCTGACCGATTCTCCCGACCGCAATAGCGCATTCAAAGCCCCGGACGACAACTCGCGCCGCATCGCCGACCACATTTTAGAGTTCCTCGGGTGGGAAGTGCAGAAAGGACGCGTTCCGGCATCGCTACTGCCGCTGCAATCGGGGGTGGGGAACATCGCCAACGCGGTTCTATTCGGCTTGCAGAAGGCGCCGTTTGAAAACCTGACCTCTTACACTGAGGTGATTCAGGACGGAATGATCGAGCTGTTGCGCAGCGGCAAGCTCACCTGTGCTTCGGCCACTGCGTTTTCACTGAGCCCGGAGATGGGCGCGATCGTGAACGCCGACATGGGAAACTTTCGCGACCGCATTGTGCTGCGGCCCCAGGAGATTTCCAACCATGCGGAAATTATCCGCCGACTGGGCGTAATCGGAATGAATGGAATGATTGAAGCCGATATCTACGGCAACGTGAATTCGACGCACGTGATGGGTTCGAAGATTCAGAACGGCATTGGAGGTTCGGGAGATTTTGCGCGCAACGGGTATTTGGCGATCTTCATGGCTCCCTCCACCACCAAGGGAGTGATCTCGACGATCGTGCCCATGGTGTCGCACGTGGACCATACCGAGCACGACGTAGACGTGGTTGTGACGGAACAGGGGCTCGCCGACCTGAGGGGCCTGTCGCCGCGGCAAAGAGCCAAGGTGATTATCGAGAATTGTTCGCACCCGGACTATCGTTCCCTGCTGCGTGATTACGAGGATCGCGCGGAGCGACTCTCCTTCGGCAAGCACACCCCGCACATTCTGCGCGAGGGCCTGAGCTGGCATGACCGTTATCTGCGCACCGGCCGCATGCGCCCGTCCGAAGAAATCTAAAGGATGATGTTTTTTATCCGGCTCGGCCAACGTCGCGTCAACCAGACAAGAACAACGTGAGTCGGAAAATATACGACGGCGGGAACAACGACCAGGTACAGCAGCAGGTACAAGAGTCCGGGCATGACGTGCTGTTCGTGAAAGAACAGGCCGCGGGCCCAGTTCACATCGTATTGCGGACGCCAGAAATAATTGATCGGGACGACGATCCATGCCGTAAGCGTCTGATATTTCCAACCTCGCCGGTCGTAGCCTAAAAGCCAAATCGCCCACAACAGCAGGAGCGGCGCGACCACGTGAAACAAACTCAGCAGGCGAATCCAGAGCGGCACATGCGGATCGAACATGAATTCCGTCCCTCCGATCCAGTGCCGTCCAGTCAGGAGAGTGCCGGCCAGGTCCACGGTGTACAGAGTCTGGAAAAGCAGCACGCTGCTTGCCTGCCACGAGAAGATGAGCGGGCTCTCAAGCCAAAGGCCGGCGGTGATGAATAGGTTCCCGAGATCGCAGAAAAAAAGAAAATTCTGCAAACCATACTGTCGCCAGTAAACCGGCACCCAGACTAGCACCCACGCCGTCCAGAGCAGCTTCAGCCAGAGTGGGACGCGCATGAGACGATATTGTATTCGCAGGCGCGATCTTGAATCGCAGCCAGGAATTGCCCAGGAAACACGACGTGCCAAAAGCCTTTCCGGCCCGGCGAAACGCATTAAATCGGAATTACCACCGTAACTTGATGAGGCTTACGAGTGTACCTACGATGACCTTAGTATGGGTTATCAAGCGCTCTTATTCTGTCCCGATGAGAAGACGGCTCGCGCTGTAACGCAGGTTCTCAGCGAGTTGGACTTCACCGTCATTCCCTGCACCGAGCCCTTCGGAGCGGTCAAGAAGTTGATGGGCGAGCACTTCGACGCCGTCGTGGTCGACTGCGATAACGAGCAAAACGCCACATTGCTGTTCAAGAGCGCACGCAATACGCCCGGTAATCAGTCGTCTCTGGCGGTCGCGGTGGTGGAGGGGCAAGCGGGAGTGGCGAAGGCTTTCCGGATCGGGGCGAACCTGGTTCTCACTAAGCCCATCAACGTGGAGCAGGCGAAAGGTACGCTGCGGGTTGCCCGCGGACTGTTGCGCAAAAATGAAACCGGAAAGCCGACAGCGGCTCCGGCAACGCCGGCTGCATCGGCAACCGCGAAGCCGGTAAAGCCTGCTCCGGCGCCTCCTAAGCTCGTGTCCCCGGCGCCAAATTCAAGGGTAGGTGCTGCGCGTCCGGCAGCACCTGTGCAACCTCTGGTAAATGCGGCAACGGCCAGCATTCCAGTTCAGGAACCGCCGCGGGCGAAGGTGGTGGCGTCGATTCCCACCGAAACGCACGAAAGCGACGCGGACATTTTGGACATGAGCGACGAAGTCGCTTCCCCTTCGATGGCTGCACCCGAGGCAAAGATAGCGGCCAGTCAGCCGGCCAATGTATCGTCGGCGAATTCAGCAGGGGTTGGGTCAGGCGCCGCCAGCGCGCCAGCTCCCGCCCGCGAGACGAAACCGAGCATCGCTGCGGACCTCAAATCGCCCACTGTCGCGCCCGAGAGTTCCGTTGGAAAAGTTGCGGACCTCAGCGTGGACACTTCTTCGAGCGCTGGAACGTCTGCGCCTGCATCTGCGTTCACCTTCGGCGGCAATGTCAGCGAGGGCGGCAAGCCCGCCTCCGGCGGCAGCAAGAAGACGTTGTTGATCGTGGCTGCGGTTGTGCTCGTGGCGGCTGGTGGCGCCGCACTATGGATGCAATGGGTACGTTCGAGCGGGGCCGCAATTCCTTTCGCGCAAGTTGCCACGCCGACGGCGAAGACAACTGCCGTGGTTCCGCAGGTAGCAGCGAGAGTGGCTCCGGCTGCGGCGCCTGCGGGCACATCTTCCGCGACGGCTTCTGCGCCTTCGTCAGTTCCGTCCTCAACTTCGGACACCGAAGCCGCTCCACAACCAACCGGGACGGCCAAGACTTCTTCCAACTTCGACACGTCGGACGAGGACGATGCGGAGAAAGCGCCAGTTCATCAGAATAAGAGCAATCCGAAAGCGAATTCTGGCAAGGGTTCGGCTGCGACGGCTGATAAGGCTCCGGCAGCAAAAACGGATGCGCCGGCCATCGTCATCAAGAATGACCTTTCGCAAAAGCCGGTTGCAAAACCGGCAGCGACGCCGGATGCGCCAGCTCCGAGCATGACCGATATTGCTGCGGCGGAGAGCGGCGCGGCGCTTCCCAATCTGATGGGCGGTGAGAGCAAAGCGCCGGCCCCAGTGCTGGAGACACTGAATGTCTCGCAGGGAGTGTCGCGAGGACTTCTGGTGAAGAAAACGGCGCCCGTCTACCCGCCAAGCGCACTACAGATGCACGTCGAGGGTGCGGTTGAGCTTGTGGCAACCATTTCCAAGAGCGGCGACATTTCCGCAGTGAAGGTTGCCAGCGGAAATCCACAGTTGGCGCGCGCTGCAGTTGACGCAGTGAAGCAGTGGAAATACAAACCGTACCTGCTCAACGGTGAGCCGGTTGAGATTCATACACAGATCACTGTGAACTTCAAGCTGCCTGACTAAGCCTCAACGGTTCTCAGTTCTCAGTTCTCAGTTCTCAGTTCTTAGTTCTCAGTTCTCAGTTCTCAGTTTTCAGTTCTCAGTTCTCAGTTCTCATCCAGTCTGCTCAGCTTTGGATTCCTGCTTGAAAATAAAGTTGGCGGCGATGGTCTGGGGATGGCCGGGTCGTCCGCTTATTTGCTGAAACATCGGGTATCCCCCTCCCCCCTCCTATCCGTGGAATCATCGCGTTAGCGGGAAATTCTCCGCAAAATCCGGATGTCAAAGAACTTAGAGGTCAAAATCTAGAGAATAAGCGAGTTAGGAGCGCAGCGCCTTGGGCTCACCCAACCGTCACGGCCTCGACTATCATCGCGCGATTTCATAGTGGACACAAGGTCAGATGTCACATCGACGTTGTGGAAATTCCAAGGAGCCGGGGATGAGTTGGGGAACGTCCCCTGCCCGGGATTCCATACCAGACCGTGAACTGGCATAACATCCCCGCTACACTCATTTGAGGGTCAATGAGCGAAATCGCCTGATTTCAACAATCAACTGCGTTGCAGCTTTAGCCTGCGGTGTTACAGTGCAGGCATGAACCCGCACGAATCGGCTTTCGCCGAGTCTTTCATATCGAAAGCACGACGGGAACGAGCGTTGGAACTGCTGGCCAGTTCCAAGAACCGTCACAAATTCACCAGCAAATTCGACCATCATGGGCGGGACTACTTTATTCCTGAATGCATCCGCCCGATTGAACCGCGACACCAGCACCCGCCGAATATTGCGGACATACTCCGAGTACTGGGTGCACCCGAAACCTGCCATGTCATTGGTGGAGAGCACGACGGCAAGGACATGGACTTGCTAACTGCTCTAAAGCAAATCGTGGGCTACGGCACAGGGACCGTGCTTTCATGCATTCCGGGGAAGTTGGCCTACTTCGAAAGCGAGATTCGAGAACGGTTCCTGCTCGTTCGGACGTAAAGGGGTTCTGAGTGTAATCGCCTGATTACAACATCTCTAACGACAGTCGTTATGACATCAGTTGACCGCTTTCAGAGCAGTGTGGGAGGTGATCGCGTTTTGTGTGGGATCGGGCACGCTCTTCGTCTGGTTCACGAGGCGAGGTGCGGAGCCTACGCAACGGCTGCCGAGACAGGCTGGCCTGACCTCACTGGAGCCAGCAAGATCAAGGCTACCCCGATGAAAATAAACACAGCCACGCCCACCAGTTCTCTGCGTGGGATCAAATTAAGAAATGCCTGCCCAGCCATAAGCGCCGCGTGGGCAAAGCTCGACCATGCCGTGAAGGCGATAAGGCTGCGATGCTCGGATGGATTGCGGGATGCCAGCAACAGGAAAACGCCGAGCGTGGTGTATAGGCTCATCATCATCGCCAACGCGGGGTCTTGCTTGACCATCATGATCATGGGATAAACGGCAGCCGAAAACAGCAATCCCAGCACGACGAGCACAACCTTTAGCGCCCGTTCTCGATTCATGGTGCCCTCCTGCTAACCAAGTAGGGTGGAAAAGACGGTAGTCTCGAGATCTTCAGGAACAGCATCAAGGTCGCAGGCAATTGTCGCACGCACAGGTGTTCAAAACTGTGCAATTCTCGATGAGTGTAAAGCCTGATTACATCAATTACCGCGATGCAGCAGAAGTACTTGGAGTGTCTTTCCGTCGAACCTTCATCAACAGCAAATACAGTACCAACAGAACCGCAAAGCAGAAGGCTGAGTCCAGAGCAACACTCACTATCAGAAATCTCGTCATATCACCATGTCCGCGTGAAGGTAGCAGGTAGGACTGAATGAGAACGCCCGGTGACGAATATCCCGTAACCCCTTCCAAAACAGCCGCCAGCGGGATGGAGGCTAGGGAAAAGCACAGAATCCACAGAGGCGTCCACCGGGAGCGGTGTCGTTGCGTATTTGACGGCACGACTCGGTTGGTTTTCATATACTCGCTTTACTCGCTGGTTAGGCCGTTTCCGGGAAGAGTTCCAGAAGAGCGGGCCGCGAGCTTCTCATGTGGGACAAGACTCGAAGCTCGGAAACGCCACTCAATCGACTTGCAGATGTCTGGTGAAGCGTCGGGGAGCCCCCCAGGTTTTTCGCCGAGTCGAACGGTTCCCTCCAGATTCGCCATGCCAGCATTTTACTCCGCGTTTTGCTGGCACCGATTCTTGACTGATGTCATAACGACAGTCGTTAGAGATGTTGAAACATCCCGATTACACTCATTGACCCCGGTCTGACCAGCCGACCAAGCCTCAATGAGTGTAATCGCCTGTTTACGACAGTTGAGAACGAGAACAACGGCTGGTGAAGCTACAACCAAGCCTTAGTGATCGATCTTCTCTTGCTTCAGCTTATTCAAACTTCTCACCAGGAACATCACCTGATCATCACGCGCGTCCGACTGCCGCGTCATATGTTCCGAAGGCTTGAAACTCGGCTCATGCTTAACCCACACATGCTCTGAGACCGTGATCGGCATCGACGTAAGCAGCAAATAATCGTGCCTCTCCAGGGAGAATGTGATCTTTCCGAGATGAACGTCGCCCACCACCGCGCCTTCAAACGGAACTTCGGAGATAAGGTAACGCCCCTCTCCAGGTACGTAGAGCATCAGAGTGGCATCCGGCGACCCTGTGTCTATCGACGAGCCATCGGCGTTGGCAATCACCTGGTTGTCGCGCACCAGCACCGGAGCAACAATTCGAAACTCCTTGGGATTTGGATCAAGCGTCTCCTGCGGGCGATACACGAACGGGGGAATATGGTCCAGGTATTCGCCTTCCACCTCAATCTTGCCAAGACCGGCAACTTCAAATTCCTGTTTTGCGCTCGGCTCAAGTGGAAGCACTTTTTCAGGAATGTCTTTGAACAGAGCTTCGCTGTAGTCCACTTCTGTGTCTCCGTCTCCAGGAATGTACTTGGCTCTAATTCGAAGTTGAGCGCTTTCGTCGACTTTTCCGGTGAGGCGTGTGTTCACCAAAAGGAGCCCGTCCCGGCCGTGGTCAACGAAGTCGCACGTATTGCCCTTCTGACTCCCGTCCACCCTCATGACGCATATGTCGACTCTGCCCGAATGGGCAAGCCCGGAAGGGCCAATTCTATATTTCAGTTCCAGAAAACGCCCACTCGCGGCTCCAGCCCGCGCCCGTACCATAACCAGGCCACTCGAAAGCGCGATGATCGCGATCAGCATTACTCCGAACGCCAGTTTTGGTATCCTCATCGTCGTCAATCCTTTTTCCCACCAACTTGCAGTAGCTCTCCGGTTTTGTTCCGAAGATATTTCCAGTGGTCGGACCTGGCGTAGTTGAAACGTTTTCAGGTACTGCTCTACATCATTCGGATCGTTTTCTTGTCCTTGCATAGCTACCTCCGTTCGTCAAAGGATGCAATTTCTCTCTTAGCTTCTCCAATGCATAGCGATATCGCGATGCCACCGTATTCATCGGGATCTCCAGAACCTCGGAGATTTCCTGCAGAGTCATACCTCCCCAAACCTTCAAGAAAACGGCTTCCCTCTGTTCCTGAGGAATATCTCGTAAAGCGGCCTGCACGCTCAGCACCTCCTCTGCGCGTCCCTCAGGTTCCATGAGCCAGTTCTCCGTCTCGTTCATCTCAACCTCTCGCCGGGTACTTCGGCGCAGGTTAAACGACGTATTGCGTACAGCTCGATAGAGGTAAGCCAATGGTTCTTCAGGCATGGACACCTTCGCCTGCATCAGCTTCAAAAACAACTGCTGCACCGCATCCTCCGCCGAAGCAAACTCGACCCCACGGCAACACAAATAAGCCGCCAGGGTCGAGCCGTGTTTTTCGTACAAGGCCATCAACGACGCTGTGCTGATGTTCCTAGCGGCCAATTTCGCGCCCCATATTCAGCCTCAACTATATGACACAGGAAAATGCAGGTTTTTGTCTAAGGGTTCCCCTGACTGATCGGTGTGACCGAGACTAGCTCAGAGTTGGCGTAACATCGCCATTACACTCACTGACCGGGATTTCCCCGTCCCCAGGGGTCAATGAGTGAAATCGCCTGGTTTCAACAGTTGTCGTGCTTGGCTTCTACTCAAGGTACTGATTAAACTGGAATACATGCTCGCGGGACTGCTCATTTTCGCATTGGTTGGCTGCATGGGATTGTTCGCAGCGTTGCGGCCTGAAACCTATGCTCGTTATTTTTTGGCGGAATATCAGCGCAGGGCGCTCTCCGGCAACTTCAAAGCACTTTCATTGACAGGTTGGATAATTTTTTCTGTCTGCACTATTGCCATCATAGTTCTTCCCTTCGGGAGCAAGCTCAACTTCTTGGCCCCGGTGTTTAACCCTTTGTTCTTTCTTGTTTGCGCCGTGGCTTATGTTTGGTGGGGAGTCCGACTCTTGCGTAACCCCGAATCATTCCTGAAGCAAACAACCGAACCTTGGAGCCGACTACCTACGTGGGCTGTCAAGTGCTTCGGCGCACTGCTGCTGTGTGGCGCGGCGGGATTCTCGTATGGCTTCGCGGTAAAAATCAAAGACTTGTTGCGATGATTGGCGAAAAATCCCCATTACACTCATTGATCCAGGCGGGTGGCTCGCTCGCGACTGCTTTCGGCTTAAGTGGGGCGGTTCGACCGTTGGGCACGGTCCTCCCGCCGCTCGATCGCGTTCTTGTGCCTGACCACTCCGACTCGATCTCGTGCCTTCTGGGGCTTGCTGGTTTGGTCGGCCTCCGACATCTCTACCCATCGGTTCATCGTCGCGTAGACAAGTACATGGGTCCCTTCGACTTCCCGCTCGGCTTCGCTCGGGGCTTCGGCAAAACAGGACAGGCTCTTCGCGTTGTGCTTTCGGCGGCGGTGGGGCTTGCGGGCTCAGGATGATAAAGCGGTGGTGGCGCAGGCAGGCAGCAGGTTCCTCCACTCCGCCGTCGCTGGCGCTCCGGCTCCGGTCGGAATGACAAAGTGAAGATCGCGCTGGCGCTCCGGCTCCGGTCGGAATAACAAAGTGAAGATCGCGCTGGCGCTCGCGGTCGGAAAAAACTGGCCCTCCTGCTCCGGTCGGAATGACAAAGTGGAGATCGCGACAAAATGAAAGTCACGACACAATGAAAGTCACGGCGCGGCTATTACGTCGTAGGGCCTCATCATTTCATGGTCCTCGTGTTCGAGGATGTGGCAGCCCACCTACTCGTGCTGCAGGACCTCGTCGATAACGACCTTCCCGCCTCTATCGACGGAGATGACTTTGTGGACGGAGACGTAGCCGCTCAAGGTGATGTCGACGACGTAGTTGCCGGGATCGAGGATGAAGTTGACGGGCGTATCTTTATCCAGCATGTGCTGGTTGACGGCTACCTGGGCTCCCTTAGGCTGAGTCTTGACGTTGATCGTGCCCATACCCTGGGCTTCTTTATTACCGAACAGCTTGCTCATTTTCCCGATGGTTTTGATGTCATCGACATTCCCCAGAGGCTGGAGTGTGGGCGAGAAATTTGTGGTCTGGCCCAGAAGGAACTGCGCGCTGGTGGTTTGGTCAATGTAGCCGGATTTGCGCACCAGAACGACGTGTTGGCCCTTCTCGACGGAGACTTGGGCGGGAGTGAGCTTGCCGGTGTTCTTGCCGTCAATAAAAACGTTGGCTCCAG
>CAWAYA010000016.1:0-38915 GCA_963786075.1 uncultured Acidobacteriaceae bacterium | reverse complement strand
ATCAAATCTTCCTATGAAAACATTTGAACAAATCGCGGAGTTGGAGCGGCGGTATTTGCTGGGGACTTATAACCGGTATCCCGTGGTGTTGACGCGGGGGAAGGGTATGTTTCTTTACGACATTGAGGACCGGCGGTATCTCGATTTTGTTTCGGGTCTCGGGGTGAATGCGCTGGGGCATGCGCATCCGCGGATCGTGAAGACGATTCGGGAGCAGGCGGGGAAGCTGATTCACGTCTCCAATCTTTATTACCACGAGTATCAGGGGGCGCTGGCGGAGAAGTTGGTCACGCTTCTGGGCGGCTCGTTTGGAAATGCGCGGGCGTTTTTTTCGAACAGCGGGACGGAGGCGATTGAGGGGTCGATCAAGCTGGCGCGGCTGGCGGGGCATCGCGCGGGCGGCGAGGCGAAGTCGCGCCTGGTGGCGCTTGAGGGGTCGTATCACGGGCGGACGTTTGGGGCGCTTTCGCTGACCGGGCAGGAGAAGCATCGCAAGGGATTTGAGCCGATGCTGGAAGATGTGACGTTTGTCCGGCAGAACGACGTTGAGGGATTACGGGCGGCGGTTGACGACAATACCTGCGCGATTGTTTTGGAGCCGATTTTTGGTGAGGGCGGAATTTATGAGTGTTCGGTGGAGTTTCTGCAAGCCTGCCGGGCAGCGGCCGACCGGCATCGCGCGGCGCTGATTTTTGATGAGATTCAGTGCGGGCTGGGGCGGACCGGGACTATGTTCGCGTTTCAGAGTTTTGGAGTGACTCCGGATATTGTGGCGATTGCCAAGCCGATTGCGGCGGGGCTGCCTTTGGGAGCGTTTATCGCTAAGGAAGAATTTGCTAATGCGATCTCGCCGGGGCAGCATGGGACTACTTTTGGGGGTGGGCCTTTGGCTTGCCGGGTTGCTTTGGAATTTCTCGCTATTGTGGAGGAAGAGAAGCTGCTCGACAACGTGAAGAAAGTTGGGGCTTATTTGCAGCAGGAGCTGAAGGAGATTGCAGAGAAGAGTCCGGCTGCCAAGGAAGTTCGCGGGCGAGGATTTATTCAGGGGATCAATCTGGAGATTCCGGCGCGGCCGATTGTGGATGCGGCTTTGGCTGAGGGGGTTTTGTTTAATTCTACGCAGGATACGGTTGTGAGATTTTTGCCTCCGTTTTTGCTGGAGGAGAAGCATGTGGATAAGGGGATACGGGTGCTGAAGAAGTTGTTGCGGAAGAAGAGGAAAGTGGCGGCTTGAGTGGCCGTCAAGAAAGCTGGACGGAAACGCCTGGCAAGGCTTGGTGTGACGCGGCGGGTATGGGGTCCTTCGACTTCGCAGGTGGATCGCTTTCGCGATCCACCTGCTTCGCTCAGGATGACAAACTGCTCCGGATGACGGTGCTCAACTTTTCGAAGGAAAAACGGGGAGCCGGAGCTCCCCAAGTGAAGTGAACAGAGGCGATGTTCATTTAAATAGAGTCAGGTGAAGAGGGAAAAGTTGTCCAGGTTCGAGAAAGTTCGGAGTTAGAAGAATTGGCTGTTATGGGGGCAGGCCGGGAAGTTTCTACTCAGCTCGAACCTGACTTCGCTCCGGCGCTGAGCGCTGGAGTGGAAGAGTGCTGGATGGACTTTGATGGGGCGCGCATGCGTTACCTGCGCGCGGGGTCGGGACGGGCACTGATCCTGCTGCATGGGTTGCTGGGGTATTCGTTTTCCTGGCGATTTACGATGCCGGCGCTGGCGCCTTATGCGGCGGTGTATGCGCCGGACATGATGGGTGCGGGATTCTCGGATCGGCCGGCTGGGATTGATCACTCGATGCGAGGGACGGCGCGGCGGCTTCTGCAGTTTGTTGAGCGGCTGGGAATTTCTTCATTCGATTTGTTGGGGACTTCGCATGGCGGTGCGGTCGCGATGATGGCGGCCGCCGAGTGCGTGGACGGGAATTCTGGTTTGCACATCCGGCGGCTGGTGCTGGTGGCGCCGGTGAATCCTTATTCGGCGCATGGGCGGCGGCTGGCGCCGTTTGTCGGAAGCAAGTTCGGGACGGCACTGTTTCGGCTGACCAGCGGGCACATGCGTTTCTCTTATCCTTATTGGCACTCTCGCATGTATGGCGACCGGCGCCGCATTCCTGCGGGAACTCTGGAAGGCTACATGGCGCCGCTGGCTAAGCCGGGATTGTTCGAACATGCGCTCAGCATTGTGCGCACCTGGACGACAGACCTGCGCGAACTGCAGGCTACTCTGCCGAAGCTGGCCAGAGTTCCTACTCTTCTCATGTGGGGCAGCGAGGATTCGGCGGTGTATGCTTCATCGGCTGCGCCGCTGGCGAGATACTTCCCGAATTCCGAGTTGATCATTTTTCCGGGCATTGGACATCTGCCATACGAAGAATGTTCGGAAGAGTTCAACCGGACGTTGATTGAATTCCTGACGAGTGAGAAGATTCCCGCCTGAGTGCAGTGCGATAAGGAAGCCAGCTAGACGCGCCCTTCGGTGGCTGTCGCTCTCTCAGGACGACAAAGCATTCAGGATGGCAGGCGCCAAATCATGAGCCACCACATTTTCGAGATGTTGCGGGGCGCGCTGGTGCACTACGGGTACTGGGCGGTGGCGACGCTGCTGTTGCTGGAAGGGGCGGGCTTGCCGTTGCCGGGTGAGACCATTTTGTTGCTGGCCAGCTTCCTGGCTTACTCTGAACATGAGTTGCGGCTTCCGTGGGTCCTTGTGGTCGGGGTCGTCGGCTCGACAATGGGCGGAGAACTCGGTTTTGCCTTGGGGCGGCACGGCGGGCGTCCGCTGATCGAACGCTACCGACACGTTTTCTCCATTCGTGCGGAGACGGTGGAGCGGGGGGATCAGCTTTTCGAGCGGTACGGGGCAGCCACCGTCTTTCTGGCACGATTCCTGTTCGGCATGCGCGTGCTGGCTGCGCTGCTGGCGGGAGCGCTCCACATGCCGTGGCGGAAGTTCCTGGTGTTTAACTTTCTTGGAGCCGCGGTTTGGGTAACGGCAATTTGTGGGGCGGGATATTTGTTTGGGGGACATTGGGGGCGCTTGGCGCACGATCTCAGGCGCTTCGATTTGATGGTTGCCGTGGTGATTGTGCTGGGCGGGTTGTGGCTGTGGTGGAGAAGCCGGAGCAGAGTTGCGGCATAGCTTCCGCGAGGTTTCATTTTAAACCGGGTTTGAGGCGAGCACCTCAAGAGTCAACTTATGCACAGGGGAATTTTGCTGGGCCGCGGCTATACTGTGCGGGTGTCGCGGGCGTTCTTGCCAAGGCAGGGTCCGTGGCTAGTGATTTTACCGGCGGCGTCCGCGCCGGAATTCGGACGAGGAGGAAGGCATGAAGAATATCGGGTTCTTGACTCTGTTGATCACAGCAACGCTACTCTTAGCCCTGGCTTTGCCGGTGGGTGCGGCTGGTCCAAAGGCAGCGGCGGCACCGGTTCCGGCAGCAGTTGCGGCGGCGGCAGCAGCGCCGGCGCCGGCTGCATCACCCGCGATGCCACCTCATCCGGAGATCGGAGCGGCGCTCGAAGCGATGCATAACGCCAGGCACCACTTGGACGAAGCGGCTCATGATTTCCACGGCCATCGCGTGAAAGCGATCGAGCATCTGGATGCGGCAATCCACGAAGCTGAGATCTGCATGCAGGAGCCGTAGAGCTAGATGATAAAAAGCCAAAGGCAGCGTCGAAGAGACGCTGCTTTTTTTTGTTGCCGCCGCTTTTGCGACGCCGGATTACTTGCCGAAGGTGTAGCCGATCGATGCGCCCACGCGAAACACGTTGCCGGAGTTGAAACCCTGATTGTTCTGAACGTGGTAGTAGTGAGCCTCAGGGCGCACGAAGACGTGCGGCAGGTGGTGCCAAACGTAGTAACGGAAGCCGGCGCCGAAGTCCTCCATGAAATGATTGCTGCTGGTGAAGTTGATGCATCCCGGGCTGCCGCAGGATTGGAGGATATAGAAACGGTTGCTGGCAATGCCGACGCCGGCCATGAATTCGAGGCCCATTTTCTTGTTGATCTTCGGCTGGAAGAGCAGGTTCGCGTCGGTGAAGAAAGGGCGGTAATTTTCGTAGCCGTAGTAGTTTCCTTGTTTATACCTCCAGGAGGTCTCAACGTTAATGCCGAGACGATGGGGAAAGGAAACGACGTCACCGGCGATGCCAAGGTAGACTCCTCCCTTTTCTGTCAGAGGCTGGAAGCTGACTATGTCGCTGGGGGACGAGAGTGACATGAGTTCGCCGCCGCCGACCAGAATGTCTCCCTGCTGGGCGGAGGAGAGGTTGGCAGACAGAAGAAGCGTACACGTGAAAGCAAGCAGCGCGAATTTTCTCAATACAAATCCCTCGTCAGTTGTTTGGACTTCTGGAGTTCACCCAGCGGACTGGTGGAACCCGGCGAAGCAGCCGCACGTACCACCAGCAAAAGAGCTGGGGACAGCCGGAATCGGCCGCCGCCCCAGCATACCAAACGAGCGAGCATCCGTGGCGCGAAGGCTTAATCGTTACCGATGGTGTATCCGATTGAGCCGCCGACACGGAATACATTGTCGGAGTTGAACTCTTCGTTGTTTTGGATGTGGTAGTAGTGAATCTCGGGGCGGACGAAGACGTGGTGCCAAACGTAGTAGCGGATGCCGCCGCCGAGGTCTTCCATGAAGTGATTGCTGCTGCTGTAATTGATGCACCCGCTGAAGTAGCTACAAGAGGTTATCTGCGGGACATAGAAGCGGGTGCTGGCAACGCCGATGCCGCCAAAGAGATCGGCCCCGATTTTCTTTGTAATTTTCGGCTGGAAGACAGCATTGAAGTCGGTCAGGATGGGACGATAGGTCGTGTCCTGGTAATCCGGATAGTTGCCCTGACTAGCCCTCCAGGCGACATCAGCGCCGAAGCCGAAGTGGCGCTTGAAGCCGACTACGTCGCCGCTAATGTTGATGTAGGTGCCGCCCTTTTCCGCCGGCTGCTGGAAGTTGCCCAGGCCGGTTGCGGGGGAGGACGAGATAAGGGTGCCGCCGCCGATCATGATGTCCCCTTGCTGAGCAGAGGCCAACTGGGCGAGGGCCAGGAAGGCGAAAACTGGTACGAGGATCGCTAACTTTCTCAAGAGAAACCTCCTAATCAGTTCGGTGTAGACCATTAAGATGCGTCCGTAAAGGCATTAGGATGCAGCAGATTTCATTACGCCTCATGATAATTTCAGCCGGGCTGAGATTCAACTGGAGCCAGGTATTTGTAAGATACCTCCAAAAGTTCCCTTCTGTTTAGGCGCAGCTCTCGCAACTGGTTGCAAACCCCGAGACTCGGAAAAAGTTGCGCTGTAGAGGAGGGGATCCCGAAAGTTCAAAGAGAACTGGCTACTTTGATTTTCCTCCGCCACCGCCAGGGGCGCGGATATGGTCGAACGCGATGGGGCCGCCCCCCAAGAAAATAAGGCCAAAGGCGAGGGCAGCGAGGGCCAGGGGGAATTCGTATCCGCCATTGCCCACCAGCCCGTTGTGGAAGTTGACTTTGGCGATGGCTACGGAGAGATCGACGCAAAGGGCAAAAGCGGCCACGCGCGTGAACAGGCCCGACAGGACCATCAGTCCGCCCAAGAGCTCGGTAAAGGCGGATAGGTAGGCAGACCAGCGCGGGAGTCCGAGGCTGGCGACCAAGTCGGCGTGGTGGTGAAGTCCGCCGAAAACCTTGTGGTAGCCGTGGACGAACATAACCGCGCCGAGCGCGAGTCGCATGACCAGAAGCGCGAGCGGTTGCAGGCGATCGAGGTAGCGCACGTAGTTCCTCCGGCACAAAGAAAGATAGATTACAGCAGCCGGGCATAAGGAAGCGAGCCGAACGCGCCCTTCGGTCGCTGTCGCTCACTCAGGGCAGGCTGGGACACGAGGAGGAGATCGAGCTTCGCTCGACTGGACAGCCGAGGCCCCACATAGGTGTTCCGGCAAAGTACATCGCAACGCGAAACAGAAATGATTGCGCAAGCGGCTGACTTCTGGTAACGTTTTTTCGCTCCAAGATACAGCCTGCAAGTGGCGTCTTTGTCCGCAATCGGGTCACGCGCATCGTGCAGGCCATCCCTCCGTTCTTGGAAGCTGATTAGCCGCGTGCGTGAAATCGGCAGATATCGTTCATGATGCAGAGAGCGGAGCGAGCGCGCAACTTCGAATAAGGGGCAGTGTTTCGGGAATGCAGGGTCGCTAAAAAGTTCTGGTGGTCAGGAGGCGGTAATGAATCGCATTTTGAAGGGCGAAAATATGCTGCAGAAGTGGGTAGTGCTTCTGCTCTTGATGGCGGTTCCGGCTTTTGCCTGGGGCCAGAAGAAGAACAGCGCACCTGCTTCTCACGCTGCGCCGGCACAACACGCAAGCGCTCCCTCGCATGCGGCACCTTCGCATGCAGCGCCTTCGCACGGGGCGGCGCAGTCGCACGGTTCAACGGCTTCGCACGGGAACACGACGGCGGGCCGCGGGAATACGACGCCGAATCGGGGGAACACGGCGGGCCGTGGGAATACGGCGCCGAGTCGAGGGAACACGGCTGCAGGCCGGGGGAACACGGCGGGCCGTGGGAATACGACGCCGAATCGTGGGAACACGGCGGCGGGCCGTGGAAATACGGCGCCGAGCCGAGGGAATACGGCGGCGGGCCGTGGGAATACGACGCCGAGTCGGGGGAATACGGCAGCGGGCCGCGGGAACACGACGGCCGGAAATCGCGGAGCCGCCGGCCGGCCTCCGGGGAAAACGGTATCGCTGAAGGGCGGAGGTCACGCGAGTATCCGTCCGAACGGGTCAGTCCGCTCCATCGACCGCAATGGGATGCACATTCAAAATGGGGTCCGTGGCGGACGTACGGTTGTGAGTGAACGCAACGGAGCGCGCATTGTTACCCGAGGGCACGGCGGTTATGTGCAGCGCGCCTACGTGACGCGCGGCGGGCACGCCTATTATTCGCGAACGTTCTATGACCACGGCCACTACCGAGTTGGGCTTTACCGCGGCTACGGCTGGGGTGGACATATGTATTACGGCTACTACCCAGGCGTCTGGTACCATCCGGGATTTTATGGATGGGGCTGGCATCCTTGGGGAGCGCCGGTTTACTGGGGCATTGGAGCCTGGGGTTGGGGAGGAGCGCCATGGTGGGGATTCTATGGCGGGTGGTGGAATCCCTATCCGGTTTACGCGGCTCCGTACTACTGGTTGACGGACTACTTGATCGCACAGCAATTGCAGGCGGCCTATGCGGCCCGGGCTGAGGACAATGCGGACGCGGTGGCGGCGGACGCGCAGGCCAGCGCTGGAGACGGAGGTGGAGGAGATGCTGCTCCTGCTCCGGCGGCGGCTGCGGGTCCGGTGGCATTGACTCCTGAAGTGAAGGAGGCGATTGCCCAGGAAATAAAGGCGCAGTTGGCCGCGCAGCAGGCCCAGGCGGCACAGCAAGGTGGAGGCGCGCAAACCGCGTCGGCCGCCCCGGCGCCTACTACCAGCGACAACACGCCGCCCCCGGCGCTGGATCCTTCGCAACGTACGTTTGTGGTGGATTCCGATGTGACGGTAGTAGCCAACGGTCAGGAATGTGCCCTGTCGTCCGGTGATGTGATTACGCGGCTGACGGACACTCCGGATGCGGACCAGAACGTAAATGCCAGCGTCTCGGCGACCAAGAAGGGTGATTGTGCGTCGGGAGCGATGGTAGCCGTGAAAGTGGATGATCTGCAGGAGATGTACAACCACTTCCAGGAGAACATCACCAACGGCATGGGCGAAATGGCGAAGAAGCAAGGGACGGGCGGTATGCCGGCGGCTCCGGATACCGGCACCCAGGCTGGGGCCGTGCAACCTCCGCCACCGGATACCAGCGTGGCGAAGACTCTGCAAGACCAGCAGGCCGCGGCCGATCAGGCCGAGTCTGAGGCCAAGCAGGATGCTGCCGGAGGCGGTGGGCAATAGCAAGGATCGATCGCCGATCGGTCGATGGCCGATCAAATTGGTCCGGGGAGCGTCGGGTGACGACGCTCCCTTCTCCGATGGGAGTGGCAATTATTTCTCGACGCCGCTGCGGCGCGGTTGTGATCGAACTTTTGTCGAGAGCTGAACGGAGGGTTCTACGATGTTGAAGAAATTCCGCAACCTGATTCCGGGGATGGTTCTCGTGGCTGCCACGATCTTTGCTGCGACGATCTTCGCTGCGACGATCCTTCCCACGGCACTGGCTAATGCCCAGGCGGTTTCTTTGCAGGAGCAACTGGCGGCGCAGTACAAGCTGGTGAAGATGGGATCAGACACGAGCGGATATTCCGTGGTCGAGGAAGGAACGCTGCTGGCGATCCAGAAGGGCGGACTGCTGGGCGTGCCTTATTCCGACACTAGTGTGCAGAACAACAAGTATGAGGGTGGAGTGGTGAAGGCTCCCAACGCGATCCTGTCGAAGGGCATCGGGTTCGGGATGAAGAAATTTGGGAAGGAACAGACGACCAAGTTGTTTGCCAAGGGCGACAAGGTCTATCCCACGAGGATCGATGTCAACCTGGAGAAGGATCAGGTGATCATGGGCATCGTTGCCTGCGACACCTGCAACAAAACGGATCCGCCGACCTACAACAAGACGAACGTGGTCTTCGTGTTTCCCAAGGGATCTTTAGCTTCTGCGAGTGCGGGGCAGGTCGAGGATACGATCGGGACATTGCTCTCGATCAGCACTGACGATTCGAAGCAAGGCGATAGCGGGCAGCAGGGAGGAGATCAGCAGCAAGGCGGGGATCAGGGCGATCAGCAACAGGCCGGACAGCAGCAAGGCGGGCAACAACAGCCCGCGGCTCAGGCGGCGCCGCCAGCCCAACCCGAGACGGTCGAGAAGGGACAGACCCCCGACCAGGTGCAGGCGGCTCTGGGTCAGCCGGATAAGATCGTGAACCTGGGAGCGAAAATGATTTATGTGTACAAGGATCTGAAAGTGACTTTTCTGAACGGCAAGGTTTCCGACGTGCAGTGAGGTTGCAGTCGTTCTGCGATTTGTGCGGCAAGACTCTGAGGTTTTCCTTGTTGCGCCGCTTTCCGCGGCTAGGTTTTGTTCGTCTTATCGCCGGCGCTGCGAGGTTTGCAAGTCTTGAAGTAACTCCACTGCTCTGCATTCGCACGCAAGTTAAAGTCAGCCGAAGCAGCAACTTGAGCCTTCGATATAGTACTTCCGTACCGTCTGTAGTACTTCAGTTACCAGTCTGCGCGTGACCAGGTATGCCCCTCGGTAAAACTACCTCTGATTGTGTATAAAAACACAAACACCACAACATATAGATACACCCCTAAATCACCCACTCCGCGAACTCCAAAAAACGGGCATAAAACCCAATAAAACACGGAGATTCGCTCTGAGGCGGGGCTTTTCAGGGCTGATATATGCTCTGGACACCGAGAGCCCCCGGACAGGCATTGGAGGGCAGCAATTTCAATGTAAGCCCCGCGGGCCGGAGACACCGGAGCGGGACGGTTCTGGTGGAGAGGCAAAGGAACTGGGGCAAGGAAACATGGCCGACTCGCGAGAAGTGATGAACATACGCCAGGCGTCGCAGTACCTGGGAGTGAGTCCGGACACGCTTTACAAGTACGTTGGGGAACAGAAGATTCCTGCTTTCAAGCTGGGCAACCGCTGGCGCTTCAAGAAGTCGAAGCTGGACCAGTGGATGGAAGAGAAGTCGAGCCAGATGGAGTCGGGAACGAAACACAAGGCGAAGGCGGCAACGAAGGCTGCCGGGCAAAGTTAAACAAAATCGACGCGGGCGAGGGCGCCCGCGCCACACGAGCAAAGGCGGGCACACATGTTTGGAATGGGATCGAAGACGATTGTAGGTCTGGACGTGGGCTCTTCCAGCATCAAGGCGGTGGAGTTGAAGAAGAAGGGTGGACAGATCGAAGTGTCGCACCTGGGGCTGGAACCGCTGTCCTCTGACATTGTGGTCGATTCGATGATCGTGGACTCGGGAACGGTCTCGAGCGCGATTTCGAAGTTGTTCGCCGACTGCCTGATCAAAACCAAAGCAGTGGCTACCGCGGTAAGCGGCCACTCGGTGATCGTCAAGAAGATCTCGCTGCCGTCGATGAGCGATCAGGAACTGGCCGAGACCATCGAGAAGGAAGCGGCCCAGCACATTCCCTTCGACCTGGCGGACGTGAGCCTGGACTACCAGATTCTGTCCGAAGAAGCGGGCAGCCCGCAGATGGACGTTTTGCTGGTGGCCGTGAAGAAGGACAAGATTTTGAACTACACCAACGTACTCTCGATGGCGGGACGCACCCCGGCTATCGTCGACATTGATGCGCTGGCTCTGCAGAACTGCTACGAGTACAACTACCAGCCGGCGCCGGGCCAGGTGGTGGCGCTTTTGAACCTGGGCGCCAGCGTGATGAACATCAACATTGTGAAAGGCACGACGCCGCTGTTCCCGCGCGATGTGAGCGTGGGCGGCCACCAGTACACGGATTCTCTGCAGAAGGAACTGGACCTGAACTTCGAAGATGCGGAGAAGCTGAAGCTGGGTGAAAAGGTTGGGACGGTGAGCGAGGACGCGAAAGCGCCGATCCTGCAGCAGGTGACCGAAATCATCGTGCTGGAAATCCAGAAGACGTTCGACTTCTTCCGGGCGAGCGCGGCGGGCGAGCACATCGAGAAGATTTATCTGGCCGGAGGTTCGGCGAAAGTGCCCGGTTTGATGGAAGCTTTGCGGCAGGAATTTTCGATGCCGGTTGAATTGTTGAATCCATTCCAGCGCGTGGTGCCGCCGACGGAGGGTCCGGGAGCGGAGCTGGTGGAGCAGAATCCGGGTCAGCTCGCAGTTGCCGTGGGCTTGGCTTTGAGGAGCTTTGAATCCCTATGATCAGAATCAACCTGCTCGAAACAACGAAGGGGAAAGGCAAGCGCGGCTCCAGCGGACCAGCGATGCCGGCCATGGAAATGGGCGATATGGGTTCGCCCAAGCTGAAGGTGCTGGTCGTGATCCTGATAGCCGGAGCGTTGAATTTTGGCTACTGGTACCGGCTGGACCAGCAGTCGAAGTCGATTGCCAGGCAGATGGCGGCCGCGGAGCAGAAAAACCGCGAGCTCAGCGACGTGAAAGCGCGTTATCTGGAGCGGCAGAGGCAAGCCGACAATTACAAGCGACGCGTCGACGTAATTGATTCACTACGAGCCGGTCAGGCCGGTCCAGTCAACCTGCTGGCCATGCTGGGCGAGACGGTGAACGGGACCGAAGCCGTGTGGCTGAGCAAGATGGATGACACGGGCCCGAGCGTAAACCTGGAGGGAACGGCTCTCAGCACGGACGCGGTTGCCAATCTGATCGCGAACCTGCAGAAGACCGGCTTCTTCAAGAATGTGGAAATCAAGGAAACCTTCCAGGACGATGCAATCAAGGACATGCAGGCGTTCCAGTTCACGCTGACCTGCGAGAAGGGAAAGTCGTAAGGGGCGGACCTATGGCGATGAATTTTAGCGAACTGTCGGGCATAAAGCAGTGGGGAGCGGTGCTGGCGGGAGGAGCGCTGGTAACGGCGGCGCTGTACTTCACGGAGTTCAAAAGCCAGAGCGATAAGAACGCCGCGGCGGAGCATGCCGTGCAGGACAAGGTTCGGGAAAACAACGAACTGGAGTCCTACCGTCCCAAACTGAAAGACATTGAGCGGCAACTGGCGAATTTGAAACAGCAATTGGACATCGAACGCCGCATTGTTCCGGACGAGAAGTCAGTGGATGGCTTCATCGAAATGATGGATGGCGAAGCCACGAAAGCGGGCGTGGAGTTGCGCCGCTACACCGCCAAGCCGGTGGCTGCTAAAGAGTATTACTCGGAGGTTCCGTTCGATATGGAACTGGACGGGCCGTATTACTCGATGCTGAATTTCTTTGACCGGGTGGGCAAGCTGGAACGCATCGTGAACGTCAGCGGACTGCTGGTGTCAAACACGAAAAACCCGCAAGGGGCAAAGGCGAAGCATAGCTACCAGTATGCACCGAACGAGAGCGTGGTAGCTACGTTCACGGCGACCACATTCTTCAGTCACGATTTGACTCCGCCCGGATCGGGGACGGGAGCCAAGCCCGCAACTGCAGGCGTGAGCAAATAGGAATCGCTTATGAAGCTGACGACAGGCATTCTGGCAGTGGTGATGATGACGGGGGCGGCCTGGGGACAGAACCCGGGCGCCATCGACAACACGCGCAGCGACGCGAAATCGCTGCCCCAAACGAAGACCAACCTGCAACCCGTGCTGGTGGCGCAAGCGGCCAAGCCAGCACCGGGCGCTCCGGCGCCGGCGGTGAAGCCGGCGACGATTCCGGGTGCGGCGGCAGCTCCGGCTCCGGCCAAGGCGGCGGCAATGCCAGCTTCGGTCCAGAGCAATACGCTGCAGCGGGTGAAGGTCGTTCGCAACGCGGACGACATTCAAATCGAGATCAGCTCCCGCGAGGCCGTGACTCCGAAGGTGAGCAAATTGAGTTCACCGGCGCGCGTGGTGGTTGAACTACCTGCAACCACCATGGCAACCGCCCAGAGCAAGATTCCGGTGGGTAGCGCCGGGGTTAAGGGCGTGCGCATCGGCATGGACGGCAAAACGCCTCCGAACACGAGCGTGGTCGTGGACCTGGAGCAGGCGCTCACTTACGAGTTGACGCCGGGCCCAGGCAACAGTTTTGTTTTGACCCTGCATACGCAGGCGGCAGCAGCGAAGAGCGCTCCAGCAGCAACGCCTAAAGCGCAAACCGTGGCTGTAGCCAAGCCAGTAGCGGCCGCGCCCGCGGCCAAGAGTCAGGCCGCGGCGGCGAAACCTCATGATGCTTTCGTAGCCAAGAAGGCAGCGGCCTCATCTCCCGTAGCGGTGGCCAAGGTTGAGGCTCCCAAGTCGGCAACGACGCATGCGGCTCCTGCTACGACCAAATTGACGGCGGACGAAAAAGCGGCCGCCGCCAGCGTAATCGGGGAAGCTCCGAAGCCGCCGCAGCCGGAAGAGAAGAAATGGGCGATGAACGGCAAGCGCGATCCCTTCTTCAGCCCGGTGGTGCAGCAGCCGACAGGCTCGGGTTGCTCGACTGGCAAGAAATGTCTGGAGATTGGACAGATCAACTTGCGGGGCGTGGTGAAGTCGGAAGGCGGCTTTATCGCGGTGGTAACGAACACCCTGAACAAGGCTTATTTCCTGCACGAAAACGATCCGGTGTTCAACGGGTTCGTGATGAGAATCACGGGAGATTCGGTGGTTTTCCAGGAGACAGTGCAGGACAAACTGGGCAAGCCGTTCACCCGGGAAGTGGTTAAGCGGATCAACACGCCGGCTGTTTAGCAGTGGGCGGCGGCGACATCGGGGAAGCCCCGGAGCGCCGACAAAATCGAGTTTAGAAGAAGGACACGCGGGCCCGGCCCGCGGTTTTGGGGAGAAGCGAAATGCGAAAGCAACTGCTGAGTGTGTTCCTACCGATGCTGCTCCTGGGGCTGGTCGCTTCAGCCGCAGAGATGCCGGCATCACAACCGGCGAGCCAGCACAACGAACTGCAACGAGTGAACGTGGTTCGCGGCGCGGATGAAATCCGCGTCGTGATCAGCGCTCGTGGAGCAGTGGCGCCCAAGCTGAGCACCGCGGACTCGCCTGCGCGTCTTGTGGTGGACCTGCCTGGAACCGTCATGGCGACAGGGCAGACCCACATCGCGGTGGGCAGCGCCGGAGTGAAAGGCGTGCGCATCGGCATGGACGGCCAGACGCCTCCCACGACTCGTGTGGTGGTCGATCTTGAACATGCCTTGCGCTATGAACTCACCCCGTTGACGGATGGGAAGCTGGTGCTCACGCTGCATACGCAGCCTGTGGCAGCAGCGGCGGGTGCGAGCGCCCCACAAACCGTGGCGGCTAGCTTGCCTGCGCAGACGAAGATAATGTCTCCGTTCGCGCCGCGAGCGATGGAAGCGCCGGCACCGAGGGTGCAGCCGGTTGCGGCCAGCGCTCCGGTGGCTCCGAAAGCAGCGACGGAGAGTGTTCTGCCAGCGATGACTCAAAAGTCGGAGACGTCTGCATCCTCCTCGAGTGATTTTGTGTTCGTCGAGCCCACGTTCCAGGCCAAGAAGACGGTTGCTGACGCCTCGACGACCGCGAACGCGACCGACGAGCCCAGTGAGCGCGCCCAGGAAGCGGCGGCAAAGTTCGCAGACAAGACCGCTGCGGAACTGCTGCCGGTGAGCGCGAACGCGGCGCAGTCATCGCAGAGCACTTCCTCCAACACGGGTGTACAGCCCGCGGTCAATCTGGCGGCGGAGCAGAGAGCGCAGGCTGGACAAGCGCCGGCTGCGGTTGGTCCCAAATATACGGGCGAGCCGATTTCAGTGAACCTCAAGGACGTGGATCTGAAGGACTTCTTCCGGTTGATCCACGAGATCAGCGGCCTGAACGTGGTGCTCGATCCCAACGTGCACGGCAGCCTGACTGTAGTGCTCGATGATGTGCCGTGGGACCAGGCCCTGGACATCGTGCTCAAGAATAACGACCTGGCGCGGGAACTGGAAGGCAACGTTCTGCGCATCGCGACCGTGGATACGCTGAAGAAAGAAGCGGATGCACGACGCGCCCAGGTGGAAGCCGAAGCGCTCGCCGTGGAGAAGGTCTCGGTCACGCGTTTCCTGAGCTATGCTCACGCTAAGGACGTAATCATTACAGTTAAGAAGTTCCTCTCAGTGCGCGGCGACGTGGTTGCGGATGAGCGCACCAACGCCGTAATCGTCAACGATATTCCGAAAGTGCTGCCCATCATCGATCGCTTGCTGACGCAGCTTGACCGCAAGACGCAGGAAGTGGAAATTGAAGCGCGAGTGGTGGCGGCAACGCGGCAGTTCGCACGCGACATCGGCACTCAGCTTGGTTTCGGCTGGGGCAATGGCCACAGCGCAATCGGTGGCGCATCCGCGGTAGGCAGCTCGCCAACGACTGCCGCCGGATTGACTCCGGGATACATCACAGTGCCCGGGGCGACGGGCCAGACGGGAAATTCGATTCCGTTGTTCTCGAACCTGGGCTCGACCTCACCGACCAGCGGCTTTACCTTCTTGAACGCCAGCAATACGGTGCGCATCGATGCTGTTCTCACCATGGCTGAGTCGCGCGGGTTGCTGAAGGTTCTGTCGCGGCCGCGAGTGGTGACCCAGAACAACATTCAGGCCTTCGTGAAGCAGGGCGTGCGGGTGCCGATCGTGACCCAGGCGCAGTTGGGCGGTCCTCCGACCGTAACCTACGTCGATGCGTTCCTGCGCTTGACGGTGACTCCGCAGATCACTTCGGAAAACACAATCTTCCTGAACGTAGACGTCGAGAACACGACGCCGAACTTCGGCCAGGAAGTGCAGGGCAACCCGGAATTGATCACACAGCAGGCAACCACGCAGGTACTGGTGACCGACGGCGGCACGGTGGTGATCGGCGGCGTTATCCAGACGCAGAACTCGATCAACATTACGCAGGTGCCGGTGTTGGGGAACCTTCCAGTCTTGGGCAACCTGTTCAAGCACACAGTCGTGAATACGTCGAACCAGGAATTGATCTTCTTCATCACGCCGCGAATCATTCAGACGTAACAACGTCAGATCTAGCAGCGAAGTTGAAGATTTAAAAGCCGCCGGCACCTGAAGAACCTGTCAGGGCCGGCGGTTTTGTTTTATATCCAGTACCCAGTACCTAGTAGGCGGCGAATCGGGGTGGATTTTCCCGGTACTGGGTACTCGGTACTGGGTACTTCTTGCATCTTGCTCCTGCTAAACTCAGCTGCGATGAATTTTCTTGCGCGCCAGAAGAAGCTGCAGGAGCGACTTGCCGCAACTGGGCTTGATACTCTGCTGGTCAGCCATCTTCCGAATATTCGATATCTTTGCGGCTTCACCGGGAGCGCGGGTCTGTTGCTGGTGGAGGAAGCCGGGAGCACGTTCTTCACGGACGTTCGCTATGATACGCAGGCGCGCGAAGAGGTGAAAGGCGCGAAAGTGATTATCGCGCGCAAGGCACTGCTGCAGGCTCTCGGAGAGCGGATTGCAGCGCGCCGCAGGAGGCCTCGACCCAAGGGATGGACGATCGGAATCGAAGCCGAACACCTCACTGTGGCGGAGAAAAAGCGGCTGGCCGATCTGTTGCCCTCGGGAGTGCGCTTGCGGAACGCGCCCGCTCTGGTGGAGAAGGCGCGCATGGTGAAGGACGTGGAGGAACTTAGGCTGATCCGTGAGGCTGTGAAATTGGGAGCGACTTTGTTCGACCGCGTGCTCGAAGTAATGCGACCGGGGGTCAAAGAATGCGAGTTGGCGGCGGAGATGGAATACACGGCGCGGCGCGCTGGAGCGGAGGAGATGTCGTTTCCTACCATCATTGCTTCGGGGGCGAGGTCGGCGCTGCCGCACGGCAGAGCTTCTGAGCAGGCCGTCGCGCCGGGGGGATTCGTGGTCTGCGATTTCGGTGTTATACTCGATGGTTATTGCTCGGACCAGACCCGCACTGTATGGGTGGGCAAAGGCAACGTCCCGGAGGAAGCCCGCCACGCGTACGAGTCGGTGCTGGAGGCGCAGGAGGCCGCGATTGCGGCGGTGCGGCCGGGCATCAGCGCCGGGGAAGTGGACGGGGCGGCGCGGAAGGTATTGCGCAAGGCCGGGTTGGGCCGTTATTTTACCCACTCGACCGGACACGGAGTGGGTTTAGAGATCCACGAGGCGCCCAGAGTTGCGGCCGGGCAAACAGAAGTGCTCCGGCCCGGCATGGTCATCACCATTGAGCCGGGGGTATACTTCCCCGGCAAATGGGGCGTGAGGATCGAGGACATGGTGGCCGTCGGAGAGGACGGCTGTGAGGTGCTGACTCCGACCAGCAAGGATTTTCTGGCAGTTTTAGGTCTTCTAAGGCCGTCTGCGCGTCCGTTGCGGCGCGGGATGGCAAGCGGTCCCACCGTACACGAATGAATCAAAAAGAGCTGAAAGAACTCATCGAGTTCTTAATCGAAAAAGACATTGCCGAGTTCGAGTTGGAGCGCGGCGATGTCAAGGTGAAGATCAAGCGGGCTGGCGAGCACACCGTGGTGTATGCGCACGGGGAGATGCCGAGGCCCGCAGGCGGAACCATCGCGGAATCGAGGGAGGCTCCGGGCGCAGTTGCTCCGGCCGCGCCACCGAGTGCGCCCGTGCCAGAAGAAGACCTGCACATTGTGAAGTCTCCGATCGTGGGAACGCTTTACGAAGCGCCGTCGCCGGGCGCTCCACCTTTTGTCAAAGTCGGGGACATGGTGGAAGTGGGACAGGTGCTGTGCATCGTTGAGGCGATGAAACTGCTGAATGAGATTGAATCGGACGTGGCCGGCGAAATCGTGAAGAAGATGGGGAGCAACGGCCAGCCGATTGAGTACGGGCAGGAGTTGTTTGCCATCCGGGCGAAGAAGTGAGGGAGATTGAGTAATTTTGTAATTTGGTAATTGGGTAATTTTGTAATTGAAAAAACTCTTCGGGGTCTTAAGTTACCAAATTACTCGATTACGAAATTACAAAATGCCCACCTCTGTTCCCACATTTAACCTGAATGTTTAAAAAGATCCTGATTGCGAATCGCGGAGAAATTGCGCTGCGCGTGATTTGCGCGTGCAAGGAACTCGGCATCCACACTGTCGCCATTTACAGCGAGGCGGACCGGCATTCCCTGCCTGTGCGCTTCGCCGACGAGGCTATCTGCATCGGGCCGCCGCAACTGGGGCTGAGCTACCTGAACATTCCGGCGGTGATCAGCGCGGCCGAGATCGCCAACGTGGACGCGATTCATCCGGGGTACGGATTGCTGTCGGAGAACGCTAACTTTGCCGAGGTGTGCGAGACCAGCGGCATAAAGTTCATCGGTCCGAGGCCCGAGGTGATGCGGTTGATGGGCGAGAAAGAAAAAGCGCGCTCTGCCATGAAACAGGCCGGCGTGCCGATTCTGCCGGGCTCGGATGGAATCATCGCCTCTGAAGGCGAAGCTGTGGAGTGGACGCGGCAGGTAGGCTTTCCTGTGATCCTGAAGGCCTCGGCGGGCGGCGGCGGACGCGGCATGCGCATTGTGCGCAACGAAGAGGATCTGCCCGGGTTGTTTAAGGCGGCGCAGTCAGAGGCGGCGGGCGCGTTCGGCAATGGCGACTTGTATATGGAGAAGTATGTCGAGCATCCGCGGCATATCGAGTTCCAGGTGCTCGCGGATGAGCACGGCAACGTGGTGAGCCTGGGTGAGCGGGAGTGCTCGATCCAGCGGCGACACCAGAAACTGCTCGAAGAATCACCCTCGACGCAGGTGACGCCGGAATTGCGTGATCAGATTGGCGGCGTCTTGTGCAAGTCGCTGGCGGAGATCGGTTATACCAATGCGGGGACGATTGAGTTCCTGATGGATCAGGACCGGCGGTTGCACTTCATCGAGATGAATACGCGTATCCAGGTTGAACATCCGGTAACGGAGATGGTGACGGATGTGGACCTGGTCAAGAGCCAGATCATGATCGCGGCGGGGGCTCATATGCGAGATGTGCTGCAGGGGCCGATTGTGCACCGCGGGCATGCCATTGAGTGCCGGATCAATGCGGAGCATCCGGAGAAATTCACTCCGTCGGCCGGGAAGATCACGGCGTTTCATCCGCCGGGAGGGACCGGGGTGCGCGTGGATACGGCGGCTTATACCGAGGGCGTGATTCCTCCGTATTACGACTCGCTGATAGCCAAGCTGATCGTGCGCGGCAAAGACCGCAACGAGGCGGTCTCGCGCATGTCGCGGGCGCTGGAGATGTTTATTGTCGAAGGGGTTTATACGACGATTCCACTACACCGGAAGATCCTTGCCGATCCGGACTTTCGGGCTGGGAATTTTGATACTGGGTTCATCGAGCGGTTTCTAGCGAAGGGAAAATGAGGACGCCTCGCAAGTCGGCTAGGGAAAGCCCAGAAGGATGATTGCCATGAATTCGAGCAAGCTCAAAATCGCAGCACTGCTTATTCTCGGCGCGGCACTGGCTGTGGTGGCACTTCAAGCGCAAACGCCCTCGAATCCCGCAAACCTCCCGCAGCACGATGGCTCTCACGACTTTGACTTCCTCATCGGCGACTGGAAAGCGCACGTTCGCCGCCTTCCGGATCGGCTCAATAATTCCAATGTCTGGGTGGAGTACGACGGAATCTCGAACCACAAAAAGCTCCTTGATAGCAACGCGAACTTCGAAGAGTTCGACGTGGCCAGCACCGATAAGAAACTGCGTATTAAAGCGCAGACGCTGCGCCTCTACAATCCCACTTCTCGCCAGTGGAGCATCTATCTGGTCGATCTCGATAATGGGACGCTTGACGTGCCTCCCGTGGTTGGTAGCTTTACCGGGAATCGCGGCGAGTTTTTCCATCAGGAACAGTTCAAAGGCCGCACCATTCTTGTGCGCTACGTCTGGCTCAATATTTCACCCAAGTCCGCGCGCATGGAGCAGTCTTTCTCGCCCGACGGCGGCAAGACCTGGGAGGTCAATTGGATTTGCGAGCTGTCGCGATAAGACACCCGCTTCGAACCGCACATGATCGTTCTCCCGCGCGTATATCCCATCCTCGATGCTGGTTGTTTTCACAACACTCTCGGCTTGATTAGTGCCGCAGAGGAACTTCTCTCAGCTGGCGTGACCTTGATTCAATACCGCAATAAATCCGGCAATGCCCGCATGATGCTGGAGCAGGCTCGGGAATTGCATCGGCAGTTGCGGGCGGGGGCCCCTTCGACTCTCGCTCAGGGCAGGTCTGCACCACGGGTGCCGAGACTTATCATGAACGATCGTGCAGATCTATGCATCCTCGCGGAGTTTGACGGAGTGCATATTGGGCAGGATGATCTGTCGCCGGAATCGGTTCGGAGCATCATTGGTCCAGAGCGCTGGCTCGGGGTTTCGACGCATAATCCGGAGCAGCTGCGGGAAGCGGATCTGACCTCGGCGGACTATCTCGCCGTCGGACCCGTGTTTTCGACTTTGAGCAAAGACCGGCCTGATCCGGTGGTGGGCCTTGCAGGGGTGCGCCGGGCGCGGCAGTTGACGCGAAAGCCGCTGGTGGCGATTGGCGGCATCACGCGAGCAAATGCGGCTTCGGTGATCGAGGCCGGGGCGGATTCCGTGGCGGTGATATCCGATCTGTTACGGGATCCCCGGAAATCAGCAGAGGAATTTTTCCGCATCTTGAGGTAAAGTCATTTGGCCTTGGGTTCGGCTCGCCAAGATGACCTCAGGGGCTAAAGCCCCGATCATTGGTGAGTCTCTGCGGCAGGGCTAAAGCCATGCCCTTCCCGTTCGACTCCGGGGCGGAATGTGTGGTCTACAGGAGGGATCCTGGGTACACCGACAACGCAGGCGGGCGCGCGCAGCGACTGGGAAATTCATAGCTCTCAAGATAAGGAACTGGTCAAAGGCCTGGGCCTGACCAGCGCCACCATGCTGGTCATGGGGTCGATGATCGGCTCCGGTATCTTTATTGTTTCGGCAGAGATTGCCCGCGAGGTGGATTCTCCGGCGTTGCTGATTGGCGCGTGGGCGGTGGCAGGGTTCATGACCATCGTTGCCGCGCTCAGCTATGGAGAACTGGCGGCCATGATGCCCCGGGCCGGCGGGCAGTACGTTTATCTTCGCGAAGCGCTGGGACCATTGTGGGGATTTCTGTATGGCTGGACGCTTTTTCTGGTAATCCAGACCGGGACGATTGCGGCCGTGGGCGTGGCTTTTGGCAAGTTTCTCGGAGTTTTCTTTCCTGCGGTTTCTTCCTCCCACTGGATTCTGCATATCTGGAAAGTTCCGCCGATTCATGTGGGGCCGATGGTTCTGGGCAACATGGATGTGGGAGTCAATACGCAGAACCTGGTCGCCATCCTGCTTGTGGTTTTTCTTTCGGTGGTGAATATCTTTGGATTGAAGACAGGAGCGCTCATTCAGAATGTTTTTACCGTAGCCAAGGTCTCGGCTCTGCTGGGACTGGCGTTGTTCGGCCTGGCGTTAGGCCGAAACGCACAGGCGTTGGCCACAAACTTCAGTGGACATTTCTGGCGGAATGCGGGACTGGGCGCGCAGCACGCGGTGCAGGTGGGAGTGGGCGGCCCGATCGTGATGGTGGGAACTTTGACGATTCTGGCGGTGGCGCAGGTGGGTTCGCTGTTTTCGGCCGATGCCTGGAATAACGTGACGTTCACTGCGGGCGAAGTGAAGAATCCCAGCCGCAACTTGCCTTTGTCGCTGGCGATCGGTACGGGCGTGGTGATCGCGCTCTATATTGCCTGCAATTTTATTTATTTGATGGCGTTGCCGCTGGACGGAGCGCCCGGTGCAGCAACGATTCTGGGGCGCGGAATTAAATATGCTGCGGAAGACCGCGTTGGAACTGCGGTCATGACTCAGATGTTCGGAGCTGCCGGCGGATTGCTGATGGCGGCGGCCATTCTGATTTCTAGTTTTGGCTGCAACAATGGGCTGATTCTCTCAGGGGCGCGGGTTTACTATGCCATGGCAAAGGACGGCCTTTTTTTCCGCAGCGTGGCCAAGCTGCATCCTACCTACAAAACGCCGGCGGTTTCGCTGATGGTGCAGATGGTGTGGGCGTGCCTGCTCTGCGTTTCGGGAAGCTACGGGCAGCTTCTCGACTACATTATCTTCGCAGTGCTTGTGTTCTACATCTTGACGATTGTGGGATTGTTTGTGCTGCGGCGAACGCATCCCGACGCGCCGCGGCCGTATCGGGCGGTAGGCTATCCTGTGTTGCCTGCGATCTATGTTGCGATGGCTTTATTTGTCGATATCGTACTATTGCGCTACAAACCGCAATTCACATGGCCGGGACTGATTGTGGTGCTGTTGGGCGTCCCGGTATATTACGCGTGGTCGAGGAGCGCAGGCGTGAAGAGCGCATCGGCGCAGCTTTAAGGAGAAACCAAACGAATGGCCAATCTGTTCGCAACCAAGCCGCTGCACCTGCTGATGGAGGAATCCCGCGAGACGGGCGAACACAGCCTGAAACGGACGCTGGGAGTTTTCCAGCTCACCGCGCTGGGCGTGGGCGCAATCATCGGAGCGGGTATTTTTGTGATGGTGGGCCTGGGAGCGCAGTATGCCGGTCCGGGACTCACCTTGTCATTCGTTCTCTCCGGGTTGGGATGCGCGTTTGCCGGACTGTGCTATGCCGAGTTCGCGGCCATGATTCCGCTGGCGGGCAGCGCTTACACTTACGCTTATGCCACGCTGGGAGAGTTGATCGCCTGGATCATCGGGTGGGATCTCACGCTGGAATACGCGATGGGCGCCAGCACGGTGTCTTCGGGATGGTCGAACCACTTCATCGAACTGCTGAATATCTTCCATGTGAAGATGCCGCTGTGGCTGGCCTACGATCACTGGACGGCGCTGAAAACCGCGGAGAATATTGTTGCGCGGCAGATGGCGCAGACTGCGGACCCCTCACTGGCACTGGGCACACAAGCGTTCCTCGACAAAGTGAGTGCGGTTATAAGCGCGCAGTCTCCCGAGTTGCTGCAACGGGCGCACGATCTGCTAAGCGCGCCACGTCTATTTGGGGTGGAGGTTGGCTTCAACCTGCCGGCTTTCCTCATCGCTCTGGTGATTACGGCAATTCTAGTGGTTGGCATCAAAGAGAGTGCCAGGTTTAACACCGGGATCGTCGTAGTTAAGGTTTCAGTAGTTCTCTTCGTGATCGCGCTGGGCTCCCACTACATCAACCGCGGAAACTGGGGCACGGACTGGCACACGTATGCACCCCACGGTTTCGCGGGAATCGGGGCGGGCGCCGCTTATATTTTCTTCGCTTACATCGGGTTTGATGCAGTCTCGACCACCGCCCAGGAAGCCAAGAATCCGCAGCGCGACTTGCCGATCGGCATGATCGCTTCGCTGGCAATCTGTACGGTCTTGTATATTGCCGTGGCCGGCGTGCTGACGGGTATGGTTCATTGGCAGCAAATCAACATCGAAGCGCCGGTCGCTGTTGCTTTCCTGGACCGGGGTCTGAGCACCGCGGCGAACATTATTACGCTGGGCGCTCTGGCTGGGCTGACCAGCGTGATGCTGGTGATGTTGCTCGGCCAAACTCGAGTGCTTTACTCCATGGCCAACGACGGCCTTTTGCCCAAGAAGTTCTTCGCTGCGGTTCATCCCAAGTTCCGTACTCCATGGAAGAATACGATTCTGGTAGGCCTGCTGGCAGCGGTCGTGGGCAGCATTACGCCGATCGACGACATCGGGAAGATGGTGAACATTGGTACGCTGCTGGCGTTTGTGATTGTGTCGCTTTCCGTATTGGTTTTGCGCCATACGAATCCCAGCCAGCCGCGGCCGTTCCGGACGCCGTGGGTACCGGTGGTTCCAATCCTCGGCGTAATCGCGAATGGTTACATGATGTACAAGCTGGGCTGGGTCAATTGGGCGCGGCTGGTCATCTGGCTGATCATCGGGCTGGTCGTGTATTTCACCTACAGCGTGAAGCACAGCCGGGTGCAAGCGCTGAAAAGCAGTGGCCAGTGATCAGTTCCCAGTGGCCAGTGAGGTCAAAGGCCCTTCGCGCCGTGCGAAGGGCCTTTTGTTTTATAGTTCGAAGAGAAGGTGGTCATGGTCGGTGACCAGTAAGGTGCAAACAAATGAATACAGAGTGGTTCACTGGCCACTGGGCACTAAACACCGGCCACTGATTTTATGAAAATCGTTTCCACCGAAGAGATGCGGGCCATCGACCGTGCCACCAGCGAGCGCTTTGACGTGCCTTCGCTTACGCTGATGGAGAACGCCGGTGCGGCTGTGGCTGATTACGCGCTCTCGCACTACGCGGCCGCGCGGCGTGTCGTGGTTTTCTGTGGCAAGGGGAACAACGGCGGAGATGGCTTCGTGGCTGCGCGCAGGTTGCAGGAGAGCGGGAAGAAAGTTCAGGTGATTCTGCTGGCGGAGCCCGCGGACCTGCGTGGAGATGCGGCTGCGATGTTCGGCAAACTTCTTTCCCCTGCAATCGCCGTGCGTTCCGGCGAAGAGTTGAAAAGCGAGCGGGTGCGGCTCGCCATGCAGGGCGACCTTTATCTGGATGCGGTGCTGGGCACTGGCTTCAAGCCTCCGGTCAGCGGGCTCTACGCCGATGCGATTGCCGTCATGAATGCAAGCAAGGTTCCCGTGATTGCGGTCGATATTCCTTCCGGCGCAGATGCGGACGCGATGGGCCCACAAGGCGGGACGATCGCCCGTGCCGATGCCATCGTTACATTTACCGCTCCACGTCCGGCGCAGGTGTTCAGCATCTTGACTGCGGGGCCTACGGTTGTGGCTGACATCGGTTCGCCGGAAGAGGCGATTGTTTCCGCGCTGCAATTAAACGTAATCACCGCCCGCGATGTTGCGCTGCTGATCGGGCCGCGTCCGGCAGAGTCGAACAAAGGCAACTACGGGCACGTGCTGGTGGTCGGAGGATCGCTCGGGAAAGCTGGAGCGGCGGCAATGGCGGGAATGGCCGTGCTGCGCGTGGGAGGCGGGCTTTCAACCGTGGCGACGGCGAAGTCCGTGCTCGGAACCGTAGCTGGATTTCATCCTGAGTTGATGACCGAGCCTTTGCCGGAGACGGATGCGGGTGCGATTTCGACCAGGGCGCAGGATCGAATCGAGGAGTTGTCGAAGGCGATGACCGTGCTCGCCATCGGGCCGGGGATTTCGCGGGATTCGCAGACAGCGGAGCTCGTGCGGGCGCTGGTGGCAAAACTGCAACTTTCCATGGTCGTCGACGCCGACGGCCTCAATGCGTTTGAGGGGTGCGCGGTGAAATTGCATGGCCAGGGGCGGACGCTGGTGATCACTCCGCATCCGGGCGAGATGGCGCGGCTGGCGGGATGCACCATCCCCGACGTGCAAAAAGATCGATTGGGAACGGCCCGGAAGTTCGCGCGCGAACATGAACTGATCGTCGTGCTGAAGGGGCATCGCACGCTGGTGGTGCGGCCCGACGGCGAAGCCTGGGTGAATACGACGGGCAACGCGGGCATGGCTACCGGGGGCACAGGAGATATTTTGACGGGCATGGTCGCGGGCATGATCGCGCAACATTCGAAGGACGCCTTTGCCGCAGTGCTGGCGGCGGTGCATCTGCATGGGCTTGCTGGTGACGTGATGCGGGAGCGGGTGGGAGAGCACTCGATGGTCGCGACCGATCTTCTGCAGGGACTTCCCGAGGCCTTTCGACGCACGCAGAATGCTGCACTAGAGAAGCTGGCAAGCTGGTGAGTGATCTGGGGGGTGACCCGGCGACTTGCGAAAAATGTACCTGTCCTTCGGGACATTAACTCTTTATTAAACATCCTGCATCTTCATGACAGTGCATGTGTTGTGCCTCTGGACTCCGCGTCCAGCGCGGGAATCCGGCCACTCTGCTTCCGTAACCTGTTACCCGTCCTGAGAGCGTGCCATAGTGCATATATCTTATGACCCACTTCCCCCAACCGCACCCTTCGCGGCGCGCGGCCCGGGTCCAGCTTGGGGCTTCGGTCCTGGCTGCGATTCGTTTCGAAGATGGCCGGCACGCTAACGCTAAACTCCAAACCATTTCGGCGACGGGCGGATTGCTGCGACTGCCGCGTCCGCTGGCCGAGGGCGACTTCGTCGAAGTTGCCTTTCAAACGCAATCCGGCCCAGTGCGCGCCATGGCTGAGATACTCAGCCCCATGGCGAAGACAAAGGACGGAGTGCTGCAGGCGTTCCGCTTTGTCGCGCTCGAGGATGACGACAACCGCCGCCTGCGCACGTCGCTCGACCATGTGACCGACCGGAGCTTGCTGGGCCTGAAGTCGTCGGCGTTCAACGCGCCGAGGACGATCTAGACCGAGGACGAGCTGGACTTCTCTAATCAGATCTCCTCCGGAGCGCTCTCGCTATACTGGTCGAGATGACGCGAGAGACCACCACACGCTCAGCCGAGGAAACGATTGCCTTCGGGCGCACCCTGACGGAACTGCTGACTCCGCCTAAGCTGGTTCTGTTGCGCGGCGATCTTGGGGCAGGGAAAACCACGCTGGTCAAGGGAATCGCCGCCGGCTTCGGAGCGGCGGAAGAAGAAGACGTCACCAGTCCTACCTTCACGCTGGTGCATGAGTATCGCGGACCACGAGCCAACCTTTACCACATTGATCTTTATCGCGTGGATACGCCGCGGGAATTGGAGACGCTGGGGTTGGATGACCTGCGTGCCGAGAAGGGCAGCGTTTTGCTGATTGAGTGGGGAGAGAAGTTTGCGCGGTTGGTGCGGGAACGGGATGTGGAGATTTCGTTGGAGCGGGATGGAGAGAATGGGCGGAGGATCAGGATCAGCGGCCGAGCCTGATGGCGTTGGGGGCAGTCCATACAGTGAGTGTAATCGCCTCCGTTAGCGTCAGTGATCCTGTAGCTGGCATGAACCTCTTGCGACACCCTCTTGCGCCGCGTAAAACGTCAGCCGCACGGCCGAAGTGCTTGGATTAGAGCGCAGCCATCTGTATCGGGAGATGAAGAGTTTGGGAATTGCCGCGAAGGAGTGGAAATCTTAATGTCAGACCGGAGCGTTCCGTTCGTTTTCGCGCTGGCGGCCGCTTTGGGTCTGTTCGGCGGCGTCGCGACGTCGCAACGCCCGGCAGAGCCAAAGCCCTTGTGGCAAATCAATGAGCGTAAGCTCGGTGTGCCTCGACCATCGGGGGATTTGATGTTGTTCAAAATCGAACTTTCGCACGGACGCTTCGGATTTCAAAATAACAACACCCTACTCATTTCATGGATCACTCCCGATGGGCCTCTTCCACGCATTCCGAAGAAAGCCTCCCCGATTCCGACGGTTCCAGTTCCGTCTCATCTGCACGTACTGTTTCTCGATGCGAAGACAAAGACTAGGCTTAGAGAACGAGAGCTGTCCGTCCCTTCTGGCCCGACTGAACTCTTTATCTCACATTCAGGAAACCTTCTCGTTCGCGCCGGCAACTCGCTGAAATTGTATACCCCAGATTTCGATCTTTTGAATCAAGCCGATCTTCCGGCTCCGGTCACCTTCGGCTCTTTTAATTCCCGGACAATTGTCAACATCTCGGCGGATGGCCGCAGAATCGGTGTTTGCTCAGAACAAAGATCTTCTGCGAAGACAGCGATCTTCGATGCCGACGATCTGACGTCGCTCGGCTCTTTGCCGGATGGTCAGCAACGTTGCACTGTAAGACTCGGAGACGACTCATTTCTGTTTAACACTAGTAACGGAATGGAGGTCCGCACTATCGACGGGAAGCTGTTAATGACGGACGACCTTCCGAAGGGGCAGGGGCTCGTGCCCTTGACTGTGGTATATGCGCGGGAAAGCACGATTTTCGCTGTCGAGACTACTCGCGTGACACTGCAGCTCACAACAGTAGGAGAGACACCAATACCTATGCCTATGCATTTGCCGTCACCCTACCAAATCGCAGTTTACAGCCTCAAGGAAAAGAGGAGGATCTTCTCACTTAAAGTTAAGGGAGGCACATGGGGGGCAGGCACATACGAGCTATCGCCAGATGGCTCTTTGTTCGCAACCTTATCGAACGGTTGGGTAAGGGTTTACAAGCTACCCTGAACGCGGGAGCTGGTCACCCTTGCGACGCGCCTGTTGCATGGATTAGCACGAATCAGGCTGCCTCATCCTTCCGTTTTTCGCGAGGGTGGGAACCACGAACGCATCCGCTGGAAGCAGTCGGAAACGCGACTGCTTGACGGGGTTGCAGGCGTCGTCCTGTACCTCCTGCTCTTCGCGCCGGACCGTTTCGTGCGCCCTCAGAGTTCCTGTTCTCCCGTTGGTTCTGCCTAACTGTTGTAACGTCCCGATTACACTCATCGATGCGGGGTCGGATCCACGCTCTGTTCCTGGTTCTGACTAGGTTCCAGGCAGGGGGTGACGCAGCCCCGATAGCGCGCTAGAACCCCATAATGTTGTACCCGCAGTCCACGTAGATGACTTCGCCGGTGATGCCGCTGCTGGCGTCGGAGGCGAGAAAGACTCCGGTCGAGCCGACTTCTTCCACTTCGACGCGACGGCCAAGTGGGGCGCGTTCTTCGTGGCCTTTGAGCATGTCGCCGAAGCCGGCGATGCCGCGGGCGGCGAGGGTCTTGATGGGGCCGGCGGAGATGGCGTTCACTCTGATCTTCTTCTTGCCTAATTCATAGGCGAGGTAACGTACTGAACATTCGAGTCCAGCCTTGGCCACAGCCATCACGTTGTAGCGAGGCACAACTTTCTCGGAAGCGTAGTAAGTCATCGTGATGATGGAACCGCCGTCTTCCATCAGCGGCGCGGCGGCGCGGGCGACTGCTACCAGCGAGTAGACACTCACATCCATGGCGATGCGGAAGCCTTCGCGCGTGGTGTTGAGGAATTCGCCTTTGAGTTCGTCGGCGGGAGCGTAGGCTACCGAGTGCACCAGCGTGTGCAGTTTGCCGTGGCGCTCTTTGAGCGTGGCGAAGAGGCGGGCGATTTCTTCGTCTTTGCTGACGTCGCACATGTAGGCTTCGGCGCCGGGCAGCGAGAGGATAAGGTCTTTCGCTTCCTGCTCCAGACGCTCGTTCTGGTAGGTGATGGCCAGCTTCATGCCGGCGGCGTGCAGGCCCTGGGCGATGGACCAGGCGATCGAGCGCTTGTTGGCGACTCCGAAGACGACGCCGTTACGGCCTTGCAGATCTGAGGACATGAGTGCTCCTTGGAAGGGGAAAGAATAACAGCGGGAGGCTTGGATTTACCACAGGGCGGGCGTTGGCCGGCGTCGCGTCTCTGGCTGACGCTCCGCGATCGTGCTGGCGGAGAGCCCTCCGCGCGCGAAGCAGAACGCGCGCTGTCGGGATGACATCGCGATGATGTGCACGCGTTTGTGGTGATTCGATTTCATTCCACTGCAGTGACTTCCACTGCTGTAGCAGTTCCCACCGGCCAAGTCGCGGCCACAAACGCCAACCCGTAAACGCAGGCCAGGATGGCAAACGCGGCGACCAGGCTCACTTTGTGAGCGACTGCGCCCACGGCGAGGGCGAGTACCAACTGCAGGAACGTACCGAAAAAGTAGAAAGCGTTTTGCACGCGTCCCATCAGATGTTGCGGGACCATTTCCATCAGGCTGGTGTTCATGGCGATACCGCCGACGCCGCGTGCCGATCCCATCAGCCCGTACAACAGAATGGCCAACACGAACCAGTGTGAGACTGGAGCACACACCACGCACGCAGCCAGCAGCGCCATGGAGAAGGCCACCGATCGGCGCCCGCCGAGGCTAGCGATGACGGCGGGAGCGTACAAGGCGCTGAGAAATGCGCCGGTGCCCCATCCGGCGTTGAGCCATCCGTAGCCGACTGCGCCGGCGTGGAAAACGCGCTCGCTCAGCGACGGCGTGACGACTACTCCGGTGATCATGGCGCCGAGAAACAACGCCCAACTGACGCCGAGCAGCACGACCGCGCGATGGTCGCGAAGAAAGTGCAGGCCTTCGCGCATCTCGCGCCAGAAGCGCTGCAACTGGTTTTCCGCGGCGAGAAGGTCGGCGCGCAGTTCCTCAGGACGCAACACGACATGGCGTCCCTTGCGCACGCCGAGATAACAGAGGAATGAGACCACGTAAGTGGAAACGTCGATCAGCAGCACGCCGCCGAGGCCGATGTGGTTGTACATGAAGCCGACGATAGAGCCGGCGATGAGCCATCCGCCTTGAATCCCGGCTAAGAGAAAGGTATTCGACTGCACGAATTGACCTTCAGGCGTGAGCTCCTGGATCAGGGCCGTGATGGTTGGCCAGAACATCCAGAAGCCCGCGGCGACCAGCGTGTTCATCAAATAGAGTTGCCAGAGTTGCACGCGATGGCGGAACGCGAGGATCGCTACGGTTACGATGATCACGGCGCGCAGGGCGTCGAGCCACATGACCAGGACGCGGCGATCTTCGCGGTCGATGAGGACTCCGGTGAAGGGAAGCATGAGCATGGCGGGAACGGTCTGCAGAACGGCGAAGGTGCCGAGCGCCATTTCGGAGTGCGTGGCTTCGAGGATGTACCAGGCCACGGCGGCCGAGTTCATCCCGCTGCCCAACATGGAGATCACGTTGGCGGCAAAGACGAAACGCAGCGGACGCTGGCCGAGGATGGCGCGCATCCTTTTAATTTAACTCAGAGGCAGTGGTCAGTGGCCGGTGTCCAGTGGCCAGCAGACTCTCTCCTGGCACGACAATCTTCTTAACTGACCACTGACCACTGGATACTGGCCATTGTTCTTTCTTGCTTCCGCGCGCATTCGGCGCTAGGATTCGCGTGCTGTTTGGAGTGGAGATCCCTTCTCGCTCGTGCTGAGGTGACCTATGAAACGCTATGTGGGGTCGCTGGTGGTTGTCGTTATCTTCTGCTTTTTCTTTCTGCTGCCGCGTGCCAATGCCCAGATGGACAAGCTTGTGATTCCCGCAGGCACGCCTGAAGACCACGATCTGCAGGCCATTGCCAACGAGCAGGATGCCGCGAAAAAGCTCTCCATGTACCAGGACTTCGTGCAGAAGTACGCTTCGAACCCGGCGGCTGTGGCCTATGGGAACTGGCAGCTTTCGCAGGCCTACCAGGCCACGGGCGACTTGAACAAAGCGCTTGATTATGGAGACAAAGCGCTGGTGGGAAGTCCAAGGAATCTGGATATTTTGGTGTCGCAGGCCAACATCGCGCAGCAGGCGAAAGACAACACGAAGTTGATCGAATATGCAGCGAGAGGCGGAACGGTCTGCAATGCCATCGGGAAGCAGCCCAAGCCGGATGGCATGAGCGATGACGATTTCAAAAAGCAAATAGAGGAAGACAAGAGCGCGGCCAAGAACAACTGCGATTTTCTGGAGTCGGCAGGCTTCAACGCGATTGCCAGCGAGAATGACGCCAAGGACCGCATGGCTGACATCGAGAAGTACTCGGCGGCGTTTCCGGATTCGAAGTTTCAGGATCAAGTCTCGAACTACGCCATGTATACGCTAGGGCCGGGACAGTTGAATGATCAGCCGCGGCTTGTTGCGTACGGAGAAAAAACCCTGGCGGCGAATCCCAACTCACTGCCTGCCTTGCTGTTATTGGCCGGGTCTTACGTTGACGACCCCAAGCCAGGCAGCCTTGCCAAGGCCATTATTTACTCGCAGAAGGCGATTGCGGCCGCCAAGGCAGATGACCCGGATGCCGACAAGACTCGCAAACTATCGGCCGGAGTTGCTCATTCTGTTCTGGGATACGCCTACATCAAGCAGGATAAGACGGCAGCGGCAATCCCAGAATTGAAGGCAGCCACCGGACTGCTCAAGGGAGCGGACGATCAGCAATACTCCATCGCGCTTTATCGCCTGGGTTTCGCCTACGCCAAGCTTAATCGCGTGAGCGAGGCTCGCGAAGTGCTGATGGAGGCGGTGAAGATTTCCGGTCCGGTGCAGGCCATGTCGCAGGATTTGTTGAACAAAGTGAATGCCGCGCGGGCGAAGGGGAAGTGAGGCGCGCCTAACGCTCGTGACTCTCGAAATCACCCTATTTCACTAACTTAGAAGCGCTGGCTGCTCCTTCAGGGTTTCACCAGCTCGACAGAAAGCAAGTGAGCTTTTACGGCCAGATTGTGAGCGCCCTCCAGGTCTCCGGCGGCGACGGCTGCCTTTGACTGCGCCATGAACTCACGGATCTGATTCACCATCTCCCGCTGGCTGGAGTTGAGTTGGAGTCCTGCGGCTTTCTTCAGATTCGCTTGGGTGGCCGCCGCGAGCTGCTCGGTCGAAGATTTGTCTGAGGCCTGTTCCGCGGGTGTGTCTCCGCTCAGTTGGACCTTGGGCTCGCTTGATCCTCCGTTGCGGACAACTTTCTTGGGCGGCGGACAAGGCTTCAGGGGTGCCGCGTTTGCATTCTTTGATCCGGCGTTTGCCGATCCACTGGCGGTCGAGTTCGCGATGTCCGCAGGTTTGCCGACTGCGGTGTTTAGTGCGGTCGGGGCGTTCGAGCAGTTCGGTGGAATCGCTTTCTTACGACGGGGATGAGCGGGAGTCGGCTTGGTCTTAGCGGGAGAGTTCGGCGTCTGCGCAGTCGGAGAGGGAGCAGGTTGCGTGGGCGGGGCGCCTTGTGATGGCGGTGTCTGCGCTTGAGACGCAGAGTTACCCTGGCTCTGAGATGAGTCTGGCGAGGCCGTGGCCGGCGCCTGGGCCGTGGTTTGCAGTCCAGGTCCGCGGAGCGCCGGCAGTGACGAACTCGCGCTCCACAGACATAACCCGAGGATTAAGGCCAGGTTCATATTCAATCCGAACTGGTGAAGTGAGCGGCAGTCTCTTGCTCCGGCCGCAGACTCGATGAGGCCAGAGGCAGGCGAAAGCGAAACGTTGTCCCCTCACCCTCGGTCGACTCAAATTCCACTGATCCGTAGTGCCATTGCAGAATCTGATAAGTCTGCGCGAGGCCGATGCCGTTGCCCTCTTTCTTGGTAGTGAAGTAAAGCTCAAAAATCTTGTCCTGCACATCCGGGGCGATGCCCATACCTCGATCGCAGACCTCGGCGATGGCGGCATGGTCGTCGCGGCGCGCTGAGATGGTGAGATCGCCCCCGCGAGGCATGGCCTGAATGCCGTTCAACACGACGTTGAGCAGGGCTTGCTTCATAAAGTCGAGGTCGGCCTTGACGGAAAGCGGCTCCTCCGGCATGTCGCGCTGGATGGTGACGCCATGCTGCTCCGCGTCGGGAGTGGCCAGCAATGCCACCTCTTCGAGCAAGCGGCGGAAATCCACTTCCACGAGATGCAGTTCGCGAGCCCGCATGAAGTCGACCAGAGTTTGCACCACGCGGTCAAGGCGGTGAATTTCGCTGCCGATGATATCCATGTGACGGCGGGTATCGGGATCGAGTTGTGCCAGCTTGTTCTGCAGCAGTTGCAAATGCAGCACGATGGCATTGATGGGATTCTTCACTTCATGGGCAACGCCGCCGGTGACGCGTCCGCTGGCCGAAAGGCGGCGGGACATCTCGATTTCATCCCCGATGCGGCGCACCGATTCGGCGTCGCGCATAATCAGTAGAGCCCCGATCTGAGTGTTCTTCTCCTGAACAAAATCCAGAGACACCTGCACGCGCCGGCCGGCGGGCGCGATAAACTCGCGCTGCGAGAGCGCGCCCCTGAGTTCAAAAGCATCCAGGACCATGGCTCCGAACGGCGTATCCCGGGAAAAGACTTCCTTCACCGTTCTGCCCAGCAATTCCCCTCGAGGCCTGCCGAGAAAGCGCTCCACCGGCGCGCTCACCAGCACCACGCGGGAGTCCCGGGCGAACAGCATCAGGCCGTCTTGCAACTTCGACATGAGCTGGTCGACGTTGTCTTTCAGCGCAGAGAAAATTTCCCGGCTGTCGCGCATCTGCCGGCCGAGGTTGGCGATCTTCAGGGTGACCAGGCCGAATTCATCGTGTTCTGACTCTTTCCCCGACAGTTCCTCGGTTGTCCCCAAACTGACGCTATCCAGGTTGCGGCTGATCTTCTTGAGCGGTCCGAGAGCGAGATTCGACAGGAGCGCCGCCAGCAGGAAGGAAATGAAGATAAACGCGATGGAAAAATAAACGGCACGCAACAGGCGAGGCTCGATCTCGCTCCGGAGAAAGACGGTGGAAACGCCGATGTGGATCGTGCCAAAGGGCATTCCGTTCAGTAATAGCGGAGAACTCACGTCATAGACGGTCGCCGGACCATACGCGATGCGGAGTTGCCGGCGGAAGCGAGCCGCCCTGACCCGATTGAAGTCTGGCCGCTCCACAGCCGCCTTGCCCACCAGTTGAGGAGTGGTGTGGAGCAGAACCTTGCCGTTCGCGTCTACGATGGAGGCATCGAAGACGTAGGGCCAAAGGGCGATATCGGATTGAAGATTGTTCAAAATGTTCGTATCCATCGGAAGGTACTCGGCGAGCGCCCGCCGCACCGCTTCCGGATTGTTGGTATCCACGCGAGTGCTGCTAAAATCCGGCATGTCATTCGAGGCCAGGTATTGCAGTTGCTTGGTGAGGCGCTCGGCGCCATCGCAGGCGCCGGTAATTTGCTGGCTCAAAGTCTCCGAGACGTAGAGATATGAGAATGCAGTCACCATCACGGTCACCATGAAGGTGATGCCGAGCACGATGATGGTTTTGCGTCGCATGGAAAAATCAGTGGCCAGTGGTCAGTGGTCAGTAACCAGTAGCCAGTCGAACCGGGCATAGCGGACTAGGTAGCGAAGTACTCGGAAGGCTTTCCATTGGCCACTGGACGCTGCCCACTGATCACTGATCACTGCGTTTCCTCAGAGGCCGCTTCCGGGGCGCTGCCGCCGTACTCCTTCAGCTTATTATGCAAGGTTTTCAGGCTGATGCCGAGAATTTCCGCAGCCCTCGTCTTGTTATTGCTGGTGGATTCCAGGGTCTTAAGGATGAGCATCTTTTCTGCTTCGCCGACGGTCGTGCCCACACCCAGGCGGACAGCATCCGGATCATTCGCCGCAGTGCGCAAGGGCGCCTGTCCGAATCCAGGAGGCAGGTGTTTGGTTTCGATCATGCCAGCGTCGCAAACGATCACCGCGCGTTCAATGGTATTGCGCAATTCCCGGACGTTTCCCGGCCAGGAATAATTGTTGAACTGATTCAGCACCGCCTCGCTCACGGCGGCGACCTTGCGGGAGTGCTTCGCGCTCATCTCCGACAATAGCAGTTGCACCAGATCGGCAATATCTTCTTTGTGTTCCCGTAGGGGAGGCATGTGGATGTTGAATACGTTGAGCCGGTAATAAAGATCGCTGCGCAGTTCCCCGCTGGCGACGGCCTCGTCCGGGACTTTGTTCGTGGCAGCCAGCACCCGCACATCGACCGCCGTTTCTACTTTGCTGCCCAGCCGGCGCAGCTTGTGGTCTTCGAGGACCCGCAAAAGCTTGGCCTGAGTCCCTACGGGCATTTCGCCGATTTCGTCGAGCAGGATGGTGCCTCCCTCGGCCAGCTCGAAGCAGCCGGTGCGCCGCTCCAGCGCTCCCGTGAATGCGCCTTTTTCGTGGCCGAAGATTTCGCTTTCGATCAAGGTTTCAGGAATGGCCGCGCAGTTGATGGCGACGAAAGGCCGCTCGCGTCGAGGACTCAGTTGATGGATGGTGCGGGCCACCAACTCCTTGCCGGTGCCGCTGGCTCCTGTGATCAACACCGACGCGGTGCTGGGCGCTACCAACTCAATGAGCCGGAAAATCTCCTGCATCTTCCGCGACGCGCCCCGGAGCGTGCCCAGCGAGCCGGAATCCCTCAGCTTGCGTCGGGCACTCTCCAGCTCCGCACGCGTTCCCACCAGCACGGCCGCGTTTTGCAGCATCGTGCGCAGGCGGTTAGTGTCGATGGGCTTGGTGATGTAGTCATACGCACCCATCCGCATGGCCTGCACCGCACTATCGATCGTGCCCTGTGCCGTTACCACAATCACCGCCATGGCCTCGGACTGCTCCCCCAGCCGCTCCAGCAGCTCGATGCCACCCATGCGTGGCATCTTGAGATCAGTAATCACAATGGAGGGGATCCATTGCGCGGCCTTCTCCAAGCCCTCCACGCCGTCGCGGGCGGTTTCGGCCCGATATCCCCAGGAGGACACTAACTCAGCCAGGCCCGTGCGTTCGTTTTCTTCGTCCTCGACAATCAATACTTTTTCGTGGCTCATCCGTGTGGTTCTGCCCGCTTCTTCAAGGTCGTGCTTCGCGCGTTCATCCGCGGCGAAACTACAACCATACGCGGCTAGCTTCGTGCGGGGCAAGGTCCGGGGGCCCGGTCCGCGAACGTTTAAGGCGCAATTCAACGGCGGGATCAGGGTCCATTAGAGTCATGTCAATTTGAGAACTGGACTCCAACCAGGCAGAAAACTACAGTCATGGTTTGTCTGGGGGAGCAATTTCTCGAAGATCGCTCTTTCTCTTTAAGATTGCATTGCGTTAGAATTACCCGTTTGCAATAGAGGTAGTTCAACCTATTGATCATGCGTTATCTTTCAGCGCAGCCTGCGTGCCAAAAGCGCACGCGAGCCTGCGCACACACATCATTGGAGGATGGAATGTCAGTTTTTTCACGCTTAACCAGGGGCCGCGCCGTCGCGGGCCTGTTCGTGGTTCTGGCGGTATCGCTCATCTCGATTCCTGCGCTCGCACAAAGCGACTCGAATCCGAAATATGACTTCTTTGTGGGATATCAGTGGCTGCATCCGGGTGCTTCAGTGCCTGCGCTCAACGGTGATCCTTCCAGTCCCACTCCTTTTCAAGTGCCCGATATGGCCAAGGGATTTGGTCTTGCCTTCACTTACAATTTCGATCCGCATTGGGGAGCGGAGGCCGACCTCGGGCAGAACTGGGGAAACGACAACTACGAGACCACGTATTCGGTTGGGCCAAGGTTTATATGGCGCACCGATGAAGCCAACTACTTCTTGCATTCTCTGGTCAGTCTGAATCGGGTGAGCATCGGCGGCCTTTCCGCCGGAAATGGAATCGGCGCCATCCTCGGTGGAGGAATGGATCTGCCTATCAACAAGAAATTGGCCTTTCGCCTGTTTGAGGCCGATTACGTCTGGGGCCGGCACAATTATTCCGATTTCGCCGACTCGGATTTTCCCGATCTGCGGCGTGCGTCGTTTGAAGGCGTCCGCCTGCGCACCGGGCTTGTTTTCAGTTGGGGTGGGGCGCCTGCGTTGACGCCAGCCGCCACTTGTTCAGTGCAGCCGAGTGAAGTACTGGTGGGCGAGCCTATCACCGCGACTGTCGCCATCAGCAACTTCAATCCCAAGCATACCGTCACCTACACCTGGAGCGGCAACGGAGGTCAGGTTACTGGGAAAGATACAACCGCGCGGATCGACACCACCAGCGTGGCTCCCGGCAGCTACACCGTGACCGCCCACGTGACTGACGCCAAAGAGAAAAACAATAATGTGGCCAGTTGCTCGGCGAACTTCACGGTGAAGCCACTGCCCCCGAAGAACCCACCCACCATATCGATTTCTGCCAGCCCGACCGGCCTGCAGGCCGGTGGAACCGTGAACTTGTCAGCCAACTGCACCAGCCCGGATGGTGTTGCAGTCTCAGTAGCCAGCTGGACCGCCAGCAGCGGAACTGTTTCCGGCAGTGGGAGTTCTGCCACGCTGAACACCACCGGAGCCTCACCGGGCTCGATCACGGTCGGTGCTACCTGCACTGATACGCGCGGTCTGACGGCTCAAGCCTCAACCGAGGTGATGATCGAGAACCCGCCGCCGCCGGTCAATCCAGAGGTCGTGCGACTGGAAGCGCGGCTCTCGTTGCACAGCGTTTACTTCGTTACCGACTATCCGAAGATTGCGAATCCCAAAGGCGGGCTGCTACCGAGTCAGCAGAAAACACTGATCTCGCTGGCGACCGATTTCAAGGAATATCTCCAAAGCAAACCGGACGCGCGCTTGATCCTTGGAGGCCATGCTGATTTGCGTGGTTCCGCGGAATACAACCAGGCGCTCTCCGAACGTCGGGTAAACCGCGTCAAAAGCTTCCTGATCGAACAGGGCGTTCCCGAAGCCAACATCGAGACCAAGGCCTTTGGCAAGGAACATAACCTGACCGATGAGGAAGTGAAGGGTGAGGTCGAGAGTAATCCCGATCTGAGTCCTGAAGAGCGGCAGAGGGTTCTCAGGAATATAGCGACGATCAAACTGGCGAGCAATCGCCGGGTCGACGTCACTTTGAGCACGACGGGCCAAACCTCGGTTCGCCGGTTCCCCTTCAACGCTGCGGATGCCTTGACGCTGATCGGCGGCAGGGAATCCGAGGCTAAGAAGAAAGCAGCGCCGAAGAAGCCCGCCGCGAAGCCGGGCAGTAAGAAGCCGTAACGGGCGTTGGTGTAAGACTTCGGAAAAACTCTCGCGGAGGACGCCAACGTCCTCCGCGATTTTCTTTTGCCCTGGAACCTGATCCGGATGAATCGTGACAGCGAATCTCCACACTCGACGGGCAACTTCTACACGGACGGGCCGGACCGTCCCCTTATGTGCTTGATTCCATGAACCCTGACCTTGGTACTTCGTTTGCCACTATTGCAGACCAGAAAGCCGCGCGACCATGGATGCGATGACAACATTCCCTCGGGCTCTCCGCTCCCGCTATGCCTTCGGGATGTTCTGTCTTGCTCTGAGCTTGAGCCAGGGCTGTGCCCGGTCGGAGCCAGCGAATCCGACGAATGCGGATTCGGTCGACGCACAAAGACTTCCGTTCCGCCCGGATGCTGACCCGGCCTCGGTCAGCGACAGCGCTCGACCCGCGCCCGCTCCGAAACTGAGCCTCCCTTTTCGGGCAGGATCTCACTCGCGCATCCTGCCCTCTGGAACCCTTCTGACCGTGCAATTAGAGGACTCTCTTTCAAGTTCCAACGTTCACGCCGGCGACGCCTTCACCGCCTTGGTCGCCGCGCCCCTTACCATTGACGGCGACACTCTCGTTGAACGTGGCACAGCTGTGACGGGGAGGATTGAGTCCGCGCAATCCGAAAGCGACCGGCCCGGCCTGATTCCCGGTTCCGGCTACTTGCGGTTGACTTTGAATGCGATCACGATTGAGGGCAAGCAACTCGCGCTTCAGACCTCCAGTCTGTTTGCGCGGGGACAATCGCCGAACACTGGGTCCCCCGGCACCGCTTCGGACCTCCGCTCAGACGGGGTGCAGGTTCAAAAGGGACGTCGGCTCACCTTTCGTCTGACGGCTCCGCTCACCGTCAACGACCCGAAGTCGATGGCCAACGGTCAATCCCCGAGCGCGTTCCCTGAATAAACCGGCGCAATTCCTTCGGCTGAAGCCTTGTTCCAGCGCTTTTCAATGCTTATTACCTCCCCTATATAGCAGAAACTAAAT
>CAWAYA010000015.1:0-12970 GCA_963786075.1 uncultured Acidobacteriaceae bacterium | reverse complement strand
TGTTGCTGGCGTTGCCGTTTCCTTACATCGCCAACACTGCCGGATGGATGACGGCAGAATTGGGGCGGCAGCCCTGGCTGGTTTACGGCTTGATGCGCACGGCCGAGGGATATTCGAAGATGGTTTCGGCGGGCAATGTGATGTTCACCCTGCTGGGCTTTCTCGGCATGTACACAGTGCTGGGGATTCTGTTTCTGTTCCTGGTGCGGCGCGAGATCGAGCACGGGCCCGTGGCCGAGGCGAATTCGGGCCACTAGAGGGTGGGCAGGGCTTCGAGAGTGGGTGGAGCAGGCCTGGCAGGCCCGCGTTTGAGAGACACACATTAGAGGGCTTTGGCCCCTGAGGGAAGTGATGGAAACATTATGGTTCATGATCGTCGCCGTGATGGTAGCGGCCTACGTAGTGCTCGACGGGTTTGATCTCGGAGCCGGCGCGATTTACCTGGGCGCGGGCAAGACTGCCGACGAACGACGAAAAATCCTGCGCTCCATTGGTCCAGTGTGGGACGGCAATGAAGTGTGGCTGCTCGCCGCCGGCGGGACGCTCTACTTCGCGTTTCCGTTGCTCTATGCTTCAAGTTTCAGCGGCTTCTATCTGCCGCTGATGATGGTGCTGTGGCTACTGATGCTGCGCGGGATTGGCATTGAGCTGCGCGCACACATGGAGAATCCGGTTTGGATCGGCTTCTTTGATTTGATCTTTTGCGTTTCCAGCGTGCTGCTGGCGATCTTCTTCGGCGCCGCTTTGGGCAACGTGGTGCGCGGCGTGCCGCTGCGCGCGGATGGCTATTTCTTCGAGCCGCTGTGGACAAATTTCCGCGTGGGGGCGAATACCGGAATCCTCGACTGGTACACGGTGCTCACCGGTGTGATTGCGCTCGTGACACTAACCGCGCATGGGTCGCTGTATATCGCGGTCAAAACCGATGGCGAATTGAACCAGCGTACGCGCAGCATCGCGTTGTGGGCGTGGCCGCTACAGCTGATTCTAACTATCGTCGGTTTGATAGCGACTTGCTACGTGCAGCCGACCGTGCTCGACAACTACAAGCAGCACGCCATCGGCTTCCTGATTCCCGTGGTTGTGTTTGGCAGTCTTGCCGTCATGGCCTATGCCATCCGCAAGGGGCAAGACAAAGTTGCTTTTGTGGGCTCGGCTCTTTACATCGTGGGAATGCTGGTAGGGGCGGCGTTCGCGCTGTATCCCGTGGTGCTGCCGGCCAGCACCGATCCTGCTCACAGAAGCCTGACCATCTACAACACCGCGGCGGGGCGGCACGGGCTGACCGTCGGTCTCACGTGGTGGATTCTGGGGATGGTGCTGGCTTTGGGGTACTTCACTATGCTGTTCCGCATGTTTCGGGGGAAGGTGCGGCTGGAAGGGGAGGGGTACTGAGCTTCTCGGAGCTCTTGAAGATTCTGTGACTGTCGCCGGGCTTCGCCAGGCTTGACGGCCGAGGCGGCCGTCTCCACATGAGCATCGTTACTCCTCTGTATAATCGATGTGTTTGATCCATCCTGACTTCATTCTCGGAGTGTGATCCCTTGAGTGCACATATGCCGTCTCATCCCGGGCAGCCAGCGCCGGGGCCGCAACCGTTGCCGGGAGTCGATGCCATCATTGCTGTAGGTTCTGGCAAAGGCGGCGTGGGCAAGACCACACTGTCGGTGAACCTGGCGGTCGCGTTGGCCAAGATGGGCCACAAAGTCGGCCTGCTTGACGCCGATGTGTATGGTCCGAATGTCCCGCTGATGCTGGGCGTGAGCGGGCAGCCGAAGATGGTGGGAGAAAACCGCATCGAGCCGTTGGAGGCGTTTGGGCTGAAGGTGATTTCGGTGGGATTTCTTAATCCCGGGGACAAGCCCATCATCTGGCGCGGGCCCATGCTGCACCAGATCGTGAAGCAGTTTCTGAGCCTGGTGGAGTGGGGACATCTCGATTACATGGTCGTCGACTTGCCGCCGGGGACGGGCGACATCGCGTTGTCGCTGGTGCAGTCGGTGCCGCTGACGGGTGCGGTCGTGGTTTCGACACCGTCGGATGTTTCTTTGCAGGACGCGCGCAAGGCCATCGAAATGTTCCGGCAGATGAAGGTGGATCTGGTGGGAGTGGTCGAGAACATGAGCTTCTTCACATGTCCGCACTGCAATCACGAGATCGATATCTTCTCGCGCGGCGGCGCCGAAAACATGGCGCAGAGGTTCAGCGTGCCGTTTCTGGGAAGCATCGAACTCGATCCTGAGGTGCGCAAGTCCGGCGACGGCGGAAAGCCGATCGTCTTAGAGGGCGAGAAATCGCCGCATGCCAAATCGATCTTTGCTTTTGCCCGGAAGGTGATTGCGCGGGTGGGAGAGATCAAGGCAGGCGAGACGGCCAGCGTGATTCAGATTCAGTAGAGATGTACTCCAATTCTTAAAGACGGCATACGCCTGCGCCTCGTCGAACTTGTCACTTCAAACACAACCGCTGCGGCACTAGAATGCATAGGTTAGCGCAACGGAGTGCTTGGCGCAGTGGATCTCTACAGCGCAATTCAATACGTGTTGTTCGTCGCCATCGTCACCATCCTGGTGAAGCCCTTGGGTGGATACATGGAAAGGGTCTTCTCCGGGAAGCGGACGGTGCTTGATCGTTTATGTCTCGGGCCCGAGCGGCTCATCTATCGTATTGCGGCCGTTGATCCTAATTTAGAGATGAGCAGCAGAGAGTATGCGACATGTTTCGTGCTCTTTGGCCTTGCCGGCACGCTCCTGTTGTATGCCATTCTCAGATTGCAGCACTTCCTTCCATGGTCTTTCCTGAAGTATCAGACGACGCCGTTATCCCCTGATCTGGCTCTGAATACCGCGATCAGTTTCTCGACGACCACTACCTGGCAGGCTTACGGCGGTGAGAAGACGATGAGCTATTTCAGCCAGATGGTGGGACTTTGCGCACAAAACTTCCTGGCGGGCGCGGCGGGCTTAGCCGTGGGGGTTGCCTTTGTCCGTGGCCTGGCCCGGCAATGCTCCGACACGCTGGGCAACTTTTGGGTTGACCTGACGCGTGCCCTGCTCTGGGTCCTGTTGCCGGGAGCGTTGATCGGTGCCGTGCTGCTGGTCTGGCAGGGCGTTCCAATGAACTTCCACGCCTATGCAGTCTCCACTACCGTCGAAGGCACGCAGCAGGTCATACCACAGGGTCCGGTAGCCGCGCTGGAGATCATCAAGAATCTGGGTACGAATGGTGGAGGCTACTTTAACGCAAATGGGGCTCATCCCTATGAGAACCCGACGCCGCTTACGAACTTTCTCGAGATGTTAGCGATCGTGCTCCTACCTGCGGCCTTCACTAACACCTTCGGCCGGATGGTGGGCCAGCCTCGCCAAGGATGGCTGCTCTACGGCGTGATGGCGCTTCTGTTCGGCTGCGGACTCGTGCTTGTGCATCGCTTTGAACAACGCGGAGTTCCCCACCTCCACGATGCCGATTCACGAAATGGCCGACTAGAGTCTGGTGGCAACATGGAAGGGAAGGAGGTGCGCTTCGGTGTTGGCGGTTCGACCCTTACGGCCGTCGTTACATCAAACGCTGCCACGGGATCGAACAACTCCGCACATGACAGCTACACCTCGCTGGCTGGCATGGTTTTGCTGGTGAACATGCTGCTGGGAGAACTCGTATTCGGAGGTCTGGGGACTGGGCTCTACAGCATAGTGATGGCCGCTACCATCACCGTGTTTCTGGCGGGCTTGATGGTTGGACGCACGCCGGAATACTTGGGGAAGAAGATAGGGCCCGCGGAAAACAAAATGATCATGCTCTACGCTCTGGCCGCGCCGCTGGTTGTGCTCCCGCTCACCGCGATTGCGGTGAGCACCGGGCCGGGACCGTCCGGGTTGACGGTTAACGGCGGCCCGCACGGTTTTACCGAGATTCTGTTTGCCTACACTTCCTGCTTCGCCAACAATGGTCAAAGCTTTGCCGGTCTGAGTGCGAATACTCCCTTCTACAACCTGACCACAGTATTGGCGATGATGGCGGGCAGGTTCGGGTTGGCGATTCCTGCATTGGCATTCGCGGGCCTGTTTGCCCGTCAGAGAAGTACTCCTTCTTCGTCAGGAACTCTCCCCACGCATTCTCTTTCGTTTGGAGTTCTACTCGCGATCTGTCTGATAACGACAGTCGCTCTGAGCTACCTTCCAGCTTTAGCCCTCGGCCCGGTATTGGAACGCTTGCTCTTCGGAAGATAGTAGAAGAGCGCGAGTGAACTAAACCGCATGCAGAAGGGGGTGTCTTCTAGCCAGCTTTTCTGTTCCGGAATCGGGACAACTGCCAGCGTTTCTCCGCTTCGCCATCTTTCAGAATCAAGCCTGCCATCATCTCCCCCAGCGCTGGCCCGTGTTTGAACCCGTGTCCAGAACCGCCGCCCAACAGCCAGACGTTCTCCCTGCGAGGATGTCGATCGACGACGAAGTGGCTGTCGGCAGTCTGTTCGTATTGGCAGACGCGCGTCTCGACCAGCGGAGTGTCTTTCATCGCGGGAAAACGGAAGGCGATATATTCGCGAACGCGCTTCAGTGTTGCCGGGCTGACCACGCGCTCGCCGGTTGTAGGATCGAACGCGCCGCCGCGCGTGTCATCGGCCACCTTGAAGCCCCGCCGATCGCTGCCGGGGATGCCGTAGAAGAAGCGGTCGCCGTGATCGCCCCACACGGGAAGATGCGCGTCTGTAAAGCGGGGATCTCCGGCGGGCGTGCCGAAGAAAAAGATGTCCTGCTTGGTGGGGCGGATGACGTCGCCCAGGGTTTCAGGGAACAGCTTGCCCAGCCACGGACCACAGGCGAAGACGTAGTGATCCGCTTTAAGCCGCGAGCCGTTCGAGAGCGCGATGCTGCGGAGGGACGAGCTTGTCGCGGCGTCCTCCAGACCTTCAGGTGAGACGGCGAGCTGCCGGTACGCGCCGCCTTGCGCGACGAACGCGTCGACCACGGCCTGGCAACTGGCCCGGGCGTCGAGGTATCCGCACTCCTGTTCGAGGATTCCCCAGCGGACGTCCGCGAAGTTGACCTGCGGCCAGCGTTTCTTCATCTCGGCGGTGGAAAGTTCCTGAAACTTGATGCGCGCTTCGCGCAGTGGTGCGAGCGAGCCGCGTTCGTACGCGTCGTCGCGACTGCTCACCATCCAGAGAACGCCGGTGCGACGCAGAAATCGCTTCTTCCAGCGCCGTTCATATTTTGGCCAGAGCTTAAGGGCGCGGGCGGCCAGTTCGGTGTAGGGTTGGTCGGGGCCGTAGGTGCCCCGCATGATGCGGGTTTCGCCGCCCGAAGACGCGCGCGAGTTGCCCGGGCCCCAGGCGTCGAGCAGCGTGACGCGGGCTCCGCCTTCGAGAAGATGCAGGGCGGTCCAGCCGCCGAAGGCGCCGGCTCCGACGACCGCGATGTGAGGTTTGGATTTCATTGCCAATCGATTTGCCGCGTGCGAGTTGAGGATACCGGGGATGGGTCGGCGGGGAAAGAGCGATGACAGATTCCGCTCCTTGGAGCTTAACCCCGCGGTCCTTGACAGGAAGAAGGAGCGTTCCTAGAATCCAAGCAGGACGCGGGTTTGCGTCCAAAGCTAAGTTTTTGCATCTAAAATACTTAGCTGGAGATTTCGATCCTGGATCCGAGCCCGGCTGACCCCTTAGCAAAACATGCCATCTGATCCTAATATCGGCAAGCGGGAACGCGAAGTTCTAACGGCGATCGTGGAGACTTTTATTTCCACGGGCGAGCCCGTTGGTTCGCGCACGCTGGCGCGGTCGAACCGCGAGGGCTTGAGTCCGGCTTCGATTCGCAACGTGATGGCCGACTTATCGGACGCCGGATTTCTGGAGCAGACCCATGCCTCGTCGGGACGCGTTCCGACCACCGATGCGTACCGCTATTACGTGGAGCAGATTACGGGAACGGCACGGTTGGCGCCGCAGGAAGAGAACTTGATTTCTGACTCGCTCGCGGGCATTACCGATGTGCCGGAGTTCATGGAGCGCACCTCGCATGTGCTGTCTCTGATCTCACGGAATGTGGGCGTAACCGTGGCTACCTCCGGCGCGAAGAATGCACTGGAGCATGTTTACTTCTCACGCCTGGGCGATCAGAAAGTGTTGGCCGTGTTAGTGACGCGTTCCGGGCTGGTTCGCGACCGCGTGTTGAAGCTCGATCTGCCGCAGTCGGAGCTCGATCTGGCGGCGCGGTATATCAATGAAAATTTTCGTGGCTGGACGATGGAATCGATGCGCGCCGAACTGGGGCGCAGGATTGAACAGGAACGCAGCGAGTACGATCGCCTGATGAATTCGATCGAGCAACTCTTCAAGCAGGGCGCGCTTGCCGCCGATCCCGGCGCGCAGGTGGTTTTCGTGGAAGGTGCGGCCAACCTGGTGACGGGTCAGGAAGATCGCAAACGCCTGCAGGAGATGTTGAAGACTCTCGAAGAGAAAGAAAAAGTCGCGCAACTTCTCGGCGCCTATCTCGACGTAAAGCAGGAAGCCGTGAGGGTGGTCATTGGGCTGGACGATGCGCTGCCCTCCATGCAGAACTTTGTGCTGATCGGAGCGCCGGCGCGGTCGGGGAGCGATATGTTCGGCTCGCTGGCGGTGATTGGCCCGACCCGCATGGATTATCAGCACACGATGACCGCGGTCTCGTACATTGCGCGGCTGTTCGACAAAATTTTGAATGAATCGGAGTAATCGGTTGTATGAGCAAAGTGAACGGAAAATCAGAAGTAAAGAATGCAGGGCTGGACTTTGAGCACGAACTGCCGGCGGCCGATGGAGATGAATCCACCACCGAGGCGAGAAGCGGCGAATCGTCGGTCGCAGAATCGGAAATCCAAAAATTAAAAACCGAACGCGACTCGCTGCTCGACCGGCTGGCGCGGGCGCAGGCCGAGTTTGAAAATGCGCGCCGGCGGGCCAGCAAAGAGCAGCAGGAGTTTCGCGATTACGCCGTGGCGGATGCGATCAAGTCTTTGCTGCCGGTGATGGACAGCCTGGAGCGCGCGCTGCAGGTGAAGTCGGACGCGGCGGAACTGCGTAGCGGCGTGGAACTGATTTACAAGCAACTGCAAGCCGCGCTGGCCAAGCTTTCGGTGCATCCCATTGTGTCGAATGGCGAGGTGTTCGATCCGCGCTATCACGAGGCCATCGAAATGGTGGAGACCAGAGAGGCTCCCGATCATCAGGTGATCGAAGAGTTGCAACGCGGCTACAAATTCAAAGACCGCTTGCTGCGGCCGGCCATGGTTAAGGTCGCCAGCAACCACGGGAAGTAAAGATCCACGAATTTAAATTTCTCTTTTATTTGTCCCATAAAGAAGGGCGCCTATTCTGGCCACAAACGCAAAACGCGATTATTACGAAGTATTGTCAGTGAGCCGCACAGCAAGCGATCAGGAACTGAAGAGCGCTTATCGCAAGCTTGCCATGCAATACCATCCCGATCGGAATCCGAACAATCCGGACGCGGAAGAACGCTTCAAGGAAGTTACCGAAGCCTACACGGTCCTGTGTGATTCTGAGAAGCGCTCTCTCTATGACCGCTACGGTCATGCCGGAGTGGGCGCCGCGTCCGGTGCGGGCGCGGGTTTCGAGGGTACGCCATTCCAGGACCTGGGCGAAATCTTCGGCGAGTTCTTCGGCTTTGGCGATGTCCTCGGAGGCAGCGGGCGCCGCCGCAGCCGGGTTCAGCGCGGCGCCGATTTGCGCGAAGACTTGACCATCGAATTCGAAGAAGCTGTTTTCGGAGTGGAGAAACGCGTCACGGTGCGCCGCCATGAAGCCTGCGAAGATTGCCACGGCTCGGGCACGGCTGCGGGCAAAGGCCCTACAACCTGCCGTTCCTGCGCCGGCCGCGGGCAGGTGCGCTATCAACAGGGCTTCTTCAGCATCGCGCGGACTTGTCCCTCCTGTCAGGGAACGGGCAGCGTAATCACCGATCCATGCCCGAAGTGCAAAGGGGAAGGCCGGCTTCTGCGGCAGCGCACGGTCGACGCCAAGATTCCGGCCGGCGTGGAAGATGGCACGCGCATCCGGTTCACCGGAGGCGGCGAGGCAGGGCCCTTCGGCGGCCCCGCGGGCGATCTCTACCTAGTGCTGCATGTGAAGGAGCATCCTTTTTTTGTGCGGGAAGGGAACGATCTACACTGCGCCGTCCCGCTGTCGGTGACGCAGGCCGCCATGGGTGCGGAGATTCGCGTGCCCACACTCGAGGGTGAGCACACTCTGAAGATTCCCGATGGAACCCAGCCCGGCACCACGTTTCGCATCCGCCACAAGGGCGTGCCCGTTTTGAACGGTCACGGCAAGGGCGATCTGTACGTGGAAGTGCGGGTGCAGATTCCGAGCAAGCTGAGCAAGCGCCAGAAAGAACTGCTGCAGGAACTCGAGACGACAGCGAAGGTGGACAATCAGCCGATGGTGCGGTCTTTGCTGGGCAAAGTGAAGGACATGTTCGGTTGAAGAGAGCAGTTCTCAGCTCTCAGTTCTCAGTAGAGTCAACCGCCCGTCGCCCTTCAAACTTTATTCTTCTGAAACCTTGACAGCCCCGCGCTTATGAAATTTTCTCTTCTGAGAACTGAGAAGCTATCTCATAAAACCAAGTTAGTAAACAAAGCCGCTGCCGCGGATCAAGAGAATCAGGAGCTTAGCCGGGCGAGTCAAGATCGCCAACGTATTTGTGAGACAACTTCTGAGAACTGAATCATGACCCGCCGCCGCTTTATTGCCGACGAAGTCTCTGGTGATCGCGCTGCCCTGGTCGGCGAGCATGCAGACCATCTGCTGCGCGTGCTGCGAGCCCGCGTCGGACAGGAGTTCGATATTGCAGCCGGAGAAACGGTGCGGCGTGGCCGAATTGCTGTTGTCAGTGAAGGCCGTGTCGAATTCGATTTAGGTGAAAAGGTCTCCCGAGCGAACTTCGCCGACATCACCCTCATTCTCGCCGTGTTCAAGTTCGACCGTATGGAGTGGGCAATTGAGAAGTGTACCGAGCTGGGCATCTCGCGGATTGTGCCGGTAATCGCGCGGCGCACGGATTCGCATCTGGCCGCGGCCTCGGCAAAACGCGCTGAGCGGTGGCAGCGCATTGCCCGGCAAGCGGCGGAGCAGTCGCGACGCGACGCTCCGCCGGAGATCGCCGTGCCGTTAAAGCTTGCAGAGGTGTTGAATTTTTCATCTGCCTTGCGCATTGTGCTGGCCGAATCGGAAGAGCAAACTTTGCTACGCGATATTTTGAAGGAGAAGAATGCAATAGACGGCGTTGCGGCCGCAGTTGGTCCCGAAGGCGGCTGGACCGACAGCGAATTGCAATCGTTTCAGAAATCCGGATGGATTTCGGCCTCGCTCGGCAACACCATCCTCCGCGCTGAGACGGCCGCGATCGCGGCCACGGCACTCGTGGTTTCTGCGTTGCATCTCCCCTGAATTTCCTGACAGCCTCCAGTCGCGCCGGGCCTCCTGCGCGCTCCTGATCATGGTGCTATTCTGAACCGCGATGGCTGTTTCCAGAGTGCAATCTCATCCTGCCCCGTTTGTTCCCGACGATCGCCAGCGAGAAGCCATCGCGCACGTTCACGGGCCGATGCTGGTGGTGGCCGGAGCCGGCACAGGAAAAACTTCGGTCTTGATTCACCGCATTGCTCACCTCGTCGATCAGGCACAAGCGAGGCCCGAAGAGGTGCTTGCCCTTACTTATACGGTGGCCGCAGCCGTCGAGATGCGCGACCGCGTTCGCGGGCTTCTCGGCAAACCAATTCATTCGGCGACGTTTCACGATTACTGTCTCGACTTGTTGAAGCGAAATGGAAAAGATTTTGGCGTGCTCGACGAGAAAGATCTCTGGATTTTTCTTCGTAAGAGAATTCATGAGCTTCACCTCCAGCACTACATCCGGGCCGCGAATATAGGTCAGTTTCTCAACGACCTGCTGGGCTTCCTCAGCCGATGCCACGACGAACTGGTAACGCCGGAAAAATACGCCGACTACGTGACCCGGCTGGAGCGCGGCGAGACCCAGGTTCCCCGAGTTGTGAAATCGAAAGATCAGTTGAGCGATGCCGAGGTCATTGGCCGCTGCCAGGAAATTGCCCGGGTCTTCGCCACCACCGAGCGCTGGCTGCGCGAAGAAAATCTAGGCACTTTCGGCCATATGATCACACGTGCTTACGAGTTGCTCACCAGCGACCCGGAGCTGCTGACTGCCGAGCGCGCTCGCGCCCGTTTCATCCTGGTCGACGAATTTCAGGATGCCAACTTCGCCCAGATCAAGGTTCTCGCGGCGCTGGCGGGAGCTGAAGCGAACGTCTTCGGCGTCGGAGATCCCGATCAGGCCATCTATCGCTTTCGCGGCGCATCCAGCGCAGCGTTTCACTTGTTCCGGCGGAATTTTCCTCAATCCAAGCTGGTCGTGCTCGACCGCAACCGGCGCTCGACCACTCCGATTCTGCGATGCGCTTTTGCCGTGGTCGATAAAAACCCTCCCGTGTTTGCCGCGACCGACCCGCTTGCCTACCGGCGCACTCCTCTGCAGTCCGCGCGCGAAGAAGAAGCCAAGAGAGAAGGAAAGACGCTGGCCACTTTTCCCGTAGAAGCGATCTCTTTTGCCGCGAAAGATGCCGAAGCGCCCGACGTAGCACGCCTCATCGAAGAGACGCAACGGCGCTCGCGTTGCCGGTGGAAAGACTTCGGTGTGCTCTACCGCTCGCACATTCATCGCGACAGCGTTGTACAGGAACTGGCCGAGCGGGAAATTCCTTTCTCCATCGAGAACATGGATGTCAGCGACACTCCCGAAGTGCGCGATCTATTTGCCTGCGTCGCGGTTGTGGTCGATCAGGGAGCCGATGCCAGTCTTTTTCGCGTAGCCGCGTTGCCGCAGTTTGATGTGGATCCCGAGCAGCTTCGGACGACACTGCGCGCCATCGCCAACGATTCGAAGGATGGAACCGTGATCCCGCTAGCTTCGGTGCTCGACCAGGTTGCCGGCGGCGGCGGCGTGTTGGAGTCCGTGCGCCGGACGCGCGATGAAGTCAACCGCAAGCAGATTAAGACGCACGCCGCTCTGCAGTTGATCGGAAAACAATTCGGGCTTGACCTGGACTCTCCTGTGCTGCGGGCCGCTCTGAAGTTCGCCGCCGATTGGGAGAAGAAGCCGACCACCAAGACAAAAGATCTGGGTGAATGGATCGAATACCTGAATTATTTTCGCGAAGCGGGCGGAGTAATTCCCCTGACCTCAAAAGATAACGACGATGCTGTCCGCCTGATGACCGCACACGGAGCTAAAGGGCTCGAGTTCGCCCATGTCTTCATTCTGCGCGCAACAAGCAACTCGTTCCCCGCCAGTTACCGCGAGACCTTGGTCGAATTTCCTCGCGAGTTGCGCGATCCAGATTCCGCTTCAGCCAGCGATGAGAAAACTCTCTTCGATCAGGAGGAGCGCCGTCTCTTCTACGTGGCCATGACCCGCGCCAAAGATTCGTTGCACATTTATGGTAAGCAGGGAATCGGCCGCGACAAAACGCCGGCAGGACTCATGCGCGAACTGATCTGCAATCCCACGCTGCAACCCTGGCTCAGGGCGCGGCCGGCGCTGCCTTCGCAGCCTGAGTTGATCGAGATCGCCGCCGCGGCAGATGCGGCTCATCCTGAGGGGTCGCGGCTGGCAGAATGGCTTGCCCTTCCCCCGATCGAAGGGCTGGACGCCCGGTTGAGCGCCTCGGCGGTGGAGACCTACGAGACTTGTCCTCTACAGTTCAAGTTTCAGCGCGAGTGGAAGTTGTCGCGCCAGGTGCACGCAGCCATGCAGTTTGGTGCGACGATGCACCGCGTGCTGCGCACCTACTACGATTCGATGCGCCTTGGAAGAACCAAGACCGACGAAGAGTTGATCCAACTATTTCGTGACGACCTGGCTGAGTCCGGAATCCAGGACAGCTATCAACGGGAACTGTACCTGAAGCAGGGATTGACGCAATTGCAGGATTTTCTCAGCGGCACTCGCTCAGTTCCTCCACCGGAAGTTCTGCACACGGAAGAATGGTTCGACGTGCAGATCGCCGGCACGAAAGTTGCCGGCCGAATCGATCGGATCGATCGCGCCGCCGACGGCAGCATAAACATTATCGACTACAAGACCGGTAAAGCTCGATCCCAGGAAGATGCAGACGAGAGCCTGCAGCTTTCGATCTACGCCATGGCTGCAAATGAGAAGTGGGGATATCCTGTCGGGGCCCTGGTGTTTCACAATCTCGAAGGCAACGTCCCGGTCTTCTCGCGCCGCACCGAGTTTCAATTGGAAGGAGCGCGAGAACGAATACAAGCCGTGGCGCGCGGCATCGCTGCTGGGGACTTCGAGCCTAAGGTCGGCTTTCACTGCAACTTTTGCGCCTTCCGTGGACTGTGTACCGCTCAGGAAAAGACGGTTCCGAATCATTCCCGGAAACCTGAGAAGATCAGGGGGAAGCAGCTGGACTGATCGATGTCACCTGAGCCGGGACCCGGACTTCTCCACAAAAACTTAGGGGACGCTTTCGGCGTCCCCCTTTTTGACTTCGTACTGACCTTCTTAATGCTTCTTTTTCTTCTTTGCCTTTTTCTTGGTTGCCATTGTTTCTATTCTCCCTTCCATTGTTCATGGAAAAATCTGCAACGATCATTTGTTGCAACTAATTGATTGTATAGAGTTAATGAAAAATGAAGTCAAGAAAAAAATGCACGCGTTGAACGGGTGGTGTTGTACCAAAGTCACAGAGAGACGAGAGTGAAGCAGAAAATTCTAATGTCGCTGCAACAAAACATCCTCCACGCTCGCGATCACAAGAGAGAAAGAAGCAGCAGCAATCGACCGCGCGAGCGTCAATTTCTCTTACGCGATCGGTCGAGCGGCGATGCAACCTCCGCCTCGAAGTTCATCGTCTTCGCCCGCTGCAGCATCTATAATGAGAA
>CAWAYA010000014.1:0-154814 GCA_963786075.1 uncultured Acidobacteriaceae bacterium | reverse complement strand
CGGAATGCCGGTCGACTTCGATAATTACATCTCCTCGCTGCAAGCCTGCATTGTCCGCCGGACTGCCCGGCTGCACGTCTTGTACGACCGCGCCATGAACGTTGCTCGGGATTTGCATTTGATCGCGGACGTCTGGACTTAGATCGCCCAGGCTCAATCCCCAGCGGCCTTTTTCGTGGTCGCCGGCTACGGTCGCTCCACCGCCGGTCGCGCCCATTGCTTCCAGCGTGACTGGAATGCTCATCGTCTTGCCTTCGCGCATCACCTCGAGTTGGATGGTTTCACCGGGCCGCTTTTGCCCGACTTCCATCTGCAACTCTCCGGCATCCGTCACGGGTTGTCCGTTCAGCTTGGTGATGACATCGCCAATGTGCAGGCCGGCCTTGCCTCCAGCCGAGTTCGGCTCGACCTCGGTTACGACGGCCCCGGTGGCGTTGCTCATCTGGAAGAACTTCGCGTTATCCGGAGTCACATCCGAAATGCCAATCCCGATAAGCCCGTGACTGACTTTGCCATCGCGAATCAAGGTCTCAACTGTGGGTTCGACGATCTGCGTGGGAATCGCGAAGCCCATTCCGGAGAATGATCCGTTGGAGGAAATCAGGAACGTGTTGATCCCGATCAGTTCGCCGCGTGCATCAACCAGCGCGCCGCCGGAGTTGCCGGGATTGATGGCGGCATCAGTCTGGATGAACTCTCCGGGCTTGCGGCGGTCGCTGGCATCCAGATTGGGGCGGTTGAGCGCGCTGATGATGCCGCGCGTCACCGTGAACTGCAATCCATAGGGGTTACCAAACGCCAGCACGGTTTGGCCGGGACGAAGTTTGGCCGAATCTCCCCAGGGCACGCTGGGAAGGTTCGTGCCATTTATTTTGATCACCGCCAGGTCGGTAAGCGGGTCGGTTCCGATAAGCTTTGCCGAAAATACATCACGGTTGCTCATGGTGACGCGGATGTCAGTGGCTCCCTCGACCACGTGGTTGTTGGTGACGATGTAGCCATCAGGGGAGATGATTACGCCGCTGCCCAGGCCATGCTCCACTCTCGGACGGGCATTCGGTATGTTGAACTGAAACTGGTGCCCGAAAGGCGTGCCGCCGAACGGGTTGCCACCGAAGGGCGCGAAGAACTGCTGCATGTCTTGCGAAGAGTCGTCGCCGCTCTGCTGCGGACTCGCCTTCGAAGTTACGGTCACGTTGACGACCGCGGGGGTAACCCGGGCTGCCAGCGTTTCCATCGCGTGGTCGAGCGACAGTATGGGGGCGACGCTGCTTTCATCGAGCGGGGCAGCGGCCGGGGCCGCTGCGGCTGCTCTGGCTGATTTGGCCGATGCGAACTCGAAAGTCGCCAGCGACGCAACGGTTAGCACAGCGACCACGGCCACGACGAGGCGCCGGGTCAGGATTGTTTTCCAGGTATGCATTTCACTTCTCCTTTAGAACTAATTGTTTAGTTGTTGCTATCAAAAAAATTTTGCTACGTCTTCTTCGCAGCGGACTCTCTGTCTGCTTCATGCTGGAGCAAGGTAATGCGCCACACGCTAACGCTCCACACCCACGAATTCGGCGCAACCTGTCGCGTTGTCCGGACCACCAACAAAGTTTCCCCAGGCACGCTTGTCTCATTTGCCTCCGTCATCACCATGTTAACCACGGGGTCGGTGTCTGCGCTCCAGCGTGCCGCAATCATGTGCGGGGCAATCCGTCGACGTTCGATTGCTTGACGCTCAACAGCGTGCCTGACCGCTCGACCGGCAGTTGGTCGCGGTGATTTTCGAATCGACTGTGACTCACCGGTCCGCAACGCTGCTGGAATCGCTGCCGCTACGGGGAATTCGGACGCGGCGTCGTGGACGTTCTCGCCGAGAACCGGCTGCGCCGTTCGGTCGAATGCCACGAACTCGGGTACGCGCGGCACTAGCACGAGGCATACCAGAGAAAAAGCACCGACGATGCCCAGAGCTGGCTTCCAGACGTGTCTGGCACTTGGTCGGCGAGCATCGAGAATCTGCGCCACGCGCAAGGAAGCCTCGCGTGCGCGGTGCACAGCAGCTTGCGCCATCGTCCAGCCCTGGCGCGCGAGACTTTTCTCCAGGAGGCCGATCAGGCATTTCGCGTAACCGTGGGGATTGGCGGTCTCGGCCAGGACCGCATCGTCACAGGCCATTTCGCGTTCCAGCGCGAGTCGGCTGTCGATCCACCAAACCGCGGGATGGAAGAGGAATACCGCCCGCACGATCTTCTGCAGCAAATTGGTCCAGTCGTCCCAACGCCTGAGGTGGGCAAATTCGTGGAGCAGAATAACCTTCAATTCCTCCGCCGGAAGCTCGCGCAGCGCCCAGGCCGGAATGACAATCATCGGTTTGAAGAAGCCGAAGGCTGACGGCACGCTTACGTTCTCGGATGTGGCCAGTGTTACGGATCTTGATGAAGAAAAATCGGCGATGGTTTTTCGAATCGCGGGCTCAAGTTGTGCGGAATCGATGGTGATGCAACTGCTGCGGAGCCCTCGCAGTCGCCAAAGGCCCGCTGCCAGACGCAACATCGCGGCACAGACGGCGAGAACCCAAGCCAGAAACAGGAGAAATCCCCAAGGACCAGGTAAAGTGATCAGAGGCCGCACGGCAGCCGCGGTCAGAAGAAACCGTGAGCCCAGGATGCTTCCGATCAGCGGGAGTCCAGCTACTGTCAGCAGAGCCACGAACCAAACTGCAAATCGTGTTCCGGAGTTCTGCCGCGGCAGAAGGCGCAATGTGACCCAGGCGAAAAGAGCGACCAGCAGTCCTTCCGGTAACGAATTCAGAATGCGGCCGATCGCTACCTGGGCAAGTGTCTGGAACTGAGGCGACATCATTTCGCGCCACTCCGTTCCAGCATCTCGCGCAGGCGATTAAGTTCCTCCGCCTCTATGCCTTGATCCTCGAGGATGTTCAGGACGAGCTGCTCGTGGGAATTTTTGAAGAAACGGCCAACCAGGTTGCGAATCTCCGACCGCGTCGCCTCTTTCTGCCCCACCAGCGGAGCGTACACATGCGCGCGCCCATCTTTGGAATGCTTGACGTAGCCCTTGCGCTCCAGGACGCGGATGGTGGTCAAGACGGAGTTGTAAGCCAACGGAGTTTTCTGGGAAAGGTAATCCATGACCAACTGGACTGTGCCGGATCCCTTGAGCCACAACACGTTCATGATCCGAAGCTCCGCTTCTGTAAGGGTCCTGGATTGTGTCCTGGGCACGCGCTCTCCCCCAAAGTCCTTAGACGAGTCAGACAGTAAAAAGTAACTAATTATTTAGTTGCAGGAGGGGAATCTCGGGTTGCCTCTACATCTTTTTTGGCCGAAAATGGCTGCCGTTACTCGAACCCGGTTTATCCGGTCTCGCCACGCAGTTCGACCTATTCGCAGGTTGCCTCCCGCAGGAGATATCTATGATGGTGAATAAAGCAGCCGGGATCGTCGACATACCCAGCAGTCACTCGGTAGAGCAGACGATAGAAAAACTCAAAGGAATTCTGCAAGCGAAGGGAGTGACCCTGTTCGCTCTGATCGACCATAGCGGAGAAGCGGCAAAGGTGGGAATGAAAATGCCTCCCACTAAGCTGCTTATCTTTGGAAGCCCCAAGGCCGGCACGCCCTTGATGCTGGCTGCTCCCAGCATTGCGATCGATCTTCCGCTTAAAATCTTGGTCTGGGAAGACGCCCAGGGCCGCGTTTGGGTCAGTTACAACAGCCCGAGCTACTTGCAGGGAAGGCATAACCTGCCACCGGAGCTGTTGCAAAACATTGCGGTGGTCGAAACCTTGGCGGCCAAAGCCGCGGAATGAGGTAGTCAGGCAACTCCCTAGGCTGCGGCCAGGTAGACGTAACGCAGAATAAATAAGATCGTGAGGATCCAAACGAGCGCATTCACTTCGCGAATCTTGCCAGCCGCAATTTTCACGACGGTGAAAGAGATTAGACCTAAGCTCAAGCCGGTGGCGATGCTGAACGTGAGAGGTGTGGCCAGCATGGTGATGAATGCCGGGACCGCCTCGCTGAAATCGTGCCACGAGATTTGCGCGATGGATTGCGTCATCAGAACGCCGACCAGAATTAGCGCGGGAGCAGTCGCATAGGCTGGAATCGCGGCAGCCAGCGGCGAACAGAATGTAGCGAGCAGAAAGAGAGCCGCAACGGCAATATTGCTCAGACCGGTGCGAGCTCCGGCAGCGACCCCGGCTGCGCTTTCGATGTAGCTCGTCACCGTCGAAGTTCCCGTCAGCGCGCCGAAGATGGTGCCCACTGCGTCTGCAACCAGCACACGGCCTACGCGGGGAATCTTGCCGTCTTTGACGAAGCCGCCTTGTTCGCACACTCCCACCAGCGTGCCGACGTTGTCGAAGAGATCGACGAACAGGAATGCGAACAGGATTTCGAGTAAGCCAAGATGGCTCGCGCCGCGAAAATCAAGCTGTAAGAAAGTCGAAGAGGGGTGCGGCATCGAAAAAATTGCTGCCGGCCAGATTGATATCCCGCGAAGAATGCCGATGAGCGTGGTGCCAAAAATTCCCAGCAGGATGGCGCCATGAAGTTTTCGCGACATGAGGATCAGCGTCAGGGCGAGTCCGAAACAGGCGGTCTGCACTTCTTTATCGGCAAAGCTGCCGAGCCCAACAAACGTCGCCGGATTCGCCACCACCAGCTTTGCGTTGCGCAGTCCCACGAACGCAATGAACATTCCAATTCCCGCCGCCGTCGAGTGCTTCAGGCAGTCGGGGATGCCGTTGACAATCTGCTCGCGAATCCGCGTCACCGTGAGCACAAGAAAAAGGACGCCGGAACAAAAAACCACCGCCAACGCGGTACGCCATGGGACATGCATGGAGATGCAAACGGAATAGGTAAAGTATGCATTGAGAGACATCCCCGGCGCCAACGCGATCGGATAGTTGGCGTAGAGTCCCATCACCAGTGTTGCCACAGCTGAAGAGACACAGGTCGCGAAGACCACGCCCTCGACAGGCATTCCTGCCTGGGCAAGAATCTGCGGATTCACCACAATGATGTAAGCCATGGTGACGAAGGTGGTGAGGCCACCGAGCATCTCCTGCCTCACGGACGTCCCATTCTCGGCGAGTTTGAAGTAACGATCGATCAATGGTTCTCCCTCGGCCGAGATTCGCGAAACTCGAACCGGCTCAGTATTCGATTTTATTGGTTTTGTTTTCCCACGCACGGAACGCCGTTAGTGCCTCTTCGCGCATCATCTGAATCATTGGAATCTTGCGCTGCGAGTAGGGCAGTGCGAGTTCACGATAGATCAGCGAATCGTCAAATCCAACGCGGGACGCATCTGCGTCGGCATTGGCAAAATAAACGCGCGAGAGTCGCGCCCAGTAGATCGCGCCAAGACACATCGGGCAGGGCTCGCAGGAAGTGTAAATCTCGCAAGCTTCGAGATCGAAGGCGCCGAGTTTCCCGCAGGCTTCGCGGATAGCAACCATTTCCGCATGCGCGGTTGGATCATTCGTAGAAGTGACCTGATTCGCACCCTCGGCAACAATGCTGCCGTCTTTCACAACCACAGCACCGAAGGGTCCGCCGCGTCCCGAGCGCACGTTGTCAATCGAGAGCTGAATAGCCCGAGCCATGAAGGGATTATTCATTCACTCCGCACCGATGTCTTCATTCCAGATCTCAGGATTCGCTCGAATATACGGGCTCAACAAGGAAGTGCATTCCTTCGAGCCCAGGTCGATCACCTTCACCCCGAGCGAGCGCAGCCACTCCACGCCGCCCTGGAAGTTGCGGCTCTCCCCGGCGATCAGTGTGCCAAACCCAAATTGCCGTACCAGCCCGCTGCAATACCAGCAGGGCGCAAGCGTGGTGACCATGATGAGCTTGCGATAGCTGCGCTGCCGTCCCGCATTGCGGAAGGCGTCAGTCTCCGCGTGCAGCGAAGGATCGCCATTCTGCACCCGGCGGTTATGGCCAGCGCCAATGAGGCCGCCACCCTCGTTAAAGATCGCAGCCCCAATCGGAATGCCGCCTTCGGCCAGCCCTTTGCGGGCTTCCGCTAGCGCAACGGCCAGCATCGCAGTGTGATCGGCACTCGACATTATCCGTAATCATATTACGGCCCTCAACGGCAGCCAGTAGCTTTCCAGTCACTTCCGCATGCCTGCTTCTCCGGATACAAATGTTCTTGTTTTTGTGGAGGATCGCAAGGCGAACTCATGACGCACGCTCAACTCGTCGAAAAAGCCGTACGCTGGCTACGCCACTATCGCTGTGGAGTCGTGCTCTCCGAGCAAGCCTGCGTAAGCGGCGAGATGCCCGACGCCATCGGCTGGAAGCGTGCCTGCCATTCCGTGCTGATCGAGTGCAAGGTCACGCGCTCCGATTTTACGGCCGACCGCGCCAAGCCCTTCCGCCTCAAACCGGAGCAGGGAGTCGGCTGTGAGCGCTTCTATCTAGTCCCCGCCGGACTTATACGCCGCGAGGAACTGCCCCAAGGCTGGGGTTTGCTCGAACACAATCGCGGCAGAATCGAAGCGGCGCATCCCTCCGCGAAAAATCTGCGCAGCGCCACCGGCTTCCGCTACGAAATGAATCTTCTGCTTGCCAGCCTGCGCCGCGTCGAAGTCCGCGTCGAACCGCAAAGCATCACCGACTTCCTCAAATGGAAGAACCGCATGGCAGAATACAACCGAGGCACCCTGCCCGAAGGCCTGGCTTCCACCGAAGAAGAGCTCAATGTTTTCCTCGAACAGATCTGAAGCAGTAGCCGCGGCGCGAGGAAAAAATCTCGAACGGGCTAGAAGCTAGAAACTGAGCTTCTCACAACTCCCGCCGCCCTTCCATAGCCTTCAGCATCGTGATCTCATCCGTGTATTCAATGTCGCTGCCCACCGGGATGCCCATGGCGATGCGTGTCACCTTCACGCCCGCGCGCTTCAGTTGCTGAGAGAGATAAGTGGCCGTGGCTTCGCCTTCTATTGTGGGATTCGTGGCTACGATTACTTCATCCACATTCCCTGCGTTGACGCGCGTGATGAGATTGGCGATACGCAACTGCTCCGGCCCCACCCCGTGCAGCGGAGAAAGCGATCCATGCAGAACGTGGTAAACGCCGTTGAAGTGCTTCGTCTTCTCGATCGCGGCGATATTAGTAGGCTCTTCGACCACGCACACCAGTCGCTGATTGCGCGTCGCGCTGGTGCAATAGACGCAGGGGTCGACGTCGGTAATGTTATTGCACACCGAGCACAGCCGCAGGCTGGCCTTAACGTCGCGCACCGCGGCCGCCAACGCTTCGGCGTCTTCGTCGCTCGCGCGCAGAATATAGAAAGCCAGCCGTTGCGCGCTCTTCGAGCCCACACCCGGCAACTTCTTCAACTCGTCAATCAGCCGCGACATCGGCTCAGCAAATTTCGACATATAGGGATGTAGTAATTTGGTAATCGGGTAATCTTGTAATTTGAAAAGTGTGAGGTGAAATTCTTCAATTGGCCGCTGCGTGAAATTACGAAATTACCCTATTACAAAATTATAAAATCACTTAGAGCCCGCCGATTCCTAACCCGCCCAGCATTCCACCCACGGTCGACTGCAGCGCTCCGTCTATCTTGCGTGCAGCTTCATTCACGGCAGCGAGGATCAGGTCCTGCAGCATCTCCACGTCGCCCGACTTCACAGCTTCAGGATCGATACGCAGGCTGAGCAGTTGCTTGCGGCCGTCCATCTTTGCCGTCACCGTGCCTCCGCCCGACGAAGCCTCAACCACCGTCTCCTGCATCTTCTTCTGCAGGGAGTCATACTGCGACTTGGCTTTCGACATCAGTTCTTGCAGATTAAATCCACCCATAAAACCTCGCGTTTCAAGGTTTCAAAGGTTCAAGGTTTCGAAACCTTGAAACTTTGAAACTCTGAAACTTTGATTTTCACCGCTTCTCCTTGTAATCGATCACCGTACGAATCTCGGCGCCGAATTTCTCTCGCAGCCGCCGGACCACCGCATCCTGTTCAGCGCGACTGCGGCCTCCAACCCCCGAGTTCGTCCCGCCGGACTTGATTGCGGTGCCGTTAGTTTTTTCTTCTACAGTTGCTACAGTTGCACCCGGTACAACCTTCAGCTTGACGGGCCGCCCCAAGATTCCACTCGCCGAAGCGATCGCCAGGCGCCTGGAATCAGCACCCAGCGACATCTCCACCACGGTCTGAGACTCCGACACTTTGATCACCACTTCGTTGCCCTCGACGGTCCATTCGCCCGCTTCGAGCATCGAGACCAGGATGCGCTGTCTCCCATCCCCCAGGGCTTGCAACACCGCGGCGCGCAATCTCTCGATTGCGGGTGCCGGCACAGTCGGCCCCGCCGGCGCTTGCGAAAGCTGTGGCGCGGTCTGCAATTTCGATTCGTGCCACGGTTCAACCTGCGAACTGAGTTCGAGTTCGGCAGCGTCCTCACCCAGACTTGCCGGCGCGGCCGCACCCATCACCACTCGCGCGGGTGGGCTTCCGCTTGCGACCATGCGCGGCCCGTTGCCCGGAGCGGTGTTGGAAGCGGACTCTTGTCGCGGGCTGCCTTTGCGCGCGGAATCGGCATCGAACGGAGAAACGTGCTTGGAACCTGTGATCGGAGGGACGTTCTCGCGCTCCTGCGCGAACCGATTCCTCTGCGAAGCCGCACCACCCGTCGCAACGGCGATCGGTCTCACCGAGGCTCCTACTCCGGTTCCGCTGGCAGAAGAATCGGCCACGTCGCTGAGTAATTGCTCGATCGGCAGCAAACGCTGTGCGTGCGCCATCTTGAGCAGGCCGAGTTCCAGATGGAAGCGCTGCTCCTGCTTGTATCCCAGCTCGCCGTGGGTCCGCAGCATGATCTGCAGATGCCGGGTCAGATCTTCTTCGCCAAACAGTTCCGCGACCCGAGCAACGCGCTCGCGTTCTTCACTCGATATCTGCAGCAGGGAAGAGTCCTTCCCCGCAATCTTGGCGACAGTCGCGTTGCGCAAAAAACGCACCATCTGGCGCGCAAAGTGCGTCGGGCTGTGGCCCTCGCTGATTAGGTGGTCGACCTGCCGCAGCACTTCATCGCTCGCCCCGCGAGCGACCGCTTGCATAACCTCTTCGAGAATGTGTGCCGGCGCGGCGCCGACCAGGTTGCGCACGGAATTAGCCGTGATCTTTCCGCTGGAGGAAGCAATCGCCTGATCGAGAATCGACAGCGCATCGCGCATGGAGCCGTCGCCGGCCTCGGCGAGCAAGGCCAGTGCATCGTCATCAGCTTCAATTTTTTCGCGGCCCACCAGGTCCCGCAACTGGGCGACAATATCGCCAAACTTCACGGCGCGGAAGCTAAAGTGCTGGCAGCGTGACCGGATGGTCTGCGGAATATCCTCCGGCTGCGTGGTCGCAAGCATAAAAACGATGTGGTCGGGAGGCTCCTCGAGAGTCTTAAGCAGAGCGTTGAAGGCAGCATCGGTAATCTGATGTGCTTCGTCAAGGATGTAAATCTTGAAGCGGTCGCGCGCCGGCTTGTAGCGCGCCGCCTCCCGCAGTTCGCGAATTTCGTCGATCCCTCGATTCGTGGCAGCGTCGATCTCGATTACGTCGACTGCATTCCCGGCGCGAATCTCGGTGCAGGATTCACAAACACCACAGGGCTCCGCAACAGGTTTGTCGGAAGAGCGGCAATTCAACGCCGCAGCCAGAATCCGCGCAACGGTTGTCTTTCCAATGCCGCGATGCCCGCTGAAAATGTAGCCGTGGGCCGTGCGCCCCTGTTCCAGCGCGTTCTGCAAGGTACGGGTGACGTGTTCTTGTCCGATAACCTCGGAGAATTTCTGCGGCCGATATTTACGCGCTAGGACGGTATAGCTCATGAGCTGAAAGAGATGATTATACGTGATCAGCGGAAGGTGAGCTCGCCACGCCGGCATTGCTCAGGCAGGCTTGCTAAAACTGCCGCGCAAGCGCTACGCTTGTTTCTTGACTGGGTCCGAATAACCTCGGAATCCAGGCGCGGTCGGTTCCAGCCGAAGTTGGCGCGGGCACCGCGAAGGAGTGCCTATGCAACTCAAGATAACAACGCGGACCAAAGATGGTGTTCTTGTGGTCGATTGCAGCGGCCGGATTGTGTTTGGCGAAGAGTCTTCGCTGCTTCGGGAAGCTGTCAAGCAAGCTGTGACCGAGAACAATCGCATCGTACTCAATCTCGGCGAGGTGAATTACATTGATTCCGGCGGCCTGGGCACGCTGGTGGCCTTGCGCATCACTGCGCAAAACGCCGGTGGAACGATAAAATTGGCGAACCTAACCAAGCGCGTTGGTGACGTGCTGCAGGTTACCAAGCTGCTCACGGTTTTCGACGTCTATAATTCTGAAGCGGAAGCCATCAAATCCTTCCAGAAGGCGGCTTAGCCCCCATGATCCGCGGAATAGGATCGGCGGCGCGGATCAACGGAGTATGATCCACATCGCATGATCGACAACGCGACCGCCGCCAGGCCGGCTCCTCCCCGCATGCTGCCTCGCGTAATCTTTCTTCTCTGCTTGTTAGTGAGTGCCAGCGGCTTCGTGTCTCCGCCTGTAGCGTTGGCCATGGGACTTGTGTTCGGCCTGGCGTTGCCCCATCCCTACGGCAACGAGGCGAAGAGGTTCTCCAAATTCCTGTTGCAGGCTTCGGTGGTAGGACTCGGTTTCGGTATGAACCTGCACCAGGTCGTGCGCGCCGGGCGCAGCGGCTTCGTCTACACCATGCTCGGCATCAGTTTCGCCCTGATCGTCGGCATGGGCCTGGGCGCGCTTTTCAGTGTGCAACGAGTGCCGGCATTTCTGATTTCCACGGGCACGGCGATCTGCGGCGGAAGCGCTATCGCCGCGGTCGGTCCGATCACGCAGGCCAGCGACGAAGAGATGGCCATCGCGCTCGGAACCGTTTTCGTTCTCAATTCCGTAGCGCTGCTGATTTTTCCTTCCATTGGTGCGGGGCTTAAGCTGACGCAATCGCAGTTTGGGCTGTGGGCCGCACTGGCTATTCATGACACTAGCTCTGTAGTTGGCGCGGCCGCCAAGTATGGCGCAGAGGCCCTCGCCATCGCGACGACGGTGAAGCTCGCGCGCGCCTTGTGGATCGTCCCTGTCTCGGTAGCTACTGCCGTGGTGCGCGGAGCGAAAGCAAAGATTCAGTGGCCGTGGTTCATCGGCCTGTTTTGCCTCGCCGCAGTATGCAATACGTATCTCCCATCGGGAGCGCCTGTCTACGGCATCGTAGTGAAGGTTGCGAAGGTCGGATTGACCGCCACCTTATTTCTGATCGGCAGCGGCATCTCGATTGCAACCATCAAGCGCGTGGGACATCAGCCGTTGTTGCAGGGCATCATATTATGGTTGCTGGTTTCAGTCGGATCGCTCTGGCTGATTCGCATAGGGTGGATAAGGTTGTGAGGCAGGGAAGCAAGAAGTTGCGGAAACTTGGATCTAAGTATTCTCCAGGTCAGTCGGCTAAGGTGCGGCTGCGCATCGAGGCGGTCATACGACGGATTCCCAAGGGGAAAGTGTCTACCTATGGAGCAGTCGCGCGAGCGGCCGGACTGCCGGGAGCGGCGCGGCAGGTGGCCCGGGTGCTGCATCGCGGCTACGGATTGCCCTGGCAGCGAATCTTAGGCGCAGGCGGAGAAATCAAGCTGCGCGGCGATTCGGCCATCGAGCAGCGGCTCCGGCTCGAAGCCGAGGGCGTGCGCTTCCGCGGCCGCAAGGTGGATATGAAGCAGTGTGAGCACAGCTTTAGGCGCATAACGAAAAAACGCTGATTTCGCCTCTTGCGACCGTCACTTCTTGAACTGCTCGTCAATCTCCACCTGATATCCACTAACCATCTTGTTAGTTTCGTTAGCCATGCCAACCACCGCCATCAACTCCTTGAACATGGCGTCACTCATGCCCTTTTTCTGCGCCGAGACAGTATGTGAAGCGATGCAGTAGTTGCACTGATTCGTCACGCTCACTGCGACGTAAATTATTTCCTTGGTCAGCGGATCAAGCGCACCGGGCGCCATGATCTCTTTGATGTCTTCCCACGTACGCTTCAGCGTGGCGGGATCGTGCGCGATCGCCTTCCAGAAATTATTGATCCAGTCAGTCTTGCGCGTGGCCATAATGTCGTCATAAACGGCCCGCACTTCAGGGCTTGCGTCTTTGTACTCGATGAGTCCCAGCGTCGCCATGGGTTGACTCCTTAAAATCAATTCGCCACAGAGTCGCCCTTCGGCTTCGCTCAGGGCAGGCTCCCACACAGAGAAAGACAAACCTAGGAAGGATTTTCTCCGTGACTCTGTATCTCAGTAGTGAGTTCGGTTTTGCTTCGAGATGCGTTACTTCGGCAATTCTCCGCCCAGCAATTTCTCCAACGCCGCCGCCGGGCAGCGCACGCCGACAAAGAACTGACCGAAAAGCGCATACACGGCGCTGACGTGGTCGAAGCGCATTTCGTAAATCAACTTCTTGAAGACCAGAGGATCGTCGGCAAACAGATCCACGCCCCATTCCCAGTCGTCGAAACCAATCGACCCGGTGATGATCTGCTTCACCTCACCGGCGTAGCGGCGGCCCACCAATCCATGCTCGTTCATTTGGCGGGCGCGCTCTTCAATGGGCAGCGTATACCAATTCTTGTCCTCGCCCCGCAGTCGGTTCATGGGATAAAAACAGATGTAACGGTTCGGCGGAATCTCCGGAAACAGCCGCGGACGCATTGCCTCCCGATGCCGCTCAAGTTTGCATTCGATCTCCGCTTTCCACTGGTCGGAGTGCGGTTGGATCCCCTGATCGGTCAACTCCTTGTAAATTTTGAGCGTGGAATCGTAGAGCCCCAGTTCGATGATGGAAAGATAAGAAGATGAAGGTTCGAGGTAGTCGCTCAGGCGCAAGCTCGCCAGCTTGAGTTCCGCCTGATTAAGCTCGGCAAACGAATTGCGAAAATGAACGAGCATGAGGTCGCCCTTATGGCCGATCAACGAAAAAAGAGCGGATTGGCCGCCGGGATTCTTTTCCATTTCTCCCAGCACGGCCGCCGCTTCCTGAGCAATCGACGACCGCGCGGCATCGGGCAGGGCTCGCCAGGCTGTCCAGCGGAAGCGCATCATCTGGTGGAGCACGCTATAGCCCTCAGTAGTCAACGGCACCTCAGGGATCTGAGCGGAGCCGGTCTGTGGATGAACGGGAGGAGTTGAGGTCATGGTCATCGTCTTCTCGGGATGTGTGCTCATAATTTCAACCCCCATTGTACGCAAGAGCCGCGGAGCCAGCGAGTCCACGGTTTACAATCATGCTGGCAATTCGAGTACGGCAACGGCATACTGCTCATGCGAAAACTGATCCCGGCATTGTGCGTGGTTCCAGTGCTGGCGGCCTCGCTAGCGGCGCAGAGCCAGCGCTTGTGGGTCCTGCGCTCGCCCGGCGAGATGGTCGAGTACAATCCGGCTACGTTTTCTGCTAAACAAACGGTGAAGGTCCCGGCTGAAGCCGTGTCTTCGCCGCAAAACTTCTTCGTCAATCATCTCGGGCAGATGCTGTTCGCCGCACCCGTGTCTTTGCCGCTCACGGAAGTCGATCTCGCAACCGAACAGAAGGTGTGGTTCTGGGACGGCCACGCGGCAACCACTCTGACACGCGAAGTCTCGCGCAACACAGCCACGGTGGGCTCAAATCTGGCGATCACAGAGTCCGCACCCGTGCCTTTTCTCTCAGCCGATGGAACTCACCTCGATTGGTTTTCGAACCAGGCGCGCCGCCTTCAGCGTGATGGCGTCGATCTTTCCACCAAAACCACCTGGCTGAGTTGGCAAACCGATCTCGCGGGCGCCGGTCGTCAGGACTTGGCTTCGATCGAGTTCCCAGAGTGCCCCTGCCCGACCGGAGCCTGTGAAGAGACGTGTCCTTACGGAGAAGTGTGGGTTCCCGACGAAGGCTTAAACAAGTTTTTTCTGCTGACACAATTCGTCTCCGGAAAAACTCAGCCCCTCTACAAGGCAACCTCTTTGTACCAGGAAAACACCGGCAAATGGGCGGCGACGCCGATTAATCCGCCGCTCCGCCGAGTGCTCGACGCCGCCAATGCCAGCACCATCCTGGAGGCGATTCCCGACACGGCCTGCTGCGGTTGGCAAAATCAGAGCGACGATCAAACCCTATTGCACCACGACGGCAAGACGTTAACCGTGTTCGACGAACAAACCGCGTACAAGAATCCCGACTACGACGTCAGCTTCTACACCGAGAACGGCAAGCTGTCGCCCGATCTTGCCTCGGTGGCCTTTACGATCGTTGCCACTTCCGAGCCTAACGCCCCGATTCAGATGTCCGAGCAAGGACAGGCCAACCCGGAGGAATCGCAGCGCATTCGCAAGGCCTTGCTCGATCTGCCAGCAGTCGAGGTGAAGAGCACGGAAGATGTGCCCCGCCGTATCGCATTTCTACCCCATGCCACGCTAGTGGGCTGGATCAGCGATAAGGAAATCCTCATCGTCGAGGGGCATCTGCTTGTCGCCTACAACCTCGCGAGAGGCACGCGGCGAAAGTCGACTATCCGCGTGGAGGATGCGGCGCACGTCTTCCTGCGCTGACGAGTCAAAGCTACCCTCCCACCCACGCCGGCCTCAAAACGACCCGTATGGCACTCTTGGGCCTCGTCTTCCCGGATCGTGCCATTGTCACCACCGGCTCGCGGCCTCAGGATACTGGTGCCTGGTGATCGGTACTCTTTATTAAGGGCTATTTCGCAAGGCAGGGCAGAATGGGAACACACCAAATACTGCAGCAGAGTTCGGTCGCAGACCTCGCCAGACCTCAAGCGGGTGCCGCTGATGAACAACCTCGCCGCCTGCAGATCGCGCTGGCCCTTCTGCTGATCGCCCTCGCTTTTGTAATCGTGAAAGATCGTGATTTCTGGTTTGGCTCAGACGATGCGATCGAATCCGACGCTACGAACTCGCAGCCCATCCAAAATACGGCTGCGGCTGTACCTGCCAAAGCAGCCGAGCCGCTCGTGGCGGGAATCACCGCCGTGAAGAACCACGTTAGTAAGAAGACTGCCACCACTGCCGTAACTGAGCCGTCTCACCAGGGCGTTGCCCAGTCAGACTCACCCCTCGTCGTGGGCACTCGCGCCGCCGTTCCTCCGCTGGATGTCGAAGTGATCGCCGGCGACAATCACCGTACCGTTCATCCCGGCAGCAACGTCACAAAAGTGGAGATCCCCAACGATTCGAACCGCGTCTCCTCTATTACTTCAGCGACTCTAACCACCAATGCAGCCGAGCACGAACGGCTCACCGCCAGCAGCTTTTCGGGAATACCGCAAACTGTCGATGCCACTTATCCTTTGCTGGGACAGCACATGCGGGTGCAGGGCTCGGTGGTCTTACAGGCGGTCATCGGGACCGATGGCAACATTGAAGACCTGCGCGTGCTCAGCGGCCCTGCCATATTGACTGCCGCGGCCCAGCAGGCAGTACGCCAATGGCGCTTCAAGCCCTATCTCCAGAACGGACAGCCGGTCGAGACCAAAGCCCGAATCACCGTCAATTTCTCAATTCGAATCGCCGACGATTCCGCGAACGCCAGCTAGAAGGCAGCAATCCCTACGCTCGCGCGACCAACCCATACACTCCCGCTGATAAGCAACGCGCCTGTCTTAGACCCACGATCTAGTGGTGGTCGTGGTCGCCGTGGCTGTGCCGCCAGGTCCAGTATTGTTTCTGCTCTTCGGGGGGCAGCTTGCGAAAGTCTCTATTCTCGTCGCGGTGGTTTTCGCGGGCCCACTCATGGTAATAGTTGACCTCAGTATCGTTCCAGACATGGTAGTCGCTGTAGTAAGGGTCATAGACCCGGTAGTAGTGGTGCGCACAAGCCGTGCCCAAGGCGGAAGCAGCCAGGGCGGCGGCCAGGAAAAGTGAACTGACAAAACGCGACTTGCTGTTCATCGGCGAATGTTCCTCCTCATGGTTTCAATCACCAAATATTGACCATCCATCTTTCCAGGCAATCACTCCGCCCCGCGTAAATGCGTCCAAGTTCGTTGTCGGGATCTGCCCAGGGGTTGCTCAGAACAGCAGCTGCGCAAACCCGGATTCTATCAGCGGCGGGAAAGCTGCGGGTTGTGAAAAACTCACGCTGCGCGATCCCAATCAACGTGCACAACTCCGAACTGAAACCCCTTGGCGACGCAATAGTTGCGCGTTTGGCTCACTTCCTCATTTGTGCAGCTCTTAACTTTCGAGTTCTAAGATAGAATCAACAGAAGAACCCTAAGGAGCACGCAGAATGTATCCGGAAATTATGGTTATCCCTATGCGCGAAGAGTTAACCCGCCTGGGCATCGAAGAATTGCGCACCCCAGAAGCCGTCGACCAAGCTTTGAAAGCGCAGCCGGGTACAACGCTGGTGGTCGTAAACTCCATTTGCGGATGCGCCGCCGGCCGCATGCGTCCCGCCGTCCGCATGGCTCTGCAGCAAGCCGCGCAGCCTGACAAAGCATTTTCTGTTTTCGCTGGACAGGACATCCAAGCCACCGAACGCGCCCGCAGTTACTTCACCGGACACCCGCCGTCCTCCCCGTCAATCGCTATTTTGCGGGACGGCCAACTGGTTTACATGATGCCCCGCCGCGACATCGAATCCCGCGAAGCCCCAGCCATAGCCGCCGACCTGAAAGCAGCCCTGGACAAATTCTGCGTCAAGCCAGTGACAACCCAGTAGCGTCGTCGCCGTGTCGGGACTCCTATCGATTCCCCGGCCCGGTTCTCATAAACGCCTTCACCACGATCCCGTTCGGCTGCACCCCCACTGGAATCATGGTCAACAGCGAATATTCCGTAGGCTCCAGCTTGCGCGGCGCGCGCTTCTGAATCACTGTCACATCCCCGGCTTGCGTGTCCAGCACCAGAACATACCTCTGATCCTGCGACAGCGCCAGGGCATCCGGATGGCTTCCCACTCCAAGGGTCGCAATCCTCCGGCCCATGTCGATGTCGTAAACCGCAACACTATCCGACCCGAAGTTGCTAGCGTATAGCCGCGAATTGTCGAGGGTAACCACGGCGTGGCTCGGATGCTGCCCGATCAGCACGCTGCCGCTAACCTCATTAGTTCCCGTCTCGATGATCGAAATGCTGTCGGAACCAAAATCGCACACGATCAGCTCGCCGCCATCAGGCTTCAGCGCCAGGCTCACCGGCGTCCGCCCCACATCGAGCAGCGCCAGCACCCTGTCGCTCGTCCCCGCGCCGCTCTTTTCGCTTCTGGCTAAGGCAATGGACGCTACCTGCGACGATCCCGAGCACGCCACGAACGCTTTGCTCGAATCTGGCAGAATGGCGATATCCTCCGGCTGCTGGCACACCGGCAAGGTCGCCCGCACTCGCAACAGCTTCGCGTCAATCACTGAAACCGTATTGTCGCCGCGGTTCGAGACGACCACGCTTGCGCCGTCCGGCGAAACCCGCGCTAGTCCGGGCGCAGCGCCCACCCGAACATTGCCTATGACGACCTTCTTGTCAAGGTCGATTACCGAAACATTGGCCGACCCCGAATTCGCCACATAACCGCGCTTGCCATCTTCCGAAACGTCGATGAAGTACGGCCTACTATGAACTCCGATGGTCGCCACTACCGCGTTCTTCTCGGCATCGATCACGCTGACGTTGTCCGACCCTGTGTTGACCACATAAATTTCGTTCTTCTTGCTGTTGGCCGCGACCCCGGTCGGCTCCACGCCCACCGCGATGGTCTTCGCCGGCTCAAACGTCCGCAGATCAATCACGCTCACTGTGTTGCTCTTCCCGTTTGTGACGTAGGCATACTCGCGGTACGCGGGCCCGTAATCCGGCAGAGCCTGCTCGCGTAGATACCACCAGCCCAGCCCTCCCAGCAGTGGAATCAGAACAATGAGGATGAGGATTTTTCGCAAGATCGAAGGTGCTTCCTTGAAAGAAATAAGACTAACAGAGAGAAGTCCGTCGAACCGGTGCTAACCTGCCCGCTCGTCAGCAGTCGAACTGATAGCGTCAAAGTGGTTCCGTGGTTCCGTGTACAATCATCGACGCTGCACCCGTCACAACGCGAACGCCGTACTAACCAACACATAAGGAGTCTCACTGAATGCGATCCCTGGTCCTGTTGGCTTTGCTCATCTCCCTGCTGTGTTCGACTGTTCTTGCGGCCCCGCCGCAGTCTGATCTCGAGGCTCGAAGAAAAGCTCTGAACGATCTTCTCGCCGAACGCTGGGAGTACACCCTCCGTACCAGCCCCATCTACGCCTCCATCCTCGGAGACAAGCGCTGGAACGACAAAATCGACGACTTGTCTCAGAAAGCCATCGACGACGACCTGGAGCAGAGCAGAAAGTACCTCACGCGCTTCGAAGCCATCGACACCACCGGCTTCCCGGAGCAGGAGGCCTTAAACAAAACCCTGATGGTCCGCGACCTCCGCATGGCCCTGGAGGGAGCACGTTTCAAGCCTTGGGAAATGCCGGTGTCGCAGGTCAGCGGTCTGCCCATCGAACTTCCTGAGCTGGTGACCGTCCTCTCTTTCGAGAACGTCAAGGATTACGACGACTATATTTCGCGGCTGCGGCAGTTTCCCCGCGCCTTCGACGAGACCGTTATCCAGATGCGTAAAGGTATGGCTGAGGACCTGATGCCCCCGCGCATCCTGCTCGAGAAAGTGGTTGTGCAGTGCAATGGCCTCGCCACTAAGACACCCGAGGACTCGCCGTTCGCGCAGCCCTTCCTCAAGTTTCCCGATTCCATTCCAGCCGCGGACCAAAAAAGGTTACGCGAGCAAGGTCTTGCCGCCATCCGCGAATCCGTGCTGCCCAGTTATGTGAAGTTCACCAGCTTCGTCCGTGACGAGTATGCACCGAAAGGCCGCACCGAGCCCGGCATTTGGGCTTTGCCCGACGGCCCCGAGCGCTACGCCTTCCGCGTGAAGGAAAGCACCACGACCAATCTCACGCCCGAAGAAATTCACCAGATCGGTCTGGCTCAGGTCAAAGAGATCGAAGCCCGCATGCTGCAAGTCGTGAATCAGCTCGGCTACAAAGATCTCAAGAGTTTCAGCGCCTCGCTCCCAACCAATCCTAAAGTCCACGTACATTCGCGCCAGGAAATCCTTGACCTCTATCAGAAATACATTGATCAGATGTACCTGAAGCTGCCGGCGATGTTCGGACGCCTCCCTAAAGCCAAGCTGGAAGTCATGTCCATCGGGGAATACACCGAGAAAGAGGCCTCGACGCACTACGTTCCGGGAGCTCAGGACGGCTCGCGTCCCGCTCACGTCATGGTCAACACCGGCAACTTCGAGAAGGGCACCACGCTCGACTTTGAAACCACGGCTTACCACGAAGGCATCCCCGGCCACCACATGCAGATCGCCATCGCCCAGGAACTGCCGCAGCTTCCACCCTTCCGCCAGAACGAGTACTACACCGCGTACACCGAGGGTTGGGCTCTCTATGCGGAGCGTTTAGGAAAAGAGGTTGGATTTTTCCAGGATCCCTACAGCTACTACGGTCACCTGCAGGATGACATGCTCCGCGCCATCCGCCTCGTCGTCGATACCGGCTTCCACTACAAACATTGGACCCGGCAGCAGGTGGTAGATTTCTTCCACGACCACTCCGCCATCGACGAAGCCGAAGTGCAGAGCGAGACTGACCGTTACATGGCGTGGCCGGCCCAGGCGCTGGGATACAAGGTCGGCCAATTAGAGATCCTCAAGCTGCGCCAGTACGCCAAAGATCAGTTAGGCGACAAATTCAGCCTGAGCAATTTCCACGACGAAGTATTGGGTGCGGGTGCTCTGCCGATGGATGTTCTATCGGCCCGAATTCACGAATGGGTGGCGACGCAGAAGCGGTAGCCATGCACGACAGAGGTAACAAGAAGCCCATGTGGGAAAAGCCGCGTCGGCTGTTCCGTGAGCGAAGCGAGACCCGCTCCTCACTGTCGCAAAGTTAACCCGCTCAAAATCCCTTGCTGCTTGGCAATCAGAGACTGCACCCCCGACCGCGCAAACCCAAGCATCTTGGCAAACTGCCCATCATCAAAAGCCTGCCGTTCCGCCGTCGCCTGCACTTCCACCATCTTGTGCCCGGCCGTCATTACAAAATTCATGTCCACATCGGCTCGCGAGTCTTCCTCATAACAAAGGTCTAGCAGGACTTCTCCATCCACAATTCCCACGCTAACCGCCGCCACAAAATCCCTCAACGGAACCGAAGTCAAAGTCCCAGCCTCCACCAACTTCTGCAGCGCAAGTCCTAAAGCCACAAATGCCCCCGTGATCGAAGCAGTCCGCGTCCCTCCATCGGCTTGAATCACGTCGCAATCGATCCACACCGTGCGCTCGCCGAGCCGTGCCAGATCTGTGACGGCACGCAAAGACCGTCCAATCAGCCGCTGGATCTCATGCGTCCGTCCACTCGGCCGTCCCTTGGCCACTTCCCGCGGAGTCCGCGTCAGCGTCGCCCGCGGAATCATCGCATACTCGCAAGAAATCCATCCCTTGCCGGTGTTCCGCATAAACGAAGGCACGGACTCTTCAATGGACGCCGTGCAAATCACGCGCGTGTTCCCCACCTCAATCAGCACCGACCCCTCTGCCGTAGTAATGAAGTCGCGAACGATAGAAACCGGCCGCAGTTGATCGGGCGATCGATTATCCGAACGATAGAACATAAGCGAGGATTGTAACTGATACGTCTGCCCCGTAACCGGAGGCACCGGTCACAATCCCATGATCTAATAACATTCGTACTCAGAACCAGGACGAACTCATGCCCACCCTAATCCCGCAACCCACACGCATCCAATCCGCCGGTAACAAACCCAAGCTGATCGATGAATACATCGGCCGCGTCAACTCCAAGACTTCATCCGCCAGCGTAGCCCATATGCGCAGCCCTGCCGGATGGCTCGAACCCGGCCAGACTCCCGACTTCGACGAGTTCACCATAGTCCTCAAAGGCACGTTGCACGTCGAACACGAAAACGGTTCCGTCGACGTTACCGCTGGACAAGCTGTAATCGCCTACGCCGGCGAGTGGATCCGCTACTCCACTCCCCAAGAAGGCGGAGCCGAGTACATCGCCGTCTGTCTCCCCGCATTCTCCATGGACACCGTTCACCGCGACCAGAGCTAGAGGCGAGAACTAAAAACTGTGAACCGCCCTCACTCCCACTCAATCGTCCCCGGAGGTTTGGAAGTGACGTCGTACACCACGCGGTTCACGCCCTTCACCTCATTCACGATCCGCGAAGAAATTGTTTTCAACACCTCATGCGGCAGCGCCACCCAGTCGGCCGTCATGCCATCTTCGGAACTCACCGCCCGCACGGCGCATGTGTAAGCGTAAGTCCGCATGTCACCCATCACTCCCACCGACATCACCGGCAGCAGCACGGCAAATGACTGCCAGATTTTCGTATAGAGGCCGGCATTCTTAATCTCGCTCACCACAATGTCGTCACACTCGCGCAATAGTGCCAGACGCTCCGGCGTGACTTCTCCCAACACGCGCACCGCCAACCCAGGGCCGGGGAACGGTTGCCGCTGCAGAATTTCCTCGGGCATGCCCAGGTCGCGGCCAATCTTGCGGACTTCATCTTTGAACAAATCTTTCAGCGGCTCAATCAGCTTCAGCTTCATTTTTTTCGGCAGCCCGCCCACGTTGTGATGCGACTTGATTACCTGCGACGGCCCCCGCACCGAGCGCGACTCGATCACGTCCGGATAAAGCGTCCCTTGCACCAGCCACTTCACCTTGCCTTCTTCTTTTTCAATGCGGCGAGCCTCGCGCTCGAACACCTTGATGAATTCATTGCCGATGATCTTTCGCTTCTTCTCGGGATCACTGACGCCTTTGAGCTTTCCGAGAAAGCGCGCCGTTGCGTCGACCGCGTCGAGATGCAGACCCAGCTTGTCGTGCAGAGTCTTCTGCACTTTCTCAAACTCGCTCTTGCGCAGCACTCCGTTGTTCACGAAAATGCAGGTCAGCCGTGAATTGCCCCGAGCATCGCGCAGAGCCCGATCGACCAGCACTGCCGCAACCGAGGAATCCACTCCGCCCGAAAGCGCGCAGATCGCCCGTCCCTTGCCCACTTGCTGCCTGACCTGCTCAACCGTCGAATCAATAAAGTGCTGCGGTGTCCACAAGGGCTTAGCACCGCAAATCCGAAAGACAAAATTGCGCAGGATCTCCGTGCCGTTTCGCGTGTGATGAACTTCAGGGTGGAACTGAACCGCAAACCATCTCTTCTCGACATTCTGGATTCCAGCCACGGCATGCGAAGTCTTCGCCGTGAGCTCAAACCCCGGAGGCAGTTCCAGCGCCTCGTCACCGTGTGACATCCACACCGCCTGCCGCCTGGCCAGCCCCTGAAACAAGATCGATTCAGCGACGATATCCACTTCCGCGTGACCATACTCGCGCTTATCCGCGGGACGGACCTTGCCGCCGAGAGTGTGCACCATGAACTGCAGCCCGTAACAGATGCCAAGTACCGGCAGCCCCAACTTGAAGACGCCGGGGTCGGCCGGCGGCGCATCTTTGTCGTAGACCGACCACGGCGCCCCCGAGAGCACGATGCCCACGGGCGAGCAACTTTTGACCTCGTCAAGCGAAGCCGTGCATGGCAGCACCACGGAAAAGACATTTTGTTCGCGGATGCGGCGCGCGATGAGCTGCGTATACTGCGCGCCAAAGTCGAGGATGACGATCGATTCGTTAAGCCTGGATTGGGGTTCCACGGATGAGTTTCTCAAATCAGCAGTCCCGTGTAAAGAACCAGATCGCAGAGCTTTGCAAGCTAGGCCTCTGCGGCCAGGTTCGGAACATCGCTGAGGATCGTTTCGTCACGGTCGATACCTGTCTGGGGTGCTGGCGACGGCGGAATTGGGAATGGCGTCGACGAAGCAGGAGTGTCAGGCATTTCGGCGACGCAGACGTAACCGGCGAGACGCGCTATGTACAGCCAATCCACAACCGCAAAATACGCCAGCGTCACCAGAAAAACACCGATGATCACCAGTCGCCAGGGAGCGATCTGGACGAAGGCGAGCGGCAGCGAGACGAGTGTCGTTGCAACGCTGAAAGCCACGAGATGCGCCAACCCTGTCCAGGTGCTCACGGCAAATACCGGTCCGGTTCGTTCTCGAAAAAAAGTGACGGCCGTAGAAAGCGCGCCAAATGTGTCTTCACCGTCGCGGACAGCAAACACGCAGGCGAGCGACAGTAACCAGTTCAGGGCCGGCCACGCGATGCAGATCAATCCAGCCAACGGAAAGAAAACAATGAAAACCAGGCCGGGCCGTGGCTGTGAATCTGGCGAAACGAAGCCGGCAAGAATTGCGGCGCCCACGAGGGCAAGGATCGCCGACAGCACCACTGCCGCGCGCAGGAAGTTCAGCCCGGTCAGCGAGCGAAGAGGCCGCGCCTCACTCGCGGTATCCATCTCAGTCGAGACGTCGTCCGTAGTGCCTCTGCGAAAATACTCAAGCAGAGCCCGGACTGTGGCAGCGCGGCCAATGGAAGCGGTGATGATCCAGAGCAACGACAGGGCGATCGCCGCAAGCAACGCTGCCAGCACGGCCCGATTCAAGCTGCCGCGAAGGATGTGCGAGATCGCTCGTCCCACGAGCAACGGGTGCCTGGTCGATAGAAGCGCCTCGTCGCCCCGGGTCACCGGCAGCGTGTCGAGAAATTCGATCAGCCAGAAAAAAAATAGCGCCCAGGCGGCCGCGCCGACGGTCCAGCGCCACGTAATCTCAGCCAGCGTCAGCGAAGGCCGTCGAAAACTTGCGCGAAAGCCCTCGAGCGTAGGTGAGATGCGAGGCATGAATCTACCGCACCACGAGGTTGACGAGCTTGCCGGGAACGTAGATTTTGTTCACGACCTGCTTCCCGGCGAGGGCGGTCCGCACTTTTTCGTCAGCGAGCGCCCGTTCGATAACGAACTCCTCGGTCGCATCGGCGGGGACAACGATGAGGCCGCGCAGCTTGCCGTTGATCTGGACCGGGATTTCCAGTTCCTCTTCCTTGGCCAGCGCAGCGTCGTATTTTGGCCAGGGAGCTTTCAGCAAGTTTCCCTTTTCGCCGAGCATTTCCCAGAGTTCGTGCGCGAGATAGGGAGCGAAGGGCGCGAGTAAGAGCACGAGGTTGCGCTGTACTTCGGCTAGAAGCGTCACGGGGATTGCGTTCTGCCCTATCGCATCTTCCGCGTCATACAACACATTCACCAGCTCCATGATCGCGGAGATGCAGGTGTTGAAGTGCCAGCGGCCCTTAAAGTCGTCGCTCACGCGCTTGATGGTTTGGTGCAATTTTCGCTGGATCTGCCGCGCTTGTGGCGAGAGAGAAGTTGCAGGCGAAGTCGCCGCCAATGTATTTGCAGCGCGAGCGGCATTTCTCTGTACGAAACGATAGACCTTGCCCAGGAATCTTTGGATGCCAGCGATGCCGGAATCCTGCCAGTCAAGATCGCGGTCGGGCGGAGCGGCGAACAAGCTGTAGAGGCGCGCGGCGTCAGCGCCGTAGCGAGCCACCATTTCGTCAGGGCTGACGACGTTGCCGAGGCTTTTCGACATTTTTGCGCCGTCTTTGATCACCATGCCTTGCGTAAACAGGTGTTCCACTGGTTCGTCGTTGGTGATCAATCCCAGATCGCGCATGAACTTGGTCCAGAAGCGCGAGTAGATAAGGTGAAGGATGGCGTGTTCGACCCCGCCGATGTACTGGTCGATAGGGAACCAATACTGCGCGATTTTTGAATCGAACGGAGCCCGGTCGTTATGAGCGTCGGTGTAGCGATAGAAGTACCAGGACGAATCGACGAAGGTGTCCATGGTGTCGGTTTCGCGCCGCGCCGGGCCGCCGCACTTGGGACATGTAGTGTTGACGAATTCGGGCAAACTGCTGAGCGGAGATCCCAGAGCGTGTGCGATGTCGACATTTTCCGGCAAAATTACCGGCAAATCTTTTTCTGGTACGGCGACGATGCCATCTTTTTCGCAAAACAACATGGGGATGGGCGTGCCCCAGTAGCGCTGGCGCGAGATCCCCCAATCCTTCAATCGATAAGTGACGGTCGCCTTGCCAAAGCCATTCTTTTCGGCGAACGCTGACATTTTCTGGATGGCATCAGCACACTCAAGACCACTAAACTGGCCAGAGTTGATGAGCATGCCGTCGCTATGCGCAGTAAACGGAAGGGGCGGCTCGGCTACAGTCGCCTCCGGATCGTTCGAGATTGGAAGAACTACGAGGCGTACTTCAAGTTTGTATTTCTTCGCAAATTCGTAGTCGCGCTCATCATGCGCCGGAACGCTCATGATGGCGCCGGTGCCGTAATCCATGAGAATGTAATTGGCCACCCACACCGGAACTTTTTCGCTGTTGAAGGGATTGATCGCGTAACGGCCGGTGAAGACGCCATGTTTCTCAATTTCGCCGATGTCGCCTACTTCTCTGGCTTTGCGTTGCTCGGCGATGAGTTGATCGACCTTGGCGCGCAAATCAGGATTGCTGGCTGCGAGATCGTCGACGATGGGATGTTGGGGCGCGAGTTGCACCGAGGTCGCGCCGAAAATAGTGTCGACACGCGTGGTGAATACGCTGATAGTCGAGCCAGCGGGACCAAATCCTTTATGGTTTTCCGCATAGTCGAGCTTGAAATCAACCAGAGCACCTTCGCTGCGGCCGATCCAGTTGCGCTGCATGGTGCGGACTTTTTCAGGCCAGCCGCCGAGCTTGTCGAGATCGCGCAATAATTCATCTGCGTATTTCGTGATGCGCAGGAACCATTGCTCGAGCTCACGCTGTTCGACGCGCGTGTCTTCGTGGCGCCAGCAGCAGCCATCAACGACCTGCTCGTTCGCAAGCACGGTGGCGCACTTGGGACACCAGTTGACTTTGCTCTTCTTGCGATAGGCGAGTCCCTGCTCGTAGAACTTGAGAAAGAACCACTGGTTCCAGCGGTAGTAATCGGGCAGGCAGGTGGTGACTTCGCGGGACCAGTCGTAGGCGAAGCCGAGGCGGTTCATCTGCACCTTCATTTTTGCGATATTGCCGAGGGTCCACTGGCGTGGCGGAGTGTTGTTCTGAATGGCGGCGTTCTCCGCCGGCAAGCCGAAAGAATCCCATCCCATGGGATGAAGAACGTTGTAGCCATTCATCCACATGAAGCGTGCCAGGGCGTCGCCGATGGCATAGTTGCGAACGTGTCCCATGTGCAGCGCGCCTGAGGGATAAGGCAGCATTTCGAGCACGTAATATTTCTTTTTTGCGGTATGGGGTTCGGCGGCGTAGAGCCCGGGATCGCTCTGCCAGCGCTCGAACCATTTGGCTTCTACGCGCTGCGGATCGTAGCGATCGTCATTGGGACGGTCGTCGCTGGGACGGTCGCCGTTGGGACGATCGGGACGGCGGTGGTTGATCGCGGTAGCGATTTCCGAATTGTCTTGCGAAGCCATAGGAACCCGGGGAACTCCGAGTAAGCCTATGATTTTACAATGAGCGGACAGAACTGTGCGTGGAAATGGCGGAACTGCGCCCCGAGGACTCGCGAAGGCGGCTGTCATAAAATCAGGCGGTTGTTTACATATTCGACGAGATTGGTCACGAGTCATCCCAGTACAATGGATTTCTTTTGTGGGCGATCAGTGATTGGGCGGGCGAGAGAACTTTCGTGAATGAAACTATAACTGAGACTGGGGTCGCGACTAGCGAGCTTGAGTTATCCGAAAAGCGTTGGGCGATGTATTGGTGCCTGGGTGCGCTGCTGGTGGCGATGGTCTTTTTTGCCTTCGTGCGTGCGCGGCTGCGCGATGTGCCGCTGGAACGCGATGAGGGGGAGTTTGCTTACGTCGGACAGTTGATGCTGCAAGGGATCCCACCTTACAAAATTGCCAGCAACATGAAGTTGCCGGGAACTTATGCGGCCTACGCAGCGATGATGGCCGTTTTCGGGGAGACAACTTCCGGCATCCGGACCGGATTGATCCTGGTAAACGCTGTGACCACGATTCTGCTTTTTCTTCTGGCGAAATATTTCTATGGCTCGGTGGCGGGTGCGGTTGCGGGAACCACATACAGTTTTCTGTCGTGCCGTCCCGGAGTGCTGGGCGTATATGCGCACGCCACTCACTTTGTAGTACTGGCGGCGCTGGCAGGGATTCTGTTGTTGCTGTATGCGATCGACACCGGCCGGACTGGGCTTTTTTTCGTAAGCGGAATGTGCTTCGGGTTGGCGTTTCTGATGAAGCAGCCTGGAATTCTATTTTTTGTTTTTGCGGGATTGTACTGGTTGTCGAAGGAATGGAGACGTCCGTTGCCTTGGCGCAATCTCGCGGTCCGCGGCGGGGCGCTGTTCGCCGGACTGGTGTTGCCGTTTGGACTGACGTGCCTGATGCTTCTCCGCGCCGGGGTGTTTTCCAGCTTCTGGTTCTGGACGTGGTCTTATGCTCGCGAATATGGTTCGATGACGACGATGCGGGAGGCATGGCCTATGCTTCGCGCGTCGTTGCCATGGGTTGTTCGTCCGTTCGTGATCTGGGAGATGGTTGCTGTTGGCCTAGCCGCGCCGCTGTGGAGCCACTATGCACGGGGACACGGCGGGTTCACGGCGAGTTTCTTCTTATTCTCCGTGCTGGCGGTTTGTCCCGGGCTTTATTTTCGTCCTCACTACTTCATTTTGTTGTTGCCGGCGGCTGCGCTGTGTGCGGGAATCGGTGTGAGCGCTGTGCAGCGAACACTGCGGGAGAGACGATTCGGCGCATTCGTCGTATGGCTTCCGGTGCTTTATTTCGCCCTCATATTTCCGATTTCAGTTCGTGGTCAGTACAAGACTTACTTTCATCTCGATCCCGTTTCTCTCAACAAAAAGATCTTCGACCGGGACCCGTTCTTGGAGGCGGTTGGTGTGGGCAGCTACATCAAGGCGCACTCTGCGAAGCAGGACACGATTGGGGTTTTCGGGTCCGAACCGGAGATTTGTTTTTATTCGGACCGGCACTGCGCCACCAGCTATCTCTATACCTATCCTTTGATGGAGAAACAGAAGTACGCCGAACAAATGCGGCATGACATGATGCAGCAGGTTCACGACGCTCGGCCGAGCTTTTTGGTCTACGCGGACGTGGCGCGGTCCTGGGGAACTCCGGCCACGCTGGAAGAGAATCGGGGATTTCTTGAGACAGCCTGGGCATACGCTCACGGCAACTACGAATTAGTGGAACAAGTGCCGGTGGGAAGTGATGCGGGGCATCTTTGGGGGGATCGAGCTTACCTTTACGTTTTTCGGCGAACCGGGCCATAGATGGAACACGGACGACTTGCCCCGTTTGCGGTGCAGGGCGGGTGACGATAGACTTGGTGGGCGCGGGTTTCATGGTACTGCAGGTCGAACTGTGGGGAGTCTTCGGCTTTGTAGCTAGCTGAGGCGGCTGTACCCACATGGTTTGGGATGATCCGTTAGAGGGTAATTTATGTTGGTTGTGATGAAGGCGCACGCTACCGAGGAGCAGGTGCGCTCGGTCTGCGCGAAGATTGAGGCGCTGGGTTATCGCGCCCACGCCATGCCAGGGGCGCAGCGCACAGCTATCGGCATCACGGGGAATAAAGGCGAGGTAGAGCAGGGCACGCTGGAAGAAATGGCTGGCGTGCAGGAAGTCATCAAGGTTTCGAAGCCCTACAAGTTGGTGAGCCGGGACATTAAAGAAGAGAACACGGTGATTCGTTTTGCCGGGACCGCGGCTACGATCGGCGGCACCGGGCTTGCGATTGTTGCAGGACCATGCGCCATCGAGAGCCGGGAACAGGCGTTTGCCGTGGCCGAGCGAGTGCATCGTGCCGGAGCGCAGTTCTTTCGAGGCGGAGCTTATAAGCCGCGGACTTCTCCGTATTCTTTTCAAGGGTTAGGTGAAGAAGGCTTGCGAATCATGGCAGAGATCCGACACCAGTATGGGATGAAGATTATTACGGAAGCCATTGATAATGAGTCACTTGATCTGGTGGAAGAGTATGCGGACGTGATCCAGATCGGGGCCCGGAACATGCAGAATTTTTCTCTGCTGAAGCGGGCCGGGCGGGCGAAGAAGCCGGTGCTGCTGAAGCGTGGTATGTCGGCGACGCTGGAGGAATTTCTGATGGCTGCGGAATATATTTTGAGCGAAGGCAATTACAACGTGGCGTTGTGCGAGCGCGGGGTGCGCACGTTTGCCGACCACACCCGCAATACGCTCGACCTGAGCCTTGTGCCAGCGGTGCAGCGGCTCAGCCATCTGCCGATCTTTGTCGACCCCAGCCACGGAACGGGCAAGCGGAATAAAGTTACACCACTGTCGCGGGCGGCCGTGGCTGTGGGAGCGGATGGGTTGATGGTGGAAGTGCATCATAAGCCCGATGAGGCTCTGTCGGATGGTCCGCAATCGCTGTTTCCCGATCAGTTTGATGAGTTGATGGTGCAGGTGCGGCAGATCGCGAGCGTGGTGGGACGAACTGTGCCGGGGATTGGGGTGCGGGAGACGGTGGAGGTTAGCAAGTAGGTTGGAGCTTGATGTTGGGGATGCGTCGCAGGTTTCGCAATATGTTTCGCAGATCGAGTCTTATTCCCGGGATAAGGACAGTCCTGTTGGGGTTGTCGTTGCTGGCTCATCCGTGCGGCATGTTTGCCCAGCATGGGGGTGGCGGAGCTGCGGGGCACGGAGGTGAGTCGGGGGGTGGGCTTAGCGGGCCTAATGGCATAGCCAGCGGAGTTTCCACGAAGGACGAATTAAAGGATTTTCACGCAGTGCTGGCGGTGCAAGCGACCAGCCAGCAGGTCACTCAGTTCGCTGCGCTGGTAAAGATCTCGGAGGCAGCTAGCGCCGAGTTGCGAAGCTTTCGGGAACAGCTCGGAAAAGAGAACAGCCGGTTTGAAATTGCGGGTCGCGGCGCGACTCTTGACCAGGCGCTCGAAAGAGCGCGGGCAGAAAACAAGAAATTCGTGGACGGACTTTCGGAGCGGCAGAAGTCCGGGCTGAAGGAAATCGTCAAAAAGCTAAGCAAGGCGGACTCCGATTTGGAGCAGCAGGCCAAGGCGTTCGATCAACTGGAGGCGGATCCTAAGGCCGTGGGCCAGCAGATCGCCGGGTCGGCGGAGAATCTGGATCGCACGCTCACGAGTTTCCGAAGCCAACAGGCTGACCTTGGGCAAGAAATGAGCATTGGTGCGGCCAACAGCGGGCAGGATTTCGCTTTTCACCTTACGCCGGTGAAGAGCTTGATCAACTTCAGGGATCAGCCGGTCGCTATCACCACTTCGGGAGTGATTTCCGAGAGCGTGGCGGAAGGTAGCCAGAACATATTCAAACTCGAACTGACCGCGGACTTGTCAGACCTGCAAGACAATATAACCGCAGTCCTGGCTGCCCAACTGAACAAAGCAGATCCCTGTGGAGAGCGGATTGGAATCCGGAACGCAGCGCTCAGTCCGCGAGACCCTGCGACGCTGGTGTTGGTGCAATTGCACTACGAACGCTGGGCGTGTTTTGGCCGGGATACGGTCAACGAGATGGCGGAAGGAAACGGCACGATCGAAGTGAAGCTGACCCCGACGGTTGGGGAAGACGGGACCTTACGATTGGTGCCCGAGGTTGGGCGAATTGATGCTGAGGGATTGATCGGCGAGTTGCTGCGCTCGGGTGCGCTGGGGGAGGCAGTGCGCGACACCGTCGCGCAGTCTGTTCTATCGACCGTGCGTCAGGGTGGGGATTTCAAGGTGAACCTTCCTGCCACTGCGCAAGGTTATGCTACGCTCCGCCGTGCGCAGTTCCTGGGAACCGGCGCGGGCCGAGTGATGGCGGTGTTGGATGGAGACATCCGCGTTTCCAACGAAAAGGCAACGGCTTTGACCAGCGAATTGCGGGCACGGTCTTCCTCTCCGGAGAACAAGCTGAACACCAAGCAAGAAGCCGTGCCACGCTAGATGCCGCTTCGACTCCTCAAGCAATCGAAACCGTTTTTATATTCATAAATTCGCGGATACCGTTGGCGGCTAGTTCGCGGCCGTGTCCAGACTGCTTTACGCCGCCGAAAGGAATCCGGGGATCGGAGGCGACCATCTTGTTGATGAAGACCATGCCGGACTCGAGTTCGTTGATGAAACGCTCGCGCTCGCGGTCGTCGTTGGTCCAGGCGCTGGCGCCGAGGCCGAATCGGCTGTCGTTGGCGAGTCGGATGGCTTCATCAATATCTTTGACGCGAAACAGCGATGCGACCGGACCGAAAAATTCTTCGCGGTAGGCTGGCGAGTCTTTCGGGACGTCGGTCAAAACTGTCGGCGCATAGTAGTTGCCGGGCTGCTTCAGGGGATGGCCTCCGGCTAGCAACTTGGCACCGGCTTGCACGGTTTTCTGGACGTCGGCATCGAGCGATGTGACGGCGTCGGCCGTGGCAAGCGGACCCAGTTCAGTTTTTTCGTCGAAGGGATCGCCCACGCGGAGATTCTTCATGCGATCCACGAACTTGCGCTCGAACTCGGCGGCGATGGACTCGGCGACGATGAAACGCTTGGCGGCTATGCAGGACTGTCCGTTGTTGATGACGCGAGCCTCGACCGCGGTGGCAACAGCGGCGTCGAGATTGGCGCTGGGCATGACGATGAAAGGATCGCTGCCCCCGAGCTCGAGCACGACTTTCTTGATGCGCTTCGCGGCGGCGACTCCAACCTGGATCCCTGCCTGCTCGCTTCCGGTCAGCGTGGCTGCGACTACGCGCGGGTCGTTGAGGATCGCATCTACCTGTTGCGAGCCGATCAGTAGAGTTTGAAAGGCGCCCTCGGGGAATTCGGCTTCGAGAAAAATCTTTTCAATCGCTAGTGCGCATTGCGGAACGTTCGAGGCATGCTTCAACAGTCCGACGTTGCCGGCCATGAGAGCGGGAGCGGCGAAGCGGAAGACTTGCCAGAAAGGGAAGTTCCAGGGCATCACGGCGAGAATCGGGCCGATGGGGCGGTAGCGGATGAAACTCTTCTTGGCGCCGGTTTCGATGATTTCATCGGTCAGAAATTTCTCTGCGTTATCGGCGTAGTAGCGGCAGCCTCCGGCGGACTTCATGGCTTCGGCAACGGCGGCTTTGTAGGGCTTGCCCATTTCAAGCGTCATGAGGTGGGCGTACTTATCTTTATCGCGCTCGAGGATGTCGGCAGCCTTGCGCATGCGGCGGGCGCGCTCGCTAAAAGTAATCTTCTGTTCTGCTTTGAAGCCGTTGACCGCAAGCTGGAGCTTTTGCTCGATCTGCGCAGCGGAAAGAGGTTGGAAGGTTTCGATGACTTCGCCAGTGGCCGGATTTGTGGTTGCGATGGGCATAATTTAATAGTTCCTTTGGAATTGGTGTCCTGCAACGTACGGTGCTTAGTTTACAATTAGCTGTTGCAAGTACTCATCTTTTCAGCACTGATTCGGAGGAATCTATGAAGCTTACGCCTGGCAAACTGGCGGGTCTCAAGAAGGTTTCGAATGAACGAGGTGTGATCGCGGCGGCTGCCATGGATCAGCGGGGGTCGCTGCAGAAGTCGCTGAGCAAGGAAAAGGGTGGAGGGGAAGTCAGCGATGCGATGATGGAGGAATTCAAGACTCTGGTCACGGAAGTTTTGACGCCGCATGCCAGCGCTATTCTGCTGGACCCGGAGTGGGGATTGCCGGCCTCGAAACGGCGGGCCAAGAATGCCGGGCTGCTGCTGGCTTATGAGAAGACCGGGTACGACAAGACGGGGCCGGGACGACTCGGCGATTTGCTTGATCACTGGTCGGCGCGGCGGCTGAAAGAAGCTGGAGCGGATTGCGTGAAGATCCTGCTCTACTACACGCCATTCGATCCCAAGGACGTCAATGACAAAAAGCATGCCTGGGTGGAGCGCATTGGAGACGAATGCCGCGCCAATGACATTCCGTTCTTTTTGGAGTTTGTTGGATATGAAGAGGGCGCGGACGAGAAGGGATTGGATTACGCGAAAAAGAAGCCGCAGATCGTCACTGAGAGCATGCGGGAATTCAGCAAGGACCGCTATGGGGTCGATGTGCTGAAAGTCGAAGTGCCGGTGAACATGAAGTTCGTCGAGGGCGTAAAGTGTTTTGCCGGGCAGAAAGCATATACGAAGAAAGAAGCCATTGACCTGTTCCATAAGGCTGCGAACGTGGCCACCAAGCCATTCATTTATCTTTCAGCGGGCGTGAGCAATGCCGAATTCAGCGAAACGCTGGAGCTGGCCGGCGAATCTGGGGTGAAGTTCAACGGCGTACTATGCGGGCGCGCGACCTGGAAAGACGGTATTCCGATTTATGCCAAGCAGGGTGCCGCTGCTTTCCGCGCGTGGCTGGAGACTGAAGGCGTAAAGAACATTAACAACGTTAACAGCAAGCTAAAGGCTGCCACTTCGTGGTATCCGATTTACGGAGTGGAACCGGCGCTGGTCGGGGCCTAGGGTCATCGAGTTTGCGGGCGCGGGCGAATTTGCCCGCGCTTTTTCTTTTGTATGCAGACGAAGCGTTAGAGGGAACGACCCGTCGGAGTTTTTGTTTAAGATTTATTGCAGGAGAATTTATGGAGTCGAAGATTCAAACTGCTCTTATTACAGGTGCTTCCGGAGGCATTGGATATGAGTTGGCCAAGCTGTTTGCTCGCGACCGTTACAACGTGGTGCTGGTTGCGCGCAGCGCGGAAAAGCTGACTCGAGTCGCGATTGAACTGCAGCGCCAGTTTGGAGTTATCGTGAAAACGGTGGCGCTTGACCTGGCTGCGCTACCAGCTCCTAAATTCCTTTTCGATCAGTTGCAGCGCGAGGGAGTGTCGATCGACGTTCTGGTCAACAACGCCGGGTTCGGCGGGTTTGGCGAGTTTGCCGAGATGACGGAGGAAGAAATTCTGGGACAGATCCAGCTCAATGTTGCCGCTCTGACTCATCTGACGCGGTTGTTCCTGCCGGCGATGCTGGCGCGGCGCAGCGGAAAGGTCATGAATGTGGCTTCCACCGCGGCTTTTCAGCCGGGGCCGCTGATGGCCGTGTACTACGCCACTAAGGCGTACGTGCTTTCGTTTTCGGAGGCTCTTGCGAATGAAGTGGCGGGATCGGGAGTGATGGTCAGCTGTTTTTGTCCGGGCGCCACCGATACAGGATTTGCCAAAAGGGCCGGGACTGAGAATTCTCGTCTATTCCGGAAACTCCGGCCTATGAATGCGGAAGTGGTGGCGCGGGATGGATACCGCGGGTTAATGGCCGGGCGAACGCTCGTCATCTCCGGAGTGCAGAATTGGCTGGTGGCGGAATCGGTGAGATTCGCGCCGCGGAAAATGGTGACTGCGATTTCGCGGTGGATCGCGGAAAAGGTGGAGTAGTAGCGGAGCGCGAGTCCGTTGGCGGGAAGCTTCTAGATTTCGGCCAGCCCCGATTCCAGATCGTCGAGAATGTCGGCTATGTCTTCGATGCCGACCGAAATGCGCACCATGCCGTCGGTGATGCCGATGGCTTTACGTCCCTTTGCGCCCAAGCCCGAGTGCGTCATCGTGGCGGGATGCGAGATCAAGGTCTCGACTCCGCCCAGCGATTCTCCCAGCGAGCACACGCGCAGTTTCTTCAGCATTTTGTTGGCGTTCTTCAGCGATCCGGTCTCAAACGTGATCATGGAACCGAAACCGCTCATCTGTCTTTTCGCCAGCTCGTGTTGCGGATGATCGGGCAGGCCGGGATAGAACACCTTGCTCACCTTTTTGTGTCTCGCGAGAAACTCCGCGACTACGCGGCCATTGCGATCGTGAATTTCCATGCGTGCGGCCAGCGTTTTCACGCCGCGCAGCACCAGCCAGCATTCGAATGGAGAAAGTATCGCGCCCGCGGCCTTCTGCAGAAAGGCCAGCTTCTCGGCTTGGTCGCGCGTGCTGCATACCACCACGCCGCCCAACCCGTCGCTGTGCCCGTTGAGAAACTTTGTGGTCGAGTGCAAGACCATATCGGCGCCCAATGCTAACGGCTGCTGAAAGTAGGGCGACATAAACGTGTTGTCGACGACCAACTCTGCTTTTCGGCGACGGCAAATCTTGCTGATCTCAACTAGGTCGCTCAAGCTCATCAGAGGATTTGTTGGAGTTTCCACGTACACCATGCGCGTGTTCTTACGGATGGCGCGCTCCACGTTTTCCGCGTCGGAAGTATCCACGTAGGAAAACTCCAGCCCGAAGCCGGTCAGCACCTGGTTAAACAGGCGCGGCGTGCCGCCATACAAGTCGTTCCCGCAGACCACGTGGTCGCCGGACTTCAGCAGGCTCGCGACCGCGTTGATCGCCGCCATGCCGCTGGCAAATACGGGCGCAGCCACGCCGCCTTCGAGCGATGCCAGGTTCTGCTCAAGCCGCGTCCGGGTGGGGTTTGAGACTCGCGAATATTCGTAGCCTTTGTTCTCGCCGATACCCTGCTGCACATAGGTGGAGGTGGGATAGATCGGCACCGTCACTGCGCCGGTCAGCGGGTCAGGCTCTTGTCCATCGTGAATGGCGCGAGTGGCAAAGCCGGCTCGTCGACTCTTTTTCATGCACGCCCTCTCTACGCCTGCTTAGATGCCGCCCTCAAAAATCTTTTTCGACAAGTAGCGCTCCGCTGAATCCGGAATGATGGTGGCGATGCGTTTGCCTGTGCCCAGACGGCGGGCCACTTCCAGAGCAGCGAATACGACTGCTCCGCCGCTCGAACCGGCCAGCACGCCCTCCTGTGCCGCCAACCGCGTCACGGTTTTAAAGGCATCGTCGTCAGTCACGGCTATCACTTCATCGCACACCGAAGCGTCGAACGTCTTGGGCGTGAAGCTGGTTCCGATCCCTTCTACCTTGTGCGGTCCGGGAGCTCCGCCGCCCAGAGTCGATCCTTGCGTTTCTACGGCAACCGCCAGCACTCCCGGCGCGTGCTCTTTCAGGTAGCGTGCGACGCCAGTGAAAGTTCCGCAGGTACCGCAGCCCAAAACCACGGCGTCGACTTTTCCGTCCATCTGCTCAAACAGTTCCACGGCGGTGGTTTCGTAGTGATAATCGGGATTTGCCGGATTCTCAAACTGCCCGGCCATGAACGCGTGGCGATCGCCGGCGACGAGTTCTTTGGCACGCCGGATCGCACCCTGCATGCCCTCTTCGTCCGGAGTTCGTTCCACCTTGGCTCCCAGAGCCAGCATGATGGTTACTTTCTCCTGGGAGAAGTTTTCCGGCACAAACAGTTTCACCTTGTAACCGCGATTCACTCCGATCAGCGCCAACCCGATTCCGGTGTTGCCGGCCGTGGCTTCAACGATGGTCCCGCCGGGCGCGAGCTTGCCTTCCTGCTCTGCCCTGCGGATGATTCCGATGGCGGCGCGGTCTTTCACGCTGCCTCCGGGGTTCAAGTATTCGAGTTTGGCGAAGAGATCGGCCGAACCTGGAGGGACCAGCCGCTTCAAGCGAAGCATGGGAGTTCCGCCGACCAGGTCCGTAATGTTGTCAGCGACTCCCAGATGAGAGGCTTCGGAATTTTTCAGGTGCACGTTACAGGGTAAGGGCAGAGGCTGGAATCGTCAATGGAACCAAAGTCAGGGTTTAAATTTGTCGGACAATGCCGCACTTCCAATCGTCTCTACTTTGCCCCCGAGGCCGCCGGCTGCAATGCTGCGTAGTAGCCGCTCTTGGTTCGCACGATGAGCTTCTTGTGTCCTTTGGCCTTGGCCTCGACCCGGATCTCCCGGAAACCGCCGGCGGCTCGGGGATTGGTAGGTTTGTAGCCGATGGTATATTGACTGCGGATGTCATGCGCCACCTGCCGGCTGATTTCATCTACCTCATCGAGAGTGGCAGGAAAAAAGGCGAGTCCACCGGTTCGTTGTGCGATGATCTCAAGCGCCCGCCGGGCCCGCTTCGGGTGCTCTTCATCGCCGAGAAGCCCGATAGCATATACTGATGGGCCGTTTTCCTCCTGCAGATGCTTCACCGTCAGTTCCAGGCTGTCCCGGCTGGCATTGTCCTCGCCATCCGTCACCACGAACAATATTTTTCTCTCCAGCCTGGCGTATTTGAAGTTGGCCGCTGAGGCTTCGAGCGCATCGTAGAGCGCCGTTCCGCCCCTGGCGTCGATCTTCTCCAATGCCTCTTTCAGCTTCAACAGGTCGTTGGTGAAGTCCTGGTCGAGGTAGTATTCGTCGTTGAAATTGACCACAAACACTTCATCTTGCGGATTGCTCGCCCGCACCAGGTTCAGTGCGGCCTGGTTCACTTTGGCCCGCTTCTCGCGCATCGAGCCGGAATTGTCGATCACGACTCCCATGGAAACGGGAGTGTCTTCATGCCGGAACGAAATGATCGTCTGTGGCTTTCCATCTTCGAATACGGAGAAGTCGTTGCAGTCGAGGTCGGTCACGATATGTTGCTTGTTGTCGACCACAGTGGCGTGCAGCAGGACTTCGTCGACATCCTTGCGGATGACATAGACTCCGTTTTCGGTAGGAGGTTGCTGCTGATTAGAAGCTGCAGGGGGTGTTGCGGGTGCAGGTGGGGGCGACTGTTGCTGAGCAGGTTGGGATTGCGTCGAGGCGGACTGAACAGTCTGTAATTGCAGGTAAGAAGGGATTGACGCCGGTTGCCCGGCGAAGGTTTGTGTGGTCACCGCGACTGCGATTGCGGCCCAGATCGCGTAGCTTAGAACACGAAAAAAAATCCCCCGGTCATTCCTGGGGCCCGTAATATCCGGTCCTGGCATACACTCGGAGTGGCGGCAATCCTTTCGGGGGCAATAACTTCACTCTTATCTTACGCCATTTGCCGTCCCGCACTGCTATTTTGGGACGATACCCTAGAACATACTGATTGCGCAGTTCGACTCCGATCTTGGTGGCCACATCGGCCAAGTCGTTGGGATTCTCGACGGTAAAGGCACGTCCACCGGTCAGTTCCGTGATCTCGCCCAGCAGTGCCGGTCCCAGGCGCTCCTCCTCGGTGGGAAAGTACCGGTCGTAAATGCCGATGGCATAAATCATCACATCCGCTTCTTTTACCAAAGCCTTGATCTCATTCTCGGTGTAGCGGCTATGATTGTCGCCTCCGTCAGAGATGATCAGAAGAGCCTTCTTGGGGTACTTGGCCTGACTCATTTTTGTGATGCCCATGTAGATGGCGTCGAGCAAAGCGGTCCGTCTGCGCGGAACGGTGAATACCAGTTTGCTCTGGATGTCGTCCACCGAACTGGTGAAATCGTTGACCACCTCGGGCTCGTCGGAGAATGTGATCATGAAGAATTCATCTTGCGGGTTGGCGGTCTTGAAGAACTCCATCACCGCGTCTTTGGCCCGGTCCATCTTGCTGCTCATGCTTCCGCTGGAATCGAAGATCACTCCCAGCGAAACCGGAGCGTCCTCACTGGAGAAAGACTTGATCTCCTCTTTCGAGCCGCCTTCAAAAAGCTCGAAGTTATCTTTCTCAAGCCCCGTCACCAGCCGGTTCATAGGATCGGTGATCGTGACCGGGACCAGCACCAAATCTACGTCTACCTTCAGTGGGCGTACGTGAGCATTCAGCGACGGAGAGACCATGCTCTGGGTAGCGACCTCTTCGGTCGTGTTTTTTCCCACCTCGCGAGGCGGGATGTGGACATCATTGACCTCCGCCTGCCCGAAGGTCGGGACCGCCGAGCCACAGATTGCGGCGAGCGCGAGAAGCGAAATCAAGAGGCGAGGCAGCGTCGCGATTCTGAGCAGGACAGCAGGAGCTGGGTTCCAGGATCGAACCGGGCGCAAGTTCCGCACCAAGTTCCGAGTTAAATTCCGAACCGAATTCCGACCCAGGGCCTTGGGACGAGAGAGCCGGCGCCCATCCAGGAGGGCCATAAGCACCTCATTTGGCCGCGATAGTATCACAGGATTCCCGAGAGGCCGCGGTTTTTTTGTCAAATGTTTGTGACAATCCCAAATCGGCGGCCTATTCCGGGCGAGGGGTTCCGATCCGGCAGGCTGCGAAACCGGAAGCCCGGTGCTACCTTGTTACAATCATAAGTTTCCATGGCTGACGTTCATCCCTTTCGCGCGTTTCGCTACGATCCCCGGCAAGCAATCCCTGCCCAGGTTGTGACTCAACCTTATGACAAGATCACTTCCGGGCTGCAAGATCAGTATTACGAGGCCAGTCCGCATAACCTCGTGCGCATCATTCTCGGCCGCCAGGAAGAGAATGACAATGCAGTGAACAATGTATATTCCCGGGCTGCGGGGTACTTTCGCGACTGGCGTCAGCAAGGCGTTCTGCGCCAGGATTCGGATCCTTCGGTCTATATTTATTCGCAACGCTTCACGCTGCCCGGTTCTTTGCCCGGTTCAACCAATGACCTGGAACGCCGGGGCTTTATCGGTCTGTGCCGAATCGAGGACGACTCCGCTGGCGTCGTTTTCCGGCATGAGCAAACTCTGGCCAAGCCCAAGGCCGACCGCCTCGACCTGCTGCGCGCCACGACGGCTCATTTCGGACAGATCTTCATGCTCTACGAGGATTCAGGTCAGGTCGAATCGTTGCTCGCCACCAGTGCCGATCCGGATATTTCCGTGACGGATGAATATGGCGTCATTCACAGCGTCTGGCAAGTGTCGGATCCACATGCGGTCAGCGCAATCCGGGACGCGATGCGTGACAAGAAACTGATCATCGCCGATGGCCACCATCGTTACGAAACCGCCCTCACCTACCGCAACGAGCGCCGTGCCGCTGCATCTTCTAGCCCGGCATCAGATGCCAGTGCGGCGCCTTACGAGTTCGTCATGATGACTTTTGTCAACATGAACAGCCCCGGTCTCCTGATTCTGCCGACGCATCGCTTGGTGCACGGGCTCGCATCCTTCTCGGAAGAGAAATTTCGCAGCTCGGCCCGCGCTTTCTACGACATCGATGAGGTTGATGCCGCGCTCGACGCTCCCCGCGCTACCGCGATCCTCCGGGAATCGGGGCGAACGGGAACATCTATCCTCGCCGTCACCGCCCACCGGGTATTTCTTTTGCACCATCCCAACCCGAACACGCCAGAGGTGTTCGCTGGCTTTTCTCTCCGCCAACAGGCTCTTGATGTGGTGCAATTGCATAAGTGTTTGCTGGAGAGAGTATTGAACCTATCGGAAGAATCGATCCGCAATCAGGAGAATATTTCTTACGTCCGCGATGCGGGTGAAGCTTTGTCGCGAGTGCGGAGTGAAGGGGGTCCCCGCGCCGATATCGCCTTTCTCATGAATCCCTGCCGCATGGTGCAAGTCCGAAACATTGCCTTTGCGGGCGAGGTTATGCCTCAGAAATCTACAGACTTCTACCCAAAGCTCCTGAGCGGATTGACAATCTATGCGCTCGACTAAGACAGGGATTCTCGGCCATTCTCTCCGCGAGCAGCCGATTCGCGGATGGCGTAGCGCTGGGGCTGCAATCTGCGTACTTTTGTTTTTTGCTGGCCTGCTAGGTTCCGCCGCGGCACCCGAAAAGCATCTCGCCGTCTACTCCACCGCCGCCAACTATTCCTTGCCCATCGTGCAGCGGCAAGGACGTGAGTACATTGGGTTGCTGGAACTGCTGGATCCCCTGGGAACCGTCAGCGCAAAGTCAGATCCGCCGCGCTGGCATATTCACTACAACAACATCCTCGGCGAATTTACCGTTGGCCACACCCACGCCCGCGTCCAGGGACGCGACGCCGACCTCGCTGGAAAATTCCTCATGGAAAACGGACGCGGCCTTGTTCCGTTAGCCTCTCTTGGTTCGCTCCTGCCGCGCTTTCTGGGCGGTCCGGCAACTCTGCATTCGGAGTCCGGACGTCTTTTCATCGGCAACATCGCCACCCACTTCACGGCCTCAGTGCCTTCAGAAGACCCTTCGCATCTGGTGTTTCGCTTCACTGCCCCGGTGAATCCGTCCGTTGCGACCGAACCCGGTAAACTGCGCATGACATTCAGCCACGAACCAGTCACGGCGCCGGCCTCTTCTACGCTTACTTTCGGCAGCAAAATGATTCCCGAGGCCACCTATTCGGAAAGCAATGGCGCCGCCCAAATCACCGTAAACACCACCATTCCGCTTATCGCCAGCTTCAGCCATGATGGCAGGACCATCACACTCGCTCCTGTAAAACCTGAAAAGGCTGCAGCCACGACCGGAACGCCTGTCACCGAAGCTGCTACACCCGCAGCGAGCGCACCCGGACAACCACCGACCGCGAGTTCAAGCACGGCTGCGCAAAACAGTGCAGCTACGCAGCCGCCGGCGCCCAAACCGCCCAGTTCAGCGGCGCGCCGTTACTTCGCGGTTGTGGACGCCAGCCACGGCGGAAATGACCGCGGCGAAGCGCTCAGTTCTACGCTGGCAGAAAAGGATGTAACGGTTGCCTTCGCCCGCCGTCTACGCCAGGAACTGGAGAATCGCGGAATCTCCACGCTCGTTCTGCGCGACTCCGACGCAACGGTGTCGGTTGATGACCGCGCTTTTTACGCAAACACCACCCACGCCGCTGTCTACGTAGCCCTGCATGCGGCATCGAACGGCCATGGCGTGCGCCTCTACACCGCGCTGCTGCCTTACAGTGGCGAAGACGATCGCGGTCCGTTCCGCTCCTGGACGACGGCTCAATCCTCCTCCATGCCGCTTAGTCAAGCGACCGCTGCGAGTGTGGCTGCCGAGTTAAGAAATCAACAGATTGCGGTGCGCACTCTTACTGCGCCGCTCCGCCCGCTGAATAACGTTGTTACGGCTGCCATCGCCGTCGAGGTTGCCCCGCTGGGCTCTGATGTTTCGCAACTTATGTCGCCGGACTACCAGCAACTCGTTGCCGTCGGTGTTGCGAACGGAATCGCAGACATTCGCAACCAGTTGGGAGCCGCTCCATGACCAGGCAAGCCATGATTGGGCGAAACGCGATTGCGCAGAAAATGATTAGCGAATTAATGATTGCACAGCCATGATTCCACGCCATCTTTTCATCGCGATCTCAGTGCTGCTGCTAACCGTGCTCGGCATGAGCCTCTACGCGTGGCGCATGCGGGGACGCGCGGCCGCAGGTCCCGCGGTTTCGCTGGACAGCCGTCCCGTAGCGCCTCCCGTGGCCGGAGCCACCGAGCCGGTAACGCTGTTCGTAGCGTATGACGATACTGGCGTACTGCACGCGCAGTCGGCCCGCATTCCCCTGCCATCAGTTCGCCAGCAGCGCGCTGAGGAATTGCTTCGGTCGCTGCTAGCCGTGTACCTGGACAAAGCCTCGCCTCACCCTTTGCCCCAGGGGTCGGATGTCCGCAGCGTCTACCTCGTCGATCCCGGACTCGCCGTAATCGACATCAACGCGGCTTTCGCCGATGGCCACCGTTCGGGCGTGCTGTCGGAAGAACTCACCGTGGCATCATTGATCGAGACACTCTCCGCAAACCTGCCGGGCATTCTTCGCGTGAAGATTCTGGTGGAAGGCAAGCAGCGCGACACTCTGGCCGGCCACGCCGATCTGTCCGGCTTTTTCGATGTCTCCGCCGTCAATCAGCTAACCACGCAGCTGGAGTCGAGCCAGTAATCTTCCTCACAATGCAGGTGGAATCATTCGGCAGAGTCTCCGGCAGACACAGATTCTGCGATCCATTGCAGATAGGCTGGTGATCCGTCTTCTATCGTTACGCAGATGCATTCCGGAAGTTCGTAGGAATGAAGCTCTGCGATCGCCGCACGCACTTGACCGAAGGCCGCGGCCGTTGTCTTGACGACCAAAAGCCACTCGCAAGCTTCTTCGATCTTGCCTTGCCAAAGGTAAATGGACGCAATTTTGGGGACAATGTTGACGCAGGCCGCCAGCCGGTGCTCGAGCAGATGGCGCGCGATCTTGCGGGCTTCTTCTTCCGAGGAGGCGGTGGTCAGGACGATTCTTTTGTCAGTCATATAAAATCGGCTGTCGGTTGTCGACGGACGGCGTTCGAACAAGCAACGACAGGTGAGAGGGTAGCACTTTGCAGATAGAGAACAGAACATGCTAACCCAAATCAGGTTTGGCACATCAGGCTGGCGTGCGGTAATGGCGGAGGAATTCACCTTTGCTAATGTGCGCCGGGCCGTGGGCGGCATCGCACGCTACGTGGCGTCGCAGAAGAAACAGGGAGCGCGAGTGATCGTCGGGCGCGATCCTCGATTCCTGGGCGAGACATTTTGTTCCATGGCGGCGGAGATTCTTGCAGCGCACCGGATTGTGCCGGTTGTGGTTTCAGATCCAGCGCCCACTCCGGCGTTTGCGTATGCGGTCGTCTCTACCAAGGCAGATGGCGTGATCAACTTTACCGCTTCGCACAATCCTCCGCAGTACAACGGGATCAAGTTCTCGACGGCGGACGGATGCCCGGCGCTGCCGGAGGTTACGAAGAAGATTGAGGCTGAGATTGAAGCCGCAGATCGTGCGGTCGTACCGTCGGGAACAACGGGTGACGGAAACGGCGGCCGTGCCACAGAATCGCTCGATGTGAAAACGGCGTACTTGAAGCGGCTGCGCGAGATTGTGGATCTGGAAGCGATCCGCAAGGCGAATCTGCGGGTTTGTTTTGATCCTATGTGGGGCGCGGCGCGAGGATATTCAGACGGGGTTTTGCGTGATGCCGGCGTGAAGGTTGGTACCGTCCATGATTATCGCGACGTGTTGTTTGGCGGCCACGCGCCGGAGCCGGACGATCACTTGTTGGAAGGCCTGCGCGAGAAGATGCGGGCCACGGGAGCGCAGATTGGCATTGCTACCGACGGCGACGCGGATCGCTTTGGAATTGTCGATGCCGACGGAACTTTCCTGCAGCCGAACTATGTGATTGCTTTGCTGTTTGACTACCTGGTGGAGAGCCGGGGATGGAAGAATGGAGTGGCGAAGTCGGTGGCGACCACGAACTTGATTAATGCCATCGCCAAGGCGCGCGGCGTGGAGCTTTTCGAAACACCCGTGGGGTTCAAATATATCGGCGAGCTGATCATGCAGGACAAGATCGCGATCGGCGGGGAAGAAAGCGCGGGGTTGTCGATCCGTTACCATGTGCCCGAGAAGGACGGAGTGCTGGCCGGGTTGCTGTGCTGCGAAATGGTGGCGAAGCGAGGGAAGTCGCTGGGCGAGCAATTGAAGGCGCTGTGTAACCAAGTTGGTTCCTATTACCCGCGACGGGAGAACTTCCGCTTGACGCCCGAGGTGAAGGAGAAGTTCACTGGGAAGTTGAGGTCTGATCCGCGAGAGTTCTGTGGACGCGGAGTCAGTGAGGTCGTTCGTACTGACGGATTGAAACTGGTTTTCGAAGACGGCTCGTGGGTTTGCTACCGGCTGTCGGGGACGGAGCCTGTGGTGCGGGTGTATTCGGAAGCGCGGAGTGAGCAGGGCCTGGAGAAGCTGAGCGCGGCGGCCAAGCAATGGATTTTCGAGTGAAGGGTAGTCCAAGAATTCGGCGATTTCCCAATCCGCACGACGGGCTGCGCGCCATGGTCGAGAAGGCGCCGCAGGCTGAGGCGCTCGCGGCCTCGTGGATGTTAAGCGTGCGGCCGCTGGCGACGCGAGTGTACGTCTTGCGGCGGCGTATCGCCACCGTTACAGTTGCGGTGCTCGCGGGTTTGCTGTTTGCGCATGTGATGCTCGGCGCCAATGGCATGATGGTATACAAGCAGAAGCGGATGGAATTTGAAGCGCTGCAGAAGCATATCCTGCAAGAACAGAAAGAAAACGAACTCTACACGCAGAAGATTCAGGCATTGAAGACTGACACCCAAGCGATCGAGAAAGAAGCCCGCGAGCAGTTGCGCTATGCGCGTCCCGGGGAGTACGTGTACGTCCCACCGGCTGCGGCAAGTCAGCCGCCGCCCGCCACCCGCTCGGCGAAGAAGTGAGTTCTAGCGCGCAGGACTCTAACGAGCCGCGCCGTGCGCAAGTGTGACGATCGGAAAGTTCCGCTGTGGTATAGTTTCCGATGGTAATCGATGACCGGTGCGTTGAATTGCCGCCGGACTTGCGATTAGAATTTCTTCCACAACCTGCGGCTGGGCCGCAAGCGGAACATCAACGAGGAGAGAAACCGGCCATGAGAAAAGTTCTAATGCTTTGTCTTGCAATTTGTTTCGTGTTTGCCCTGACAACGTTCGCATTTGACAACATGGGTAAAAGCACGACCGTGAACGGATGGGTGAGCGACGCAAAATGCGGCGTGAAAATGGCGAGCGCCAGCGGTGCGGCGTGCGCCCAGAAGTGTGTGGCCGCAGGGCAGAAGATGGTGATTGTCACCGACGGCGACCAGAAAGTTCTGGCTGTGGATAACCAGGACGCTCTGAAGGGCCACGCAGGACATCACGTAGCCGTGACCGGAATCGTGACCAACGATTCCATTCACGTGGAGAGTGTGAAGATGCTCTGAGGGAGATTGGACGAAGACGGGGGCGGCTGCGGCCGCCCCTTTGTTATTGCAGTCATATCGGATTTCAGATCGGCCGGCAAGACGCCGGCGCTACCGGACAACGCCTTCGAGCGGGGAACTGGCCGTAGCGTAGAGTTTTTTTGGCATGCGCCCCGAGAGGTAGGCCTGGCGTCCGGCCAGCACGGCATGATGCATCGCTTCGGCCATGAGCACGGGATCTTGCGCATTGGCGATGCCAGTGTTCATCAGGACGGCATCGGCACCCAGTTCCATCGCGATCGCTGCATCGGAAGCTGTGCCGACCCCCGCGTCTACAATCAGCGGCACTCCGGTGATCATCTCGCGCAGAATGCGGATATGGGCCTGGTTCTGAATGCCCATACCGCTGCCGATGGGGGCACCGAGCGGCATCACGGCCGCAGCACCGGCCTCCACCAGACGTTTGGCGTAGACGATGTCGTCGGAGGTATAGGGCAGGACCGTAAAGCCCTCACTCACCAGCACGCGCGTGGCTTCGAGCGTGGCTTGCACGTCCGGGTACAGCGTGGCCTGGTCCCCGATCACTTCCAGCTTCACCCAGTCCGAAAGGCCGACTTCGCGCCCCAGGCGCGCTGCACGGATGGCCTCGTCCGCGTTGAAGCACCCGGCCGTGTTGGGCAGTAGGAAATATTTCTTTGAGTCGATGTAATCGAGCAGAGACTCTTTGCTGCGGTCAAGATTGACACGACGTACGGCTACCGTGACCATTTCGGCGCCACTGGCTTCGAGTGCGCGCGCAGTTTCCTGGAAGGACTTGTATTTTCCTGTGCCCACGATCAGGCGGGAGCGGAAAGAACGGCCGGCGATGATTAGGGGATCATTCATGACATTTTCATTGTAAACGTTTCGGAACGAATCCGGTGACAAGCGTCGAGGCGGGCGACGGAAACCGCGGCTGTCGCACAGGCTTCCCATGTTACGACGTGGTTGCGGCCTCCGCCTGCGCGTAGAGTTGGTCGATCTGGCGGCGATAGCGTTCTTCGATGATGCGGCGGCGCAGTTTTAGCGTGGGGGTAAGTGTGCCGTTGTCGGCGGTGAATTCTTCGGAAACTAGTAAGACGCGTTTCAGCTTTTCGAATCGTGCCAGATTCTGGTTTACTTCCTCCACAATTCTCTCGTAGAGCGCCTGGACTTTAGGGTGGGCGATGAGTTCGGCGCGCGACGAGAAATCGACGTCATTGGTGCGGGCCCAGTCTTCCAGCATCGTGAAGTTGGGGGAGACGATGACGAAGGCAAACTTGCGCTTATCGCCGATGATCGCGGCTGTCCCGACCAGGGGATTGAGCTTCATGGAATTCTCGATCGGCTGCGGGGCAATGAACTTGCCGCCTGAGGTTTTGATGAGTTCCTTCTTACGATCTGTGACAGAGAGATATCCGTCGGCATCGATCTGGCCGATGTCTCCGGTCTTGAACCAGCCGTCCTCGAACGCATTCTGAGTTTCTTCAGGGCGATTCCAGTACCCCTTGAACACGGAGGGGCCGCGCACCAGAATCTCTCCATCCTCGGCAATGCGCACCTCGAGGTTGGGAAGAATCTTGCCGACCGTGCCGATGCGATGGTTCGCAGGCGTGTTGACCGCGATTACCGGGGAAGTTTCGGTTAAGCCGTAACCTTCATGAATGCGGATGCCAACGGTGGCGAACCATTCGGCTAGTTCGCGGCCCAGAGGCGCGCCTCCGGAGATAAAAGTTTCGACCCGGCCTCCCAGACCCTCGCGGATTTTCGAGAAGATCAGCCGGTTGGCAAGTTTCCAGCTGGCCGAGGTGGGGATTCGTCCTGCAAGAATCGCAGCCTTGTTGGCGCGGCCCACCGACAACGCCCAGTGGTAGATGGCGCGTTTGGCGAACCCGCGGGCCTTCGCTTCGGTCTTGGCATAAATTTTTTCGTAGACTCTGGGCACGGACACGCATAAGGAAGGACGCACTTCGAGGAAGGTTTCGGTAAGGTTCTCCATGAAGGGACAGTAGGCAAGAGTTACACCGTGGTAAAGCATGGAAAGATCCACATGGCGAGCCGTAACGTGTGAAAGAGGAAGAAACGAAATGCTGATCAACCCGGTTCGCATGTCGAAGCCGAGCAAAGAGCAATTGATGTTCGACGCAATGTTGCCGTGAGTCAGCATCGCGCCCTTCGACGTTCCGGTGGTGCCGGAGGTGTAGATGATGGTGGCAAGATCGTCGGGTTGGATGGAGCGAGCGATCGATTCGGATTGGAGGTCGAGTTTTTCGGGGCCCCGGCTCATGAACTGATCCATGAGCGCGCACGTTACAGGCAGATCGCCGGGGATTTGGACGCGATCCATGACTACGATTCTCTTGACTTGCGTCTGCGAGAGAATCGTCTGGATCTTGCGCAGTTGATGTTCGGTGGAAACAAAAACGATGCCGGCGCCGGAGTCGCGCAAGGTGTAGGCGGTTTGTTCCGGGGTCAGCGTAGAGTAAACCGGGACGGTGACGGCGCCGAGCAGCAGAATGGCGAAGTCCGCGGTCGACCATTCGGGCCGGTTCTCGCTGAGAATGGCGATCCGGTCGCCTTTCTGGATGCCCCAGTCTTGCAGTGCGCGGATGGTCCCAGCGACGTTACGGCGGAGATCTGAGGAGGAGATCGGAAGCCACTTTCCCGCCTCCCGGTAGAGCATGGCGCGGTCGAGATTGCGCTCGGTCGCAGCAAAGAAGATATCGTTCAGCGTGGCAAGCGGCATCGAATGATCGTCGGTCGGCGGTAACCGAACTCTGTCTTGAATTTACTGGTTGCGCTTACTTTCGGCAATGCGGGAGGTGCAAGGACAGATACTGATTGACCTCGCGACGAGGCATCGCCCGCTCAACAGTGCAGCGCCTCCGCTGCGAAGTAAGCTATCATTCCGGCAGGAGGTTCGTAATGCAGCAGAAACTACCGAAGATGTTAGCAGCCTTGCTGCTTGCCGTAGGGCTTGCCGTCGCGAGCGCGGCCCCGGCAGCGGCGCAGAGCAAACAAGCCGAGGGCGCGTCGATCGCCATGCCCAAGGTTGGCGACATGGCGCCGGATTTCACCCTGAGATATTTCGACGGCAACGATCTGAAGGCCGTCTCCTTGAGCCAGTACCGCGGGAAGAAGAACGTGGTGTTGGCATTTTTCATCTTTGCCTTTACCGGGGGTTGAACGAAGCAGATGAAGGCCCTCCAGCAAGACTTGCAAAGGCTGGAAGCTGCCGACACCCAGGTCCTGGGTGTGAGCATGGATAGCGCATTCGCCGACAAAGCCTTCGCCGATCAAATTGGAGTTACGTTTCCCCTGCTGAGTGATTGGGGCGGGGAGGTTACGCGCGAGTACGGAATTTACGTGGATAAATACAAAGCCGCGCGCCGGGTGAATTTTCTGATCGGGAAGGATGGAAAGATTCTGGAAGAGCAAGTCGATAAGGATGCGATCGATCCGACGAAGATTGTGGATACTTGCGAGCGGCCAAAGCTGAAGAACTGACTCTAGTTCGCTAGGCCGCGGGCAGTTCGAAAGAAAAGACCGATCCCCTGCCGAGTTGGCTGGTGACCCCGACAACTCCGTTGTGGGCTTCCACGATAGCCTTGGCAATGGCCAATCCCATGCCCGTGCCTTGCACGCTATAGCGCTGGTCACGGCCGCGGTAGAACTTGTCAAAAACCAGCGACTGCTCGAAGTCATCAATGCCGTGTCCGTGATCGGTGACGCTGGTGACGATTCGGTCTCCTTTTTGCTCGGCGGTAATCGTGATGGGCGCGGTGGGCGGAGAATACTTGGCGGCGTTTTCCAATAGCTGCTTCAGTACCTCTGCAATGCGGTCGGAATCGACCCGCACCTTGGGCAGCGAGGGAGCCACGTGCACTTCGAGCGGATGCTGGCCGATGAACGTTCTCGACTCTTCCACGGCGGACTCAATTACCGTGGCGATATCCACGGGAGCCATGTGGAGCTCGACTTTGTGCGCATCGAGCTGGGCCATTTCCGTGGCCTCGCCCACCAGACGGTCGAGGCGATCGGTTTCCTCGTTGATCACGGTTAGCAGCTCACGGCGCTGCGCTTCGTTGAGGTTATATTCCGAGAGCAGGCCGGTGACTGCGGCCTTGATGCCGGTCAGGGGTGTGCGCAGCTCGTGAGTCACGGAATCAAGCAGGACCGCCCGCAGATTCTCGCTTTGGTGCGCGGCCTCAGTCTGCGAGAGTTTTTCCATGGCTCCGGCGCGCTCGATGGCGATGCCGATCATGCTGCCCAGGGCTTCGAGAGTGGCGCGGGAGAGCGCTGGTCCGGCAATGCCCACGGCTCCGGTAGTGCGCGTTCCCAGGTGCAGAGGAGTCAGAGAAATTCCGCGCTGGGAATCAATGACCGGCTCTCCGCGTGAGCTGACCATTTGCAGGTCCTGCAGAGCAAGCCAAGTTGCTTTGGGGTCGGTGCGATAGACCTGCTGGGTGCTGAGCAAGTAGATGGCGGCAGCCTTGGCGCCGAATCCATCGCACACATACGCGGGAATCGCATTCAGTAATTCGGCTACGTTGTCGGTGGCAAGCAGGCGCTGGCTGAAGGCGTAGAGGCGCTCTACGTCGCGGCGGCGCTGATTGGCGTCTGCGGTTTGGCGGCGGGCGCGGTCAGCGAGCTGGCTGGCGATTCCCGCGGTTACCAGGAAAGCGAACAGTGCGACCCAGTTCTGCGGATCGGCGACGGTGAAGGTCCCGACGGGGGGAAGAAAATAATAGTTGAAGGCGAGCGTGGCGATGAGGGCAAGAAAAACCGAGAAGCGAAATCCCCAATAGGCCGCCACCCACAGAACCATCAACAGAAATGTCAAAGCCACGGTGGTCGGATTTACACGCGCAACGTGCCGGTAAACTTGAGCCACGAATTCGGCGGCTACGAGGCAGGCGGCATAGCGGAGCAGGTGCTGTGGCCAGCGGGTTTTCACGGGCACGATTGTAACCGGAATCAAGGTTTCAAAGTTTCAGAGTTTCAGAGTTGCAAGGTTTCAAGGCGAAATTGATTTTGAAACCTTGAAACTCTGAAACCTTGAAACCTGCTTTCATCCAGATTCGACAATTTCTGCTCCGGCGTGGAGAATAACGGCGATGCCCAAGTCTCCTGAAGAATGGCTTAAGGAAGTTGACACGGCCCAGCGGCCGGCGGTGTTCAAGTTGTTTCTGGGCTACGCCCCAGGCGTGGGCAAGACCTATGCCATGCTGAGTGAAGGCGTGCGGAGGGCAAGCCGTGGCGAAGAAGTGGTGATCGGCGTAGTGGAGACTCACGGGCGCAAACCGATCGTGGAACTTTCGTCGCGGCTGGAATCGGTTCCGCGCAAGAAGCTGGAGTACAAGTCGACCATTTTTGAAGAGATGGATGTGGACGCAATTCTGGCACGCAAGCCGCACGTTGTGCTGGTGGACGAACTGGCGCACACCAACATTGAAGGCAGCAAGCACGCCAAGCGCTATGAAGATGTGTTCGAACTGCTCGATGCCGGAATCGATGTTCTCTCCACGCTGAATGTGCAGCACATCGAGAGCCTGTCGCCGACGATCCGGAGCCTGACTGGTGTGCAAGTGCGAGAGACGGTGCCGGATTGGGTGATTCGCCGCGCGGGCGAGATTGTGATGGCGGATCTCACTCCGCAAGCGCTGCAAACGCGCATGAAGCGCGGAGATATTTATCCGCTAGAGCGAGTAGAGCGCGCGCTGGCAAATTTCTTCCGCAGTACAAACCTGGTGGCGCTGCGCGAGCTGGCCCTGCGGCAGGTGACGCAAGCGGTCGACCGCACGCTTTCGGAACTCAAGAATGAAGATGGCCAACTGCTGCAGGTGCGGGAGCGGATTGCCGTATGCTTTAGCTCGAATCCGGCGGCTCAGTATTTGATCGCGCGGGGCGCGCGCATGGCCCAGGCCATGGATGGCGATCTGTATGCATTCTACGTGGATACTGGCGCGGACGAGAGCGATGAGAACCAGCGAACGCTGGCTGACAATATCCGCTTCGCGGAGAGCGTGGGGGCGAAAGTCGTGAAGAGCGAGGGCAAAATCGTTGCGGAAAAGGTCGCCGAGTTTGTGCGCGAGAATCACATTACGCAAGTTGTCTTCGGCCGGTCGGCGACCAAGGGGTGGAAAAGATATTTCTATCTATCTGCAATTCACAAGTTTCTGCGCGATACCCCTGCGGTGGATGTGCACATCGTGACCCAGGAAATGCGGTGAGCGGGATTGACGAACCAGATCGGCCAGCGGGATTGACGAAAAGAAGATGAACAACGATCACCGGCGGATTCTAGTGGTGGATGACGAGCCGCAGATTACGCGCGTGCTGCGGACTACGCTTTCGGCGCAGGGCTATGACATCCGCGTGGCCAATGATGGGGAGATGGCGCTGGAGTTGATGAAGAACTGGACGCCACACGTGGTAGTAACGGACCTGGCCATGCCGAATCTTGATGGTGTAGGCCTGTGCCGGCAAATACGGCAGATGTCGCACGTGCCGATTATCGTGCTTTCGGTGCGTGGACAGGATCGCTCGAAGGTAGAAGCGTTGGACGCCGGCGCCGATGACTACGTGACCAAGCCGTTCAGCATGAATGAATTGCTGGCGCGTATTCGGGCGCAGTTGCGGCGGACGCCGGCGGCCGAGGAAAAGTCCTGTGCGATTACGGCCGGAGACTTTTGCATCGATTTGGATGCGCGATCAGTGAAAGTCGCGGGACACGAAGTTCATCTCACGCCGAAGGAATTTGACTTGCTGCTGTATCTGGCACGCCGTCCGGGCAAAGTAGTAACGCATCGAACCCTACTGGCGGCCATCTGGGGCGCGAATAGCGTCGAGCAGCCGGAATACTTGCGCGTCTTCGTCGGGCAGTTGCGCAAGAAGATCGAGTCTGATCCCTCCTCGCCGAAATATCTTCTCACCGAGCCTTGGGTTGGGTACCGCTTTGAACCTGGCGTCTAAATCCTGACTGCAGTTATTAATTCCTGTCTTTATGAACATTTTATGGAGCCTTTATTCGAACTTTGCGAGATTGCGTGTCCAATCGTTCTGGGGCTGAGGCTGAGAAAGTGTCCCACACAATGAGCAGGTTCATGGAGATCAAAGATATGTGGATTCATGAAGTAGCGCCGGAGCGGTTGGCCGAGCTTTTCCATCACTATCACGAGGCGCTGACGCCCGAGACGCCGAGCAATCGAGGTTCGCAGCGTGGATCGTGGAAAGAAGTTCCGCAGACCGAGAAAAGCCGGTTGGTGGCAGCTGCGCGGTTGGCGCTGCTTGAACTGGAATCGATGACCAGCGAGCGGGCAAGCTCACGACAGTATTTTGCCCAGCCGGGCGAAGCCGAGTGGGGCTGCTGAGCAGCCCGCGATTAACTGGTTCGTTAGCAACACCAAACGCCCTGTGCAGCGCGGCTTGACTGCGCTCCTGTTACATCAGGCAAACGTTCTGCGGAGTTCAATATGTCCAGTCGATCTAACACCGTGTGGATTGTCGTGTTCGTGGCGATGTTCTCCCTGGCGGGCGCAACATTGCGGACTAGCGTGGCGCAAAAGGCAGCAGTTCCCAAACCACAGGACAAACTGGTACTTGGAGAGGAAGAGGTCAAGCAATTGTTACTTCTCATAGACACGGATAAGAAGGGCAAGATCTCCAAGCAAGAGTGGATGAGGTTTATGGGAGCGGAGTTCGACAGACTGGACAAGAGCAAAAACGGAGAGCTGGACCTTAAGGAACTGACGCAATCGAGATTGCGTGTAAGCCACTTCACAAGCGTGGGCAAGTGACGGGATTTCCGCCGCTAACCAGAATTGCATCTTTACGAATTCCTTAGAAATTCCTTAAACCACCTTTACACCCGAGATGATCCACTGAAACGTTTGCGTGGGCGGTCTGCGCAAAGGCACAGGAAGCAAAAGTATGTGGACATCGTGGGTGGTTGCAGGTGTCGCGTTGGCCGGAGTTGCGTTCATGCTCAGATTTCTGGCGGCCTTGCTGCGTGAGAATGCACCCTCGGTCTGCTACTGGATCGTGCCCGTCCGTCAGGAAACAGAGAAAGAGAAACCCCTCAAGGTTCTGCGCGGGATCTATTTCGCTGACGATTGCCGCGCGATGGAAAGTGACCGCGGCAACTACCGTTGGGAATTATTGGAGAACGAACATCATGCTAATCAAAAATGCATCTCCGGTCTTATGGCTCTTGGTCTTCGCCCTGTTTCCGACACCTCGGGCCGGCGCTCAAGCCAGCCAAAACACGGTTACTTCTTCCGCGAACGCCGGCTCTAGCCTGGCTGCGCAATCAGAACAGCAGGAAATGCGAGAGGAGTTGAAAGCGCTGCGAGCTGAAGTGGAACGTTTGCGCGCGGAAGTCGAGCAGCAGAAGACCGGTGCTCCTTCCAATGCTGCGCCCTCGAACGATCGCAGCGAAACGTCTCCCGCCGCGATGAGGACTGGCCCAGGGCCAAACGTTCTCGGCGTGACGGCGGCAAACCTCGGCAGCCCAACCGCCGCAACCGGCGGTGCTCTTGTAACGGCAGGCATGACGGGGTCGTTGGCGCCGCCCGCGAGTCTGTCTTCCCCAAGTCCGTCTTCCCCCAGTCAAGCTTCCGAAACCGCCGCCGCGAAAAAAGAAAAGATCGATCCTTTTTCCGACTGGGATTGGACCTGGCTGAACGGCAACCCGCGCACAAAAGAAGCCGCTTTCGATTCGAAATTCTTCACCCCGGAGATCCGCGCCGATGTTACCTACACCTACGACTTCAATAAACCGGTAGACAACACCATCAGCGGTTCGAGCGAAATATTTCGCTCCAACGAAGTCCAGTTGGAGCAACTCGGTCTAGGTGGCGATTTTCACTATGACAACGTTCGGGCCCGCTTCATGACCCAGTTCGGCATGTATTCCGCAACCACGCCGCGCAATGACCCCAGTCCGGCGAAGGGCCAATGGGACCTCGACACCGCCTATCGCTACCTGGCGGAGGCCTACGGCGGTTATCACATTAATGCGTTGAATGGGATCAATGTCGATGCCGGCATTTTCCTTTCTTACATTGGACTGTTTAGCTACTACAACTTCGACAACTGGGCTTATCAGCCCTCGTATGTTTCCTCGAACACTCCCTGGTTTTTCAATGGATTGAGAGTTCAGATTTTTCCCAACCCTCATTTAAAGATCGAGCCGTGGTTCATCAATGGATGGCAATCGTATGGGTCGGCCAACTCGCGGAAAGGTCTGGGCGGCCAAATCAAATGGACTCCGCGACCTTGGGTGAACGTCATCTCCAACAACTACGGCCTGGGACACGACGACCTTTATATACCGAACCGCGGGCGTATCCACACCGACGATAGCGTCGAGATCAAGTATTACGATCAACCGGAAAAACGTCTCGACAAAATGGCGTTCTCGTTCACCGGAGATATGGGCTGCGAATTTGGTCCCAGCACCACCACCTCGACAGGCGTCTATCTGCAAGGCGTGGGCTGTCACGGTAATACCAAAGATCGGAACTCGGTCGGAGCCTCTTCGTCGGACGAGAGTTTTGCTCCAGGAATCAATCCCAAGCAGAGCTTTATCGGCTACATGCTGTACAACCGCTTCTGGTTCGAGAAAGATCGTTACGGATTGACAGTCGGTGGCGGGCAGATCAACAACCCCGGACGCTATCTGGTTCTGGCCCCTCCCATCAACGGAGAGACGGCGGAGTCGGCCGCGATCAATGCTCCTTACTTTACCGGCAATCCGTCAGACCCGTTCAAGGCCTGGGATTCGTCGATCACATTCGACTACATGCCCAAGCAGTACATCACGTTCCGCTGGGAGTATGACTATCGCCACGCCAGTGTGCCGTACTGGACGGGCCGCGGCGGGATGACGCCGCCGGGTACGGGGGGAGTGCCTTATACGAATAACGGGTATCCTCAATTCTTTGCCTGCCTCAACGGGAATTCATCCATGCAAGAAACTCTGAGCGCTGCGGAAGTAGCTTGCGGCAGCCCCGGCAGCACCAGCAGTGTGTGGTTCCCCGACCTGCGCCGGGACGAGCAGTTTATCGACATGGCTATACTGGTCAAGTTTTAATGAATCAATCGCGAGGAAATGTTTCGACGCGAACCAGCCGCGTGTCGAACAAATCGCGAGTCGGCGGACTGAAAGGAGCCTGCGATGCAGGACGTAATCTTCCTTGCTGTGACAGTTCTATTCTTTGTGATCGCGCTTGCTTACGTGCGTTTTTGCGAGCGAATGCGGTGAGGAGAATATGAATTCTGAACCGATCGTCATGCTCATCATTTGCGCGGGGCTGCTGGTGTATCTCGTATACGCCATGCTGCGGCCGGAGAAATTCTGATGACCGCAAATGGATGGCTGCAAATCTTTTTTCTGTTGCTGGTGGTGTTCCTGGTCACCAAGCCGCTGGGCGGCTTCATGGCGCGCGTGTTTGGGCGCGAGGATACCTGGCTTGATCCCGTGATGCGGCCGGTGGAAAGAATCCTTTACCGGTTTACAGGCGTGGATGAAAACCACGAGATGGAGTGGAAGGAATACGCCCTGTCGCTGCTCCTGTTCAGCGGCGTTTCCATGATTTTGCTTTATGTGCTGGAGCGGGTTCAGCTGTGGTTGCCCGGAAATCCGCAGAAGCTGGTTGGAGTGCCTCCAGCGCTGGCGTTCAACACCGCGGCTTCCTTCACCACCAACACGAACTGGCAGAATTACTCCCCTGAGACCACCATGAGCTACCTGACTCAGATGGCTGGTCTGGCTTATCACAACTGGTTCTCGGCGGCTGCCGGAATCGCCTTGGCAATCGCATTTATTCGCGGCATCTCGCGGCGTGAGCAAAAGACCATCGGCAACTTCTGGGTCGACATGGTTCGCGGCACCTTGTGGATTCTCGCTCCGCTGTGTCTGGTGGGCGCGTTGGTTCTGGTATCGCAAGGCGTCGTGCAGAACCTGAAGCCCTATGACACTGTGCAACTGCTCGATCCCTATCAGACGCCGCAACTGGGCGCTGATGGCAAACCCGTGAACGGCCCTGACGGCAAGCCAGTGATGCAGACGGTGAGCCAGCAAGTGATCGCGCAGGGACCGACGGCTTCGCAGGAAATCATCAAGGAACTGGGGACGAATGGTGGAGGCTTCTTCAACGCCAACAGCGCCCATCCGTTCGAGAACCCGACACCATTCACTAACTTCCTGGAGATGTTTTGCATTTTCGCGATTCCTTCCTCGTTGACTTACACGTTGGGAAAGATGACCGGATCGCCGCGGCACGGATGGGCCGTTTGGGCGGCGATGGCTTTTCTGTTTCTCGCCGGAGTGAGCACGGCATATTGGGCGGAGGCGCGCGGGAATCCGTTAGTGACGGCGGCGGCGCACGGCTTGCACCGTCCGGCTTCCGCTGTACCGGCTGCGGGAAATCTTGAAGGCAAAGAGGTGCGATTCGGCGTGGCCAACTCGGCTTTGTTCGCCACTGTAACTACCGACACGAGTTGCGGCGCCGTCAACTCCATGCACGATTCGTTCACACCGCTCGGTGGAATGGTTCCACTAATCAACCTCATGCTCAGCGAGGTGATTTTCGGCGGAGTCGGTGCGGGAATGTATGGAATGCTGGTCTTCGTTATTCTCTCCGTCTTCATTGCCGGATTGATGGTGGGGCGCACGCCGGAGTATCTGGGGAAAAAGATCGAAGCCTATGACGTAAAGATGGCGATGCTGGTAGTGCTGATCTTTCCTTTGGTGATTCTCGTGTTCACAGCGATTTCGGTTCTGTACAGCTTCGGCACTTCCTCGATGTCGAATGCCGGGCCCCACGGATTTACCCAGGTGCTCTATGCGTTTACCTCCGCCGTCGCTAACAACGGTTCCGGCTTCAACGGGATCAACGGAAATACGCTCTGGTACAACACGTCGATGGGCATCGCTATGCTGCTGGGGCGTTTCATGATGGTTCTGCCGGTGCTGGCGATTTCCGGCAATCTGGTGGGCAAGAAGCAGACTCCGGCAACGCTGGGCACTTTCCCTGTGACTGGTCCGTTGTTTACGGTTCTGCTGATTGGCGTGGTGGTCATCGTAGGCGCGCTGACATTTTTTCCCGCGCTCAGTCTGGGGCCAATTCTCGAACACCTGCTGATGATGGCGGGCAAAACTTTCTAGGCAGGCATTTTAGGAAAACATGGCGAGCAAGAAATCAAAACGCAGTTTGTGGGACATGAAGATCGTGCGCCGCGCGGCCTGGGATTCGCTGGTCAAGCTGCATCCCGTGACCATGATGCGCAATCCGGTGATGTTCGTCGTCGAGGTGGGCAGCGTGGTGACCACGGTACTGCTCATTCTGGAGCGAATGCGCGGGCAGCCCGGCTTCGGATTCAACCTCCAGATCACACTGTGGCTGTGGTTCACGGTGTTGTTTGCCAATTTTGCCGAAGCCATGGCGGAAGGCCGCGGCAAGGCGCAAGCCGATGCGCTGCGGCGGGCGAAAGCCGAGACCATGGCAAACCGCCTGCTTCCGGACGGGAAAACGGAGACCGTGCCCGGGTCCAAGTTGCGCTCCGGAGACATGGTGCTGGTGGAGGCAGGCGAGTTTGTTCCGGGAGATGGCGAGATTGTGGAAGGTGTGGCGTCGGTGGATGAGTCGGCGATTACAGGAGAATCTGCGCCCGTGATTCGCGAAGCCGGCGGCGACCGCTCCGCCGTGACCGGCGGAACGCGCGTGCTTTCCGACTGGGTGAAAGTGAAGATCACGTCGAATCCCGGCGAGACTTTTCTCGATCGCATGATCGCTCTGGTCGAAGGCGCGGAGCGGCAGAAGACGCCGAACGAGATCGCGCTGAACATCCTGCTGGCGGGCCTGACGATTGTGTTTCTCCTAGCTGTGGTCACGCTGCAACCCTTCGCCATTTATGCCGGCGCGCCACAGACTGTGTTCGTGCTGGTGTCTTTATTAGTGTGCCTGATTCCGACCACAATCGGCGGATTGCTTTCGGCGATCGGCATTGCGGGCATGGATCGACTGGTGCAGCACAACGTGCTCGCGATGTCAGGGCGCGCCGTTGAAGCCGCAGGGGACGTGAATACGCTGCTGCTCGACAAGACCGGAACCATCACACTCGGCAATCGCCAGGCAACTGAATTCGTGACCGCGCCAGGCGTGACCGAAGCGATGCTTGCCGATTCTGCGCAACTCTCTTCGCTGGCAGACGAGACTCCGGAAGGCCGCTCGATTGTCGTGTTGGCAAAAGAAAAGTACGGACTGCGCGGGCGAGAGATGAGTACGCATGACGCCGAGTTCATTCCCTTCAGCGCCATGACTCGCATGTCAGGCGTAAATCTTGATGGACGCGCCATCCGCAAAGGCGCGACCGATGCAGTTGCGAAATATCTCGAAGATCAGGGCAGCTCGCTTCCCGCGGAAGTCCGCGCCTCGGTAGAAGCGATCTCCCGTTCCGGAGGAACGCCGCTCGTGGTCGCCGAGAACGGCCGGGCACTGGGAGTGATTCAACTAAAAGATATTGTCAAGGGCGGCATGCGGCAGCGTTTCGACCAACTGCGCGCCATGGGAATCAAGACGGTGATGATCACCGGGGATAATCCGCTGACCGCGGCGGCGATCGCAAGCGAAGCCGGTGTGGACGACTTCCTGGCGCAGGCAACGCCGAAAGACAAGTTGGACTTGATCCGCCGCGAGCAGGGGCAGGGCAAGCTGGTCGCCATGACCGGCGACGGTACCAATGACGCTCCAGCGCTGGCGCAGGCCGACGTCGGCGTCGCCATGAATACAGGCACGCAGGCCGCGAAAGAAGCCGGAAACATGGTCGACCTCGATTCGAATCCCACGAAGCTGATTGAGATCGTTGAAATCGGCAAACAATTGCTGATGACGCGGGGCGCGCTCACCACCTTCTCAATTGCCAATGATGTGGCCAAGTATTTCGCGATTATCCCCGCAATGTTTGCCGGGACGTTCCCCGTCCTGCAGGCGCTCAACGTAATGCATCTGGCGACGCCGCAGTCGGCAATCTTGTCCGCTGTCATTTTTAATGCGCTGATCATCGTGGCGTTGATTCCGCTGGCGTTGCGCGGAGTGAAATATGTTCCGCAGGGAGCGGCCATCCTGCTGCGCCGTAATCTTCTTGTATACGGCCTGGGCGGCGTGATAGTGCCGTTTATCGGGATCAAGCTGATCGACCTGCTCATTGTGCGAGCAGGGTTGGCGTAGGGGCGACTGGCGTAGAGGCGATTATGAAGAAGAACCTGATCACTGCTGTGCTCATGACGTTGGTGACGACCGTGCTATTTGGCCTGCTTTTTCCTCTAGTAATCACGGGACTGGCGCAGGTTTTGTTTCCGAAGCAGGCGAACGGAGAGCTAGTGACGCGGAACGGCAAAGTGGTGGGATCGCGATTGATCGGCCAGTCCTTCTCCTCGCCAGGGTATTTCCACTCGCGCCCCTCCAGCGCTGGAACCGGCTATGACGCCAGCAATTCCGGCGGATCGAATCTAGGGCCAACCAATCAATCTCTCATCGCGCGGGTGCAGGCCGACGCGGACCGATTGCAAAAAGAGAATCCTGGAGCCGAGATTCCGATGGATCTGCTGACGACCTCAGGTTCGGGCCTGGATCCAGACATATCCCCCGAAGCCGCAGAATTTCAGGTGCCGCGCATCGCCAAAGAACGTGGGCTGAGTGAGGATATAGTTCGCGAAGCAGTTCGCCAGCACACAGCGCCTCGACAGTTTGGGTTTCTCGGCGAGCCGCGGGTCAATGTGCTGGAATTGAATCTTACTCTGGATCAGATCTCGCCGAAGCCGGTAGTAACCCACTGAAGTTACTTTCGAAACTAACTTGCTGCCCTGCCTCATCTCGGCCATCCTCGGCCCCAAAAGACCATCCCAGCAAAGAAACTAAAGGTATCTGTCGTGTTTATAGAGGTGTGGATACGATCGTGGCAAACGCGCTCGGAATCCATTGGGGAGCTTATGAAGAAGATAAGGCAGTCGTTTGCTTGGACACTGGTGCTGGTGAGTCTCGCATTCCTGTTACAGCCGATTGGGGCTAGAGCGCAGGATGCGCAATCCGCGCCTGACGCGCAGCCCTCCCAGAACTCGCAACCCCAGAACTCGCAAAATGACGCGCAAAATGCCGACCAGCAAGATCCTCCCACCCGGGTAGCCCGGCTGAATTACATGGAGGGATCGGTATCGTTTCAACCCGGCGGTGAGAACGACTGGGTCACTGCCGAACTCAATCGTCCCTTGGTGACGGGCGACAATCTGTGGGCGGATGAAAATTCGCGAGCCGAGTTGCACATTGGATCGACCGCGCTCCGTCTGGGACCTAAGACCGGAATCACGTTGCTCGAGGTCAGTGACCAGGCAGCGCAGATTCGTCTGGTGCAAGGCTCACTGATTGTAAACGTCCGGCACGTGGACGACGAGAACGCCTATGAAATCGACACACCGAACGTGGCGTTCGTGGTAACGCAGCCCGGAGATTACCGCATGGATGTGGATCCCGATGGCAACCGCACCGACGTGACGGTGTGGCGGGGACGTGGCGAGGCCACCGGCGGGGGCAACACCTACAGCATGGGTGCGAATCAGTATGCGAAATTTACTGGCAATGGGAACGATCAACTGGATTACAGCGCCGGAGATGTTCCCAATCAAGATGGATTAGATAGTTGGGCGCAGGATCGCGACCAGAATGAAGATCGCTCCGACGCCGCAAACTACGTCTCGCGTGACATGACCGGATACGAAGATCTCGACCAGTATGGCGACTGGTCCTACATTGCCGACTACGGCATGGTCTGGCGCCCGACCGCCCTGGTGCCGGGATGGGCGCCCTATCGCTACGGAAATTGGACTTGGGTCGCGCCGTGGGGCTGGACCTGGGTGGAGAATGAGCCTTGGGGATTTGCCCCCTTCCACTATGGACGGTGGGCTTTTTCCGCCGACCGGTTGGGTGTGGGTTCCGGGACCGAGCATGGTGCGCCCGGTCTACGCGCCCGCGCTGGTCAGTTGGGCTGGCGGCGGTCCAGGATTTCATTTCTCGGCCGGAGTGGGAGTGGCGTGGTTCCCGCTCGCTCCCGGAGAAGTATTCATTCCGGGTTATCACGTGAGTCGTGGGTACGTAAACAGCGTGAACGTTACCAACACGGTAGTGAACGTCACCAGAGTCACCAACGTCTACAACGCAGTCGTCGTGAACCGGGACTTCAGCCACGTCACCTATGCGAACCGCAATGTGACCGGAGGCGTGACGGTAGTTTCACAAGATACGTTTGTAAATGGCCGCTCAGTAGCGCGAAATGTGATGCCGGTTCCGCAGGGAGAGCTTGCGCTGGCGCCTGTCTCGAACGCGCTTGCGGTCGAGCCGGCTCGGAGCAGCATCTTTGGTACGGGCAAGCTGGTGGCAAACAAGCCGCCAGCGGCGGTGACGAATCGCCCGGTCGTGGCGCTGCGTACGCCGGCTCCATTGCCGAGGACCATCGGATCAGCATCGGTCGGACAAAACTCGACTGCGCAGTCGCTGGTGCGCCAGCAACCGCCAGGGAATCCCGTGCAGGTGACGCACACGATGCAATCACAGACACAAACTGGCTTCCATACAGTTGTACCGACCGAGGCGGAAGGCAGTCCGGCAAAAACACAGCCTCGCGTGTGGGAGGAACAAGGTACTGCGGAGCCAGAGCCGCAGACGAGCCAGCGGAGTCCCGGAAATCAAAGCGAGCAATCGCATGCATCGCGCTCGGCTGGGCCAGGCGCGTCGGAACAAACACGGCAGTGGTCGCACCCCTCGGCGCGGTCGGTCGCACCCGTCCGAGGGACAAGCAGCGAACAGCAGCCAAAACCTGCGTCGCCTGTGCCGCAACGGCAGCAGACTTCGCATCCGCCAGCCCCAAAGCCGGAGAGCGCGCCTCCGCCAAAGAAAGGACATTGACGCGAACTGGCCGCGTGCGGTCTGATAGGTTCGCATGCGGCGCAACCTGCCAGGGGTTCGAAGTGAAGGTAACGAGATCACGATAGCGCCGGGAAGCCGGGCAACCAACCCGCTCCCGGCGCGGTTGTTTTTCCGGATCCTGCCATGAGTCAGCCAATTACTACCGAACAGAATCGTCCGGCAATCAACTGGATGGATGTTCTCTGGCTACTGTTTCTCGCAGGTCTGGCAGTGCTGCCGCCGGTGCGGGAGATCCACAAACAGCTCACGCTGTTGGCAATTGGAATCGTGCAACTCAGCGAAGGCTGGTTGCTGGCGCGGGCCCCGCGGCGCGGCGCGGCTTATATCGTTCTATTCAAAATCGCCCTGGCGACTTTGCTCATCGACCACACGGGCGAGATTGGAATCAACAGCACGTATTGGCCGATTTATTTTCTGCCAGCAGTCACGGCGGCGGAGTACTTCAGTCCCCTGGCAACGCTGTTGTGGACGGCGCTCGCGTCTGCCGCATATTGCTCGTATCTTTATCCTGCATTGCAGGATTATGAAGTGACAAGGGAAGGATACGGAATCCTCGCTATCCGGATTCTCTTCTTTTTCCTCGCAGCCATGGTGGTGAATCGGTTCGTGGTGGAGAACCGCCGGCAAATCAAGCGCTATCAGGAATTGGCCGAAACTCTGGCCGAAACCAACCGCAAGCTGGAGCAAGCGCAGGAGGAGGCGCGGCGTTCGGAGCGGCTGGCGGCCCTGGGGCAGATGTCCGCCGGACTGGCGCATGAGATTCGTAATCCGCTGGGAGTAATCAAGGGGTCGGCCGAAATGCTTACCCAGAAGTTGGGGGAATCGAATCCCCTGGCCAGCGAATTGGCAGGTTACATCTCGAGTGAGACAAATCGTTTGAGCTCCCTGGTTACGCGGTTCCTCGATTTTGCCCGGCCCCTCCATGCCGAGCTCACTCCGCAGAAAATTACTGCGGTGCTGGATCGCGCGCTGACCTCCGTATCTCAGTCTGTAGCGCGAAAAGATGCCGACCCGCAACCGCGAGTCGAACGAAACTATGGGGCTAACTTGCCCCTGGTCCCCTTGGATGAGAGTCTTAGTGAGCAGGCGTTCGTGAATCTGATTCAAAATGCTTATGATGCGATGGGCAGCAGCGGCGGCACGCTGCGAGTCACCGCAGCGAGGGCAAGCAGCGCGGGTCGGGACGGAGTGGAAGTGCGGATCGAAGACACAGGGCCGGGAATTCCGGGAGAACTACGGGAGCAGATCTTCAATCCGTTTGTGACCACCAAGAAAACCGGCGTGGGCCTGGGTCTGTCAATCGTCTCCAGGATTGTGGATGGGCATCATGGCACGATTCGCGTCGGCGGTGACACGGAAAGTGAGTTGAAGGGGGCAAGCTTCGTCGTCTTTTTCCCCACGAGTGAAGAGGATGCCGCTGCGCCAGCATCTTAGTGAGTTGCGTTTCACCTCGTAGCATTCAGGCCGAGTTCGAAGAAGCGGCCAGCAACTAAAATCTATGCCAACCGTTTTGATTGTCGAAGACGAAGCCAAGATGCGGCGGCTGCTGGAGTTGAATCTTGGCGAGGACGGTTTTACTACGCTTTCCGCCGGGGACGCCGAGAGCGGGCTGAAACTTCTGCGTGAGAGTACGGTTGATATTGTCGTAACGGATCTCAAGCTGCCGGGAATGAGTGGCTTGGAATTGCTGCAAGCCATCAAACGCCAGAACGCAGCATTGCCAGTGGTAGTGATGACGGCTTTCGGCACGGTTGAGACTGCGGTCGAAGCCATGAAGGCCGGAGCCAGCGACTATGTGCTGAAGCCATTCTCGCTCAGCGAAATGCGCATGGTGATCCGCAAGGAGCTGGACGTCCGCGATCTGCGTGAAGAAAATCGCTCCCTGCGCGAGGCGCTCGGCAAGCGCTACGCCCATCCCAACGTGGTGGCGCGCAGCGTGAAGATGCAGGAAGTGCTGGCCACGGTCGAGCGCGTGGCGCCAACGAATTCCACGGTGTTGCTCGGTGGAGAAAGCGGCGTAGGCAAAGACTTGATTGCGCGCGCGATTCACGAGAAGTCGCGCCGGGCTTCGGGGCCTTTCATCAAGATCAACAGTACGGCGATCCCAGAAAACCTGCTGGAAAGCGAATTGTTTGGCTATGAAAAGGGTGCCTTCACGGGTGCAAACGCAAGCAAGCCGGGCAAGTTTGAATTGGCGGACAAAGGAACGCTCTTTCTCGACGAAATCGGCGACGTTCCGCCGGCCATCCAGGTAAAACTCCTGCGCGTGCTGCAAGAGCGCGAGTTTGAGCGGCTGGGCGGCACGCGCACGGTAAAAGTGGACGTACGGCTCATCGCGGCCACGAACCGCGATCTGCGCGAGGCTCTCGAGCAGGGAACGTTCCGCGAAGATCTTTATTATCGTTTGAACGTCGTCCCCATCGACATCGCGCCTCTCCGCCAGCGCAAAGAAGACATTCCAGACTTGGTCAATCTTTTCATCTCGCGATTTGCTGGAGATTCCGGCAAGCCAGTGAAGAGTATTTCGCCCGAGGCAATGCAGATTCTGGTGAACTATCACTGGCCGGGAAACGTTCGCGAGTTGCAGAACATCATCGAGCGCGCCTGTGCGCTGGCCAAAGGCACGGTGATTGAACCGGAAGATATTCATCTCGATGTGCGTCCATCGAAAACAGCGAACGGCACCACCGGCTTCCTTCCCGAAGGCATGACCCTCGAACACTGGGAGGACGAAATGATTCAGGAAGCGCTGCGGCGCGCAAACGGAAACAAGAGTCAGGCCGCGCGGCTGTTGGGACTGTCGCGAAATGCCCTGCGCTATCGGTTGTCGAAGATTGGAATTGCGGATGAGGAGAAGGAAGCGTAGCTCGTCGGAACCCGAAAGGATTGTTGCTGCGCAGATAGTCATGAAGATGGAAATATGGATTCGAGTCTGCGTGATAGAATGTGTTCATGGCGAACACAAATAGTGCGACCCTCAGTATCCGTTTGAAGCCGGAGATCAAAAAGCGGTTAGCCAAGCTAGCCCAAGTAACGGGGCGGAGTTCGAACTTTCTTATCTCCGATGCGGTCGAGTCCTACGTCGCGGACCAGGAAAGAATGCTCGCGGAAATCCGCCGCGCAGACCGCCAAGTGAAGACTGGGCACTATATCAGGCACGAAGACATGAAGGCCTGGCTGCTTTCGTGGGGGACCGATCGCGAACTGCCGCCACCTAGGTGCGCGTGCGGCAGGCAGCACGACGACGAGGCGCTGTGCCGCTAGAGATTGTCTGGTCCCCGCGTGCGCTGGCGGGACTGCGGGAGATAAGAAGCTACGTCGCACGGGACAAGCCTGAGGCCGCGGCTAGACTCGCGACGCGGATCGTTTCGTTGGTGGAAGCCCTAAGAGAGCATCCCTATCTTGGCCGGGCAGGAAGCGAGCCGGGAGCGAGGGAGTTGGTGGTGGGCGGCACTCCGTATCTTATTTTCTACAAGGTACGAACGAAGCAGGTCACCATTCTGACGGTTTGGCACGGTGCACAATCCAAATAGCGGCGCTCGACAAAGTGCTTGCTTCGAACTCCGACTAGCCGTGAAGGTTTTGGTGTTCCCGGCTGTGAATCCGACGACTGGCAGAACCGGCTGAAAACCACCACCTTGGCTCGGAGCAGCCACCAGCTTCGATTTTCGCCATTCATTTGCGTTGAAGACTTTCGCCTTCCTATCTGAAAACAAATAAGTTATGCGACTCCGTGCTGTCCCAGTTTTGGCATGGCACTTGCTTCTTCCTGTAACGCGTCGAACATTCGGATTGAGGGTTTACTTATATGTGGGACGGGTCAGGGAAGAGGTGGGTTATGAAAAACCGCTTGATAGCAAGTTCCGCAATCTTCTCTCTAGTGCTGGTTGGTGCGTTATCGCTCAGTGTGCAGGCTCAGACCACCGAAGAAGGTGCTGGCCCGTCGGAGCAGCCAAGCGCGCCCATGGAGATGGGACAACCTCAAGCCCCGCAACCGCCTCCGCCCAGTCGGCCCCCACAACCGGGGCAACCTCCTCAACTCGGTCAGGAAGCTCAGCCCGGTGGACCGTCGGGCGAAGGCCCAGCAAGAACCGACCAGGGTGTCGGCCGCGTCAGCATGATTCACGGCGACGTATCGACGCAGCGCGGAGATTCCGGCACATGGTCAGCAGCTGTGTTGAATCAGCCCGTAGTCAACGGCGATAAAGTTTCCACCGGTGTCGGCGGCCGCGCCGAAGTCCAACTCGACTACGCTAACATTCTCCGCCTGGGATCGAATGCGCAAGCCAATATCGCGAACTTCACGAACAGATATATTCAGATTCAGGTCAGCCAGGGCCTAGCCAATTATTCCGTGTTCGGCGAGAGCGAGGCCGAGCCCGAGATCGACACTCCCAACGTCGCAGTTCACCCAGCGCACGTCGACGGCGTCTTCCGCATCGAAGTGCGGCCCGATGGGGACAGCATCATCATCGTGCGCAAAGGTCAAGCCCAGATCTCAACTCCGCAGGGCATTGCCGACATTAAGCAAGGTGACATGGCAACGGTGCGCGGTTCCGGCGCCGACGCCAAGTACAAGATCACTCCTGCTCCAGAGCGCGATGATTGGGACCGCTGGAATAGCGAACGCGACCACATGATTCACGAAGCCGCGTCGTGGCGCAACACCAACAAGTATTACGTTGGATCGGAGGACCTCGACTCGAACGGAACCTGGGAAAACGCCCCCGACTACGGTCAGGTCTGGGTGCCGAATGAGCCCGATGGTTGGGCTCCGTATCAAGATGGCGACTGGACTTGGGAGCCCTACTACGGTTGGACGTGGGTTGGCTATGAGCCGTGGGGCTGGGCGCCGTATCACTACGGGCGTTGGATGTGGTATGGCGGCGCGTGGGCGTGGTGGCCGGGACCCCTGTGGGGCGCGGGTTTCTATCGTCCGTTCTGGGCGCCGGCGTATGTATCGTTCTTTGGATTCGGAGGTGGTTGGGGCTTGGGCTTTGGTTTTGGTTGGGGCGGATGGGGCAGCTTCGGCTGGCTCCCCCTCGGGCCCTGTGACCGCTTCTACCCGTGGTGGGGAGGATATGCCGGCCGCTTCGGCGTGGTCGGTTTCGACCGCTTTGGCACGCTCAACCGCTTCGGCGGAATCGCGCCGCTGCATGCAGGTACGCGATTCTCGAACGTGGCGCACATCAATGATCCGCACATCGGCGGCGCGCTCTCAACCGTAGCTGCAGGTAAGTTTGGAGCAGGCCGGACGACGGCGGTGGCAGCCACGCATGCGCAGTTAAGTGGAGCCCGCATGATGACCGGCAATCTGCCGGTCGTGCCCACGCGCGCCAGTCTGTCGGCAAGCGGACGGGCCGCAGCTCCTTCCACCATTCATAATAATGCCGCGCAGCATTTCTTCGGAACGCAGAGCGCGTCGCATACAGAATCCTTCCAGCAGCAAACCGCGCGCTTGCAGCAGTCCATGCAGCGGAGCCATTTCTCGCCGGTGGCGGCGGGAGCGCGTGCGACCGGCCCGGGTGCAACCGAATCTCGTGCTGCAGAGTCACGAAGCGCGTCGAGTGTCGCGGCCGGCAGGCCCGGCACCGCCACCACTTCACCGGATCGAGAAGTAAACAATTCTGCGACACAAACTGCGGGCAATGAGGGAGCCGCGAAGGAGAATGAGAATCGCCGCGATCCAGTCTCGTCAGCCCAAGCCTCGTCCACCCAAGCCTCATCCACCCGCGGAGACCCGAACCGCAGCGAGTGGAAAACGTTTACGCCACCTTCTCGCAGCAGCGAATCCGCAGGTCGCTCCGCGAGCGCTGCCGATACTTTGAGGGGTGACGGTGGCAGCTATTGGAGCCGGACCGGGCCAAGTTCCAGCTACGCGCGCGAATCGGGCGCGGGCAATGGTGCGAGCAATTACGATCGCGGCGCCGGTTCGCGTCCGCAGCTCAACATGCGGCAGCCCATCGTGCAGCCGCGTTCTTCGGGAGCTTACGGCGGCTACCGCGCCGCCCCGAGCTACGGCGGCAGCCGCCCCGGCTATAGCGGCGGCGCGTCCCACAGCGCACCCAGCTCCGGAGGGGCCAGTCATTCCTCAGGAGGCGGCCATTCCGGCGGCGGAGGCCACCACTAATTCGCAGACTTGTCAGCAGCGTGTTGTAAATGAAGTGAAGGTCAGAGGCAGAAAGGGCGTGCTAAACGGCACGCCCTTTCTTATTGCTCAGAGCGTGGGAACTGTCAGCGGTCCTCTATGTTCCAAGCCCGCTGACCGACTACACTGAACCGTAGCAGGATTAGACGTAAGCAAGAGGCGCCGAATGAATCGTTTCAGTGCAAGTCGACGTGGGCGCCCAAGAATGTATGCAACGAACGACGGCTGCCCTTGGATATTGATTGCCGTCCTTATTTTGGGAGGTCGGCTCTTCGGCGGCCCTGAGGCGATCGCCCAGACCTGCGAGGATGACAATCCCTGGCAAGCCGCTGCGTTAATTGACCAGATCCGAACATCTTGCGAGCGCAACAATGTTCCATACGGTGCGGATATCTACGGTTTGGCATCGGTTGCGGACAAGGAGGCCATACCCGCGCTGCGAAAGCTTGCGGCGTGGCCGACCGACAAGGCTCCGGGAGCAGGATGCCAAGGCTGGGTCATCGCCGCGCGGGCCGCGCTGGCAAAACTGGGCGATGAAGATTACCGCGCAGGCTTAGACCTACACTTTCTGAGCTTTGTTGGTGATGATCGCGCGCTGGCTGCGCTCATTGAGTTCCTGATCGCGCATGCCAAGGATCCGGCGATGCTCCAGGATTTCGGCGATTACGAAGCGGACCAGCGCGATGGAATTTTGAAGGATATCGACACAATTCGACGGCGCCGGCAGGTGCCTGATTTGCCGGTGGCAGATTATTCCGATGCTGGAATCGTGCAATGGAAGGCATATCTGGAAAGGCACAAAGGCCAACAGCTCACATTTCCTGTTTATCCGAATGTAGACGACCCATATCTGCGGTGTCTGGCGCGCAGGGTGGATTGGGGTTATCCGGATGCGATTCTTGCAATTGCCGCGAAGGGAGGCGATGCCGCCCGGCGCACGCTGCAGCAATTCCCAACACTGGAAAAGCCAGAGGCGATGGGTTTTGCGCGGAGCACACCTTTCACCACGCACTGGACGGACATTCAGGGGAATCTGCAAGTGGCGTTGGCGCAACTCGGCGACAATGAGATGTTCGAGCAGATCGTTGCAGAACTGAGCGGTGCGACCGCCTACGAATCGGTGAGAAAACTCGAGTTTATCGGTGGCAGGCGTGCAGTCGATGCTCTGGTTAAGGCTCTGGACCTAAACGAGGAAGTTGTGCAGAAGGCCCGAGCACAGGGATGCGCAAGTGGGCCTGCCTATTGCCACGCACGCTGGCGGGATTGGTACAAGCCGATATGGACCACGACCGCGTACAGCCCGCAAGTTGATCGGGAGTCCTGCCTCACCGAGACCTTCCATGAATGTTTGCTGTACGCCTTAGGGAAGATGGTGAAGGATCCGCCCGTTCCGCCCGGCGCGGATGCGACCCCTCAAAATATAGCCAAGTGGAAGGAATGGTGGGGGAAGAACGGAGACCGAGCCGAACTAGTGGTAAAGCCTACGCAGATAATTCGAGTGATTCTCCTCACGGCTGGCCCATCTTTCATGTTCCTTGCCCGCACATCGGTGAAACGAGGCTGCCCCACAAAGTCATAAAAACGCTCTTGCCAAATTTGACCGCGGTCGAAAGCCGTGTCCCACAACCTGCCTTGCCGCCGATGGTTAGTCGGAGGACCGTCAGCCGCGCTCCGTTCCGCAGCACCGTCGCTCGAACCCCTGCTTATTGCCTGCATCACCTTCGACGATGCCGCGCTCGCGCTCGCTTAAGCCGGTGCATTGCTCGGGCATGATCAGTAGCCCACAGCCACAAAGTGATACCGCCGGCCCACGCGTTCGAGCACTTCCAGCAGCAGATCGCGATCTGCCTTTTTGAGCACGGCAGCCGCCATCACAGCTCGTGGTGATAGCGGAGGTATCCTCGCCGTCGCAGCGACGCAATTTGTTGGCCACCAGCGAGGTGTAGCACAGAGTGCAAGGCCGGGCATGTGACGAATGAACATGGGGGCGAGGTCCGTGGTGCCCAGCTTTGCAAAACCAGCAAAGCTGGGGCAGCCTCAGTCAGGGAGGGCGTCGGACAAAGATGGGCCAGCCCCCTTTGCGCCCCGACCCGCTTAAATGCAGGGTTGGTCGATAGGCCGGCCAGCTCCGACTGACGCCCCGGGAGATCGACAGAGGAGCATATAGTCATGTAATCGGCCACAAGGGGATCGTTCCTCTGAAATGACCACAGGGACCAACCCGCCGCAGTGTACGTAACTCCGCGCGCGACTGATGGTGTTAGGGTTGATGGATGGTTTGGAGTCTTGCGGAGTTTGTCGAAGTCTTCGTAGTCGGCTCTCCAGCCAAGGGCGCCAGCGACTGTATTCTCGGGTTTGAATTGACCGGTGGCGCCGAACACTTCCCATAGCATGTCGAGATGCTGAAAGAGTTCTCGCGTGGGGGCCAGATCGTAGGGATCCTGGAGCGGAGTGAGGCTCAGGAATTTCTGCTGCTCCTCTGCACTTAGAGTGGTTAACACGCTTGTGATGTCGTACCCGGCTGAACGCAGGACCAGGAGGCCCAGTGCCCGGATTAATGGGGGCTGACTGGCGATGCGCGTCCGGAAGTCCTGCGCTGCAACGGGGTCAGCGTTGGTGGCAGCGCTTAGGAAGGCGGCGAGCATTTCCAGTTGCCCTTCGCGTGAGTGTTGGGTTTGGTCTGCAACCACGAACTGCAGCGCCGGGAGCAGGCGCGCAGCGTTTGGCTGCTTATAGTAGGTTTGCAAAAATGCGCTCATCTCCTGCGAATCCTTGAACGACTTCTTGCTGCCGGTTTCGAAGCTCTCGATCTGAATGGTCGAAGAATTTAGAACATGACGGCCCCAAGGGATTCGGTCTCCGCCTGCACGGTCGCCGTTCGTCGCCGGCATCAATGGGCACGCACCAGTGGTCTCCCGAAGCGCCCAGACTCGCCATAGTTTTCATCGTATCCGGCAGCTTGGCCCCTCCCGCGTTGAGAGCCGCGGTTACAAAGTCTCCTCCCTCCGGCTTGATTTGCTTGAATTGTGAGGGGGGTGCGAACGGATGGACATCGCTGTGACCCGCGAACTGGACACGGAAGGAGAGCTTGGTCTTTTCGAGGTACTCGTCGCGGTTGTCTCCTGTGGAGTAGATCCCAACGCGGACACACTGCCCAGGATTGAGGAGGGTGATCTCTTCGCAGCATTTACGAATCTTAAGGTATGCGACCATTGCGTCTGAACAACGATTCTACGAAAAGAACAATTTGCGGCTCAATGATCGGAGCTGAGAGCTTGTGCGGGGAGGAGGTCGCGTCCTGGGCGCGGAACGACGACGCAGCCCAAGTTACCGCGAAGGCTACGATAGCAATCCTCCGGATCGAACGTGTTTGCGGATTCCGCTGCGGCGTGCATGGCGGTAGCAGTAGACCGCGATTCTGGCTGAACTCAAGCATTTACAACGCTCGGTCACCATAGAAATTTGCTATGAGACTCGCGCGTGGCCGCTTCCCGATAGGGGTCCCCTCGGCCTCGCTCGGGGCAGGCCCGATCCATTTGTCGCGCGCTTCGCGCGCGACAAATTCCGATCAGGATGACAGTGCTGCTAGCGGGGTTGGCCCATCCTTAATGCGTCGTGCCCGCGACCACGAAAGAGGCTGCCCCAGCTTTGCCGGTCTTGCAAAGCTGGGCACCACGGACCCCGACCCCGCCCGTGGTTTCACGCGATCTTCCAGACGCTCAGCTCTCGGCTTCCGGCGGATGGGACCGCGGCACCTTCAACAATTTCCACAGGCCCACTGTGACATCTGACCTTGCGCCCAAAATTAAATCGCGCAATCATGGTCGAGGCCGTGACGGTTGGCAGAAGCCAATTCGCGACGACCTCAAGTCCTTTGCTGTCTAGATTTTAGTATCTATGTTCTTTGACATCTAGATTTTGCGGGTGAAAACCACTCCAACTTGATGATTCCAGAGATTGAGGGGGGAGGGGGGATACCCCCGTTTGGGCGCAAGCGCGCAGCAGCAATCCCGTTGCGACGTGCCTCGCCAAAGATTTATTTCGAGCAGAAATCAAAGAGAGCATAAATCTCCTCCATTTGCCACGCGCTTCGCGCGCGACCAATTCCGCTCAGGATGACAGGGCTTGTTTACGACGCGAACGCCAGGCTGCCGTAGAATGGAGGCAGCTTGCCGGCTTCTGCTGAATTCGATCACTTACGCGTCGTTTTGGTGGATGCGCGCAATCCTCTCAACATCGGCGCAGCCGCTCGGGCCATGAGCAACTTCGGTTTCCGCCATCTGCGAGTCGTGAATCCCTACGATGTCGCATTCGAGGGCGCTCGCTCCGCCGTGGGCGCCGCCGCCGTGCTGGCGACGGCCGAAAAGTACGGAACGGTAGCGGAAGCCGTTGCCGACTGCTCGCTCGTCGTCGGAACCACCGCGATCGGCCATCGCGACTTGCAACATCCCCTCCAGCGCCTGGAGGTTGGGGCGCCTATTATTCGCGGGCATCTTGCCACCGGCCCTTGCGCGCTGCTTTTCGGATCCGAAAAATTCGGACTTTCGAACCAGGACATGAGCCACTGTCATTGGCTTATGCACATACCGACTCGCGAGGAGCATGCCTCGATGAATCTGGGGCAGGCGGTGGCGATTTGCCTGTACGAATTAGTTCGCGACCCTGCGGCTTTGGCAGAGCCTGAGAAGGGAAGTGCTGCGTCCGCAGCCGAGGTGGAAAGAATTACTGAGACCTTGCTCACCGCGCTCCGCGCCAGCGATTACCCCAAGCTCAACACCTCAGATTCTTTTCATGGTGCGGTGCGCCGCCTGGTACGCCGTCTTCATCTGCAAACCGGCGACTCCGAATTCCTGCTCGGCATGTTGCGGCAGATGGTTTGGAAGATGAAGAATGCTGGCGGAGAAGAAGTAAAACGGAAAGAGAGGAAACGAGAACAAGCAAAACGCTGACCCACTTTGCTCACGGATTTTTTTCCACCGGAAACACCTCGACCGATGTTTTTCGAAACTGAAAACGCAGCACCCACTCACTCGGGGCGGCGTGTCCATTAACCTGCGGCGGATTGAATTTCCAGCCCCGCGCCGCTGCCATTGCCCGATTCGCAAAGTACCTGCTAGGCCCCGGAGAAACGAATTTTGCCTCTGAGACGTTGCCCGACGCATCCACCGAAACGTCGACCACGACTTTCAGGCGTCCTTGAATCGTGTTTTGCGCGTTCCGCGAAACGTCGGGCATCACCTGATGAAGCACACTGCCTCGCGCCGTTCCCGTTGGCGCAGGCTGCACCTTCCCGGCAAACGGCGCCGGCGATTGCTCGGGGGGAATGGCTGCTGGAGATTTGGCAGTGTTAACTTCCGCCGCCGGCATCGACGGCTGATGAGACATAAACTTGCTTCCAACCCACGCCATGAGGACGAGTGCCGCGGCAAGGATGGGCACGGCGATCCACCGCCTGGAACGCGCCGCCGGTGGGCGCGTCTCGACCGTTCTCGCGCTAACGGGAACTGGAGGCCGGCTAGGTTGCGGCTGTAGCCGGACCAGAATGTCGCTCGCTGTAAAGCGCTGCTGCGGATCGATCTGCAGGCACCCGCGCGCGATTTCACGAACAGCTTGCGAAATCGTTTCAGGAACGACTACCGGCTCCCGAGCGAGATTTTTAACCCTCGCTTCGTTCTGGGTCAGGACGGCAACCAGTGTGGCGCCGAGCGACCAGATGTCAGAGGCCGGAGACGGACCAGCCCGTACCAACTCAGGCGCATCGTAAACGCTGGGTGTGCGCGCATCGCCACGCTCCCCGGATTTGCAAAGTCTGTCGGCAGAAATCTTCAACTGGTCGCCGACTGCCATGATGTTCGAAGGCTTGATGCGACCATGCACAAACCCAGACTTGTGAAGATAAGCCAGAGCTTCGGCAGCGGGCCGGAGCATCTCGGAAGCCTCAGCCGCAGAAAGCGGCCGCAACGGAAGAATCTCCGCCAGATTCTCTTCCGCGTATTCCATGACGACATAGAGCAGACGCGTGTCGCCGATCTGGCAGCGTCCGTAAGCGAAGAGCCGAATCAGGTGAGGATGAGAAAGTCTTGCGGCGTCAGCCCAAGCAGAAACCAGGACGGCCTCGCGTGAGTCCGCGGGGATCAGCTTGATAGCGGCCTTTTGCGATTCCCCGCCGGTTCGGTCCGTGAGAAATACTGCGCTGTGATCCGAACCTCCCAGCCATTGCCGCAGCGGAAACTTTCCATCCGCTACGCGGCCTTCCCAGTTTTTCCAGAGTTCGCTCAGAGTGCTCATAGGCCAAGACTTAGCGAAGCGCTATTCTATTCCAGCAACGCCGTTGGCGCTGCCGAAATCGCATGGGAAGGGCTCGACTGCGGCAAAGCCCGCGACTCCGCAGTCGCGCGATGGACGCTTGAGAATATGTTAGATCGAAGGCAGGGTGGGCGCGTAGCTCAGTTGGTAAAGCAATGCCCTTTTAACAGGACGCCCCCGAACACACACTAAGCGGATCAATCACTTCCAAGCGGGTTCCTGCACGACAATCGGGGTAAAATGCTGGTAGTCGGCACGCATCGTGCGCCGAATTGTGCGCTGCAATACGCCCTGAAACACGGAAAGGAATGAGAACCACGAACGGAGCACCCCTATGGCGGGCAAACCAATACCTGCTGAATATATAGAGTTTGGAAGCGGGGGCGGGTGCGAGCGACTTGTTTCTGGACGCACTCCGGTGGGGAATGAAGGAACGAGCGCAGCCGATGGCGCGAAAAAGGTAAAAGTCGGTAAGCCGGTTGGGCGGCGACGCGAATCTGTGGGGAGTGGCCCGGGTAGCAATGGGAAGGCGTCATCAGTAACTGGGAAATGACGAACTGTGAACATTGATCATGGAGGTGCCATTGTTCGTGGATTTAATACGGATCATGCCCGAGTGAAGGCCGATCCGATCAGGTTTTGGGCTGATAACAGATTCCTCTCCTGATCAACCCTGCACGAATCTTGGAGGCGTTTGATATGTCGCGATCTTTAATGCCGTATCTGCTCCGAGCGTTTTTGACGAGTTTGGTGGTGCTTGTGGTATGTGCCTCTCAATTGCTTGCGCAAGCGCGCCACGATGGCAAGATTTTCGGGGGCTACTTCGAGGAATGGGGCATTCAGTACGCCGGTTACAACATTGCTGATTTGCAAAAGAATGGCGTGGCGGACGAACTGACGCATTTGATCTACGCTTTTGGCAATGTGACCCCGACTTCTCCGCCGGCGTGTGCCATTGCTGATCGCGAGGCCGCTTACCAGAATTCGAGCCTTCCCAGTGTCAGCGGCAAGCCCTACACGGCACCGCTGTACGGAAATTTTGGCGCGATCCAACAACTCAAGGGGCTCCATCCAGCGCTGAAAGTGTTGATCTCTTTGGGGGGACAAGCGGGCAATGTTGCAGGCTTCGTAACCTCCGCAGCCACCGCTGAGGGCCGCACTGCGCTTGCCTCTTCGTGCATCGACATGTTTGTGAAGGGCAACATCGCTGCCGGCGTCACAGCTCCCGGCTTGTTTGACGGCTTCAATATTGATTGGGAATTTCCCGGCGCCGCGGATAAGCAGAACTTCACTGCTCTGCTGAAAGAGTTCCGCAGGCAGCTCAATGCCTTGTCGAAGACAACGGGCAAGAAATATGTTCTGACGTTCGATTCGCCAGCAAACCCGAAGAAATATGTAAACATTGATCTTAAGGCGGCCGCCGCGCAAGTAGATTTCCTTACCATCGACGGTTACGACTACGCCGCTCCGCAGGACAAACAAACCAATGAGTCATCCTCGCTATACGACACGGCCGCCGATCCTGTTTATGCCGACGATCGCTACATCGATGCGACGGTAAGAGCTTATCGCCACGCCGGCGTGCCGGCTGCCAAGTACACGATGGGTTTGCCGTTGTACGCCGTCGGCTGGACGGGTGTCGCTAACGTGAATCATGGCTTGTACCAGAACGCAACGGCCCCTGCTCCGGTTCCGTTGGCCGAGGGATCGGGCCTCTGCCTAAACACAGATAAAGCCACGGCTTCGCCCGGTTGCGACACAGTGTTGACCGCGGGATTTGCTACCTACTCGACCATTAAGAACCTCACGAATAAATACGGTTTTACCGCCTGGTACGATTCGGCGAGAGTGGGAGCGACCCTCCACAATCCCGACACCGGAACCTTCTATAGTTACGATGATCCCGCGTCAGTAGCAGCGAAGACGGCCTACATCAAGAAGAAGAAGCTTGGCGGCGCCTATGTTTGGGCGCTGAATGACGACGATGCCAACGGGTCTCTGACGAAGGCGATTGCGGCGGGGCTCCGGTAAATCGGGAACTCCGATAAACGAATGTGGCAGGTTGGCCAGAAGACAGCTTGCTTTTCCCTTTGCCCCGCGTTTATGCCAGCCGGGAAACTGCATGCCCTTCCAACACCAAAAGATAAACGGCACTCCGCTATATAGCTGATTTGTTAACGACGCCCAGCGGAGGCTACAGCGCTACGCCGCATTTTCAGCTCCTATTTTGGCGACAGGCTTTCGATATCCTTGCACTCGCAATAATAATATCCCGCCTCGAAAAATATGGTCTTGCAAGTCCCGCTATATAGCTCTATACTCCGCCGGTCCGTACTCTACAACTTTTGGAGGCACTTGCCATGTCGACCCATTTCCTGCCGCGCCTGCTCCGAATGGCTTTACTAACTTTGTTGGCCCTCGTTGCATGCATCGCTCCCTCATTCGCACAAAACAACAATCAAGGAAAAATTGTCGGAGGATACTTCGAAGAGTGGAGTATCTACTACGCTGGTTACAACATTGCGAATCTGCAACAGAATGGTGTGGCTGATAAACTGACGCACCTCATCTACGCCTTTGGCAATGTGACGACGAGTCCGACACCAGCATGCGCCATTGCCGATACCTGGGCTGACTATCAGTCTCCATACCTGCCCAGTGTGAACGGCACGGCCTACCCAGGGCCGCTGTATGGAAATTTTGCGGCTATCCAACAACTTAAAGCACTGCATCCCAACCTGAAAGTGCTGATGTCTTTGGGAGGGGCGTCCGCTGCGAATACTGCAGCCTTTGTGAGCGCCGCCAGCACCGCTGCCGGACGACAGGCGCTGGCCGCTTCCTGCATCGATATGTTTGTCAGCGGCAATATTGCCCCAGGCGTCACTGCCCCCGGCTTGTTTGACGGGTTCAATATCGATTGGGAATTCCCCACCGCGACCGACACCCAGAACTTTACAGCTCTGCTGCAAGAATTCCGCGGCCAATTGAACGCCCTGAGCAAAACCACAGGCAAGCAATACACGTTGTCGTTCGATGGGCCGGCGGGCTCGCAGAACTATGTCAACATCGATCTTCGTAAAGCTGCCGAGCAGGTTGATTTCATCACCATCGACGGCTACAACTATTCCGGCTCATGGGTCACGCAGACCAATGACGCCTCTCCGCTGTTCGATTCCCGGCAGGATCCGCTCTTTGGCCAGGACCTCGACATTAACGACACTGTAGATGCCTATCTCAAAGCGGGCGTACCGCCGCGCAAATACACCATGGGGATGCCTCTTTACGGGGCTGGCTGGACGGGTGTTCCAAACGTGAACCGCGGTTTGTACCAGAACTCAACCGCCCCTTCTCCAGTTCTGTGGGCGAACGGAACAGGTTTGTGTCCGGACCTCAGTGGCAACACGGCCGGCTGCGACCCACTTCTAACTCCCGGACTTCTGACCTATTCGACGCTCTCCACGCTCACCTCCAATGGCTACAGCAATTACTTCGATCCGCGAAGGGTAGCGGTATCGCTGTTCGACCCAACCAGCGGGACCTTTTACACCTACGACGATCCCTTTACGGTGTTCTTGAAAACGATCTATATCAACCTGAAGGTGCCGGGAGGTCTGGGCGGCGCCTACGTGTGGGCACTGAAAGACGATGACGCGAACGGAACCTTTGTGAAAACAATGGCAGCGGGCCTGGGGCGCTAGTTTGTAGAGGCCCTGGAAAATAAAATGAAGAACTCGGGCAGGCCGGCTGCAGAGCCGGCTTGCCCCTAATTTTGTGTTGATGGACTATTTGTCGTCTCACGAACCGCGCTGACCAGGTCGCGCAAGGGCTTGATCACCGTGAAGCGAACCAGCGCCTGCGGTTTCTCGGCCTCGTCCAAGAGAGCAAGTTGCTGAGCCTTCCAACCGGCAGCTGCGGGCAGTCCGGACGATAGATGAGAGACTGCCTCCAGCCCTATCGTACCCAGTACGGTGAGCTGCTGAGCTCGCGGCTCTGCCCGGGCGAGCAGCGGTGAGGTTGCCATCAAGCGCAGGACTCCGGGCTCTGCGGCGATCCAGTGTTTGAACGTGGTAGTAAGCTCGGCTTCATTCCGCGATGGAGTTTCGAGATTCTGCAAATAGGCCTTGACGAGCAGCTCGAAATTATGGCGCGACGGCGGATCGGGTGGAAGAGCGTCTATGAGTTGATTCAGTGGCGTGAGTTGGTTCGGGTGCTGCAGGTGTGCGCGATCGTGGAAGGCGACGGGCTCGAGCACAGATGCGAGGATAACGAGCGGATCGATCTGTCGGGTTCCGGCTAACTGGCGCAGGCTGGCTCCCTCCTGGGAGATGTGTGTAAGACCGAGAGCTTCCAGTCGCAGTGACTCAACGGCGAGTCTTCGATACATGTCGTCAATGTTGTCTATGTCGCGCGGCGACCACAGACGCTCGGCGATGGCCGCGGCGCGAGGCCAGATGCGAGAATCGAGGTCTCGTGAAGTCGTCTGCTCGGTCCACATACACGCCTCTCCGCCCAGAATGCGCGCCTGCTCCTCTGGGCTCAGGCTGCTCGCTTGGGGCAGAGGGTCCACCATGTAGTGGGCTGCGGCGGGGCTCATGAGATTCAGATAATAGCCGGCAGAGAGAATACTGCTGTACCCGTTTTTCGCTCCAGCGGCTAGCGAATCAAAGCCCCTCCAGCTCTGAACGACAACGTCTTTGGGCAGATCGGGCGTAAGAATCTCGTCCCAGCCGATCATGTGCTTGCCATGCTTCTCAAGAATTTTCAGGAGACGCTGGTTGAAATAATTTTGCAGCGCGCCTGTATCGTGGAGATTGTGTTCGCGCATGAAGGCCTGGATGCGCGGATTAGCCTTCCATTCCACGCCATTGTTCTCGTCCCCTCCGATGTGCATGAAGTGGTCGGGGAAGATGGCTGCCATCTCTCCGATGAATGTATCGAGAAATCTGTAGGTACTTTCGCGCGTAGGATCCATCACCGGATCAAAGACGCCGAACTCCCGCTCGATCTGAAAGGGACCGGGAGCACTGGCGAGATCGGGATATCCCACGAACCATGCGGTGGTGTGTCCTGGCATGTCGAACTCCGGCACGACACGGATGCCCCGGTCGCGCGCATATTCGACAATTTCGCGGGCCTGCTCCTGCGTATAGAAAAGTCCGTCAGAGCCTAACTGAGTAAGCCGAGGGAAAGCTCGACTCTCCATGCGGAAGCCCTGGTCTTCGCTAAGATGCCAATGGAAGACGTTCAGCTTAACGGCGGCCATTCCGTCGAGCGTTCGCTTAAGCACCTCAATTGGCATGAAGTGTCGTCCACAGTCGATCATGAGCCCGCGCCAGCGAAAACGTGGAGTGTCTTGAATCGACACTGCGGGAAGGAAATAGCTGGTTGCATCTGTCTGTATTAACTGTTGCAGAGTTTCGAGCCCATGCATGGCTCCGACGACCGTAGCGGCGTGAAGGCGCACACCCGAAGAACTGATGTCGAGAGAGTACGACTCGTCTTCATCGACTGACTGGATGGTTTGTCCGGGGCCATCAACACTCACAGCCAGCGCGGCGGATGCGTTCGTGGATGGAGATGTTGCAATTGAAATACCGGTTTGTATCTCGATTCGCTGAAGGCTGCGCGCTATGGCGGCATCGAGTCGCGCGTCTCTGTAATGGTCTGTGATGACAGCCAAGGAGGGCGGGAGGGTGAAACGCCCTTCCTGCGCGGAAAGCTGCGAGGGTTGCGGCATCAGTGTGTTGACGAATCCAGGAGCCGCGCTTTGCGCCTGCATCGACTGATTGGGGGCGCCCCGCGCTGCTGCAAGACTAGAGAGAAGCACGGCAACTGCGAGATGCATCGTGGCCTCTTTTCACGGGCCGCTGGCTGCAACGCTTTAGCGGAAGCGCCGGATAAACAGCGTGTGCCGTTCAGAGCGGTAGAAACCTACTACATAAATCGTAGCCTTGGCCTTGGTGGAATAGATAATCTGGCGAATGCGCAGCACTGAGGCTCCGCGAGGCACGCGAAGGAGATCCGCGACATCTGCGTCGGCTGAAGTCGCATCGACTTCTTCGTCTGCGTATGCCAATTTCGTGGCATAGTCATGCTCGAGAATCGCAAACAGCGAACTGCGTCCCAGAGGCGCCGAGGCCAGATCGGGAAAGTCAGTGGCGGACAAGTAGCAGGTTTCCAGCGCGAATGGCTCTTCCCCCGTCAGCCGGAGACGTTGGATCCTTACCACTCGGCTGGCTGCTGGTAGCCCTAGCCTGGCCGCAACTTCCGGATCGCTCTCAATCACCTTTGCCACCAGCACGCGAGAGCGCGGAGCCAAACCACGGCTCGCCATTTGCTCGGTGTAGCTCATCAACTTGTTGAAGTGGATTTTAGGGACGGCGACGAAGGTGCCCGCTCCCAGCCGCCGTTCGACGATTCCCTCGTGTTCCAGACCCGCCAATGCGTGGCGCGCAGTCATGAGGCTCACCTTGTGGGTTTTGGCCAGTTCGCGCTCCGACGCAACCGCATCCCCGGGCTTCAGGCCAGCGGAAGCAATCCGGTTGCGGATCTCGCTCTGGATTCTTTTGTAGGCTGGTGTCCGATTGCGATGATTACCAGACATAATTTCTCGTTTCCAGAATCTCTTGGACGGCGAACCGCCGCTCTAAGTCCTCGATGCCACCACAGCAGCGCCATATGCTATATAGCTTATTGAAAGGTTGATGTAAAGCTCAATTCCTGAAGGATGGCGTCCAATGGTCCTTCAAAGGCCTATTGGCAGAAGATTAGAGCGGGAACGGCGCTACCTTGCGGCGGATCAGAATGTGGGCAGCGTCAAATCTGCCCGGCAACGAGTAATTCAGGCGCACTTGACGCAGTCTTTTCCCTGATTTGGGACTTGCTCTCGCATTACAACTTTTCGCATTCGAGGTTCCTCTCTGGTGGGGGGACAGGTCCATGAAGGGCGAGTCGGACACTTTTTTCAGACTATTGTTTTTTTTTCTTGACTATGAGCCATTGCGTGCTATATAGCATAGTTCGTTTGTATTAGGGACCAGTTTGTAACCCGGTTGGGGGGAAAGCTTCAGGAGGCACTGCAATGTCAAAATTGGCGTACCGAACGCGTAGGAACTTGGGACAAAGCGACGAGTGCGGAACTGCGCAGAAGCTGGCCCTATTTCTAGCGGTCAGCGTAGTCATCCTCGGCTTGTCAACAGCAGGACTGGCGCAAGAGCTGGCGGCTACGCTTACCGGTACGGTGACCGATCCCAGCGGAGCCCTGGTGGCTGGCGCGACGGTCGTGGTTCACAGCAATGAAACCGGCATCGACGTTCGCACCGTCACCACCACCAACACCGGCAGTTTCAATATCACGAACCTCCCTGCTGGCCGATATACGGTCACGGTGAAGGACGCCGGTTTTCAGACCTTCGTGGCCAACGAAGTCGTTCTGAACGTCGCCGAAAAGCACACTCTGGATGTGCAATTGAAGACCGGAAAAACCAGCGAAACCATCGAAGTGGTCGCAGAAAACACGCCCATTCAGACCACGACTGCGGAAGAATCCGGAACGGTCACCGGAGAGCAGGTTCGAGAGTTGGCGCTGAACAATCGCAACTTCGAGCAGCTGATTCTCCTGCAACCCGGCGTCGCCAATCAACTGCCCGATAAAGTCGGCTTTGGTTTAGCGAACAACACAAGTATCTCGGTGAATGGGGCGCGGACGGGAGCGAACAATTACACGGTGGACGGGGCCGACATCAACGACAGCGGCTCGAACGGGACATTGCTAAACACTCCCAGTATCGACGCCATCCAGGAGTTCACTCTGGAGCGCAGCAACTACGATGCATCGTTCGGGCGCAGCGGCGGCGGCCAGATCGTAGTCGCGACCAAGTCCGGAACGAATCAAATCCACGGCAGCGCTTACGAATTCAACCGCAACAATTTCTATAATGCGAATACGTTTGGCGGCCGTGCCTCGATTGCGAACGGGGAACCCCTCTCCACCGCAGATACCGTACCCATCGAGCGCTACAACGACTTTGGTTTCACCGTCGGCGGTCCCGTGTACATTCCGAAGGTTTACCACCCGCAGCAAGACAAGACCTTCTTTTTCTGGTCCGAGGAGTGGCGCAAGGCGAGCACCCCGGGCCTGAATGTCATCAATGTGCCAACTCCCGCCGAGCTTGCCGGTTCCTTCACAAGCCCTGTCACAATTGCCCCTGGAGGCTGCGTCACCAATGCCGGCGGTGTATCCACCATCAGCCCGACGTGCTTCAGCACGAATGCTACCGCGTATCTCAATGCGTTTATGGTGAACAATCCGCCGAATACTTCGACGGGACAGCTGGTTACTAACTACAGCCAGTTAAACAATTTTCGCCAGGACATCATTAGGCTCGATCAGAACATCGGCGACAGGGTCCGCCTCTTCGGGCGCTATATGGAAGACGTCGTCCCGCAGAATGAGCCCTTCTCGCTGTGGGGCGGCGGAAACTACCCCGGCGTAGAAACCACGTCTGTAAACGCGCCGGGCCGCAACCTGGTCCTTAATGCGAGCTTCACCATCTCACCGAGGGTGGTGAACGAAGTCGAATATGTGGACGCTTGGGGAGCAATCAATTCCACTCTGAGCGGAATCGCCAATTCTCCGTCTTTCCTTAGCCAACTCACGAACAACACGAAGTACCAGGATCCGAATGGCCGCGCGCCTAACGTTGGTTTTACCGGAGGAACACAGGCGGTTCCGGCCCTTACCGGTTTGGGAAATGGCAGCGCGCCCTACTTCGAGCGCAACATTGACAAGAATATATTCGACAATCTCTCCATCCAACACGGGAACCACACCATCCGCACCGGCTTTACGGCGATGTGGATGCAGAAAACCGAAAACGCCTCCTCTGGCTTCGCCACCTTCACTTTCAGCCCTACGAACGGAAACCCCGCATTCGCTAACTTCCTGCTGGGTCAGGCAGATAGCTATACTCAGCCGAGCAAGGACACGATTCCCCACCTCAACTATGTTAACTTCGAAGTCTACGTGCAGGATGACTGGAAGGTCACGCCGCGGTTGACGATAAACGCAGGCGTGCGGTGGAGCTATTTCCCATCTCCCACCGATAGCAACAACACCCTGAATAGTTTCGATCCTCTTCTGTTTAGTTCGGCCAATGCTGCCGTCATCGATCCGTTCTCGGGAAATATGACCGGAGTGACGGCCAGCGGCGGCCCGATCAGCGCGGCAACCTATGCCAACGGTCTGATCTTCCCCACTGGGGCTGCTTGCACGGCAGCTCAAGCCATCGCGACCCAGGTGTCCTGCTCCCCGTTCGGCAGCCGGGTGAATCCAAACTCCAACAACAACTGGGGACCGCGTCTGGGACTGGCCTATGATCCTTTCGGGAACGGCAAGATGGCCGTCCGAGCTGGGTTTGGCATTTTCTATGATCGCACCTTGAATGGCATCTGGGAGCAGAATGCGTTCACCGATCCTCCGTTGGTCCAAACTGTGACCGTGAACAATACCAGCAACAGCAGTCTGAACTTGTTCGACAATCCTCTTGGTGGGCAGCTAGCGGGCCCGCCGCTCGGTCCAAACGGTTTGATCGCAACCGGAACTCCTACCTTCAAGGTGCCGAGCTACATGGACTACAACGTTTCCGTACAGCGCGAGGTTATGCCGAACACTGTGCTGGAAGTTGGGTATGTGGGCACGAAAGGCACACATCTGCTGGGCGATGTGGAATTCAATCAACCCACGCTGACTGCACGATTGGCGAGCCCAGGCGACGACGTAAATGCTATCCGACCATATGCTGGGTACGGAGCTATCACCGATCGCATCCCGATATTCACCAGCAACTACAACTCCCTGCAAGCATCATTGAATCGCCACTTCAGCAGGGACTTGACCGTACAAATTGGTTACACGTGGTCGAGGCTTCTCACGACAAGTCCCGAGGACCGTTCCTTGGCGACGTACAACACCTACGATTTGAAGCAGAGCTATGGGCCATCCACGCTGAACACTCCGCAGATGTTCATCGCCAGCTATGTATACGATCTGCCGTTCTACAAGAGCCAGAGCGGCTTTGTGGGTAAAGCTCTCGGTGGGTGGGAAATCTCCGGCATCACCACCATCCAGACCGGCCAGTCGCTTTCGATTAGTCAAAGTTCGGACCCGTTCGCAGCGGTGTCAGTTCCCACCTCGGAGGGCAGTTGCATAATCTCGGCGACTACCACCTCTTGTCCACTCTATCCTGGCGGTCTAGGCATGACCCGGTCCGGGAGCACGATTCAGATCCGCGCCGATCAGATCAGCGGCAATGTCGGCGGCCCGAAAACCGCCGCGCAGTTCTTCAACACGGCAGCCTTCACAGACGCAGTCGGGCATTTCGGTACCTCCAGAGTCGGGGCAATTTACGGACCCGGATTACAGGTCTGGGATATGTCTCTGATCAAGAACACAAGACTTGCGGAGCGGCTGAGCATGCAACTCCGTCTCGAGACCTTCAACACCTTCAACCACGGCAATCCCATGACGATCGATACCAACGTGGATGACGGCATGAGTTTTGGCACGGTCAACGGATGGCACGATCCGCGCAACGTTCAGATCGGCGCCAAATTTAACTTCTGACCGCCGTCGAAGTCGATTGAGGGCGCATGCTTCATGCATGCGCCTTTTCTTATTGCCGGCGAAAACGTCCGGCGGAACAGATTGCCGGCTTTGCTTCCTGCAAATCACTTGCTCTCGTTTCGCTCAATCGCCTCGGATCGTTTTTTCTCCTGAAGTTCAACGGAGATTTTCTGTTCTCGCCGTCCCTCGACAGGATGTCCGGACTGGCGCAAGGCGGTGCCCAATACGAAATGCGCCTCGGCGTTGCTGGGATCGATCTGGATGGCTTTGCGAAGCGGCTCAACCGCCCCGGTCGGCGTTCTCAACGCGATCTCGGTCTTCCCCAAACCAAACAAAGCTTCGCCATAACGGGGATTTGCCTTGAGGGCCGACTGGAAGTGCGATTTCGCTTCCCCGAGCTGCGAGTTGTTCAACAGTATTTCCCCGAGGATGCAGTTCGCCACCGGGTCGCTCGGAAAGTGTTTCAGTTCTATCCGGAGCTCTCTTTCGGCGAGATCGTTCTCGCCTTCTCGCCAATATAGAAAGCCCAGGCCGGAATGGACTCCCATGAAGTTCGGGTCGGCGGCTTCGGCCGCTTGATATTCTTTGATAGCCTCCGGCCGATTCGACATCTCATCGTAGGCCGTGCCCATCATGATGTGAGCGGACGCCGAATTTGGATTGACCTGCATGATGCGAGCGAACACGCTCGTAAGCGCCTTGTAGTCCTTCATCCGCAGATATGCCTTGCCCAGCATGTCGAGCGTCTCCAGATCGGAAGGCTGCGCCTGGTTCGCGCGTTCCAGATAGCTGGCGGCTTCCGGATAACGATCGAGAGCAAACAGGCACAGCCCAGCCAAGTCGAGAATCTGAAAGTCGGTTGGATACGCCACAGACAATGGTCGAAGCAAGCGCCACGCCGGCGCGTACCGTTGGGCTTTGAAATAAGCGATCGCGAGATTGCGCTTCGTCGCAGCGTCGTCCGGGTGGAATTTCAGCGCTTCTTCGTAGAGCGGGATCGCCTCGGCAGGGCGCCCCATACGGGCCATAACGATTCCCAGATTGTTTAACGCAGCGACTGAATGCGGATCGATCTTCAATGCGCTCCGCAGAGCTTCTTCTGCAGCCGCGTTGTCGCCTTTGTGCATCGCATCCCTGGCCTGTTCGAGATAGGTGTGCAGCTGTATTTCCTCGGCAGTTGGGGTGGGCGCGTTGTGCGGCAGTTGCGTCTGAGCCAGCACGCAATGCGCGATCAGCAGCCACATCGCGCATATATTCGCGATCTGCCAGGGGCGAATTTGCCTCTGCATATGCCAAATTCTAACTCACGGATCGACATGCTATGCGTTTCGGTCTGCGACTTTGAGATCCAGCGTCGACTTCTCCAACCCCCTGTATAATCGGGGTCTGCTTATGCGAGCACTGCTTTCCGTGTGGACACTTTCCCTGGGGATGGGATGGCTACTGACTGCGATGCTGCTCGCACAGTCTTCTCCAGGCAAGCTCCCGATAGGTTCATCGTTACCCAAGACGACGCAGAATTCCCGCGAGCAGCCTCTACCGCAGTTCGAAGATGTCGCACAGAAAGCTGGCCTTACGGTCTCCCACATTTCTTCTCCCGATAAAAAGTACATTGTCGAATCCATGAGCGGCGGCGTAGGACTGATCGACTGCGACAACGACGGCAAGCTCGACATCATCACCGTCAACGGCTCCACGGTCGAGCGTTACCGCCAGGGCGGCGACTTAATGATCACGCTCTACCATCAGGATACTGATTCCAAGAACAACGAACTTCATTTCACCGACATCACCAAGTCCGCCGGCCTCACTCACAAGGGCTGGGGCATGGGCGTGGCCGTGGCTGATTACGACAACGACGGCCTGCAGGATATTTACGTCACCGGCTACGGCGGCAACGCGCTCTATCACAACCTAGGCAACTGCAAGTTTGAAGATGTAACCGAAAAAGCTGGCGTGGGCGCCGGCGGCTTCAGCACGGGAGCCGCTTGGGCCGACTACGATCGAGACGGCCGGGTAGATCTCTTCGTCTCGCGTTACGTGCACGTGGATATCAACAACCTGCCGCAGTTCGGCAACGATCCGCGCTTCTGTCGCTACAAGGGAGTGCTGGTGCAGTGCGGTCCGTGGGGCATGCTCGGGGAATCGGATTTACTGTTTCATAACAAGGGTGACGGCACATTCGAAGAAGTGTCGAAGAAGGCGGGTGTGGATGATCCTCACCATTATTACGGCTTGGGCGCGACCTGGGGCGATTATGACAACGACGGTTGGCCGGATCTTTATGTGGCCAACGATGCCGGGCCGAACTTTCTGTATCACAACAAGCACGACGGAACGTTTGAGGAGGTCGGACTGCTGGACGGAGTCGCGCTGAGTGGTGACGGCATGGAACAAGGATCGATGGGCGTCGACTGGGGCGACTATCTTCACGAAGGCCGGCTGTCGATGATTGTCACCAACTTTTTTGAGCAGGGCTCAACCCTGTATCACAACCTCGGCAACGACAATTTCGCCGACGTCACCGTGCGCTCTGGCCTGATGATGCCAACTTATCCTTTAGTCAGCTGGGGCACCGCCTTCTTTGATATGGATAATGACGGCTGGCTCGACTTGTTTATCGCCAACGGCCACGTCTACCCCCAGGTCGACACGATTCCCGGAGGAACACCGTACCGGCAGCCGATGTTGCTATTCCGCAATCAGCGCGACGGAACGTTCGAAGATGTTTCCCGGGCGCTGGCGAGCATGCCTCCACAATCAAGGCGGGGCGCGGCCTTTGGAGACATCAGCAACGATGGCAATGTCGACATTGTGGTGCTCAACGTGGGCGAACCGCCATCGCTTCTGATGAATCACAACGACAGCCCGAATCACCGGGTATTGTTTAAGCTGGTTGGAATGAAAAGCAACAAGGCTGCGATTGGCGCGCGCGTGACGGTGAAGGCCGGCACGCTAGTGCAGTTCAGTGAAGTGCGCGGTGGTGCCAGTTACCTCTCGCAGGATGACTTGCGATTGCACTTCGGTTTGGCGGCGAACGAAAGGATGAGTGAAGTACGCATTCGCTGGCCTAATGGTGAAACCGAAGTTCTGCGAGACGTCGCAGCAGATTTCATTTACACCATCGTCGAGGGCGCAGGGATTCAGCAGAAGGTAGCGCTTCCGCCTTTGCCGCGGCACTGACACCTAACCTCTAGTGCGAACCAACGAAGACTGTGATGCTTCGCTACGTTGGGAGTGGTTTTAGGCTTTGCTGTAGGACGTGTTTCTATCTACAGGAGACAGCACAGATGAGCCGATACTGATTAGAAAGCGAGCCTTGGTTGGATTCAGCACTTCACCAACTAGAGCGAAAATGGCGCTTGTTCGAGCGCTTGGAGAAGTGTGTCGAAACATGCTTGACACCCCATCGCGTGGTCTGATGTTGGCCAACGCCAAGGGAAAGCCTGCGAACCTGAATAACACCCTAAACCGCGAAATCATGCCCGTGCTGAATCGTTGCGGCATTTGCCGCAAGCCCAAAGGCGAATGCGACGATTCCCACGAATACGTGCGAGATGGTAACCTACCAGAGTGGCACGGTTGGGACGCTTTCCGCCGCGGACTGGCCACAACGCTGTACTCGCTTGGAGATGACTTGATGATTCAGCAGATTTTGCGACACACAGACGTGAGCATAACTCGCAAGCACTACATCGAGACCGTAACCGAGCAGGCTACGGCTGCTATGGGTAAGCTGGACGCTGCGGAAGCTGCATTGTGCGCTGATCGTGCGCTGGATACAGTCTCGGTCAAGAGCACACTGCCGAATTAGCTTTTTATTTTCAATGGTTTGTGGGCGCGTAGCTCAGTTGGTAGAGCAATGCCCTTTTAAGGCATGGGTCGCAGGTTCGAATCCTGCCGCGCTCACCAAGATTTCAAAGCAGTTAGCTGATTTCGGCAGGGTTGATTTCGGGCACCCCCGGACACCCAGAGCAAACGGCGCTCTAGTTTCTACGCCGTTGCGGTAACGCTTCCGCGCCTTCAATTTCTCCGAGAATGCTGCCGGAAGCACCATCTGAACGACCTTCTTGTGCGCTTCCTGCTGATCGGCTGAAACGGCCTGTGCGTAAAGCTCCAGCGTAATCTTTGGGGTTGTGTGACGAAGCTGTGACTGCGCGACCTTCACATTCTCCCCGTTCGAGATCAGCAATGTCGCTAGTGATCGGCGTAGCGTGTGCCATCCGATCGGTGCTTCTTTGCTGCTCTTTATTCCAGCGACTCTCTCGATCACGGGACGAATGTGTCGTCGGAAGAGAATTTGATAGGTGTATGGAGTCTTGCCATGATAATGCGGACTGGCAAAAATCCAATCCTCGTCCGAGCGATAGGCCGTGTTTTCCCGCCAAAGACGAAGTACCTGTAGAACGGACTCCGCCAGTGGCAGAGGGTTGTTCCTGCTCTTGGTTTCCTTCAGTTCGCCTTCGACTAAAGCGAATTCGGACTGAAGGATTCCTGTCCCCCACCCGACATTCTTCCACTTCAATGCGATCAACTCTGATGCGCGCAGAGCCGTGACTGCATCTACGAGCGCCATCGTCGCCTCTCGTAACGGCAACTGCTCCAGAGTTTGACGAACAACATCTGGGGCAAGGGCCAAACGCCGGATTGAAACTCTGTTGCTTTGACGAACTCCGGTTGAAGCACCGCGATGTCCCGGACTTCCTCCCTGGCCGCACACCGGGTTGCGTTCTACCAACTCCCAGCGAACCCCGTGTGAGAAGATCGCCGACAGCACGTTCTTGATCTTCACCTTGGTTCCGTCCGGGTGCTGGATTCTGTCCAACCATTCTTGAATTTGCATGGTCTTCATGCTGCAGGCAATACGACCGTGCCAATTCGGTTCGATCCAGTTTTTGATGTACGACCTGTTCGCCTTGCGAGCCGATTTTGACAAACGTGGAAGCTCGTGGTCGAGGTAGTGGTTGATGAGTTCCCCGAACGTGATCGCCTTTAGGCTCAAGTACTGTTTGTTTTCGTTGAGCCGGCATCGTCGCCGATCGGCCTCTTTGTTCGCTGCCGCTTCGGTAGGGAATTGTTTCGTTGTGCCGATGACATCTTTGTGCTGGCGCCGCTGTCCGTTCGCTTCCTCGCTCCAGCGGAACACCCACACCGTTCCGATTGCTCTCTTTTCCTTGCGAAGCATGCCCCGGTTGTAGCGGACAGGCTTGCAGTGATCGTGACTCAAATGACCCTCCTCTGTGTCTTGTCACGACCAGCTTCTCCATGAGCGGAATTTACCTGACCGCGAAGATGTTCCGCAAGCTCTGAAATGAGGAAATACCATCTCTTGCGAGCACCGGATCCAAAAGGATGAGCGGGAATCCGCCCCTCTCGGGCCATCTGTTTTATCGTTCGAGAGGAGTAATTGAGAAATTCCCCAGCTGCGGTTGCCTCTACAAAAGGCTCGGGTGATTGTGCACCCAGATGCGGAAGAGCTCTAACGCTAGGTTTTCTCCTGCTTGTGTTCCAACCTGCGGTATCTGCCAAATGAAGGGAAGAAGCTTTTCTTGTTTGATTTGGCTGGGGCATGGTTAATCGACTCCTGGCTGGTATTGCGCTTGACAATAACGCAGTGGTACCAATACAGTCAATATGTATCGTTACATAATTTTGATTGGGAGGGCCGATGGCAGAGAAGGCAGCGACGCCGCACCAACCGGTGATTTCCATTCGGATTTCCGAGGAACTCCGTTCAAGGCTGGAAACGCTTAAGGAAGTGATCGCTCTCAAGACGGGCCAATCCGTCTCAACATCGGAGGCCGCAAAACAGTTGCTTGAGTCGGCAAGAGATGACCGTCTTGAGTTAGCAAATCTGCTCACCGAGCCAACCGATTCTCTGCTCAAGATTCGCGGGAAAGCAGAGGCAAAGTTGCCTCTATCCCTGGCCGAATGGACCTTGGTTGCCTACTATTGCGCGAAGGGTGCAGAGTCGTTTACGAGCACCGAACAAAGCCAGCTTTCTTATGAATCTTTGGCCGAGATTCTGGAGGCATTTCTCGCTGCTTACGCTCTGGTACGCCGACAAAAGAAATCGCCCCGCGACTTCTTTTATTTGATGACCCTTCCCGAGGACAAACAGGCTGCAGCAAAGGAGGCATCTGCGGTCGAAAGCGAAGACGTTTGCCGAGTCGTTAAGCATACGATTCAAATGCTGAATGATTCGACTCAGAAGCGGCGCAGACCCTTGCTTGCCATTCGCAATCTCTACACTCTCTTGGATGAGGAAAAGTTCTCGAATGTCGAGAAGCTGAACGATGCCCTGTTGCCCCATTGGGCTGCTCTTTGGCGAGTGTGCGCGAGAGGGCATTATGCGGCTCATCGCAAGCCTTTGCGCCCACGGCCAACAGAGGGGGAATGACGACGATTTTGAACTCCCCGTGCAGCGAGGATTGCCCGCACAGGAAGAGGCCGGATACCGTCTCGATCTCGTGCGGGAGAAAGGCAACGAATTCTCCCCTATCTTGCAGTTTCCTGGGCCACTGGCACCTCGCTATCCCGTGGGCGGATACGCACGAATTGCCGAGTTCCGAAGGATGCTCGAAGGGCATAACATGACACGCCCATTCGCACAGTGGAAAGGGTCTTATTTCTCGGCCATCAACATGATCATGGAGAATGAGGAGTTGAATGTGTCGTTTTGTGCTCGCGAGAACGGGATCAGTTTCAGCTTTCCTATAGAGCACTGGAAGGCAATTCGCACTTTGTTTCAGCGGGCGTGGCAGTCGCCAGACGTGGTCAGCGCATGGGAAACGTTGGCGCTGGAGTATGGCGAGATGTAGAAGCGCGGTGCTTCGCACCGGAAGAAGGGTGGACACGTCACCCCCAATTGGGAACTGCGGAGCGCCAGACAGCGCTTCGATGTTTACGCAGGTTAACTTTCGCTGCGTCAACAAAATTCGTCATCCGCTGGGTGACTGCAATATCGAACGATGATGTTTGTTTGCGACAAAGTGGCTGCCAGAGCGTCGATCACGTAAACGCGTTGAAGCGCAAGAGCTTCCTGTGAACTAACAATTACGCAGTTTAATCGCAGCGGAATCAAGCGCAGTAGTGCAACAAGGCGGTTCGTCCAATGAGTAGTCCCCGCGTTCAAGCTAATCCCCAGTCCAGTTTGCCGTTCGGAGAAGAGGCGAAGCCCGGCTTCCGCACCAAGACCGCGGCCACGAGACTGACTCCCGAAGAACTAGGCAGAGATAGAAGCTGCCGCCGAAAGCGCGGGACAGGCTCTCTCCGAGTGGCTGCGCGGGACCGCTCTGTGCGCTGCGCGACAGCGGCCCGCTGATCCCGCCGAACTGGTATTGGCCGAAGTCTGGGCGGTGCGTTACACGCTCTTGAATCTCTTCCATGCAGCCGCTCGAGGCCGCATCGGAAGGTAGACAATTGTCGCCTGATTCCGTCCTCAAAATTCGCGACCAGGCAGACGCACGAAAGCTTCAGCAGGCTCGCAAACTTCTTGATGACTTCTTCGCCCGCGAGGGCAAGGAAAGAGCTCGTATGCCATGAGTGCCATGCCTTTTCCCGGAAGCTTTTCGCTCTTGACGCCGTTGCTTTGGGTAGCCGCGATGTTCCTTTTGCTACTGGCTGTGCGGAGTGTGTTGCAGAACCGGTCCTCACGTAAATGGCGGGATAGGGAGACGATCGAATGGGGCCGACCTCGGCCAAGTTTGATCCAGAGATGGAGGATAAAGATGGGCAGAATCCGATTCAGACTGCCGAGATTTTCGCAGCGGCAGATGCCAGAGATCGCGCCGAAACCAGCGCCATCAGTGCCCGCGAATGCTCCCGCCGATCCGCTGAAGAAGCCTACCCAGCCGATGCTCGCGCTCTTTGGTTCGACCGTCAATGGTTCGACCATCGGTGCGCCCGAGACCAAACCCAAAGAGGCGTTCGCCTGGGAGAAAACGAAGGGAATCGAATGAGAGACAAATTGCCAAGAACACCACTTCACGCTTGAGGAACGCTCGGTATGCTCACGATCTCGAAACCGCTGTCAGCCAGCCAGGCGCAGACCTACCATGTGCGGGAGTTTGCCTCGCAGGAACAGAACTACTGGAGCCGCGATCAGCAGGGTCACAGTGAGTGGCAGGGCAGACTCGCCGAGCAGTGGGGGTTGCAAGGTGGCGTTGGTTCCGAACACTTTGCACGACTGAGTGAAGGCCAACATCCGCACACCGAAGAGCAGCTCGTACGGCATCAAGTTTCGAGAACCTATGAAGGCAAATTTGGCAGAGAGGTGACCAGCGCCGAGCATCGCGCCGGGTGGGACGCCACATTCTCTGCGCCGAAGTCGGTATCGCTTACCGCTCTCGTGGGCGGCGATGATCGGGTGCGGGAAGCCCATCGGGAGAGTGTACGCGCGGCGCTTCAGGAGCTTGAACGATACACGCAGGCGCGGATCGGCAATGTCCATGCCCCGGAGACGACCGGAAAATTTATCGCCGCCACTTTCGAGCACGACACCGCGCGGCCCGTCGATGGCTATGCTGCGCCCCAGCTTCATACTCATGCCGTGATCTTCAACATGACCGAGCGCGAGAACGGTCTCGAAAATGGGAAACAGATGCGAGCTTTGCAGCCACACGAGATGTTCGTGTCACAGCGCTACGCCACGGCGGTCTACCGATCCGAGTTGGCTCTGCGTCTGGAAAAGCTGGGCTACGAACTGGAGCGCGGCAAGCATGGACAGCCGGAAATAAAAGGCTACACGAAGGAATATCTGGAGGCTTCCAGTCCGCGACGTGAACAGATCAAAGACCATCTCCGGGAACAAGGAATCGACGGAGCCGCGGCGGCGCAGATCGCGGCCCACCATACGCGCGACCGCAAGGAACTGCTGTCGCCTGGAGAAGTCTTACAGCGGCACCGCGAGTTGGCCGCACAGTACGGGCATCAGGCGGACCGCGTCGTCGCACAGGCGCGCCAACATGGGCAATACCAGATGCCGGAGCCAGAGGTTCAGGCGAAGCAGGCCGTGACCTGGGCGCGCGATCATGTCTTCGAGAGATCGGCTGTGCAGGACCGCCGCGCGATCCTTGAAACAGCGCTGGTGCGCGGCATGGGAGAAACCACCTATGCCCAGGTCCGGCAGGAGTTCGAGCGCCGGATCGAGGCCGGGGAGTTCCGCGAAGTCTCGCACGTTGGTGCTGGCAGACAGTACACAACCGCCGTGATGGTACGCATGGAGCGTGAGATCGTTGGCCGGATGCAGGAAGGCAATCGGCGCGACTACAGCGATCCCATGCTGGTCTCGCCGCAAGTGCGCATCGCCACGGAAGACCGCCACCCGGAGTTGAATGCGTCGCAGCGCCAGGCAGTAGACGAAATCTTTCTTTCGCGGGAGAAGGTTGTCGGTTTAGATGGCATCGCAGGCGCGGGCAAGACAACAACTCTGTCCGTGATCCGCGAAGGCGCGGAGGCCGAGGGCTACAGGGTGGAAGGTTTCGCGCCAACGTCCCGCGCGGCGCAGAAGCTCGGGGAAGCAGGCATGGAGACATCCACACTACAGAAGCATCTGGTACGTGGACAGCAGCCGGATACCGGCGAGAAACGGCTCTATGTGCTCGACGAATCCTCTCTGGCATCGACCAGGCAGGTGCATGAGTTTGTGAACCGGCTCCATCCGAATGACCGTGTGTTGCTCGTCGGCGACCGGCGGCAACATGAGGCGGTTGAGGCCGGGAGGCCCTTCGCGCAGCTCCAGGACGCCGGTATGAAAACGGTGAAGCTCGAAGAGATCGTGCGCCAGAAAGACCCAGAACTGAAACAGGTAGTCGAGCAGCTTGCGCGGGGCGAAGTGCGCGAGGCAATACAGAATCTTGACCGGCAGGGCCGAGTCCATGAGATTCAAGGCCACGACGAGCGCATCGCCGCTATCGCGAAGGAGTACGCAAAATCGCCGGAGAACACGCTGGTGATTTCTCCCGATAATCGCTCTCGCATGGAGATCAACGAGCGCGTCCATGCGGAATTGCAGCGGAGTGGCCTCGTCAGCAACGAGGAGCACCGCATCAGGACGCTAGTGCCGCGCCAAGACCTCACCGGCGCGGACCGCACATGGGCCGAGCGCTATGAGGTGGGCGATGTGCTGCGCTATTCGCGCGCATCGAAGGAGACCGGCATCGGGAAAGGCGCGTACGCACAGGTGAAGAGCATCGACGCTCCGAAAAACCGGCTGACAGTCGAGCTGCAGGACGGCACGCAGCGCACTTACGATCCACGCCGACAGCAGGGCGTCTCGGTCTTCCGCGAGGAGATGCGGAGTTTTTCAGTGGGCGACCGCATCCAGTTCACCGCGCCGGCCAACGACCTCAGAGTTGCGAACCGCGAGTTGGGGACCATCGAGAGCATCGACGAAGACGGGCGGCTGCGCTTGAAGATGGACGGTGGCCGCACGGTCGAACTCGATCCGCGCAAGCATCCGCATCTCGATCATGGCTATGCCATGACCAGCCACTCCAGCCAGGGACAGACTGCCGACCGTGTCCTGATTCACGTGGACACCGAGTTGGGCGCTAAGGATCTGCTCAACAGCCGCATGGCCTATGTCTCTGTCTCGCGTGGACGCTATGACGCGCAGATTTATACGAACAATGCAGCAGACGCTCGGGCAAGAACTCAGCCGCGACGTGTCCCATTCCCCCGCGATTCAGCAAGAGCCAGTAGCGCACAAGATAGAACCACAAACCACGCACACGAATCAGATCAGTCAGGGTTTCGGTCTAGGTCTGTGATGCAGCATTCCCGAATGACATGCCCCGGATAGCCAGAGCGTAGCCGAGGCCCGGCCAGTGTCAAGGCCGCGCTTCGCGCGCCGCGTTCGCGGTCGAAGAGCCTTGACACTGGCCTTTGCGCCTCGGCTTATTATTCAGCTATCCGGGGGATGTCAGATTCTCTCGTAACACCCTTCCGATTTCGAACTCGACATCCTGATGGCGCAAATTCATTCGAGTTCGCTTACGGAGGGCCCCCCGGAACCCCGAAGTCGAAAGCCGTTTGGGTGTGCGGCAGAAGATCACGCCGGTGAGTCCAACCTAATGCCCAACCTAACTCCTCAACAAGTCAAACTTTCACCACCGGCTATGCAGTCACGAGTCATTCCAGCCAGGCGGACCCGTCCGCGCCATCTTCTGACGGTCTTTTAGGCGCCACGCGGTCATGGCGTGGAACCAATTCGACAGCAGTCTGCATGCCCGCGCCATCGTACTTTGGCTCCCCGGCGCAATCGAGCATCGCAGCCCAGTTGAAATGTTACTCGTCTGTTCGTATTTCGTAACACGATCACGAAGTTGAGTGCGGTCGAAGCACATTTGAAGTTGCCGATAATGCCGGTGATGCCGATTCTATTCCGAGCTTGTTCGTAATCCGTAACAGGATTAAGTCACACTAGATATCCACAAAAGGTTCTGTTATTATTACGTCTACGCTGTTACTATAACATCGTACAACTAATAACTCTCCTATCGTTTATCGTTAATCCGCGCCGGCGCTCGCGTGATTGAGCTACTGCATGCAGGAGGGTTTACTGTGGATTCCGTCGATATCTGCTGCCATCTCGGAGGTTGTGGGCGTGCGATCTACATTTATGAAAATCGGCCTGGGGGCCAGCTTCGTTCTTGTCGCATGCTGCTCTGGGCTTGGACAAACACCCTCGATCTCTTCTGTCTCGCCGAATCCTGGCGGAATCGGTCAGTCCGTCACCATTTCCGGCACGAATTTCGGAACGTCGGGTAGCGTTACATTCAGTGGCGTCACGGCGTCGACCACGAACTGGAACGCTACATCCATAACCGCAACCGTTCCGGTAGGGGCGACTAACGGAAACGTTGTCGATACCTCGGGCGGGCAGTCCAGTAATGGGTTCTCGTTCGCGCTAAATAATGGGCCCGTGAACTATGTCTACGACGATTTGGGTCGGCTGGCAGCGGTGATCGACGTAAACGGCAACGCCGCAGAGTACTCATATGACGCGGTAGGTAATATCCTGAGCGTCTCCCGGTTCACTTCGACTCAGGTTTCGATCATAAACTTCAGCCCCGAAAGTGGCCCAATTGGCACAGCGGTTACGATCAATGGTACTGGCTTCAGCGCGACGCCTAGCCTAGATAGCGTAACGTTCAACGGGTAACTGCAACTGTCTCATCGGCGACGACTAGTCAGCTCCAGGTAGCGGTGCCGTCGACGGCGACGACGGGGGCAGTCTCGGACAAGCCCGAATGGCTCGGCCACAAGCAGCACAAACTTTACGGTTACATCCAGCAACAGCGTCCCGACAATCAACAGATTAGTCCAACCAGAGGGCTTGCCACCACAACCGTAACAGTCGTCGGCACAAACTTTGACCCGACGTTGGCAAAAAATAAGCTAGACTCGACGCCAGTCAAGACTGTGAGTAGCGTCACTTCCACGACCATAGCGACGACAATCCCAAGTGCTACTACCTCCGGTCACTTCAGCCTATAGCCCCGGCAGGCAATGCCGTCAGCTCCCAGGACTTTTACGTACCATTCGGAACTCACGTGCCGGGGGATATTGGGTTCCGGCCAGAATCGTGGCAGGAAGCAGTCAATCGGTCACTTTGGCTTCGAGCCAGATTGCATTGATCCTCTTCGATGGTCTCGAAGGGCAACACGTTGATGTCCAGATGAGTGGTTCAACGTTCTCCACCTGTAACTTATATCTGATTGCTCCTGATACATCGACCACCGCGATGACGCCATGTACTACCTGGTACCCGGATCTCGGATCGACTTACCTACCTAAGAGTGGCACATACACAATTGGCATCGATCCGGGGACAAGCAGTGGCAGTATCACTGTGACGCTCGTCTCAGATGTTCTTGGGACCATTGCGATCGACGGTCCAGCTGTTACCGTAGCGACTACAACTCCTGGTCAAGACGCGCGCCTGAGCTTCACGGCGACGCCCGCGCAAAGGATCGTAACGTATGTGTCGAGCGTAACGAATCCATACGCATATCTAAATTTGGTTGCGCCTACTGGCTCGATTCAAACGTCCTTGGGATTTAGTAACAGCCCAACAGGCTACACATTCTTTATCGACACTCAATCGCTGACAGCCGGCACGAATCAACTTTGGGTTCAACACAGTGGAACTAATTATGGGAGCGAAACGCTGCAAATCGCTAGCGTCCCCCCAGATTTACGGTAACGTTAGGGGTCCCTGCGGCGGGAGCTACAGGAACAACCGTGCAGGTTCCGACGAGCGGAAATCTGGCTGTCGGCCAGAATGCGAATTTGACGTTCAGTGGAACTGCGGGACAGCAATTGAGTTTCAACATCATCAGTTCGACCATCGGAGTCTCTACAAGTGCATGCGTATTCACGCTTTACGATCCAAACCACAATTCGATTGCAAGCGGCTACTGCGGCACGGGTGCGAGTTATGTGGATACTGTAACGCTGGCGTTGACCGGTACTTACACGATCTATCTCAACCCATATCAGACCGCAACAGGGAGCGCAGAGATCTCTATCAACAATGCTCAGGACGTGACGACTCCGACGATTTCGATAGGGGGGGCTGCAGTTACAGCCCGAGCACGGTGGCGGGGCAGGATGTGCGGTTAAGCTATAGTGCGACCGCTGGCCAGCGGATCGTGCTGTACGCTACGAGTGTCACGAATCAGTATGCATCCCTGATTTTGGTGACGCCGAGCGGGGGCTACCAAGCGTTCGATGACCATCGGCAACAGCCCATCAGGGTAGACGTTTTTCATCGACACACAGACACTTGCTACGACGGGCACGTTTCAGTTTTTTCAGTACTTCTCTCAGGGGCGTATTTTGGTAGCTAGACTCTTCATATTCGCAGTGTTCCTTCGATTTCACAGCTACATTGTCGGTGCCTTGCGGCGGTGTCTACGGTACAGCCGTGCAGTTGCCTTCTAGCGAGAACCTAGCAGTCGGCCTTATCGCGAGTTTTACATTAGTTGGGTCCGGAGCAGTTAAGCGACGTCGTCAGTTCGACCATCGGATTCTTTGTAGCTACTGCGCATTCGCTCTACGATCCAAGCTACGCGTCGATCGCTAGCAGCTGCTGCAGGACGGGAGCGAGCTTTGTGGTCACCTTCGCGCGCATCGAGCAGTACTGCGCGGTGTATGTTGCGCCGTATCAGATGGCGACAGGCAGCGTAGAGATCTCCATCAACAATGCTCAGTATGTGACGACTTCATCTTCTCGATTTTACGGCGGTGACGGCGACGACGACTGTACCAGGGCAGGACGTATAGTTGAGCTTCACCGCGATTGCTGAGCAGCGGATTGTTGTGTTCTCGTCGAGTGTCTCGTTTCCTTTTGCATCTCTTTCTTAGTAACGCTCACTGGGAGCTATCAAACTTCGATTTCCATCGTCTACAGCCCGTCTAGTTAGTCGTTTTTTATCGTCTCGCAGACTCTAGCTACAGCGTTTACTTTTTTTCTTGGGTCTAGCACAGCGGAGCATACATCAGCAGTGTTACCCTGCTTTTTAGCAGTGTGCTCGCTGTTTTGAGCGACACTGTATCTATTGTCTATACAGCTATCTCTTTCTCGTCCATAGCCTTGCAGATCGCTTACTTCAGCTTCAGTTTTCCGCTTAGTCTATCTGTATCGTTGCAGTTATCTAGTTGTACCTTTCCGTCTATCCCTAGTTGTTATATCACTTTGACGTAGCCTAGTCCTTTCACTGCCCTAGTCTTTTTCAGCTACTGTAGTACAGCTTCTAGAACCCTTAGTTTTAGCTCGCTGTCATCTGTCACGTACTACATTTTCGTTAACCCACTAGCACATAGCGCTCGCGGATTGAGTTTGACTGTGACTACTCCCTAGGTGAGAGAGTAGTTGAACCAAACTGTTCGCTTTATATCAGCGTTGATAATTGCGCTTGTTGTGGCATCGTTGTGCGTTATTCCCGCCTCCGAGTAGTCGCCGCATATTGCCTTGCTTCCTTCTTAAACCGTAGTAGCCCTAGTCCTCTTTGCAGTACTAGAACGCTACTTCCCAACAGAAGGGTGCTCGTAGCTGGCTGGCAGGATAGCAGCTGGCGCGTGCTAGCAACGCTTTCGATCTTCGATCCACTTACCAGAACCGTCGCAATTCTTGTTGTCAGACTGCGCTTCCCGCGCTCCGCGCATACTGCGACCGTTCTTCCAGATTAGACAGTCCTTGTCCTGAGAGGTATCAGCCGGATTTGGAGTCGTTTCCTCCTCGGAGTTGTTCGATCCGTTGTCTGAGACGATTAGTCTCTTAGCTAACTTGCCGCTTGCAGCTCTAGCCTTCCACTCGGCGTCGCTCCTCACTGACAGCCGCTTGTTGTTAGCAGGAGTCGTCTTCGCCATTGCCGTACCTGCTAGCACCCTCGAACTTTTTCCCTCGCATCTAGCACAGCGCGATTCTGCCTTCACAAGTTAGGGTGCTCGCCGAAAACACACTGCCACTCTCTTGTCTGATGGCGGGGTGCTTTTCTCGAGTGTGGATCAAAACGAGAACTCTCTCACCAATTTCCAGATTTTCGATCCCAGCTCGCAAACTATCGCCGTCGTTCCTAACCTGCCAGTTCAGGAATCGGACAACTCTCTCACTGAAGCGGGCTTCCTCTCCGCAAGATGGAGCCCAAAATGTTTCACTTGATGTTTTGATTTCGGTGCGCTTTTCAAGACCGGTGCAGATGGCAACTGTCAGTGGCGCTACCGTCAACCTGCAGAGTCCGGTCAGATCGATCACAGCAAACGTAGTTGCAGCCGAAGGCGGAATGTTAGCCTTCGTCACTCCCTCGTCGCCACTACTGCCAGGCACTACCTTCACTGTGGATCTCGCTGGAGTCGTCGACGCTTCGAATCAGAACGTCGCCTATGCGGAATTCTCTTTCTCCACTGCAGGTGCGGTGCTCAGAACCGCAGTCGACGAAGAATGTAATCTCACTCCAGACTCGAGCGCACCGAGCACCGTCAACGTATGAGTCTTTGGCGGATCTGCAAGCTCCGCACAGTTCCACTGCGTTGTCTGGTCAAGTTCTCAAGCTGAACGGGGAGCCGCTTGAGCACGTGACTCTGGAGATCGGCAACCGACGAGCTCAATCCGACAGCACTGGAAGATTCCTACTCACCGACATTCCGGCAGGACATCAGGTGCTTATCATTGAAGGCTCGACCGCCAACGCTTCCGGCAAGAAGTACGGACGCTTTGAATTTGGCGACGAGATCAAGGCGGGAATCACGAATAAGCTCGATTTCAGGATTTGGATGTCAGTGCTCGATACTGCCCTGAAATAACCATCCCCTCGCCGACCACAAAGGAGACGATTCTCGCAACCCCGACCATGCCTGGCCTCGAACTTCATCTCCCCCCAGGCACAGTCATCACGGACGCAAGGGGGAAAGTTGTGACAAAAATCACGATCACGCCGATACCTATTGATCGGCCTCCGTTCCCGCTTCCCTTTGTCATCGTTCCGACATATTTCACGATCCAGCCAGGTGGAGCATATATCTCAGTAAACGGAAACGGACCGAAAGGGCACGCCTCTTTACCCGAACACAGAGCATAAACCCGCAGGTGTTCCTTATGCTTTCTGGAACTACAACCCTGACCATAACGGTTGGTTCGTTTACGGCGAAGGGCACGTCGACAAAACAGGTGCACAAGTCGTTCCTGATCCGGGCGTTGTGATCTACGATTTCTCCGGTGCGATGGTTGGCTCCGGAGACGCTGGCCCAAGCACGGGGTCGACTGGAGGGCCAGGAGATGGCGAGCCTGTAAACCTCTCTAGTGGACTCTTCCTTTACAACAAGCCCGATCTGGCGCTGTCGGACGTTATGCCCTTGATTCTAAAGCGTACATATCGTCCAAATGATAGCTGGTCGAGGCCGTTTGGCATCGGTGCCACGCATCCCTATGAGATGTTCCTTGGAGGTGACGGCACCGGTTACGAACTACCGCGTACATCGATTTGATCTTGGCCGACGGCAGTCGGATTCACTTCGTCGGCGTAGGGTCGGGGTATTACTCGACGTACCTGAGTTCATCGGCCCAAAGCCCGTGGTACGGCGCCTTAATTACGAACTCCAATCCGGTCAACCCCAACAATTACACACTGCCGGGGGTCTGGCAACTACAGACCAAAAACGGAACGATCTACAGTTTCCCCAGTGCCATAGGGTTAATCAACCCAGGCTGCCAGGCCTTGGTCGGTATCACAGATAGGTATGGCAATCAGATACAGATCACGAGAAACAACGACGCAAACTGCACGATCGCACAGATCACGTCCCCAAGCGGGCGTTACATCCAATTCCAGTACGACAGTTCCTATCGGGTCACGGTAGCGACCGATAATATCGGTCGCCAGGTACAATACAGCTACGATGCCAGCGGACGACTACAAACTGTAACGGACGCAAACGGCGGTCTCTGGACCTACGGATACGATTCGTTGAATCGCATGACAACGATCGAGGACCCGCGCTTGATAACGTATGTCACGAACGTCTACGACACCGCGGGTTCGCTCTATCGGCAGTACCTGGCCGATGGCACCAGCTTTTACGAGTTCAATTGGACACTCACGTCGAATACGCAGAACGTGGCGTTTACAGTGAACAACGGCTCGGGTTCGCCTCTGCCGTATCAGGTCATGAATTTCCGGGCCTGCTCGACATGTAGCGAGGGATTTCCAGCGCTTGTTTCCCAGGTAAGCGTGACTGATCCGAGAGGATACACCCGACAAGTCAGTTTCAATCAATTTGGCCATGAGACGAGCGACACTCGTGCACTCGGGATGCCGGAACAGGAAACCACGACTTACACATACTATCCCGACAACCTTGTGAACACTATGACCGACCAGCTGGGTCGTGTGACCGCCTATTCCTACGACGTCAACGCCAATTCCACCTCAATCACATTATTGAGCGGAACGTCAAATGCCATCACAGCCAGCGCATTGTATGACAGTATGTTCAGCAATCCGCTCACGGTCACTGATCCCCTCGGCAACACAACTTCAATCAATTATGATACCTACGGCAGTCCAACATCCGCGATTGATCCCCTGGGGCACCAAACTACGTTCTCCCACAACGGCATGGGGCTCCTGACTTCCGTGACTGACGCCATGCTATACACGACCCAATTTTCCTATGACTTTGCGGATCTGATAAGCGTCACGGACCCGCTCCTGAACACCACGTCGATGTTTCACGATGGTGCCGGACGCCTCGCCCAGCGAACCGATCCTTTGGGCCACACAACAAAGTACCAATACAGCAACCTGAATCAGCTCACACAGATTACGGACCCGTTGCAAGGGATTACGACGCTAACTTACGATCCCAATGGAAACCGGCTGACAGTGCAAGACGCCCGGCAACAGGGCACAGCCTATAAAACTGTCTACACGTACGACAGCTTCGATCATCTTCAGACCCGCACCGATCCGTTGAGTCGGCAGGAATCGTATGTGTTCGATCCGCTTGGTAATCTCATTGGTTTCACCGACCGTCGCGGCAAGGTTGCGACCTTTCAATACGATGGCATCAACCGCCGCACGTTTGCTGGCTATGGAATGCTGGCGGGACCAACCTACGAAAGCACGATCAACTACACGTACGATGGTGGCGACCGCTTGAGTAACATAGTAGATTCGACTTCTGGCACCGTCACTCCTGTTTTCGACGGTCTTAATCGGCTGACCTCGGAAACGACTCCGCAGGGCAGTGTCACCTTTCAATACGACAACGACAGTCGCCTGCAAACTGCGACCGTCACCGGACAGCCGACGGTAAGCTACTATTTTGACAATGCTAGCCGTCTCTCTCAGATCTCGCAGGGGAGCGCCAATACGCTGATCAGCTACGACAACGCGAATCGGCGCAACACCCTGACCCTGCCCAATGGCATCGTTCTGACCTATGGCTACGACAGCGATTCGCACATCAATAGCATGAGCTACCAATTGGGCGCGACCGTAGTAGGCAGTTTGACCTACCAGTATGACGCTTCAGGGCAGCGCACTCAGCTGGGCGGAAGTTCGGCTGCTACGGGCTTGCCAAGCGCCGTGACATCAGCCGCTTATGATGTCGCCAACGAGTTAACCGGGTGGAATGCCACGACCATTAGCTACGATGCCAACGGGAATGTTTCGAACGACGGCGTGACTGCCTACACGTGGAACGGTCGCAACCAGTTGATTACCAGGGGCTCCACGAATCTTGAGTATGATGCTTACGGCAGGCGAATTGTAAACGCTGCCGGGAGCAACGTGCTATATGAAGGCTTAAATGTGGCGCAGGAACTTTCCGGCACAACGCCGACGGCAAATCGCATTCTCGGCGGAACCGACGAGTTCTTCAGCCGTACAGACACGACCGGGACCTACAGTCCGATCACCGATGCGCTAGGCAGCGTGCTCGCCTTGACGAACGCGTCAGGTAATATCGTGATTCAAAACGTCTACGATCCCTTCGGCAATACCACGAGTTACGGAGGGACTAGCACTAATGAGTTCCAATATACGGGGCGGGAGAACGATGGGAACGGGCTATACTTCAATCGTGCTAGATATTACTCGCCGGCGTTTGGCCGCTTCATCAGCGAGGACCCACTTGCGTTCGCGGGCAGTGGGCCAAACTTCTACGCTTATGTCGGTAACAACCCAATCAGTTTGGTCGACCCCCTCGGCCTTGCAACAAATTGTGTTACCAACACCCCGTTGGGCCCTGTTTGCCAGGATTGGGATCCCAACGGTATGACTTGGATCGACAATCAACCGCCGCAGCCGCCACCGCCGCCAAGTGGCTTAGCGGGAACAGGTTGCAGTTGCCCCGAGAAACACCTGTCAGGAGGACTCTCAGTAACCGCTGCCGTGGTCTTGCCCACATCCGGAGGTGGCTGAGTTTGGGGCGTCAATCGCCAGTGGGGCGGTGGTACCAACGGTTGGTACGCGTATGACGGTGCCGGTGCAGGGATTAACGTCAGCGCTACGATCCAAGGTAATTTAGCCTGGGGAAGTGGGCCCTGGAGCGGAGAGTTTGATTCGGTCAATGCCTCCGGATCCTTCGGTGGGTCATATTTTTGGAGCCCGGGAGAATGCGGAGGATGGAAAGGCGTTTCTGGTGGCTGGGCCCCGGGTTAGCCGCGAGCTACGAGGTAACGAACTACGTCCCCGCAGATTGATGATGCGCAAGACTTATATACTCAGCACCCAGTTGTCCGCAGAAACGGCGATTGCGCGCATCAGAGACCTTTTTAAAAAAGCGGGGTGCGATATAGGACTGAAGGTCTGTCTATCGTTTCTACAAGCACGCCGATTGCGCTCCTTTTTTTTCAGCGCATGCACTACAGCAATCGGAATTGGGCCGGCCTGAACCCGTTTACATATATCAGTGGCGTCGATGTGAGATGCCAGTCGGACAAGAGCGGCCTTACAGAAATTGTCGTTCAAGTGAACAGGTTCAGAACGTTACTGTTTGTAGTGTTCTATGTGATTCTAAGCGCTATAGGTGTCGTCGCGCTGTTGGCCGAGTCGGAACCGAGGGCGCCTTCTTTTTTTTTGCATTCGGCTTGGCCTCATGGTTAGGTTGTGTGTCTTTCTTGGGGGGGTACTTGGTAAAGAAGGAAATTACGAACTGCTTGAAATGACTGAAACGCGTTGTGGTTAGACTTTCCAAAAGTAAGTTCGTGCAGCTATGCGCGGTCGCCCCGTTTTATTCTTACTAACTGGCGCTGACATGCGGCGTATTGTTATTAGGTCGAAAGCGAATAACGGATTCAGGCATTAAAGTTCATGTCGTACAACAGAAACCAGATTAGGCCGTCGCTCCCAAGATGGGGCTTGGTAGTTTCAACGCTACTATTCGGTTTGTTCTGCACAAAATGTCAGAAAGCTGACGTCCCACGCTCGGCACGAACGGGCGCATTCTTCGCAACGTTCGGGGCTCCAAGCCACCCACCAAGAAGCACTAATCCGCAGATTGCCTACGGTTTAATCCCCGCGAATGAGCAGTATTTTATATATGTCCCCCCCAAGTACAACGGCACTCAGCCTTATGGGTTGATTGTCTTCACATATGCGGATCCGACCGCGCAACTCCCTTTCAGTTGGCAGGCAATTTTGGACGCACGCGGCTACATTTTTGTGGCTGCCCAAAATGCTGGGAATGACCAGCCTCGCGGTCGAAGGCTCGCTCTTGCTGTCACGGGCGCACTCGATATTATGAAGGCATATCGCATCGACCCGAACCGGGTTTACGCTGCGGGCTTCTCAGGCGGTGCACGAATGGCTGGTCTGCTCGCTTTCTATCAATCAGACATTTTTCGAGGGACATTGCAAAATTGCGGCGCAGACTTCTACAGGCCCGTGCCCGCCATCGATGCCACAACCCAGGTCGACACTGCCGGTAAACTTTACGGCGTACTCGTCGAGGCTTCGGATGATGAGATTCGCCGAGCCAAGAAATCGCGTTTCGCGCTCATCACAGGCACCAACGATTTCCGGCACGGCAATATTCTAGACATCTTTCACGGCGGATTTGAGCAAGACGGTTTCCAAGCTAAGCTGTTCGATATTGAGGGGATAGGACACGAGATCTGCGATGGCGCGACGCTCTCACGAGCTCTCGATTTTCTAGAAAAGGGTTCCTGAAATTTTGTGGGATACTTGCTGAACAGAAAAACTTTGGCTCTGTTAGTTTTTGCGCTCTTGTCCAGGGTCGAGGGCCAATCCGATCCTTACCCACATAACGCCGTAGCCTGCGAACGCTGCCACAGTGTGCCGTTGAAATTCGGCGGCAGTTCGATGACCGTCGAGCGAATCGGCAACTCGTCTCCCGGAGAGTTTATTCCTGCCAGAGAAGGCGGAATTCACCATAGGAACGGCGAATCCGCCCGGAATTCCGACGGGACAAATCGGATCACTGGCGAACGAGTCTCCCTTAGCCTTCTAGGCGATGGTTTTGTCGAAGCCATTGACAGTAAGGACATCGAGCAAAATGCTGAACAACAGCGCGGGGGGAACCTCGGAATCGCGGGTACGCTTGTCGTTGCACCAGTTCTCGAAGCAAGCGGTTCCGAGCCGAGAACCCAAGTTGGCCGTTTCGGCTGGAAGAGTCAACACGGCAGTCTGATGTCGTCGTGCGCCGATTCACTGCGCAACGAACTGGGAATCCGCAATCGTCTCTACCCGGACGAATACCCCACACACACCGCCAGCGACAGTACAACGCCTGTCGACAGCCCCGACCCAAAGACAGGCAAAGCCGAACTGGAACTCCTGGTGGATGAAATCCGCCGCACGGCTCCCCCGGCGCGCGACTCAAACGCAGCCGCAAAACCTGATGCTCAGGCCGGAGAAATGATTTTTGTAAAGGTTGGCTGCGCCGTATGCCACGTGCCGACTTACAAGACCTTACGTCCGGCACGCGCATTAACGGCGGCACGCACAAGGTGTCGCAGTTCATCGGGAATACCATGATCCATCCCTATAGCGATTTCCTGCTTCACGATGTCGGCACCGGAGACGGCATCCCCCAGGCCGCCAAGCCGGAATACTTGGATCAGTCCACCGCAAACAAGTTCCGCACGCCCCTACTTTGGGGACTGCGTTTCCGCCACGACCTGATGCACGACGGCAACTCTCCCGGTACCGACGCGGCTATCAAGCGCCACAGCGAGAGGCGACCACAGTCCGTCAGCGGTACGACCATCTAACGGACGTCGAGAAGCATCAAGTGCAGCGGTTCCTGAACTCACTGTGATCGTATCGGGGACTCTCTCTAGTAATGGGAAGTTGAGGATATCGAAGTCGCCGCGAGAGCCTGACCTATTCCCCTCTTTCCGGACACAAGTGAACATGATGATTTCGGACAAAGGAAAGCGGAAGAGGTATGTCGCAGAGCAGACACACAGCCCGCCCGAACGCCTCATCTCGCCCCAAGAACGGCTCTCCGCGACCAAACTTGGAACCGTTTATCAGCGAAAGCACTCCAAAGACGCCGAAGTGCTCCGTCTAAGTCGTTGAAAGTACGGATACTCAACATAGCTCCCCGGCTGTTTAACCAGAATTTGAGCCCCAAGCGCAACACACTTTTTCGGCAAAGATAGCCTGCGATCTTTCTGTCTCAGCCCAAGAATCCAGCCCAACATATGTGCATCTGCCGCGACCGCCAAAGTACTTACGCAGCCACCTAAGACCTGTTAAGTCATTGTAAACAATTGTCACGCCACTCTGAAAAACCGGAAGCTGAATGGTTCGGCGAAATGAATCCTTCGCGTTACATTAGGAACAGCAAACCTAAGGACATCGTTCGAGACGCCGATTCCGCACCTTCCGGCACCCAGAGCGATGTCTTGTTTGTATCTCTTTGATTTTATTGTGTCGTGCATGGAGTAAGCTGGACGTGCAAGTTCTTGTTTGTAATTGAGTTGACGACCCTTTTAAGGCATGGGTCGCAGGTTCGAATCCTGCCGCGCTCACCAGATTTCAATCACTTGCAGGTGATGGCAACAGGTTCCGTTCCACACCTATTCCACAACTCTCCAAGAAACGACCTTGCGCGGCGACCATTTCGTCGGTCACGACCCGTGCATATCTGTCGAGCATGATCTGCGGGTTCTTCCAGCGCAAGCTGCCTTGTGCCGTCTTCAGGTCAGTCTTGGCAACGCTGACCATCCACGTTGCCAAGCTGCTCCTGAACGAATGCAGACCGAACCGTTGACCATCGGCTATGACCACGCCAACTTTGAGCGCGGCAGGACGAAGATAGTCCGTAACGAAGATGCCAGCCGACATTGGGATTTTCCCGTGCATCTTGAGCGAAGGGAAAATCCAATCGCTGTCTGATGCCTGCGGCGAAATCCTGCGCCACTCACCCAAGAAATGAAGCAGAGTCGAATGGCATGCAACTGGGGCTTTGGAGCGTTCTGTTTTCGGTTCGTCCAAGTTTGCAGCCGACCAGCGACGAAGCACGTGTATCACTCCGTCTCTGATGTCACCCCATCGCAGACCAACTGCCTCGGACGCACGCAAGCCAGTGCAGGCAACCAGCAACACCAGCACCTTGTGCATGGGGTTAATCAACGCGTCTATGATCCGCATCGTGTCGGACGGCGGCACGATCACTGGCTCATAGTCCGACTTCATTCCCTTGAGACGCCAACCACGTGCGGGATTGGAGAAGGTAAGCTCCTCGAACATTCCGAATGCGAAGATAGCACCCATCGTGTTCTTGATCTTCTTCACCGTCTCGCCGCCTAGCTCCTCATCGTCGTGGAGGGAATAGAGCCAGTCCCGCAAGTCTTTCGGCTTTATCTCATTCGCTGGAATCCTTCGCCACTTCGGAAGGACGTGGCACCTAAGATACGACCGAATTCCTTTTTGCGATGTGACTGATTGTGTGCTCAGTTCCTTCTTTAGCCACATTCCGACGACTCTGCCAAACGTGACTGGGACAGCCTTGTCACTCTTGAGAGGAGCGTTAGCCTGCTCCCGCAGCCCCAGCCGATCCACTTCCCTCCGCGCAGCCGCCTTGGTCGCGAACGCTCCGATCCTGACGGCGACTTCGTTGCCGTTGCGACGGTAGCGGAAGTACCACACATCTCCTCCTTTTCGCTTCATCTTTCTTAAACTCCCGTTCTGGTATGCCATATCAGGCACGTCCTTTCCGGGAGCCGCCGAGTCCATTCTGGCGTGAAACCATCCACTTCTCAAGCTCCGAAATGCGGAACCGCCAAACAGACCGGGTGCCGAAAGAGATCGGGTACGCAGGGATCAGTTCAAGGCGTGCCAGCTTGAGCACGTGCTTACGGGACAACGACAGGAAATCGGCAACCGTGTCCGCATCGACGAAGTGCTCTTGCGCGGCTAACGTGCTGTGGACGGAGACAGGCGGGATTGGGATCGAGGCATCACGCGGCTCTGGGGTCCGCGGCGCTTCCATTTTCAGCCCAGCGCTCGGTGTTGAAAATCGTTGCTGTTCTTCGCTCTTCAATCAACACCAACTCTTCCTCGTCTCGCCGATCCTGCGGATGCCAGACATGTAAGCGATAGTTCCGTTACTCTGCTGCCGGGGGTTGTGACCCGACCTCCGCATTAAGGAACGCTTCGCTTGCCGTTCCCCACTCTGCATTAGTTCTTGTGATTGATGAAGACGCACTTGCCGTTCGTCAACTCACGATCACACACGCTGCACTTGTTAGCTGCCATTGCCTCGATCTCATCCACGGGCGTGCTAATCGCCCGCCCCGGCTCAACGAAAAGATGAAACGCCGTCTTGTAGTCGATGCCTCGGCTATTCTCGCGAATTCTTAAGCCGATTTCTTTGCCCTCGCGGTATGCCTTGGTGAAGTGCTCGGCATCATCCGGGGTGATCTGTTCGAGAATCTCTTTGAACAGAATCTTGAGAATGCCTTTGGATGGATGGTTGACGCTGTTTGCTTTCTTTACTGTTGACACTGTAGTTCTCCTACGTACTCTGCTGCCGGGGGTTGTGACCCGACCTCCGCATTAAACGAGCTTGCGCTCGTCCACTCTGCTTTGTTTCGTTGGTACGTTCTCGCGTATTTCATTTTTCCTCCAAACAAAAAGACGCGGCTCCTGAGGAATGTGGTTTCGCTCCACGTACTTTTCTCTCAGGAGCCGCGCCGGATTTCTCCGCGTCGGATTTCTTGCCTACCGCTGGCTCAGTCGCCGATTGAACTTAACGGCGCACGCGCTTCAGTTCGGCGTCCAGTACCAGCCAGAAGAAACGAACCTAGGACGACCGAACACTACTATGATGCCAAGTTCAACCGAGATGATTCAGGCGAACACCGCACGGGGCGCGGCTTTAGCGGGGCAGCTTATTTGAGGCTTTTCGACGCGCTGTAATTTTCCGCTTGCATGCGAGGAATGGCGAGAAGAGTAACTACTAACAAGTTTTGTCACTTTGAGCCTGAAGGTGAAGCGGTGCCACAGAAGAACAGGCAGCAGACACATACGCAGACGCGACGGACGGGCGTCGCCTCTTGGAACTGGCCCCGAAGCCAACAAGCGCAGACGCCAGCCATTCGATGACGACGAAGCCTAATCGTTCTCCCACCAACCGAGCACCTCGGTAATCCAGTAGCCGTGATGGCTGCCGAACTTCAGCCTGTGCTCGGCGCATGACCACTTGACCTGAATCCCAGACTGCAAAAACCACACCAGCATGTGAGTTGCCGAGTGCGGCGGCGTCCCTTTGTATTGGCAGCGGGGCTTTTCCATAACCTGACAGCGGGCGGCGATGCTGAGCATCGTGCAGGTTGACGGTCTCCCATTCGCCCGCTACTAACGATCCCATAGTCCACAGACCAGCCCAACTATCAACGCAACGAAAGCCGCAACTCGCCAGTGAAGCCAAGCTTTCCGACTATCGGATGGCTTAACTGATGGGCGAGAAATACAACAGGCGCACTGACCGATACGCAATCCTCCACAGGGTCGCTAACGATCCAGATATGTCCGCTGCCGAGGCAGCCCGACTGTTCAGCGTGTCACGGCATACGGTCGAGCGCTGGTGCCGCGAGGAGGGCATCCCGCTGACGGGGCACAGGAAGCCTCGCGTGAGCTTCGTGCTGAACCAGAAGAGACAGCGGCGCAAGCGGCTGACGCAAGAGCTTGCCCAAGTCACCCGCGAAATCAAAGCCTTAGAGGAGCTAGACCCCAACGCGCCCTACCAGAAACCCAAGGGGAAGAAAATGACCTCGGCGGCTCCGTGAGACTTTGTTTTTTTCTGGATTCAGTATTTATTAGTGGGGGATTGCGGGGGAACTCACAATCAAGATCGGGAGGCAGGTCGCGTCATACCGCCTGCCTCCATGACGGTCTTCCACGGCTCCCCAGCCGTGCCCAACACAAGGTATGACAAAGAAGCGTATGACACATGAGTAAAGCAGAAGAAACACTAGCACGGCTCCAATACATTGAAGAACACACCGCCGCTCTGGAGAAGATGTGGGCGATGTTCATCAGCGACACAATTCCCAACAAACGCCAATGGGCGGTCTGGCTCAATAAGCACGACTACGAAGAAATCACCAGCGCCATCGAAATCACAGGCACGTGGATCAACCGCGAGGCTCCAGACGGCTCGATGCCAGAGGAACGCAAGATCAAATATCTGAGCGGTGTGCTGAACGGCACTAAGTTCAACAAGATGACTGGCGAAGAGCGCGAGCAGTACATCCACGATGTCCGCTCCCGCGCTGGTCGGCTAGGCGCATTGAAGGGCTGGCAAAACAAGAAGAAACAAGCTTTGCTGGGTTCTGCTGGTTTTGCTGGAGTTTGCTGTGATTTGCCGTCGGTTAGCTGGTGTCTTTCTTGTTCTTGTTCTCATTGTTTTTCTTGTTCTGGTTCTGCTTCTTGTTCTCGCTCTTCTGGTAGGGTAGGAACCGAAGCGGCTGCGCCGCTCCCTCCCAAGAGCGTAGAGACAAAGCAAGAGCAAAAGCAAAACACAACCAAACCCAAACCAGAACCAACACCACCGCCTGCGGCGCGTGCAAGCGGAACAAACGGCAAAACCAAAACCGCTCCTGATGGAACTCCCTATCCTCCGAGCTTTGAACGCTGGACGAACGCCAAACGCCTTGAGTGGTTGGAGTTTCATGACGGCAGGGGAACATGGACTTCAGTGGGGAAGCCCACTCCGAAACCATCTCGCATAACGCAGACTTTTGAGGATGAGCCATGAACCGCATTGAACCAGACAAAGCAATAGCCGCCAAAGAGGTTGAGTACTTGGAGTCTATTGCCAAGCTCATCACGGAAGCAGTCGAAACCACGCTGTAACCGAACCGCAGTATAAGTAATCGCAAAGCCTCTCAATCCTAGAGTCAGCGTCGCTCATCGTCTCCCTTCTCAGGCATTTTGCAGCACCCCTCAGGGACAATTCACGAACTTTCAAACCCATCTCATGGAGCGAGGTTCTCACGGCTCCGGCAGGGTCAGTCAAGTTGCCGAATCAGCGGAATTGCCACGTTTGTTGGCAAAAACCATGCGAGGCTCCGCAGGAGGAAATCCAGAAATGCGTGCAAGACCAGAAATTCGCGAACGGATTCTGTGTGCCAAGCTTCGCCGGTGGGCACGGATCGGAAGCAGCCCGCACCTGTACCCGAACTGTTCGGTGTCCAATGCCAGACGCAACTATGCAAAGCTAACATCGACGCAAGCGCGGATGATTGCTTGTTCGCCGCCTTGATTGCTCATCACGATTCTCAGAATTCTCATCGGTTCTTCTGTCCACTTCAGCTTATCTTCGGTTCTGCCCGGAGAATCGACACGTACCAAGTGTGGAAATTCGACCGGACGGAAAGCCCCGAGCGAATACAGGAACCTCGTATCGACGGTTGGGCTTTCGATGAACTGGTGTTGTTCATTCAATATAAGGTCGTTGTAGATGACGGCAGTGAACAACTCAGTGTCTCCATTCTTCCGGTGCCATCCCCCGAGAACAAAATGAGTCCCTTTGATAGCTTGAGGGTCTGGCAAGCGATTGAAGGCGTAATCCGCTTGGCCCGTTAAATCCCCGAGGATGTCTACGAGTGGCTTCTCGTAGCGTCCACACACGTTTGGATTATAGATCGGCGTGCCGTTTGCTTTCCTGTTTGATCCAACGCAAACTAAATGCAGAGTGAAGGGCCGAATGGATCACCTTGAAACCGTAGAATCAGATCAGCTTTCTGTGGAGCACATGCAATGGCGGTTGGTGGACTGTACATCGCATATCGGATTCGCCAGATGGTACTCCCATTCGTCCGGGTCTACGGGCAGTGGGTTGAGGAGCGAATCATCCCGCTGTGTGAGCAACTTGAGAAAATGGCGAACACTGTGGAGCAAGAAGCATTCGACAACCTCATGTCGCAACCTGCCGATGATGACTATGCGGGCGACGGATCGGACGAAGCGGAAGCGGCACATGACATCGGAATATCTTTTTACGAAGACATCAGCAGAATGTATCAGGCGACACTGAACCTGTTTTCTGCTGGTTTATTTCATGTCATGGAGCAGCAACTTTCTGACCTGACCAGAGACGGAGCAATAGAAAAGGAACCGTCCGATAGCAAGTTGGATAAGCTGATTGACTGGTACAAGAAGGGATTTCAGATAGACCTCCAACAATTCCCCGACTGGTGGGTGATTGACGAATTGCGGTTGGTCGCCAATAGCACGAAACATGGTGAAGGCCCAGCGGCCAAGCAACTCAGGGAGAAACGTCCAGAATTGTTCATTTACCCCGCACTACGAAAAGACGACCCCGACACCTTCGTAGTTTCACCACTCTCGCTTCCGCTTGGCGGTGACGGCTTGTACGTAACGGGAGATGAATTCCGCAGGTATCACAAAACCGTCTTAGACCTCTTTGAATGGCTCAGGAAGTATTTCGAGGATCACGGGGAGGAATACTATCCCCGTTGAACCTCCCCCGGCGTGTTAACTCGTGGGTTAGACCCCTGCTGAAGCTGCGATTTAAGGATTTGAGGGATCGCAGCGGCTCCCGTACACGGTCGCTAGGTTGGTCACAAAGGCTGTTTTCAATATGTGAAACGCTCCAGCCGCCCCAAACCCCGTTGTACAGCCAAATCGGCGTAGAATCGCCTTCCACAAGCACATGCTGAATCCGACCCAGAAGACCACGGATCGAAATCTCGCCTATCTGTTCTTGCGCGTTCTCCTCGGCATCAACATAGCCGTTCATGGCGCGAGTCGCATCTACGGCGGGGTTGCCGGATTCGCGACTGAACTGGTCTCGCAATTCGCAAAGACGCCTTTACCCTCGCGGCTCGTGTATCTCTTCGGCGTCAGCCTCCCACTCGCCGAGGCTGTTGTCGGCGTGCTCATCTTCATTGGACTGTGGAGTCGGCTCACCTATTGTGCGGGGTTCCTGCTGATCATCGCTCTGACCTTCGGCTCTACCTTGCGGCAGGATTGGACGGCTGCGGGATGGCAACTGCTGTACGCATTCGCCTACGCAGCTTTACTGGCGTTCCGTGAGCACAACATCTACTCGGTGGACGGCGCGAGAACGAAGCCCATCGCGTAAACGCCCCGAAGAAATTGTGGTTAGCATATCGCTCGCACTCCCGTTACAATCCCCCGCGAGGAGCATGCAAATGGCAAACTTGGCTGGTGTTGTCCAGCAGTTGAGAAGAGAACGGGATCAGGCGGCAAGGACAGTCGAACAACTAGACGCGGCTCTTTCCGCTCTCACCGAAGTCACTGGGAAAGGGACAGGAACTCGGAGGCGTCTGTCTGCGGCAGCACGGGCGAGGATCGCGGCTGCCCAGAGGGCGCGATGGGCGAAGGCACGCGGGACAGGCAAGCAGAAGCAGAACGTTGTCGCCATGCCCAAGAAGAAAACCATGTCAGCCGCCGCTCGCAGGAAGATCGCCGCCGCTCAACGAGCGAGATGGGCGAAGGTGAAGGCGGCTCAGAAGAAGTCGGCGTAAGAGACTAAAACGCCATTCCACAATCCGTTCCACATCCGCAGAAAATCGAGGGGTCTTGCAACGACTTGCGGCGGCTCCCATTGTTTGCAAGTCGTTGAGTTTCCGTATAGCCTGACCCTTTTAAGGCATGGGTCGCAGGTTCGAATCCTGCCGCGCTCACCAAAATAAACCTCGTCGATCCGCCGCACCTCCGTTGTTTGCTTGCTTTGCCACCCCGGCTCCGCCGCTCTCAATTCGGATTGAAAGCTTCCGTGAGAGACATGGTTGTCAGCGCCGCCTTCAGTTGCTCCAGCGTTGCAGAGGACTTCAAACGAATCGTGACGGGCTCCCCGGGAAGCAGATCGAAGTAGTTGTCTGCCGTTTCGACGTCGAGGTCGCCGAAAGACAGATACACATTTCGGGCGAGCTGGGCTGACTGCAACGTGACGGAATAGCCGTCGCCAGTTTTGCTGAGGGTTGATTCAATCTTCGGCGCAACCGGCAAATCCAGGTCGTGCATCACGTCGAAGAATATAAGATTCCGGGACACGCGCTTTCCAGCCACGTTCAAATCAAACACCAGGAAACTCTTGTGAAGATCAGCCTTTGCTGACAGGGCCGCCTTATCAACACTGAAATAAATTGCGTTCGACTGAGCGGGAACCTGGACGTCTTTGGTTTGCTCCAGCAGCGTGTTTCCCGAAAAGTCGAGCAGCCGCATATGGATCGTCCCGGAAAACGGCTGCAACTTGTCTGACACGACATAAACGTCGACCTTGTCGTCGTGCAGGAAGGGGGAGATCAGCACATCGTCATAGAAGCGGCGAGCGTAGTAATGCAGGGCCTTCCAGCGCCCGTAGTAATCGATGCTGGCCCACGACGCCACCGGCCAGCAGTCGTTCAGCTGCCAATAGAGTGAACCCATGGTTCGCGGGCGCTGGCGGCGCAGATGTTCGGCGCCAATCTTGATAATTTCGGCTTGTTGCACCTGGCTGAGATAAACAAAGGATGCGAAATCCTTGGGTTGGCGATACTCGCGCAGCATGTAGGTGAGAATGCGCTCGTTCCCGCCTTTGTTTTTTTGGTGAGCCTGCATGACTGTCGAGCGGATGTCGAAATCTTCCGGGTTGTGAGCGTAGGTACGGATGGTGCGCATCTCAGGAAAGGATTGAAATCCGTATTCCGACATGAAGCGGGGAAATTGCTTGGTGTAATCCGAAGCCGGCGCTTGTTGATGCCAGACTGCCCAGTAGTGCATGTCGCCGTTGTGCTGATTGTCAGGAATTTCCTCGAAGTTGGCGCTGGGAGAACTCGGCGTGTAGGGCGTGGGATCGGCGTATTGCATGACGGTGCTTTTGAGAATGTCGGCGAACATGATCACGTAATCCTGCCAGACGCGGTCGCGGGTTTCGGGTGGAATCGATTCCTTGAATTCCTGACGATCGCCCCAATGCCACCAGCCGGTTTCGACCTCATTATTGCCGCACCAGACCACGATGCTGGGATGATCGCGCAGGCGCTTGACCTGATCGATGGCTTCCTGCCGCACATTTTCTTGAAAGGAGACATCGCCGGGAATCATGTCGCCGCCGAACATAAATTCCTGCCAGACCATAATGCCGAGTTCGTCGCAGATATCGTAGAAATCGTCGGACTCGTAATAACCTCCGCCCCATTCCCGAACCATATTCATATGAGCATCGCGCGCGGATTGAAGAATATTGCGATGAATCTCGGGCGTTACCCGGTTCGGAAAGCTGTCGAAGGGAATCACATCCGCGCCTTTGGCAAACACGGGGATGCCATTGACTACGAACTCAAAACTTTTTCCCCACTGATCCGCCACGCGCCGCAGTTCGATGGAGCGCAGTCCGGTCTTGGTCTCGGCGTGAGCCGCAAGCTCGCGACCGGTGCGGATCTGCGCAGAAAATCGGTACCGGTTCTGAGCGCCGTAACCGACCGGATACCACAGTTTCGGCGCGGCGATCCGAAGCGGAACTGAAACGTGGTTGATGCCGGCAGTGAGTTGCAGCGTCTGAGTTCCATCGGCGGTTTGCGGGCCGGACATTTCATCGTGAGCCAGCGCGAGCGTAGCCGTTGTGGGCCGGCTCGCCTCGATCTCAACCTCCGCCGTTAGGTTAGCCAAATCCGTAGTGATGCTCTGCTGATGGATGTGGAAATTTTCAATGCGCAGCGCATCCCAGGTTTCAAGACGCACGGGTTGCCAAATGCCTTCCGTCATGAAGCGCGGCCCCCAATCCCAGCCGTAGTTGTAGGGCGCCTTGCGTGTGTAGGGAGCGGTGGCGATGTTCTCTTCGTTTCCGTAATTATGAGTTGAGATTGAAGGCAAAATGTAAGGCAGAGACTTGACGTAGGGAATCATCTTCTCGATGGCGGAGTGAAAGACGATGCGCAGCGTGTTTGGACCTGGCTTCAGCGCAGCTTTCGCAGGGATGCGCCAGGTGCGGAACATATTGTCAGCGTGGAGAATGGCCTGATCGTTAAGATAGACATCCGCAAATGTATCCAACCCGGCGAAAACCAGGTCGAGATGATCATGCGCCAGCGCGGCGGCATCCATTTGAAACGTGGTTTGATATTCCCAGTCGGCCAGCCCGATCCATTGCAGATGAAATTCGTTGTCGCGATCGAATGGGTCGGGAATCAGCCTGTTGTTCAATAAATCAGTTTGCACGACGCCTGGGACCTGCGCGGGATGCCACTCCTTGACGTCGGATCGATCTGCGTTGGCTATGGCACGAAATTGCCAGCCCGAATCCAGGTTCCGCGACGAGGGCTCCGCTGCTTCAAGCGGAAGTGCGACGAAAGAACAAAACAGCAGAAATCCGAGAAGGTAGAAAGCGACCCCCAGACTACGAAGGAATGCAAACCTAATCTGTCCCATAACAAGCTCCTATTGAAGACGTTATCTGCCTTAATGCGGTGAATCTTGTTTTCCAGACGGTTGCGACTGGTTCGAGCTGTTCTGCAGGCTTTGAAATTCCTGCATTTCGCGCTGCGCGTCGGCCGTCTTTCCTTGTTTCCGATAAAGACCGGCCAGCCCGAAATGCGCCTGCGCTGCCAGCGAACTCTGTTTCTCAATGGAGAGGAGTTTGGTCCACGCTTTTTCAGCGGCGGCAGCGTCACCTTCAAGCGATGCTGCTTTTCCGAGCGCATAGAGCGTCTCCGGCATCTCCGGCAGCAAGCGGTCGGCGCGCAGCAGTTCGGCTCGCGCCTCGTGCGCTTTGCCTTGCTCCAGCAGAGCCTCTCCGAGACGGTACGCGGCTTCGGCGTTGCCCGGCTGCAGCTTCACTTGCATGCGAAATTGCTCTTCTGCTTTGTCCCACTGGAAAGCTCCCGCGTAAACTTCGCCCAGGGCCAGATGAGCTTCGGGCAGACCAGGCCGCAAGCGCAACGCTTCGCGATATTCCTTTTCCGCATCCGGCATGCGGCGCAGCACAAAATAGTTTTCCGCCATGGCCTGGTGCGCCCGGGCGGAATCCGGATACGCAGCCAGCAGCGTGTCGATGGATTGTTTCGCCAGCAGACCGCTGGCCCGGCCGAGGTAATAAAGAAGATCCGGATCGTTCGGATGCTCGGTCAGTGACGCCTGCAGATTTGCGACCGCTTCCGGCAGTTGTCCGGTTTGGATTTGAGCGATGCCCAACGCGGTTTTGTCCGGCGACCGTTGCAGGTGTGGAATCGCTTCTTTGGCGTAACCCTGCGCGAGCAGCGCGTAGCCCAGCAACTGATGCGCTGGCAGCAAATCGGCGTTCAATTCCAGCGCATGTTTCAGCGGCGGAATCGCCTGCCCATAATCGCCGCGCTCCATATAGGCCTGCCCCAGGCTGATGAACCCATCCGGAAACGACGGGTCGAGTTCAGTGACTTTTTTGAACTCGGTGATGGCGACATCGAACTGGCGTTGCTTGTCCGCGGCAATTCCGGCTTGCATGTGCTCGGCAGCCTGCGGCGATGCGACCTGCCAGGCGAAGTACAAAAGCAGAAGGGCTCGGATCACGGCTTCTCCGGTTCACGCACTTCCAGGAACTGGTCCGCGTGAACATCATTTAAAGTTTGATGAGCACCTGACGGCCAATCGATTTCCACCTTAGCCTTCTCGGCGGCGCCCAGTCCGAAGTGGAGGCGTTTATCGCTGGCAGAAAGATAACTGCCGGCCGAAGTTGCGAATCGGGTCTGCCCGTTTACCCGCACGCGCGCCCCGAATCCATCACGGTTGCTGCGAGTGCCGCGAAGGGTAATCGTCAGCCAGTGCATCTTGCCGCCGCGGTTCATGAACACTTGAGGATGGCCGCCCAGAGTGGTCATCACCACATCCTGCCAGCCGTCGTTATTCAAATCGCCGAACGCCGCCCCGCGCCCTGCCCAGGGGATGGTACTGCCGGAGTCAGCGCGCTCGAACCGCCCATTGTGATTCATCGCCAGCAGCGGCTGTTCGAGATAGTGCAGGGAGGGATCGATCTGCTCCACGTTATCCAATACATGGCCCTGAGCAACGAAGAGATCTTTCCAACCGTCATTGTCGAAATCTTCCAGTCCAACACCCCAGCCGGCACTTCCGCTCGAGAGCACTCCGAGACCGGTTTCGAGACTGCGATAGCTGAACGAACCGTCGCCATCGTTGTGGTAAACGCCGTAAATTTCGCGCGGCAACTCGGTGACGATAACGTCGGGACGGCTGTCGTTGTCATAGTCTTGAAACACTACCCCCATGCCCGAGAGCCGCCGTCCGTCTTGCGAAAGAGCGGCGCCGGCCTCGAGACCAACTTCCGAGAAAGTGCCGTTCCCATTGTTGTGAAATAAATATTGCTGCATGCCGTCGTTGGCTACATAGATGTCGGTGAATCCATCGCCGTCATAGTCAGCGAACGCCACTCCCAAAGCACGACCTTTCTTTGCCGCGATGCCGGAACGCTGGCTCACGTCGGTGAAGGTTCCGTCGCCATTGTTGTGATAAAGAATATTGGTCGTGGTGGGAAACTCTTCTGGCGGACAGTACGTGTGAAAGTTGCCGCCACAATCCTTGCTGTGCTTGGTATCCCAGTCCATGTAGCGAGTCACAAAAAGATCAAGCTTGCCGTCGTTATCGTAGTCGAAGAATCCGGCTGATACCGACCACCCGCCGCCCGCCACTCCCGCCTTTGCCGTCACATCGGTAAAGGTGCCATCCCCGTTATTGTGATACAGGATGTTTTTTCCGTAGCTCGTAACGTAGAGATCAGGATAGCCATCGTTGTCATAATCCCCGACCGCGACGCCCATGCCGTAATTTCCGTCACCGGCATTTGCCAGGCCAGCTTGTTCGGTAACGTCGGTGAAGCTTCCATCTTTATTCTGGCGGTAAAGCCGGTTCCAATAGCGCGGATCGTGCCGGTCGAAGTTCTCGGGCGTTTGCATGGGGCTGGTGATCCGGCCGCCATTTACCAGGAAAATGTCCAACAAGCCGTCGTTATTGTAGTCGAGGAGCGCGACGCCGCCGGGCATGGTTTCAATCAGATACTTCTGAGGAGTGGGAGAATTCTGCAGCGTGAAGTCCAAACCGTGCGGCAGACTCACTTCGAAAACCGGCGCGGTCAGCGCGGCAGCTATCAACACTGCAGCGATCAGCAACAACACCAACACACCGGATGCGCGCAGCGGAGTTTTTAGCAACTTCGGTTCCTTGTCCTTCAGCATATCGCGCGGGAGCCTCCCCGCGGAAACTCCCGGCGACGGTTTTACCGGTGTCGTCGGGTCGATTCCCGTTCCACCAGCTTGGGTGGAATCAGAATTTTTTTCGGCGGCATGCGGTGCTTGGACGCGATTCGTTCAAGAAGAAGTTCAGCGGCCAGCGCCCCGATGGTGCAGGTTCCCTGATCCACTGTGCTGAGCGGGACCGCGACTTGGTCGGAGTAGTGAATATTGCCCGCCCCGACCAGGCAAATGTCGTTGGGGAGGTTGAACTCAACCTCTAAGATCGCCCTCATGGCCCCGATTGCTACCGGATCGTTGTAGCAAAACACGCCATCCGGAAACGGGTTGAGGTCGAGCAATTTCCGCATTCCCTCATACCCCGTATCATCTAGACGTCCGCCAGCAACGACATACTGAGGATCCGGACGATAGCCGTGGGTCGCCAACGCTTGCCGGTATCCTGCCAGGCGGTCCGCCGCAATTCCCACGTCCGGACCGCGCAGGTGGGCGATTCTGCAACATCCTCGTTCGATTAGATGCTCGGTCGCTAACCGGCCGATGGCGTGGTTGTCCACTCCGACAAAGCAGGCTCGCAAACCTGCGATCGGACGGTCAATGAGAACATAGGGTACGCGCTGCTCCTGCACCCGCTTGAACATCGCCAGACAACGTTTCGGCTGCGAGGAAGCGATAATGAGCCCGTCCACTCTTCGAGCGAGCAGCGAGTCGGCCTCGCTCGCTTCCACCTCAGGGTCTTCCTCGAAACAGGAGATGACCACATGATAGCCGTGGGGCCGCACCGCATGTGCAACGGAGCGAGCAATCTCCGCGAAAAAAGGATGGGTAAATTCCGGCAGGAGTAACCCGATAGTAAAGGTGCGCCGCGTCACCAGGCTGCGTGCTACCCAGTTCGTCTGATAGTTCAATTGCTTGGCCCGGCGCAGAACGCGCTGGCGCGTGGCTTCGCTGATCCGTCCTTGGTTTCGCAGCACTTTCGATACCGTGACCACGGAAACTTTGAGGCTCTTCGCGATGTCCATCATGGTCGCGGTCATGCGCCGGAAGCATACCACTGTTTGGAGGGTTAACGATTATTCAAATGGAAATCATGCATTTTTCGCTTGACAACGGTTATCCGCGTGGACAAGAATCCTCCACCATTGTTTGGGGACTTTAGGGGTAATTCCTGCACCGGAAAGAGTGTATCTATGCCAAGTCGCATACTGCGCAGCTCGCTCGTCTCGCTGATCCTCCTGGTTTCCGCCTCCCTTTCGCTCTATGGCCAGAGCACATACGGCTCGATCACGGGATCGGTTGCCGACACTTCTGGTGCCATTGTCACTGACGCCAACGTGACCTTGACCAACGCGGGCACGGGTGAAAAGCGCACGCAATCGAGCGGCGCCGACGGCCTGTTCACGTTCGTGAACCTGTTCCCCGGCCAGTACCGGATTGACATCGAGAAGCAGGGCTTCAAACACTTCGTCCGCAGCCTCACGGTGCAGGTGCAGCAGGACACGCACATCGCGGCAGCGCTGCAGGTCGGCGAGGTCAGCCAAGTCGTCGAAGTCACGGGCGAAACGCCGCTGCTCCAATCCGAGACCTCCTCTCTGGGTCAGGTTGTAGAACAGCGCAAGGCCGACGAACTGCCTTTGAACGGTCGCAATATTTTCAACCTGATCATCGTTTCTCCAGCAGCGGTTGCGCAGGGCGGATCGGGCGGCTCGCCGGTGGGCCAGAATCCGTTCAGCTGGGGCAATTATCAGATCGGTGGTTCGTTCGCGAATCAGGGTGCGGAGTACCTTGATGGTCAACCTCTTAATATCGGCTACATCAACTTGCCGATCATCATTCCGACGCAGGATTCCGTTGGCGAGTTCAAAGTGCAATACAGCAATCTGGGAGCTGAGTGGGGGAAGTTCTCCGGTGGCGTTACGAACCTCAGCACCAAATCCGGCACCAACAGCTGGCATGGGTCCGCCTACGAGTATTTCCGCAACGAAGTGCTGAACGCCAACGAATATTTTTACAAGCAGGGAGAGTTGGCGGGCGACACCCCGAATAAGCGCCCACCGTGGACGCAGAACCAATACGGATTCCAGTTAGGCGGGCCCGTCATCAAGGATAAGACGTTCTTTTACGTTAGTTGGGAGCAATACCGGCAGCGCACCGGATCTCCTTTTTTGACCACCGTTCCTGAGACGGCAGAGCTGACTGGTGATTTCTCCTCGCTGTGCACGTTGCCGACGAGTCAGGGCGGAGCCGGTGGTACTCTTAACGCGGCTGGTAACTGCAGCGTTGCAGCTGGGCAGATCTACGACCCCTACAGCGTGGTCGCGGGGGGTGCGCGCCTCCCTTATGGCCTCGATCCGACCAACCCAACCTGCCCCGGAAACTGCATTCCGAGTACGGAATTCAGCACAGCGACGCAGGTGCTGTGGAAGAACTTATTTCCAGCGCCAAACCAACCTGGCGCCATAAACAACTACTTGAGTGCGGCGCCGGGCGGCGGCAATACCAACGAGTTCGTGGCACGCGGGGACCAGAACCTTGGAAGGAATACGCATGTGTTCGGAAGGTTTGCCTACTTCGGCTTACTCGACTTACCGTCGAATCCGCTGGGAACTGGCCTCTGCGATGACCGCTGCGCGGAGAAGTACCACAGCAAGTTGCTCGCTATCGGCGTCAACCACATTTTCACCCCCACGACTATTCTTGACATCAATTTCGCAGGAAGCCGGTTCGTCTACGGACGCCAGCCCCTTCTCTCGGGGTTTGACCTCACGACTCTGGGCTGGCCATCAACTTACAACACGCCTCCCAGTTCCATGCGGACTCCGCCCACTCCCGCCTTTCCGTTTAACAACGACGTTGGAAAGTCCCAGGGCAACAGCGCCATCGGCGATCACAATACTCAGTACAACTTGTCGCCTGCGTTTACCCTGATTCGAGGCAAGCACACCATCCAGACTGGTGCCCAATTCGAGTGGGGGTACGATAACTACTTCCAGACCAACATCGCCAGCGGCGCTTTTGCCTTTGGAGGAAACTGGACAACCCCATCTGGAGGCGTAAATGACGTTACTAACTCCAATTTCGCATTCGCCGACTTCCTGCTCGGGCTGTCACAAAACGAGGGAAGCTTCGTCAACCAGACGGAAGGTGTTGCGCAGGTTCCCGCCCAGACTAAGGGCTTGCAGGTCTACCGTGCCTTGTATGTGGACGATACCTGGCACATAAAACCCAAACTCACAATAAATCTCGGCCTTCGTTATGAATTGCAGGGCACCTGGTCCGATGCCTACAATCGGCTCTCCTACTGGGACCCGTTGGCGACAAACTCTACGGCATCTGGCTGTTTCGGAGCTGGCACTACGTGCCCCGGCGATGCATTCCTGGTGGGAACCGGGCGGAACTCCAGCAACAACAACATCCCGATGGATAAGAAGGCTTTCTCTCCACGGCTTGGTTTCGCTTATAGTTTGGATTCGAAAACCGTCATCCGCGGTGGTTATGGGATCTTCTACATTCCAAACTACGTCTCCTTTGGTCTCAATCCTGACAATGACTTTGTGAATCTGGCCAGCACGCCCCTCCATGCTACGAACGACTCGTTCATCACTCCTAACGCTATGCTGGATGGGGATTTTTGCTCATATGGCGCGAGCGGCTCTGTGTTTACCCCGCGAGGACCAAATGCCTTCGGTTGCACCCAGGCCGGTCCGTTCGGCAACACAGGAATCCTGCCGCCTCCAGGGCGAAACTTTGCTCCGCTGGCAACCGCATTAAACCCGCCGGGTTCAGGAACCAACTTCCCGGTCGATGTTTCCAGCTTTGCGCTCTTTAACGGTAGCCCCGGGTTAGCTCCGTACTACGGGATCAACGGTCACGAAGGCCCCAAGTACGGTTACGTCCAGCAATGGAACCTCGACCTGCAGCGGCAGCTCCCCGCCGGCTTCTTCGCCGACGTGGCCTACGCGGGCTCGATGGGGGTTCATCTTGAACAGTACAACACCAATGTGGACCAGCTAAATGACAACCTGTGGTCTCAAGGGGCTGCGCTCACCACGCAAGTCGCCAACCCAATGGCGGGCACGAACCCCAATCCGTCTCTGAACGGAGCCACGGTCGCAGCGGGTCAGCTGTTACGCCCCTACCCGCAATACAACGGGCTTTCCTTGAACGGTTTTGGATGTTGCGAAAGCAGCTATAACTCCCTCCAAGCTACGGTGACGCGGCGATTTCAAGGTGGTGGTACGCTGCTGGTGGCTTACACGAATGCGAAGTTGCTCAGCAATACGGACACTCTGACCAGTTGGCTTGAAGGGCCAACCGGTGGAGTTCCGGGAGTGCAGGACTGGAACAACCTGAGGGGAGAAAGGTCGCTTTCTGCCCAGGATGTTTCGCAGCGACTTGTGATCAGCTATGTCCTCGACCTTCCCTTCGGGCACGGCAAGCCATTCGCTTCCAACCTCACCGGAATACAAAACGGCCTGGTTTCCGGGTGGGGCGTCGACGGCATTACGACCTTCCAACGCGGCTTCCCGTTGAAGATCGGCTATTCTGGCTCGACTCCCCTGGAATCGGCAAATCTGGGAGTGGGGAACATCCGGCCTGACGTTGTGGCAGGATGCGACAAGAAATCCGGCGGCGGAGGCGTTGTCTCGTATCCTGGAAGTCCAGCACTGTGGTTCAACACGAGCTGCTTCGCGGCCCCACCCGACTTTGGGCCGGGCACGGAAGCACGGGTTGACTCCACACTTCGCGGACCCGGAATCGACAACTTCGACTTCGCCGTGTTCAAGAGGACGAACATCGGTGAGAGGATGGGAGTCGAATTCCGAACCGAATTCTTCAATCTGTTCAACCACCCTTACTTCGGCATGCCGTCAGAGAACCTTGGTAACGGAACATTCGGCGAAGTTACCTCAACTGTCGCAGGCGGGGTAGCCTCACCGGAACGCTTAGTGCAGTTTGCCCTGAAGTTCGAGTTCTAAGCTAGCGTGGCAGCCTCTACGGGCGGGAAAGTTTTACTTTCCCGCCCGAACCTTTGTTCCTCAATCAGCTGTTCGCCGAGTGCGGCCGCTTCTCGGTGGCCGCTGTGCCTTTCCCAGGCATGAGAACCCTCCAGACCATCGACCGTTCCGAAGCCAGGCGCGCGGTCGATCTCATCGTGGAAAAGGCCTCACAGATGCAAAAGGCGGCGTCCGTTGCCGTGGCGGATGTGCACGGCGACCTGATCTGCTTTGTCCGCATGGATGGCGCTCCGGTCTCATCCATCCGCATCGCTATGAATAAAGCATGGACCGCCGCGCGCGAACGCAAGCCGACCCGGGAAATCGGTGAAAAGGTCAAACATCCGGAAAAAGGTCATGACATCGCCTACTACGGCGATCCGAGCTATGTGGGCTGGGGTGGAGGCATTCCGGTCTGGAAGAACAGCGAAGTAGTCGGCGCGGTCGGGGTCAGTGGCTTATCGTCGAATGAAGATATAGCCTTGGCTACGTTGGGTGCAGAACTGATTGCCGGCCGATGATCGCCGGTTAATGATCTCGAAGATCGCGACTTTATAAGTCGTGCCAGTCGGAGGCTCGTGATGCGGCGCAAAGTGCAATCGTTTTGTCTACTCCTTCTTCTGTCAGTCCTTCCCGCCGTGTGCCAAACGGCGCCCCCATCTCAGGCAGCGACCGAAGCGCGCGTCGACTCCATGCTCAAGCAGTTGAGCCTGGAAGAAAAGATCGATCTTCTCGGCGGCGTCGACGATTTCTACATCCGCGCTATTCCCCGCATCGGCTTGCCCAGGCTGAAAATGGCCGACGGGCCGGTTGGAGTCCGCAACTACGGACCCTCGACAGTCTTCGGCGGCATCGGCCTCGCCGCCACCTGGGATCCCGCACTGGCGCAACGAATCGGCGCTGTAATCGGAGAAGATGCCCGCGCTCGTGGTGTCCACTTCATGCTCGGCCCGGGCGTTAATATTTATCGCGCTCCTCAGGGCGGCAGAAACTTCGAGTACTTCGGCGAAGATCCCTTCCTCTCTTCGCGCACCGCTGTCGCCTATATCGAGGGCATGCAAAGCCAGGGAGTCAGCGCCACCATCAAGCACTTCATGGGCAACAACTCCGAATACGATCGGCACAACACCGATTCCATCATCGACGAGCGCACCATGCGCGAAATCTATCTTCCGGTGTTCGAAGCCGCAGTAAAAGAAGCCCACGTCGGCGCGATCATGGACTCCTACAACCTCACCAACGGCCAGCACATGACCCAGAACGGCTACCTCAATACCGACGTCGTCAAGAAAGACTGGGGCTTCACCGGAATCATGATGTCAGACTGGGATTCCACTTACGACGGAGTGGCGGCGGCGAACGGCGGTCTCGATCTCGAGATGCCTTCGGGAAAATTCATGAACCGCGCCACGTTATTGCCCGCGGTGAAGTCGGGCAAGGTGAGCGAGGCGACCATCGACGACAAAGTCCGGCGCATCCTGCGCACGGCAATCCAGTTTGGATGGCTCGATCGCGACCAGACTGATTTATCGATTCCTAAACTAAATCCCGAGGGCCGGCAGGCAACCCTCGAGGCCGCTCGCGCCGGCATGGTTCTCCTCAAGAATGACGGCAACCTTCTTCCTCTGGAGAAGGGAAAGATCCACTCCATCGCAGTCATCGGCCCCGACGCCTATCCCGCGCAGCCGGATGGCGGAGGCAGCGCCGAAGCGAAGCCTTTTACGCCGGTAAGCTATCTGGAAGGCATAGCGAATTACCTGGGCAGCTCCGCCAAGGTTTATTACGAACCCGGCCTGCCCACCTTCGACGAAATTGCCAAGCACACCGATTTCACCACCGAGGCAAGCGGTGGTCAGCCAGGTCTAAAAACGGAATTCTTTACCAACGCTACTCTAAGCGGCACCCCAGCCGTCACCCGTACCGACAAACATGTCAACTACGAACCGGCTCGCGGAGGTGACGGCGCCGCCAGCAGCATATCAATCCGGTGGTCGGGTTATTTCACGCCCAGCACTCCCGGAAATTATCTTGTCTTCGTTCAAGGTCCGGGAGAGAATGGCGGCTATCGACTCTACCTCGACAAGAAGCTGGTGTTCGACAACTGGAAAGACTGGTACGCGTTCGTGAGCGAGGTTTCGATGACGCTGACTCCCGGCCCGCACCAGGTTGAACTCGATTACTACGCGAAGAGCGGCTGGGGTAAAACTCCCACGACTCTCGGCATCGTTCGTCCCGAGACTCTAGTTTCCGCTCAGGCGAAAGCAGTTGCCGCACATGCGGATGCAGTAGTGCTCGCGGTCGGTTTTGACCCCTCGACCGAAGGCGAGAGCGCCGACCGCACCTTCCGCCTGCCTCCCGGGCAGGATGAACTCATCAACCAGATCGCTGCCGCAAACAAGAACACAATCGTAGTCGTAACTTCCGGCGGCGGTGTAGATATGACTCGCTGGATCGACCATATCCCGGCACTCTTCGAAGCTTGGTATCCCGGGCAGGAAGGCGGCACCGCTTTGGCCCAACTACTGTTCGGCGAGTTCGACCCCTCCGGCAGATTGCCCATCTCGATCGAGCGCCGTTGGGAGGATAATGCCGTCCATAACAGCTACTACCCCAAGGATGGCGAGAAGAAAGTTGAATATACCGAGGGTCTTTTCGTAGGCTACCGCCACTTCGACAAGTCCGGAATCAAGCCGTTATTTCCATTCGGATACGGCCTCTCCTATACCACTTTCACTTACAAGAACCTGACGGTTTCCCCGGCCGCGGCTTCCGATCAGGCCACGGTTGCCTTCGACGTAACTAATACAGGCACTCGCGGGGGCGCAGAGGTCGCCCAAGTCTACGTTGGCGATCACCACGCCAGTGTTCCTCGCCCGGTGAAGGAATTGAAGGGCTTCGCCAGGGTGGAACTGAATCCCGGCGAAACCAGGTACGTCGAGGTCACACTCGACCGGCGAGCCTTTTCCTATTACGACGTCAAGAATCACAAATGGACGGTCGCTCCCGGTGACTTCGACATCTACGTCGCGCGCTCCGCAGAAGAGATCGAACTCACGGGCAAATTGAGCCTTCAATAAAAAACCGCGAAGGCGCCGGAATCGGCCTGATCCTGAGCGCGTGCCCCCGTACTTTCATGCGGGACCAGGGTCCCGCTAATCGCGACGATTCGTCGCCGATTATCCCTCTCACTCCTCGGTCCCGAATTTCTTCAGATCTTCGGGTCCATCGGCCAGTGCCACGACCTCTTTGCCCTGGGCCATTTCCCGGACCTTTTCCACCGCATCAGGATTGGCCAAGGTTGAAATATCTCCCGTACTCATGTTGTTAGAGACGGCTGCGAGAACCCGGCGCATAAGCTTGCCCGATCGTGTTTTTGGCATATCCGGAACGATAAGGATCCTTCGCGGCCGGGCAATTTTGCCGATCATGGTTTCAATCACTTTATTGACCTTTTCCACGATTGCAGGGCTGGCCACGACGCCCGGTTGCAGCACGATGTAGACTTCGGGCACGCGCCCTTTGATCTCGTCCACCACCGGCACTACGGCCGCTTCAGCCACCTCAGGAACCGTCAGGCACGCCGACTCGATTTCCTTTGTGCCCAGGCGGTGCCCAGCCACATTGATAACGTCATCCACACGTCCCAGGATGCGGAAATAGCCGTCTACCGCGAGCACAGCTCCATCGGCCGCAAAATATGGCCAGTCATGCCAATCCTTGCTCTGGGGGTTCTTGCAGTACTTTCTGTAGTACTGGTTGACGAAGCGCTCGCGATCGCCCCAGATGGTTTGCATGATCCCCGGCCACGGATTCCGGATGCAGATATTTCCAGCTTTCCCTGACCCCGCCGCGAGTGGCTCGTTGTTTTCGTCATAAATTGTCGGATAGATTCCGGGCATCCCCGGGCCCGCGCTGCCCGGCTTCATGGGATCGAGTGCCGGCTTCGTGCTGCACAGGAATCCTCCGTTTTCGGTTTGCCACCACGTGTCGACAATCACGGCTTCACCCTTGCCCACAACGTCGTGATACCAGCGCCAAACCTCCGGCTCGATAGGCTCTCCTACGGTGGTCATGTGCTTGAAATGGTAGTTGTACTTGGTGGGTTCATCGTGACCGGCTTTGCGTAACATGCGAATGGCCGTCGGAGAAGTGTGAAAAATGTTGACGTCGAGTCGTTCGGCGATTCTCCAAACCCTTCCCGCATCGGGGAAGGTTGGCACACCTTCATATAGGACGCTGGTAGCGGCTAGCGCCAAAGGACCGTAAACAATGTAAGAGTGGCCCGTGATCCAGCCAATGTCCGCCATGCACCAATACACATCCTCGGGATGAATGTCCTGAATGTATTTCGAGGTGCCGGCCACATAGGAGAGATAGCCGCCGGTGCGGTGCTGGCAGCCTTTAGGTTTTCCAGTGCTCCCGCTGGTGTACATCAGAAACAACGGCGCCTCCGCGTCCATGGGGACGGGGGCGACCAATTGTCCGGCATAATTCGGGAGCACTTCATCCACGAACACATCGCGCCCTTTGACAAACGGCGAAGCCGACGCGTTCTTGCCCGGGTGCCGTCTCCACACCAGCACCTTGTCCACCACCTGGCCCTCTTTCTTCGCAATCTCCAGGGCGATATCAGCGCCGGCTTTGTGGTCGATCATCTTGCCGTTGCGATAGTAGCCGTCCATCGTAATCAGGACACGGCTGCCCGAATCGGCCGCGCGCATGCCGCAAGCCTCACCGCTGAAGCCACCAAACACCACTGAATGGATGACGCCCAGCCGGGCACACGCCAGCATCGTGATCGGTAACTCCGGCACCATCGGCATATGAATGGTGACGCGATCTCCGCTCTTCAACCCACAGAAATCCCGCAGCAGCGCCGCAAATTCATTCACTCGCACGTAAAGTTCGCGATAGGTGACGGAAACCGGCGTCTCCGATTCCGGCTCCGGCACAAAGATCAGCGCCGCTTTGTTCTTGTACTTGGCCAAGTGCCGGTCGACGCAGTTGTACGAGGCGTTGATCTTGCCGCCCACGAACCATTTCCAGAACGGCGGATCGCTGGTGTCGAGCGTGGTGTGCCAGTACTTGTCCCAGCTCAGCAGATCGGCGTACTCGCGGAAACACTCCGGGAAATTCTTCTCGCTGAATCGTTCGGTGACGCTCGGGTCGGTCAGATTCGCCTGTCCGATAAATTTTGAGGGTGGATAGTAGTATTCTTCCTCCCGCCAATGCACCGCGATCTGAGCTTCGCTGGTCTGGACTACCGCAGCCTGCTTCTCGACAATCTGAGCCATATCAGTCACCCCTTAGATTTTAAATTTATGCTCCCGCCCGGGCGGTTCCTCGCCAGTGTTTACTGGGTTAACGGAGCGCGCCCTCGCGCTCCGTCCAAACCCGTATATGATGGAACATTCTTTGCAGCGCCGCAAGACCCGCCGGAAGCAGGCTGCGAAGTCGTGGTTCCGGGCAGCTGCCCTGGTGCAGCTGCGTTTGCCTGCCAATCGCAGAGAGGGAATTGCCGCCAGACCCGCCGCCGTGTAGAACGCCATCTGGTAGTTGTGATATTTGTCATACCGTTTGCGCCGATGCGCCGGCCCAAGAGACCAGGCGACCCCCCAGTGAAGAGCATGCCATAGTTAAGGCCCAGGTTCTTGGTGCCCCAGAAGTCGGCCGCGGATGATCCGTTCACCGAAAGCTGAGTGCCATAACACCAGTAAACGATGAACAACATCGCGAACAGCGTGGTAACGTTGCCGCCCACATAATACAGAAAGGGCATAGCAACCATGGAGATGCCAATCATGAGCCGCAAGACATTGATGCGGCCCAGGTGGTCTGACATCCAACCTGACAAGATACGGCCCATGGCGTTGCCTGCACGCCCATACAAGCCGAACGAAGCCAGCGTGATGCTGGGTACGCCCACGCTCTTGGCAAAGGACACCAACTGGCTGATGACCATGAGTCCGGCCGCGCAGCCAAAGGCATACGCTACCCACAGCAAGTAGAACGAAGGTGTGCGCAAGACCTCGGCGGGAGTGAAGTCATAGGTGGTAGCCGCAACCTTGGAGGCCGGCGCGGGTACCCAGTCAGCCGGCTTGTAGCCAGCAGGTGGGTTCTTCAACAGGAACGCGCCAAACACGGTCATAGCGAAGAAGATCACACCCAGAACCTGGAAAGTGGTGCGCCAGCCAAAGTGCGGGATCAAGTAACTGGCGGCCAGCGGACCAAAGATCGCAGAACCGCCGCCGTATCGCCTACAGCCAGCCCTACAGCTAGTCCGCGCTTGTCTGGGAACCACTTCGACATGACGGGAATCGGGGTAGCGTACCCAAAGCCGTTGCCCAATCCCCCCAGCACGCCGAAGAAAATAAAAAACTTCGATAGGCTGTCGGCATAAGAGCAGAAGAAAAAGCCGAGGCTTACCAGAACGGCGCCAGCCAGCGAAATCTTAAAAGGCCCAAGCTTATCCTGTAGGCGGCCTGCTACTATGAAGGTCAGCGCGAAGACTACCACCGCGATGGTGAACACCATCGAGGTTTCGGCGCGTTTCCATTTGAACTCCTTCTCTAACGGGGCCACGAACACACTCCAGGCGTACAGCGAGCCCAGCGCCAGGTTCATAGATACCCCGCCGACCACACGCCACCAACGGCTTATGTCAGAAGCTCCGGAATTGGATGCGACATTTTCATTAGCCACAGTTGTTCTCCTTTATAGAAAGCGAAATGAGAACCGGGAGCCGTTCTTTCTCCACAACCATCGCGGCACCCGCACGGCAAGTGCAAACTGCCTCAGCCACCGACTACAACCTCGCGCGCTACCATACCGCCGTTGACTCAGGCAGAAGTTCGAATTGGTCCCGTAGCATCTATCCCGGCTCACGGCTGTGTCTTTTGCAGAATGGCCGTTACATTCACTACTCCCGAACCTGCCTCCACTGTAAGTTCCCGCTTCCACTCGACAAAACTCGGCATAGAAAAGACCACGACGTGCGTGCCCGCGCCGACCGCGATTTCCGATGGCGTGCTGCCCACATACTTTCCGTCAAGTGTGATTTCCGCACCCGGCGGCGTGGAGCTGAAATTGCACCTTACCTTCTCCACTTTCTCGGAAGGCACTGCCGGCACGGAGCCAACTGATGGAGCAGGCGCCGGTGAGGCCAGCGCGGGGGACGGTGCCGGCGCAGGAGAACTCTGCCGTGGTGCAACTGAGGTCGCGCCCGGCTGCGCCGCTACCGCAGCCGCACTTGCCGGCATACCGGTTTTTCCGCCTGCATTGACTAGTGTGTACAACTGCTTTCGCTCTTTGCCCTTGTCATCCGTGTAGTACACGGTCAGGCCGCGTCTTTCTCTTTTCGCGTCGAAGCTTGCGCCCTTGGACAGCGGAATGCATCTTGAGTATCTCGATTCGATCGTGCAACTGATCCGGAACGGTGGCTCGTTGTCCTCCTGCACCAGCAAGGTGCTTATCAGCGGCGCATTTGTAGTTGAACGGCAATAGGCGTCGAACGTAAGCTGTTCGCAGTTCAGCGGGACGCCGTTATTGTTGTCAGCGGTGGACGCTCGAGTCACGGAATCCAGAACCGTGATTCGAATTGTATCTTTCTGCGAGGCGGCACTAGCGAACAGCGCCGCCAGCAGAAGACCCGTCTGCACCACTGCAAGTCTGCCAATACTCATCAAACCGACTCCTCCAAACAATCGCCTGCGCCGGCCCGTCTAGAACGTGAAGATCGGTCCGAATTCTGTTCGGTGATCCTGCCATTCGTTGGATGGCTGTCCCGCAATGGTGTATATGGTCGCATGGTTTAAGCCACGAGTGGCGTAGACCGACTGCTCGAAGGCGAACCCGCACCAGTTGTTGAATTTGTAGAACAGGGTTCCGATCGCTGTCTTTCCCATCAAAAGCGGCAATGGGGCAGTGCCACCACCGTTATAGGCGGCAACAAAGCCTGGATGATTCAGGTCGCGATCATTCACCTGGTCCTTGCCCATGGTGAACAGAAGCTGCCAGCCCGCGTTGTGGCCATGCGGATCGGCTTTGAACCACCGGGAAAGCGGCAAGCCCAGCTGGACGAATCCGCCAAACGCCCGGATGGGCCGCTGCGGAGCAACCACAACCGTACCGCCGCAGGTACCGGGAGTGATCCCGTTCACGGCCGGTCCTGTGGCAGTGAACGCGCCCGAGCAACCTAATACAGCGCCTCCGGCTGCTGCGAGCGGACCTCCATCGAGAGTGGGGAACGGTCCCTGTATGCCAGTCAGCCCGCTCACATCGGTGGCGAAACTATTAATCTGGCCGCCAAAGTAGAAGCGCAAGTCGGCTCCTTGATAGGCAGTCGCCACCAAGGTAAACCAGCGGGTAGGTATTTGCGCCACGATTTGCTCTCCCCACTGATTGCTGGACGCCTCAAAGCCATTTGGAAAGGTATTGCAATAATTCGTTGTCGCACACAGCGTCCCGTACGGTGCGGACGCACCCACCGCGGACAGATTGTAAGCGATCGATGTTCGCCTGGAATGGAATCCAGCCAGCGCGATTTGAGCGGGGGCGACACCCTTGGCATTGTCGAGTTGGTAACTCAAGGCCACTCTGCCTTCCTGCTCCGGACGGTCGGAGTCGGCGCCCTCGCGTTCCCCTTGCCCAAGCTGCGCGGCAAGCCCGTTGCCGGCCGCATTCCCGAGCTTCAGGATCTGACCCGTGCTGGGCATCATGATCCCAAATTGCGGCTCGAGATTGACGTGGTGCTCCTTATCCAGCGTCCACACGAAGCCTCCCCGCAGTTGTGGCGAACGCTCCCAGGTGTTGCCCCAGTATGCGCCGTTGAACGTGGTTTCCACGATGTTTTCCAGCGCGCCAGACCCGAAAAGCGTCCAGTCCTGCCCACCTAAAAAGAAAACATCAAAAGTGTCGCTGGCGTGGTAATCGAGACGCACGAATGCCAAACGCAGTTGCGGTTCATTGCTGCGGATCGACGAAACGTCGCGGTTGTCGACTTCGCTGAAGTTGCCTTCGAAGTCGCCTTCGATCTTGCCCGTCAGCGTCAGGTTCTTCGACATGTCCGGCCATTCCAGGTTGAGCCCAAAGCGCGTGGACCGCGCCTTGATGTGCACCTCGGGATCCTGGGTCGGACCGGTGCTCAAAATATTCCCGGAATTCAACCAGATGCCGGGAAACGGAAAGTCGTCGCCATCGGGATCGCTGCTGTCATGGACGACCGTTGCCTTAATAAAGCCGTAAGGCGCAAGCGTGAGTGGCCCCACCTTAATCCCAGCCAGACCGCCGGTTTTAGGCGGATCGACTGGAAATACCCTGACCGGCGCTATCGCCGGTATCACCGCCGGTGGCGCAGGCTTGGGTGCCTCAGCGGCCATCGCCGCCCCGCTACCCTGCGGCGTAGGATTAGCTTCGGGAGCCGCCCGCGACGATGACACAGATTCCCGAGCCGCAACCGGAGCCACCGGAGCTGCGGGTTGCGCCGCTGGGCTCGCAGCCGCCGACAAATCCACTGCGCTCAACACTCCCTTTCGGCTGAGCGCTTCTACCAGAAGCTGAAATTCAGCTTCCGGCGCGGCGTTCCGGATGGCGTCAGCCTCCGCTGCCCCGAGCACTCCCTTTTTCACCAGCACGCCCAATAGAGCTGCCACGTTCGCGTTTCCAGGGATCGCACTCAAATCTGGAGACGGGTTTGGATTCGCAGCTACAGCAGCCGATTCAGCATCGGCCGCGCTTCCGCTTGCTGGTTTCGCATCGTTGCTCCCCGCCATCACGGGCACCGCCGTGAGGGTCAGCACTATCAGCCTCACCAACCACGTTTTCATCTTCAACATAGATGGTCTCTCCTCTTCTTGCTCGGTCCAGCCTCGGCACATGGGGCGCAACTTACGTTGTATTTGTCAACAGTGCAGTGACGCCGGTCACATGTTTACGTGATTTGCCGCATCCGAAGTTCGCCGATGGAACGCCGACAAGCCTTACCGGGCGCCTTTTCTTTAGTTCCGCGCATAGGAGGAGTGCTGGCCCGAGCGGTGAAAACGATGACGAGAAAACCAAAGTAAAGGAATAGTTGCAATTCGTGGCAAGCCCACAGGTGTAGGCAAAGGAGGTCTGAAGCTACCTTAGGACAGGGAATGAGGCGCAGTTGAGGTAAAGCGTTTCCGCGCAAGGGTAGGCCGGATAAACGTCAGATTGATTTCAAGCGCCAGTGGAGTGTTGCTTTGACTGAGCCTGAATCTTTGCCGCTCGCGCTGCGAGTTCCTGAATAGTCGGAACCGATTCCGGAGCAATCAATTTGCTCTCCGCCGGTTGAGATCCAGTGCGGATTGCCTCCGTAAGCATTTCGAGCGCAAGGTCCGTATTCGGACGAATAAAGATCGTCGCCGCCAGCAGGCCGCTGCGCACCCACGACTGGCCCGTCTTCGGCAACCCGTCGCATCCGGTGAACGGAATCTTCAGCCACCGTTCCCGCTCGCCCACTGCGATTTCCGCGAACGCCTTCCTTGCGCCCGCCGCCATGCTGTCGTCCTGCGCTCCCACCAGATCGATCGAAGTCTCCTGCGAAGTGCGCAGTCGCAGCCACGAACTCACGGCGCGGTACGCGCTCTCCTCGGTCCAATTGGCACGCATCGTTTTCACTTGAATGTTCGCAGGTTTCGTTGACTTCATTCCCGCAGTCCGCTCATGCGAGGCGGAGCTATTCGTCGGTCCCTCGATGTACAGAATGGATCCACCCTCCGGCAACAGCGCCGCGAACTGTTTTCCTTGAATCTTGCCCACTTCCTCGTGATCGGAGCTAAGCGAAAACACCGGCACATGGCAACCTTGCCGCAGCTGCTTGAGATAATCGGCTTCATGGTTCAGCACGACCCAGCCAATATCCGCGCCCACCGCGGCGCGAGCCACTTGCGGAAACCCCGTTCCCCCCGCTGGCTCGAACACAATGGCATCGGGACGCGCTCCCGCCGAACCCTGAATGTAGTGCAGCAGTTGCTGACTCTGTGTAACCGCGTCATTGTTGGCATGGACGATCTTCAAGTCCACGCCCAGACGCCGAGCCGCTTTCTCCGCCGCCGCCTGCTGCTCTTGCTGATAGTCGTTCTCGTTGTTCGTGAGGGAGACCAGAAAGCTCAGTTTCTTCATAGCTCGTTCCAGTCTCGATCATAATTCAACTTCGAAAACGTCTGAGGTAACTACAGTAACCAGGTTTTCATCAGAAGAAAATCGCTGGCCAAATCACAGGCCTGGCTTGAATCCCCGCTCTCGAAAAAATTCCGCTCGGTACTTCGCATCGCGGAACGCCTCCGTCCCTCCCGGCCGCGTAGTCGAAAAAGCACCCGCCAGATTGCCGGCGGCCAGGCACGTCACCAAATCCGCCCCTCGCACGTACTCGTGCAGAAAACCCGCATCAAAGCTGTCTCCCGCGCCCACTGCATCTACCGCGTCCACGCAAAGTGCCGGGCTGGTGAACCTCTCGCTTCCGCGCTGCGCCATCGCGCCCTCGCGCCCCAACTTCACCACCACTACCGGCACCATGGCAGCCAGCTTCTTCACCGCCGTTTCCAGATCGCTGACTCCCGCTGCTTTCGGCGCCTCCCGCTCATTCGGCAAAAAGATGTCGACATATTTCAGCGCCTCATGCAGTCCGCCCTCCCACCGGTCGTCAGGATCATCATTCGTGTCGAGAGAGGTAGTGAGTCCTGCTTCTTTCATCTTGCGAAACAGCTCCGCCACGCGCGGCCGCAGCCCGCCCTGCAGATAATAAGAAGAGACGTGGAAATGCCGAGAGTCGGCGAGGTAGGCCAGGTCAAGATCATCCCACGTGGTCTCTGCAATCGTTCCTGAATAAGTCACCATATTGCGCCACGCTGCCCGTTGCAAAATAACGGTGAGCCCAGTCTTCACCGGGCCCGGAACGCGGCGCACCTGCGAAACATCCACTCCGCCTTCCTGCAACCGCTGCAGAGCAGTCTCACCCAGATCGTCGTCTCCAATGCGGGTTTGAAATCCCACGCGGCTGCCCAGCGCCGCAAGATTGTGCGCCAGGATCGCCGACGATCCCCCCAGCGTCAGCATCATGCGATCCGCCAGCAACTCGCGTTCAGGCGGAAGCTCGTCAGGAAGACCGTACATAATCAGGTCAAGATTCAACTCACCGGCAATAGTGATGTCAAAACGCGGCATCTTCGAGTTCGGCATTTTCCTCCAATTAATAATGTGGGGGCGGCCGCCTTCGACCGTCCAGCCGAGCGCAGCGAGGCTTTTTGGCCTACGCCACCTCTGCCTGCACTCCCAACGGAACCGCCGCTCTTCGCAGCGGCTCCCCAATAGCCTTCATCACCCTCTCAAACCCAGCGAAGTCCAGTGACTGCGCCCCATCCGACAGCGCCCGCTCCGGGCAAGGATGCACTTCAATAATCAGTCCATCCGCTCCCACCGCAACTGCCGCCCGCGAGACCGCCGCAATCAGGCTCTGCTTGCCCGTACCGTGGGAGGGATCGGCAATCACCGGCAAATGCGAAAGATCGCGGGCCAGCGCCACCGCCGCCAGATCAAACGTATTGCGCATTTCCGTTTCAAATGTTTTAATCCCACGTTCGCAGAGAACAACCTCGCTGTTCCCGCCTGAAAGTAGATACTCCGCTGCCAGCAACCACTCCTTTACCGTTGCCGACGGACCACGTTTCAAAAGCACCGGCTTGTTAACCGTCGCCAGCCGCCGTAGCAGCGCAAAATTTTGCATGTTCCGCGCTCCCACTTGCAGCATATCTACATGTTCACAAATGATGTCCACATCCTCCGTGCTCATCACTTCCGTCACGACTGGCAGCCCCGATTGTTCCCGCGCCTCGCGCAGAATCTTCAACGCCTCGAGGCCGAGCCCCTGAAAGTCATAGGGAGAAGTCCGCGGCTTATACGCTCCGCCGCGCAGCATAGTAGCTCCGGCCCGCTTCACCGCGTGAGCCGTGCTGATCAACTGCTCCCGCGATTCCACGGAGCAAGGTCCAGCAATCACCACCACTCCCGCCCCCCCAATGGCAACCCCGCCCACGTTCACCACGGTTCCCTCCGGCTTGACCTGCCGGCTCACCAGCTTGAAGGGCTGCGCGATGGCCACCACATTGTCCACGCCCGGCGCTACCTGCAGCGCCTCAATTTCATGCCGCCGCCCATTTCCCACCGCTGCCACAATCGCGCGCTCCACTCCCCGCGTCACATGAGGCGTGTATCCCGCCTCGCGAATACGCTCGATGATGTGTGCAATTTCCTGCTCCGTTGCCTTGTCCGACATATTGACGATCATTGGTTCTCTCCGAGTCTTCAAGAAAAATGGTTTGTCATCCTAGAGACAAGCGCTTTTTGCTTGGCGAAGGATCCGGGCGAGCCGCGCGATGCGTCGCGCTTTTTGCAACCCAATAGTCGCGTTTGACTCGCCTCCTAATCGTCTTCCTAGCCAAAAGCAAAGGCCTAGCCAAAAGCAAAGGCCGCGATCGTATATCGCGGCCTCCGGCAAACTTGCTTGAATCTAGTCGCTCATGGCTGACTCGATCTCCCCGCAAGCCCCGCCGCAGCCGCTACCCTGGCAAACCAGCAATAGCGAAACGGCCCGCTAAACGAGAAAAATCGCGTCATGCCAAAAAGCTCCTACCTTAACTGTTCTGAACTATGCCTGTGCCCGGCGGTTCGGCTAATTCAGCGAACTGGCTACATTGGAAAAAGCATTGTTGGCGTTGGATCCGATCAATCGTATCGTACCCACCACCAGAACCAGGATCACTGCCAGCATTACCGCGTACTCGGCAATATCTTGCCCCTCATCTTCCGACCAGATCCTGCGGATAAATTCTGACATGCGCTCCTCCAGTCCGTAATCTGCTGCTAACAACGCTAAAGTACGACAATTTTGACGCACCCATAATGCCCCACCGTGCAGCCCTTGTCAATTGCGGAAATAGGTCCAGAAGCCAGTTCTCAGTTCGTTGTTCTCGGTTCCAAGAGAGCCCATCCGGGGCGCCGCAAGCCCGATCGCGTAGTGACTCTGAAGAGGCAACACGTTGACGACCACCCCAACAAGCTCTTTCCTTTCTGACCACTGACCACTGAGAACTGAGAACTGAGAACTGATACATTACTCCCGTGCCCGTCCTCCACAATCTCCGCGTCACGCTCGAGATGATCAAGTGGGAGCATTCCATCTTCGCTCTCCCTTTCGCCCTCTGCGGAGCCATGCTGGCCGCCTCCGGCCTGCCCACCGCCCATCAACTTCTCTGGATCGTAATCGCCATGTTAGCTGCACGCTCTGCCGCCATGGCCTTCAATCGCTTGGCCGACGCCGCTCTCGACGCCGCCAATCCCCGCACCAGCACCCGAGCTCTCCCCGCCGGCCATCTCACGCCCGCCTTCGTCACCATCTTTGTCATCGTCTCCTGCGCCATCTTCATTCTGGCCGCCTCCCAACTGAATCGCCTCACCCTCTGGCTTTCTCCGATCGCGCTCGCGGTTCTGCTCCTTTATTCCTACACCAAGCGTTTCACTCGCTGGTCGCACCTCGTACTCGGCTTCGCCCTCGGCATAGCGCCCGCCGCCGCGTGGATCGCCGTTCGCGGCTCCCTCGACCCTCGCATCCTTATTCTCACCGCCGCCGTCACCTTCTGGGTCGCCGGTTTCGACATCCTCTACGCCTGTCAGGATTTCGACTTCGACCGCAACGCCGGACTCCACTCCATCCCCCGCTACCTCGGCATCCCCCGCGCTCTCTGGATCGCGCGCGCCTTCCACCTCACCATGCTTCTACTGCTCATCGCCCTGCTTCCCGCCTTCGCCCTGGGAAAATTCGCCGTCGCCGGAGTCATAGCCGTCGCTCTGCTCCTCGCCTACGAACACTCCCTCGTCTCGCCCCGCGATCTCAGCAAGCTCAACGCCGCCTTCTTCACCATGAACGGCGTAATCTCCGTAGTCTTCGCTCTCTTCATGGCCGCAGACATACTCCTGCGAAAATAATAAAACCTACTGGACTCTGTCTTGAAGGGGTGCGGCTTCCAGCCGCACCGAAAAGCTGCGCCCTGCATTCCTTTCGTAACTCAATGCTGCACCGCGAAACTGGTAGCATAAAGACTCTTCCTCATCAAAACCGTGCGCACATTGGTCCAGGTCCGCATCCTCTTCTTTGCTCTCCTGCTCCTCGCTCCTCACGTCGACGCGCAGAGCGACGCCGGAGAACTTCGCCTCAAAATCACCGACCCCGAGGGCCTCGCCCTCAAAACTGCGGTTCAACTCGTCAGCCAGGGCAACCAGTATCGCCACACATTTACAACGGATGATCAGGGCAACCTCGACGCCAGGCGCCTGCCCTACGGAATCTACCAGCTCGAGATCGAAGTGCCAGGCTTTGCCGAGGTCTCCGAGTCGGTTGAAATACGTTCCGCGCTTCCCCTGGATCGCACCATTCGCCTGAAAGTGGCTTCCGCTTCCGAATCAGTGACCGTCAGCACTCCCCGTACTTTGGTCGATCCCTACCGCGCAGGCTCGGTCGATGAGGTGGGCTTGCAGACCATCGAGAATCGACTGACCGCGCTCCCCGGCCGCTCCATGCAGGACTTGGTAAACTCCGAACCCGGCTGGCTCTACGAAGGCAACGCCGTTCTCCACCCCCGCGGCTCCGAATATCAAACTCAATTCGTCATCGATGGCATCCCCATCACCGACAACCGCTCACCCAGCTTCGGCCCCGAGGTCGAAGCTGACGATGTCGAATCCTTGAAGATCTACACCGCCGGCATCCCCGCGGAATTCGGCAGAAAAATGGGCGGCGTCATCGAGGTCGATACCCTAAAAGACGCCGACCCCGGCCTTCACGGACAACTCACCCTTTTCGGCGGCACCTACGATACAGCCGGCATCAATACCCAGGATCAATACACCTGGAAGGCAAATACCCTTGGCGTCAGCGCTTCCGGCAACATGACCGGCCACTATCTCAACCCGGTTGTCCCTGAGAATTACACCAACGACGGCACCATTGGCAGTTTCTCTTTAAGCTATGAGCGCGACCTCACTCAAAAAGACCGCCTCACCCTCATCGTCCGTCACGAACTCGCGCGCTATGAAATCCCCAACGAATTCGTGCAACAGAACGGCGCCTTCGTGCCGAATGCGGTCAACACCACAAGCTGTCCACCCGGCCCCGCCGCGGATGAACCCAGCGACTGCGTCTACGTCCCCGGAGGCCAACTGCAGAACGGCGACAACTTCGAAACCATGGGCAGCATTTCCTACCAACACATTTTTTCTTCCGACACCATAGGCTGGTTGCGCGGCATGTCCCGCGACAACTCCACCGATTTTTATTCTAATCCGTCATCTTGGCCCATCAACGTAACCCAGCGCAACGATTTCAAAGAGATATACTTCAACGCTAGCGTCGCAGTACATCAGAGCAAACAAGAATGGAAGGCCGGCATCGAATCCGATGCAAGCTTCCTCCACGAAAACTTCAACGAATACCTCCCCGATTGCTCCGGCCCGCTGGGCACCGCAACTCCGCAATGCCCCATCCAGCTTGGATTATTCGACCCCGGCAGCGCCACCACATTCGCCTTCACCGGCAGCCGTCCCGACCTTGAGCAGTCGGCTTACGTTCAGGATTTAATCCGCTTCGGCAACTGGACCGTCAACGCCGGCCTCCGCTGGGACCACTACCAGTTGCTGGTCAATCAGAATGCCGTCAGTCCGCGCTTCGCCGGCTCCCGCTATTTTCCCTCCGCCGGTTTGAATCTCCACGTCTCCTACGATCGCGTCTTCCAGACCCCGTCGTTCGAAAACATTCTTCTATCCAGTTCCCCGGCTGTGCTAGATTTTGATCCCATTTCTTTGCGCCAGAACGTCCTGCCCTCTCATGGAAATTATTATGAAGCGGGCGCGACCAAGGCTTTCTTCGGAAAACTGCGCGCAGACGCGAACCTGTTCCGTCGCGACGTGAACAATTACGCTGACGACGATGCCATCCTTAACACCGCCATCAGCTTCCCTATAGCTTTCAGAAAAGCCGTTCTCTATGGCGCCGAAGCCAAACTCGAAGTGTTGCGCTGGGGCCGGTTCTCCGGCTCCGCAAGTTACTCCTACATCGTAGGCAACTGCTGGCTGCCCGTAGTAGGCGGCCTTCTTCTTGGCTCGGAAAGCGGCGTCACGACCGGCCCGGGAGGTACCGTCATCAACACCCGGCTGACCGGACACTTACCCGATTCGCAGGACCAGCGCCAGACCGTTCGCGCCCGCGTCCGTTATCAGGTCGCCCCCCGCCTGTGGCTCGCCGTGGGCGCAGATTACAACAGTGGACTGCCGTTCGAACCCGACGAGTCCCCGCAACTCTATGCCGCAGAATACGGTCAAGCGGTGATTAATCACCTCAATTTCAATCGTGACCGAATCAATCCATACTTCACGGAGAATTTCTCGGTAGGAGCCGATCTCTACCAGCACGAAAAACGCACACTGCGATTCCAGGCCGACGCCCAGAATCTCAGCAATGAGCTAGAAGTAATCGACTTCGGAGGCCTATTCTCCGGCAACGCCCTAGGCCCCTCCCGCCAGTACACCTTCCGTCTGGTAACCACCTTCTAGGCCTCCCCTCAGCACTGTCATCCTGAGCGAAGCATGATCGTCTGAAAGACGATCATGCGCAGTCGAAGGACCCCTTTCACGCCGATGCTGTGACGGCCCTCGCAAGGAGTTTCCAACCCGGCCCGAGCCCGACTGAAAGATATGAGTGTCGCTCCCGCTACACCACAAAATACTTAGCCCCCGGATGATGCACGACCAAAGCCGAAGTAGATTGCTCCGGCTCCAAAAGAAATCCCGAAGTCAACCGCACCCCAACATTCTGCTCCGGCTTAAGCAGCACAAACAACTTCGTCTGATCCTCCAGGTTCGGGCAAGCCGGATACCCAAACGAATACCTCGACCCGCGATACTTCTGATGAAACAGATCCCGAATCGCAGGGGCATCCTCGCCAGCAATCCCCAACTCTTCCCGCATCGTCTTATGGTGCAGTTCGGCCAGGGCCTCCGCCGTCTCCACGCTAAGCCCGTGCAGATACAAATATTTCGTATACTCCCCACCCTCAAACAACTTCTGCGTCTCAACCGAAGCCTTAGCGCCGATCGTAACCAAAGAAAACCCAATCACATCCATCTTCCCGGAACTCTTGGCGGCAAAGAAATCAGAAATACAAAGCCGCCGCCCCTCCCGCTGCCGAGGAAAAGTAAACCGCAACAACTCCCGCAAATCTTTATTAAACTTTGTCATTCCGGAATTAAGCTTTGTCATTCCGAGCGAAAGCGAGGAATCTGCTGTCTGCGTCCACCCTTTCCGATCGCTGTTGTCAGTACCTACTGAGTACACCACCACATCATTCCCCTCACTCTGACAAGGGAAATACCCGTAAACCACCTTAGGGTCAAACAACCCACTCGCCGCCACTTCCTCTTCAATCTTCTTCTTAATCGGACGGAACTTCTCCTCCACCAGCCGCACATAATCCGCCTGCGAAGCCGTCTTCAACTGCCACTGATTCTTGAACAGCGCCGTCTCATTAATGTAAGGAAACACATCCCGCACGTCGTAGGACTTCACCCGCACGCCCCAGAACGGAGGCTCGGGTATGTTCGGAGCATCCGTCACCACCACGCTTCGCTCCGCAAACACCGGACCAGTCTCCTCATCCACCGCCGCCGCCTTCGCGTACTCCTTCACCGTCCGCCCATCCAGCAGCCGCGTCTCGCGCGCTCCATCCTCCGTCACTAAGTCTTCCATAACATGCAGCCCGGCAAACGCATCTTCCGCATAAAAAACCGCATTCGCATATTCCCGCCGCAAATCGTCTTCCACGTATTTGCGCGTCAAAGCCGCCCCACCGCAAATCACGGGGAACTCCAACTTCTGCCGCTGCAAATCCTGGATCACATACTTCATCTCCAGAGTCGACTTCACCAGTAGCCCGCTCAGCCCAATCGCATCCGCACCATGCTCCTGCGCCGCGCTGATAATCTTGTCGCCCGGCTGCTTGATCCCAAGATTCACAACTTTGAATCCGTTATTCGACAAAATAATGTCCACCAGATTTTTCCCAATGTCGTGGACGTCGCCCTTCACGGTCGCCAGCACAATCGTGCCCTTCTGCGATCCGCCCGCCTTCTTCTCCATCTTCGGCTCCAGGTAAGCCACAGCCTGCTTCATCACGCCGGCCGAATCCAGCACCGAAGGCAGTTGCATCTTCCGTGCACCAAACAGATCGCCCACAGTTTTCATTCCGTCGAGCAAAACAGTGTTAATCAGTTCCAAAGCCGAATAAGACCCAAGCGCTTCTTCGAGCAAGTCCTCCAAGGATTTCTTATGCGCACCCTCGCCCACCGATTTCTCACCATTGATGATGGCAAACTTCAGCTTGTCCTCGACCGACAGCGTATCCACATGCGCCGTAGTCGAAGCCGCCGGCCTACCCTTCTTCCCAGCAAAATGATTCATGTAAGCCTGCAGCGGATCGCCCGCAGACTCATCCCGGAAAATCAGCTTCCGCGCCAGATCCACTTCCTCCTGCGGAATCTTGTACAGCGGATAAATCTTCGTGTAATTCACGATGGCCATATCCAACCCGCGGTTCACGGCCTCATGCATGAACACCGAGTTCAAAACCCGTCGCGGATAAGCATCCAGCCCAAACGAAATATTGCTCACCCCCAGAATCGTCTTAACGTTAGGCAATTCCTTCTTGATTTTCTCGACAGCCTTTAATGTCTCAATTCCCGCGCTCCGGTACTCATCCTGCCCGGTAGAAATCGGCAAAGTCAGCGCATCAAAAATCAGGTCCGTACCGTCCAGTCCATATTTCTTCGTAGCCAGATCGAAAATCCGGTGCGCAATCGCTGCCTTCTTCTCCGCCGTAAGCGCCATCCCGTCTTCATCGATGGTCAGAGCAATCACGGCCGCCCCATACCGCTTCGCCATCGGCAGCACCAGCGCAGTCCGTTTCTCCCCATCCTCCAGATTGATCGAGTTGATAATCGCCCGCCCCGGAATCCGCTTCAGCGCCTCTTCCACCACATCCGCCTCAGTCGAATCGACAAGAATCGGCGCCGGAACCCGTGTAGCAATCCTCTCCAGAATCGAAGAGATGTAGCCCTTTTCATCCTCACCCACAATCGCGCAGCACAAATCCAGCATGTGCGACCCGTCGTTCACCAGCTTCTTAGCCAGCGCCAGAATGTCGTCATACTTCTTCCCCCGCACCAGATTCCGGAAATGCTCCACCCGCGTAGTCGAGTTCATTTCCTCGGCGACGATCAAGGGCTTCGGCTCGAGATCGAGCGGAACGGAAGTGTAAGCGCTCGACGCTGCGCCCACGCGCTTTACGTCGCGCTTCGCCGGCGCCACTCCCGAAACCGCATCCACCACGGCTTTCAGATGCGCGGGCGTAGTTCCGCAGCACCCGCCCACGATCCGCACGCCGTAATCCACCACAAAATGCTTGTGGTACTCCGCCAGTTCGGCAGGGGTCAGCTTGTAAACTGCATGCCCACCTTCGTTGTGCGGCAAGCCGGCATTCGGCAGGATCGATATTTCCTTGGTAGAATTCAGCGCGAGATAGCGCACCGCATCATTCATCTCCTTCGGCCCGGTAGCGCAATTCAGTCCCAGGATGTCGACATCAAACGGCTCGAGCGCCGTCAGCGCCGCGCCAATCTCGGTGCCCAGCAGCATGGTCCCGCTTTCCTGCAAAGTCACCTGCACGGCGACCGGAAGCCGCTTGCCCGCTTTCCGCATCGCCTCAAGCACACCAATGGCCGCAATCTTCGCCTGCAGCAAATCCTGACAAGTCTCGATCAGCAGCAGATCAACTCCGCCTTCGATCAGCGCCGCCGCCTGCTCCTCATAAGCCGCCGCCATCGCTTCAAATCCAATGTGCCCCAGCGAAGGCAGCTTCGTAGTCGGACCCATCGATCCCGCCACAAACCGAGGCCGGTCTTTGGTCGAGAACTGCTCTGCCACTTCCCGCGCCAGTTGCGCCGCCTTCACATTTATCTCGCGTACCTTGTCAGGAAGATCGAACTCAGAGAGCACAATCCGCGACCCGCCAAACGTATTCGTCTCGACAACGTCGCAGCCAACACGAAAGAAGTCCGCATGAATATCCCGAATGATGTCAGGACGGCTCAGCACCAGAATCTCGCTGCAGTTCTCCTTGCCCCAGTAATCATCCAGAGTAGGATTCCGCGCCTGGATGTTAGTCCCCATGGCGCCGTCATAAACCACAACGCGTTCCTTCACCGTTTGTAAGAAATCACTCATCGCCACTCGCAATATACAAAAGCCGGCCCCCGAGGACCGGCGTGTCATCGAAAAACGAAACTCGGAAAACTCTAACTTCCCGCCACCATCTGCGCCGGAGCCCCGCCATCCACATCGGCCTGATTGAATATGACGTTCTCTCCCATATGCGCTGGCCGGGGCGCCAGCATCTGCTCTTTGCGGTAAATCAGATTGCTGGCATTAAACGTAGCCAGCTCAAACCCATGCCCATGCGTAATCGCGTCGGTAGGGCAAGCCTCCACACAATACCCACAAAAGATACATCGATTGTAATCGATGTTGTAGACCTTGGCGTAGCGTTCGGCGCCGCTTACGCGGCGTTCGGCGGTGTTGTCGGCGGCTTCGATATAGATGCAGTTCGAGGGACAGTTGGCGGCGCAGAGAAAGCAGGCTACGCACTTTTCCAGTCCGTTTTCGTCGCGCTGCAGCACGTGGGCGCCGCGGAAGCGAGCTTCGAACTTCGCTCCCTTCAGCGGTCCTTTGCCGTCGGGATAATTTTCTACCGTCGTGGGCTGGAACATCTCCATGAAGGTGATGCTCATGCCTTTGGCAATCGCGGCTATGTTTTTCAGCACCGGCATACCTTTCTAGTATACCGAAAGGCAGTGGTCAGGGGGCAGGGGCTAGGGGCAGCGGTCAGTGGTTTGTTTTCGCTGGGCTGCTGGTTTGTGATTCCGGTGAAGGCCTTTGCGCCACGCAAGAGTCTGCGACTCTATTCGAAGGATGATCCGAGGGGGACTATGTATGGGCGCTTTCGGGAGGCATGGGGGTTGATGCGGTAAGCCGAATCGAATATCGAAGTCAAAATCCTGAGCGGTTCGCGGTTGGGAGTGTCCTATCCTTTGCAAAAAGCGCAAAGGATGGGACACCCGTCGCGTGTTGTGCGGTAGAGTCAGGCAGCTTGTGCGTATCGGCTCTCGGCGGAAGCTAGGAGAGCCATCATCTCGTCGAGCGTGGCGATGTCGAACTCTCGCATGGAGCTGGCGCGCTCCAGACTTTGCCGCACAGATGTGCGGGGATTGAATAATTTAAGTCGAATGCCGTGGTCGAGGGCCCAGCGCTGCAGAAAGACGAGCATGCCCAGACCTCCGGCTTCGATGGCGGTGACTTCGGAGAGATCCAGAACGATGATTCGGGCATCGCTTTGTAAGTTGAACGCTTTGCGTAATTCGAAGGCGGCTTCACCGCGGACAATACGGCCTTCGCATTCAATCACTGCCATTTCGCCGATGTTTTCAGTATGGACAGTCAGCATATTGTTCTCCCGTCTTAGCCGGTTGCCGTTAGTGCACGTGTCGAGCCGTTCATTTGCGTCCTTTATTTAGTGCTGATAAGCGGCTGATTAGTTGGAAGTATCGAGAGTTTTTTTCGAGGGACAAAGAAAAGTTGCGCTACAGCGAATGCTGTAGAAATAGTGGCCTGGACTACTTCGCCAGGCGCGACACTTAATTGAGGCTGCCCAGCTTTGCAAAACCGGCAAAGGTGCGGTAGCGTGTTTCGTAGCGCTGTGGGTGAGAAACATTAACATTAAAGATGCGCCAGTTGCTCCCATTCAAACCAAAACCGGGCTTGAGTGGGCCACCCGCTAATCGGTAATTCCTCAGTTAAAGGAGAATAAAATGACACCTACGCAAACCAAACCCAGCATTGTTTTCTGTCACGGGCTCTGGGCCGACGGCTCGTGCTTTAGCAAGGTGATCGCTCCTCTTCAGGCAGAGGGGTATGAGTGTATTGCAGCGCAGTACGGCCTCAACTCAACGGCAGAGGACGTCGCTTTAGTAAAGGCTACGATCGGCCGGGTCAGCGGCCCTGTTATCCTTGTCGGCCACTCCTACGGCGGAAGCGTCATCACAGGCGCCGGAGTCGACGATCGCGTTGCCGCCCTGGTTTACATCTGCGCGCTCGCTCCGGACGCCGATGAAACGTCTCAAACACAGCTGTCCAAGTTCCCGACGACGGACGTCTTCTCCCAGATCGAAGTCGTGGATGGACGTATCTGGCTGCGTCGCGAGGGCACGAAATATTTCTGCGGAGATCTTTCGGAGCAGGAGCAGAAGCTGGTTTGGGCAACCCAAGGCGTGCCGGTTCCAGACCTGTTCAATGCGAAAGCCGGGGGCACCGCCTGGAAGTCGAAGCCAAGCTGGTACATCGTCGGCAAGAACGACCACACCGTGCCTCCCGATCTGGAGCGCTTCTTCGCGAAGCGTATGGGAGCCACCACAACTGAGGTCGCCAGCAGCCACGTTCCCATGCTCTCGCATCCCGACGTAGTGATCGATGTAATCCGTGCTGCGGCGAATGCAGTGCAAAAAGCATCGGTGGCGGCGTAAAGTCTTCTGCCGTCGAACTCCCCCACTCAAGCCAAAAGAGCCGGCTTGAGTGGGCCACCGGTCGTCTCTGTTTTTTCACGTCCTAGTCGATCCCCAGCTCTTTGGCTAAGGCTTTCCATTTGTTGTCCACTAACGCTTTTGTCTTTGTATCCATGACAATTTCATCGGGCCAGGGGCGGGTGAAGCCTTCGGTGGGCCATTTGCGGGTGGCGTCGATGCCCATCTTGGAGCCGTAGTTGGCGAGGCGGCTCGCGTGATCAAGGGAATCGATGGGGCCTAACGTGAACTGGATGTCGCGCTCGGGGTCGATGTGGTTCAGGACTTTCAGCGTGACGTCGGCAAGATCCTGCACGTCCACGTCTTCGTCGACCACGATTATTACCTTTGTGAACATCGCCTGACCCAGCGACCAGATGGCGTTCATCACTTTGCGGGCCTGGCCGGGATAGGACTTGCGGATGGAGACGATCATCAGATTGTGGAAGACGCCTTCGATGGGTAGATTGATGTCGATCAATTCAGGGATCGTGAGGCGCATCAGCGGGAGGAAGACGCGTTCGACGGCTTTGCCCATGTAGGCATCTTCCATGGGAGGCTTGCCAACGATTGTCGTGGCGTAGATGGGATCTTTACGGTGCGTGATGCATTGCACGTGGAAGACGGGGTAGAGATCTTCGAGCGAGTAGAAGCCGGTGTGGTCTCCGAAAGGGCCTTCGGTGCGGAGTTCGTCGAGGTTGACGTAGCCTTCGAGGACGATTTCGCTGGTGGCGGGAACTTCGAGGTCGACCGTCTCGCACTTTACTAATTCGACTGGGGCGGCGCGGAGGAAGCCGGCGATTAAATATTCTTCGACGTCTGGAGGGGCGGGGACTATCGCGGAGAAAGTTACGGCGGGGTCGGTGCCGATGGCTACGGCGACTTCCATGCGGCCCTTGGGATGATTTTTCTCGGAGAGCACTTGGCCTCCGGAAGTGCGGGCCATTAGATCTACAGCCGCGCGCCTCGCTGCGCTCGGCGGGACAGCAACCGTCCCCACATGTTCCGAGGAACTGCCGGCGTCGCGCATCGCTTGGCGGTAATGTTCGGCGGCTACTTTTTGTCTTTGGGCGTGAAAGCCGAGGGTGCGGGCGTCGTGGACCTGGAGGCGGTACATGCCTACGTTGCGTTTGCCGGAGTTGGGATCGCGGGTGATTACGCAGGGGAGGGTGACGAAGCGGCCGGCATCTTGAGGCCAGCATTGGAGGATGGGGAAATCTAGTAAGGAGAAATTATCGCGCTTGATTACTTCTTTGCAGGGGCCGGTGGGGACGGTCTTGGGGAAAAACTTTCCGGCTTCGGTCAGGAGCGGGAGCATTTTTAGTTTGTCAAGGAAACCCTGAGGGGATTTCACGTCGAGGAACATCTTGATGCGGTCGGCGAATTCATCGAAGGAGTTTACGCCGAGGGCTAGTTTCATACGGGCTTCGGAGCCGAATTGGTTGATGAGGAGTTGATGGTCGGGGTATCCCTTGATGTTTTGGAATAGAAGGGCTGGGCCGCCGGGTTTTCCGGCTTTTGATTTGCTCACGCGGTCTGTGATCTCGGCTATTTCGAGGATTGGGTCGGCTTCGGTCTTTATGCGCTTTAGTTCGCCGGCGCGGTCGAGAGCGGCGATCCATTGGCGGAGGTCGTCGAAGGGCAAGGGGGTCTCCTGTGAGAACGATGATTATAAGAGTGCGGTGCGTAAGGTGCCAATTGTCTCCGTCCGGGTCCCGTGCGCGCGGAGATTGATGCCTAGAGTTTGCTGCGGAGCATGGTGATTACATCGTCGGAGGTGATTACGCCGGCTAGTTTGTTGTGTTCGTCGATGACCGGGAGGGTTACGAGATTGTATTTATCGAAGAGTTCGGCGACTTCGTTATCGCCGGTTTCTTTGTGGGTGGAGACCAGAGGGTCCTGAATCAAGGAAAGAAGCGGAGTATCGGGCTGGGCGAGGACTAATTTCACGAGAGGGACGGCGCCGACCAGGGTGCCGTGGGAATCGACGAGATAGATGGTGCTGACGGTTTCGATGCCGCCTTCGAACTCGCGCATTACGCCGATTGCGTTCTCGACCGTGGCGGTGACAGGGAGGGCGAGGAACTCGGTGGTCATGCGGCCGGCGGCGGTTTCTTCTTTGTGCTCGAGGAGTTCGACGACTTCCTGACTGGCCTCGGGCTCCATCTGAACGAGGATTTGCTCGGTGCGATCCTGGGGGAGATCGGCGAGCAGATCGGCGGCGGCATCGGGATCCATTTCTTCGACGATATCGGCGGCGCGCTCGGAGCCAAGGGATTCGACGATGGATTTCTGGACGCTGGGTTCGACTTCTTCGAGAGTCTCGGCGGCTACGTCTTCATCGAGAGTGCGGAAGACGGCTTCACGCTCATCGGGAGCGAGGTCTTCTACGATGTCGGCGATGTCAGCGGGATGAAGCGTGGCCAGGCCTTCGTTGGAGATCTTGAGTTTGACGCGGCGGGCGGGATCGGTTTCGATGAGATCGACAAAACTCCAGGGAATAGTGCGGGGAGGAATTCGCTGGAGCAGGACGTGGAGAGCGGAGCGGGGCGCGAGCCCGCGGAGAAGGCGGCGGATGGCGCCGCGGGCGCCGATATCGACGGACTGGACGCGGAGGACGGCGTGAGAGTGACCGGCCTCGGTGAGGGAGTCAACTTGCAGGTCGACATCGTTGACGCGGACGACTTTGCGTCCGTGAACGTCGATGACCTGCTGATCGAGGAGATCGCGTTCGAGAAGGAATAACCCTTCGGCGCCGTTGGCGGCGGGCCAATCCGAGGGCTTAGAGGAAGTGTGAATGCTTGCATCGATCGTAGTAACGGCGGAATGAGGAAGAACGCGGTTGCCGGATTTGGTTTTTACGATGAAAGAGGCGATGCGGTTGCGATCTTCCTGAGGGGCGAGAGTGACTTCGCGCACTTGTCCGGTTGCCGCGCCGGACGCGTCATATACGGTGGCACCGAGAAGCTCGGAAAGAGGCAGCGTGGTCATCCGGGGTAGAGAATAGCGGAATTTTGCAGCGGAGAGAAATGAAATGTGTGCAGAGCGGGCGGAAAAAATCCAGACTGTGCTCGGTGCCGGTGCGGAACGGCGAGCTGCGCTCGCCGGACAGCCGAGGGCGGCTGTCCCCACATGCACTTTTAGCGGGGCTGGGCGGGGTCGAGGGCGGAGCTGGCTGCGGGTTCGGACGCTACGGTGGCGTTGTGCCATTCGCTGATCTGGTCGACTGCCTGGACTAGCGAAGCTACGACACGGTCCGGACGGGTGCTGCCGAAGCGTTCTTTAGCTTTGTTGAGGTCGCCCGAGAATCCCCAGATGCCGGCCAGGATTCTGATCTGCGGCAGATGCATGCGGATGCGCTGGCAGAGGGTGCGCGCCTGGGCAAAGGCGAAGGGCGGAACGGCGGAGATGCAGACTACGTCCTGGGGTTCGGGAAGGAGATTGGTCAAAATTTCTTCCACGGGGGAAGCGACGGGGAGCGAGAGGACGCCGTGGCCGGCGCGCTCAAGCAACTGCGCGAGCATGGAGGAAGTGATTTCATCCGCTTGATCATTGGCCGCTAAACAGAAGATGCGGACGGTTGAGGACGCGGGTTCGGTGATGGTTGAGGGCAAGTCGGGTTGCGGGGTCGATCTCCATCGCGATCTCAGTTTTCTGGGTTTTGGTGCGACTTCTTCTGGGCGGTAAAGGGCCAGCTCGGAAACGATTTCGCTTACGCTGAGAAACAGGAAGGACTCGCGTGCGTCGTCTAACGCTCCTTTGTGGCGGTCTTGTTCGGCCAGGGTTAGCGCCGGAACCAGGACTTGATCATAGAGGCTCGCGAGCGAATGGGTTTGCAGGAAAGTAACGGCGATCGCTCGGGCGTCCTCCTGATCGAGAGCGAGCAGGCGTTGATAGAACTGAGCTTCGATGGAGAGAACCGTCTCATCGCCCAGGAGAATATGGAGGAAAGAAAGCCGCGGGACGTGACGCCCGAGCACGACGGCGACGACGGTGAGGGGGACCGCTAGGACGAGGCCAGCCCATCCCCAGAGCATGGTCCAGAAGACGGTAGTGACTAAGAGAGCCAGCGAGGAGATTCCGGTGCGCGCGCCGTAGAGCAGGGGCTCGACAAGATTGGTCGTGATCAACTCAAGCAGCACGAATAAGAGGACGACTAAGACCGGCGGTCCCCAGCCGTCGAATAGGGCGAGAGATAAAACCAACGGGAATGCGGTCGCGGTGAGGACTCCGGCATAGGGCACGATGCGGAAAACGCCGGCGAAGATTCCCCAGAGGATGGCGTTGGGAATGCCGATCAGGAAGAGGCCGGTTCCGAAGCAAAGGCCGTAGGTCGCGTTTACGAGGAACTGAACACCCAGGTAGCGGCTGACGCGGTTGGAGGCGTCGTCCAAGGCCAG
>CAWAYA010000013.1:0-24691 GCA_963786075.1 uncultured Acidobacteriaceae bacterium | reverse complement strand
GATCCGTTGATAGCTGGCGGGACGCCGGCGCTACCGCGCTGACCCTATTTCGAAACTTATTTCAACACTTACTTCGAGACTTATTTCGAAACAAGCGAGTGATAAGCCTGAATGAGTGCCGGTCCAACCGTAACGAAGAGGAACGGAACGAGAATGAATATCACGAGGGGAGGGACCATCTTAATGGTGGTCTTGGCGGCTTGTTCTTCGGCCCGCTGACGGCGCGCCGTGCGCAGAGAGTCGGAATGAACGCGCAAAGCTTGCGCAACGCTGGTGCCGAAGCGGTCAGTCTGGATGAGGGTGCCCACGAGCGAGCGAATGTCATCGACGCCGGTGCGGTCGACGAGATTGCGCAGGGCTTCGGCGCGGGGCTTGCCGGCGCGCATCTCGAGATTGACCAGGTGAAATTCGTCACTGAGGTCGGGATGGGCGTGATGCAGATCCTGGCCGACGCGCATTAACGCCTGGTCGAGCGCCAATCCGGCCTCGACGCAAATTACGGTGAGGTCAAGAGCGTCGGGCAGGGCGATGCGGATGCGCTGCTGGCGGTCTTTAATCATCCGCTTCAGGAAAAAGCGGGGAAGGAAGAAGCCGAGCGCGGGCACGCAGACCAGCAGACTCAGGCTGGTGAAACCGGAGAAGAGCACGACACCGGCGAAGCCTAGAAAAGCCAGCATCAGGCGGGCGCCAAGGTAGTAGCTGGCGTGTCGCGACTCGCGAAGTCCAGCCTGGATGAGCCAAGCGCGCGTGCGGGAAACGTCAGAGGGCGACAGCGGAATGGCTTTGCTGAGCGGATCGAGCGCCTGCTCGAAGCGCTCTTTCATCTTCATCGCAGGCTTTTCGGGAGCCTGCAGTCCCTGTCCGCCCAGAGCGCGCAGGCGGGCTCCCAGCACGGAACTGGGCGTCACCACCGCGGCGCCGAAGGCAAACACCACCAGCACAACGGTGACAAATACGACGATCGCGAGAATCATTGACGGCATTGTTAACCTGGTACTGCTTAAACCTGCATCCTGTTAAACCTGAATCCTGTTAAACCTGAATCCTGTTAAACCTGAATCTTAATAATCTTCCGGATGACGAAATAGCCAAGAGTTTGCAACGCAATACTCACCACCAGCAGCGTGTGGCCAATGGGATCATAGAAAAGCGGGCGAACAAATTCCGGGCTGAAGACCGCGAGAATGGCTACGACAGTCGGAGGCATAGCCATGAGCAAGGCCATGGTGAGGCGGCCCTGCGCCGTGTGAACCCGCACCTGGCGCTGAATCTTGAAGCGCTCGCGAATCACGTAGGATAAATTGTCGAGGATTTCAGCGAGGTTGCCTCCGGTTTCGCGTTGCAGCATGACGGCGGTGACGAAGAACTTGACGTCGACCAGAGGAACGCGCTCGGTCAGGTTCATGAGGGCGTCGCGTACCGGCATGCCGAACTTCTGCTCCTCGTAGAGCTTGCGGAACTCGCCGGCCAGAGGCTCGGTGGCCTCGTTGGAAATCATTTCCAGGGCGGTAGTGAAGGCGTGTCCGGCGCGGACTGCCCGGGCCAAAGTGTCGATCGCCTCGGGAAAAAGTTCTTCGATTTTTTCAAAACGCTTCTGGCGGCGGTAGGACACGGTGGCATAGGGAATGAATGCGCCAATGATCAGCGCGGCCCACGTGATGGCAACATTGTGGCTCCAGACCAGGGCGGCGATTCCAGCGACAGCGCCGGAGGCCAGGCAGATCACGAGAAAGTTGCCGGCCCGAAACTTCATGCCCGCTTGCAGCAACGCTTCCTGGATAGCGGAAACGCGGGCGGAGCGGCGCAGGAGGCTATCGAGGGCGGGGATTTCGCTGAGTTGCTCGTCGCGCAGTAGGGCCAGTTCTTCGTCCGGCTCGCGTTCCGGTGCCTTCTGCACGGTCGCCAGACGATCTTTGATGAGGCGGGCCTGGGCGCGGCGCTGGTCAACCAGCGACAAGCCCGCGAAGGCGGCCAAGGCGACCACGACGAACACCAGGAACGTAATCAACAATGCGGACATAGACTAATGGCTTTCTAATTCACTCTGGAACAGCATTCTTCCTAAACTTCAGTCTTCGATTCAAACAGCGCCGGGCGCAGCTTGGTGCCCGCATTGGCCAGGCGTTCGGCAAACTGCGGGCGGATTCCCGTGGCACGGAACGCTCCGCGCACCTTTCCGTTTTCGTCGATGCCGCGCCGGTCGAACACGAAAATGTCCTGCATGGTGATGGACTCGGTGTCCATGCCGGTGACTTCGGAAACCGAGATGACCTTGCGGGTGCCGTCGGACAAGCGAGCGACTTGCACCACGGCGTGAATGGCGGAGGCAATCTGATGGCGCACGGCGCGCTCGGGAATGTTGAGGTTGGCCATGGAGACCATGTTCTCGACGCGGGCCAAGGCGTCGCGCACCGAGTTGGCGTGGACCGTGGTGAGGGAACCCTCGTGGCCGGTGTTCATGGCCTGCAACATGTCGAAGGCCTCTTCGCCGCGGACCTCGCCGACCACGATGCGGTCCGGCCGCATACGCAGGCTGTTGATGACCAACTGACGCTGGCGGACCGCGCCCTTGCCTTCGATGTTGGGGGCGCGCGTCTCGAGGCGCACGACATGCTCCTGCTTGAGCTGAAGTTCGGCGGCGTCTTCGATGGTGACGATGCGCTCCACATTAGGGATGTAGCCGGAGAGGACGTTGAGCAAAGTCGTTTTGCCGGCGCCAGTGCCGCCCGAGATCAGCAGGTTCAAGCGCCCCTTCACCATGGTGGAGAGAAGCTCAAGCATGGCTTCGGTGAGGGTGTGGTTCTCGAGCATGTTGCGGGCTGTGACTGGGTCGCGTCCGAAACGGCGGATAGAGAGGCAAGCGCCATCCAGCGCGAGTGGAGGAATAATGGCGTTCACACGGGAACCGTCGGCCAGGCGTGCGTCGACCATGGGAGAAGATTCATCCACCCGGCGGCCCACGCGCGAAACGATGCGCTCGATAATCTGCATGAGATGCTGATTGTCTTTGAAGGACAATCCGGTTAGTTCCAGCTTGCCGGCGCGCTCGATGTAAACCTTGTCAAAACGGTTGACCAGAATATCGGAGATGGTGTGGTCCTTGAGCAGGGGTTCGAGCGGACCGAGGCCGAAGATTTCGTCGAGAATTTCGCGCGACAGCCGCTCGCGTTCGGCGAAGCTAAGGGGAACGACTTCGCTGTTCACTGAGTTGCGGATGAGGACGAGTACTTCTTCGCGGGCGGTATCGCCGGTAGCGCGGCCGAGTTTTTCGAGGTCAAGGCGGTCGAGGATCTTGCGATGCAGATCAGCCTTTACCTGCTGGTACTCGCCGTGCTCGAAGGTCTGCAAATTGGCCATAACGTCTTGTATCGTTTCAGCTCTATATCGTTCTAAACCAGAACCATCCTAAACCTAGACCGTCTTGAACAAAGACCAGGCAGCGCGTTTCACATCGACGTCGTCGCGGGTCAATTCCTGGGCCAGCCCGGAAAAGCAACGGGCAATCTCGGTGTGGCTTTGCTCCATCACCGGCGTGCCGCGGTCAATGGCGGAGGAGATGGCGAAATATTGATTGGGAACTCGCCACAACAATTTGACGCCGGCGGCGTTTTCCGCATCCGCCTCGCTGAAGCCGGGAACTTTGCGGAAACGATTGAGGATCAGCCGCAAGCGTTCGCGGTTGCCCGTTTCTCCCAGGTACTGCTGCACCCGCGCCGCACTCCACAGCGAGGCCACGTCGGTGCAGGCGACGAGCAGGACGCACTCTGACAAATTCGCGACCAGGCGGCTGGCGGCGTCGAGACGGGAAGAATTGTCCACCACGACATAGCGATAGTGCGTGACCAGCATGTCGAACAACCGGACAAACTCGGCCGTCGAGGGTTCGATGGCGGCGGGGGCGTTGGTTCCTGCCAGCAACTGCAGACCGCCGCTGTGCCGAGTCATGAAACTTTCCAGCAGGGAACTATCCATGCGGTGCAGATTGCGCGTGGCGTCGGCCAGGGTGAACAGCGGTTTGAGATTCAGATGTAACGAACTGTGTCCGAGAGGCGCAAGGTCGACCAAAGCGGTGTGGCCGTGGGCTGCCTGCAGAGCGAGGGCAAGGTTCACAGCTACAGTGGTTGCGCCGCTGCCACCTTTGGCATTCACCACGGAGAAGACTTTGCCGCGCGGCCCCTCTTTCTTAACCTTGCGCTGCGCCGTAGTCAGGCGCACGAAAGCTTCCAGAAGATCAGTGGTCGTGGTGGGGCGCTCGATGAACTCGCGAGCCCCGGCGCGCATTGCACTCACGATGACTTGCGGCTGGTTGAGACTGCCGATGGCGAACACGGCCGAGTCGGGTAGTTCCTGGCGCAGAAGTTCGACGGCGCGCATGGCCGTGGTGGGATTATCGGCGGGAACGTCGATCAGGACAACGTCCGGGCTGGCGGCTTGCACACGCCGGGTAACCGGATCAGAAGCAGCGAGCGGAAAACTGGCGCAAGTATGAACCGTGCGGGCTACGCTGGTGCCATCCACCAATACCTGCAGCACGGTGCGCTGCTCGTTGTCGGTGGCCACGATGACGACTGAAAGCTCGGCCATAACTTATGACTTCTCCACTCCCCGAAAACCAGTTGCCAGTGTCCAGTGTCCAGTGCCCAGTAAGATCAACGCTTCCATAACCCTTACTTTCCCGACGGCTTCTTTCCATCGAACTTGTCATTGTTGATGAAAGGCTGAGGATTCTTGGGAGTGGGCGGCGCTTCGGTGCTGGGCGAAATCCGGTGCACGGTGCAGAGCACCATGAGTTCGGAATTGCTCTTCTGCAAGCTCTTACTCTTGAAAAAATTACCCAAGATTGGAATGTCGCCCAGGCCAGGAACCTTGTTCCAGATGTCGGTGACGCGATTGTCGATCAAGCCGGCGATCACGAAACTCTGTCCATCGCGCAATTCGAACTCGGTCTCCGCCTTGCGCGTGCTTAAGGCGGGTATGGTGAAACCAGAAATGGTTAGAGCATCGGCGAAATCGAGGGTGCTTACTTCTGGCGCGACGGTGAGGTGAATGTTGCCGTTGGGCATGATTACGGGGGTGAACTCAAGCCTCACGCCAAACTCCTTGAAGGAGATGGTAACGGCGGTGAATCCCTGTCCCGGTTGCACGATGGGGAAGGGAAATTGGCCGCCGGCGAGGAAACTGGCTTTCTTGCCGTTGACAGCGATGAGATTGGGTTCGGCCAGGATCTGGAGAAGGTTCTTGGTTTCGAGCGCCTCGATCACGGTGCCCAGGTGAATATTGGGTTGAAATAAAAACAGATTGAGAACGTTGCTCAGGGTTTGAGTGGCCGTAAACGGAGGACTTTGTCCTTGCGTCTGGGTGATGATGGGGGCAGTGAAGCCCCCATACTGACCGGTGGTTGTGGTTCCAACCAGATTGCCGGCGCCGGTGGAGAAGATGTTGAAGCCCATCTGGGTAAGGGCAGTGCGGTCGACCTCGGCGAACTTCACTTCGAGTAAGACTTCTTGAGCGCCCACGGGACCGAAAGTGAGCACATTGATCACGTTCTTCGAATAGGCGGAAGCCAACTCTCCGGCGCGCTTGGCGACATCCTCGGTGGTAACGTGGCCGGAGAGCACGATGGCGGCGCGCGAAGGTGTGACGGAAATCTGTTCCTCGGGGAAGACGCGATGTTCTTCTTCGGCGCAGGCGCTGACATCAACATCCACGCGGAGATCAAAGCTGCGCGAGCGTTCCAGCTCGTCCCAGATGAGCAGGGAGACTTCGCCGGGGGCTCGTCCATGAACCAGGATCTGGGTGGGAGTAATTACCGTGGCAAAGGCGACCGTCGGGTCGGTGATCGAAATGCGCTTGAGCCGCTCCGTGGTGTTGATGAGCAGAGACTTGTCGACCATGACGCGCAGCGGAGCCGAACCTGTGGGGGCCGACTGCGGCGGAAGTGTGGTCTGGGCGGCGGCCGGCGGCGTTGGTTCCTGGGGCGCCTGAGTCGCGGGCTCTTGAGTTGCGGGATCCTGAGTTGCCGGAGCAAGGGGCAGCGCCTCAGCAAGCCCGAAGACGGGGAGCAGGAACGACATTGCGACAGCTGCGAAAAGTGTCGTGCGAACCTTCATCGTTTGATTCCTCTCCACAGGAGGAAGCTTGCTATGCTGCGGATCAACTCTCCGGACGAACTTCTCTCCAACTACTTGGGATCTTCACCATTTTGTTCCGGGAACTTGACGACGTCCGGTTTCTTATCACCTTGATAAACCTCGATACTGAGGACCGAAGGAGAGGTAGGCGGCGGCTCAGTTTTCTGCCTTACGGGACGAACCGTTACGTGCGGCCGAGCCGCGATTGGCGTTCCTCCCATGTAAAGACCCTTAGCGTTTTCCGCCGCGACGGGGTCTTGATGGGTGTCGAGCGGGTTACGCAAAACGAGTTGAATCTTGCCTTCGGCGCTGGCCAGGGTCAGGCGTTCGGCGTCCTCGGGAGAAGTCAGCAGCGTGATCACCGGGGTGGTCTGCGCTTCCCCGGCGGCATTTCGTTCCAGGCGTTGGCCGGATGCAATGACTGCGACGTTCTGCAAGACTGTGGTGGTTTGGGATTCGGAACTGCCATTGGGGGTTCCGGTCAGGAGCACATCGACCCGGGTTCCGGGACCGACGAAGCCCGCGACAGAGACCACTTCATTCACCCGCACCGAGACGGCACGCATACCGGGTGGAATCAGCGCAGGCAAACCCGCCCCAGCATTTTCCGGAGCCAGCTTGCTGGGCAGAATAAATTCGCCTTTGGATATAGGGATGATTACGCCGCGGCCCATCACCTGAGACCTTTTGGTATAAGCTCCGGGTGGCAGTCCAGACGCGGGGAATCTGGCGACGCGCACGTCATGCTCTTCGACCCGGGATCCCACCTGAATGTCATCGGCGGCGACGATGACGTCTGCGCCGGCTTCGACGGTTGCCGGTCGGCCCGCAAGGTTCTTGTAGACGAAGAGGCTGACAAAGGCCCCCAACGCCAAGGCCACGACTCCGATCATCAACAAACGAGTGCGGTTCATAATGCTCTGTCGGGACAAGCAGAAGCGCGATCCACGCCGTATCCGTGGAGGACTCACTCTTTACGCAGTGCCCGTTGCCGATCCCTTACTGAATCGAACTGGCGACGTTGGAGAAAACATTGTTCGCGTTAGAGCCGATCAGCCGAATGGTGCCCACCACGATTACAAGGATCACGGCCAGCATCACGGCGTACTCCGCAATATCCTGTCCTTCTTCGTCCCGCCACAATCTCCAAAGACGATCCATAGTTTCCGGCCTCCTTAGAAATATCAAGGTTCTGAAGCAAGCGTTCAAAGCAGATAAAAGAGCGCAGGCCTCGGGGACTTGTGTCCCATTAGCTCGCGCTGCTCTGCAGGGAGATTTAATCTCCCTCATAATAACCTGCAAAATGCTTTAAGAGGTGTACTTTCTTGCATACCGATGGTAACTGTTTTGCCGCCTTGGCATGGGACTCTAACTGACTGCTCTTCCACGGATTTGGCTTGGATGGTTTCGCGGAAGCGGGCTCTCTCCGGATCGCATTGGGAAGCGCGGTCAGGACGATGGCCTGCGAGTCTTCGTAGGAAACGGTCCAACCCGGAGAATTCTGCAAACCAGTTGCCAGCGCAGAAGCGGGGGGAACAATTACGGTGTCGATGCCCCAGCGCTGGAAGGGTTGCCGCCAGTCGCCATTGAACTGATAGGTTTGGGCGAACTGGTCAAACAGTTGTTGTCCATAGAGATCGGCGCGGCCGTCGATGAAGACGGGCGTGGAGGGGTAAAGCTTCCAGATGAGGTAGCCACCCCAGTCGTAGTGGTTGAAGATTCGGCCGCGGGGTGGATGATTCTGCAGAAAGGCAACTGCGCGGGTGGGGAAACGCTCGATCTCGACCCGCGGCTGGCGCTGGATGACCTGGGCGGCATGGACTCCGGCAAAAGCCGCCATTGCCAGCAGGATCAGGCCGTTGAGCAAGCTGACAGCTACGGGTTGCGTAAACCGTCCGTCGCTTCGTGGCCAGTCGCCGAGCCGCGTGGCGACCAGCGGGACCGCGATCAGTACGAACAGCGGTATCAGGCGGATCGAGACGAGGGCGGCGTACAAACTGACGAGCAACAGAAGCAAGTCGCGGAGTCGCAGCTCGAGAGGAGACCAACTGAGAGCCGCAAACGTAGTCAGCACAACAAGAAGGAAAGGCCAGTACTCTGCATGATGAAAGTTGGGCGAGGCCCATTCGGCGATGTATTTTTGCATCGCGGGGGAGCGGAGGGTCTCGATGGGATAGGAGAACATCCGCAGGCCGTTGGGATTCAGCGGCACGATCAGAACATCGAGTAAGAAGATCAGCGCTGCGAACCGAAAACCTGACGGGCTCTGTCGAGAGCGGCCTAGCGTGCGTTCGATCCATTCTCCCACGAGGTACAAGGCTGAAAGAGCCAGGCCTACGGCGAATCCCGCGTGCAGGTTGACCCACAGAAGGGTGAGCGGGAGGGTCCACCAAAGAAGCTTCGGATTGCGCTCGGAGCGGTCGAGGATCATCAGCCACAAGCTGGTCAGCAGAAGGGAAAGAATCTGCGGGCGCACTCCCCAAAGGGGTACGGTGGCCCAGGCTGCGACAAGCGTGGCCACGCCGGCCACATAGGTCGCAGGCCCACAGCGCAGATATAAGAGAAAGAACGCCGCAGTCAGGACTGCAGCAAAGATCAGGATTAACCCGCCCCATCCCGTGGTGCGCTCGAGCTCATACAGGAGAAGCTCGCTGAGCCATTCATGCGCAACCCAGGGCTGACCCCCGCGAGTGTAGGAAAACGGGTCGGTGTGAGGAACGCTTCTGTGATCGGCGATGTACTGCCCCGTCTTGAGATGCCACCAGACGTCAGGGTCAGTGACGTTGCGCGCGGCCATGGCAAAGAGTCCGACGAACAGCGCCGCCAGGAAGACGTTTCTTGTCCGTAGAAGGTTCTTCACGGTGGCATGGATCATACCGCGCCTGGGGCGAAGATATAATCCCGAACATTGCAACTTCATAGGGACAACGTTGGATTGCGCGGCAAGGCACAAGGACTTGCCGGCACTTAACGAAGAAGGGGACTAAGGAATACGTGAGCCCAGGCAGACTCAAAACGTGGATCGCTTTGCTGATCGTCGGCATGCTGTGCATTCACGGCGTGCTCTTCTGGAAGGCGCGAGTCCTTATTCGGCAGGGCTACCCGGATTTCACGATTTTCTATACTGCGGGAAAGATGTTGCACGAGGGTCTGGGGCACAGTCTGTACGACGGCGGTTTGCAGTATGAAGTGCAGCAAACCTTCGCTGCGGGAGTGCGAATCCGGAAAGGGCCGCTGCCTTACAATCATCCGCCGTTTGAGGCTTTGATCTTTGAACCGCTGGCCTCGCTCGATTACCCCACGGCGTACCTGGTGTGGATCGCGATCAATCTCGCGATCCTGGGCTTTCTGCCTTTTCTCTTGCGAGAACATATTCCGGTGCTGGCGCGATACCCCGCTTTCGTGTGGCTGTTGGTTTTTCTTGGTTTCTTTCCGGTGCTGGTCGCGCTGCTGCAGGGGCAGGATGTGATTTTGCTGCTTCTGCTGAATGCCCTGGCATTCGCGGCTTTGAAGAGAAATGCAGACACGCTCGCCGGATGCTGGCTCGGCCTCGGCGTGTTCAAGTTTCAGCTCATCGTTCCTTTCGTTCTGATTCTGCTGTGCTGGAAGCGGACCAAAGTCCTTCAGAGTTTTATGGTTATCGGCGCCGCATTGGCTGCTATCTCGGTTGCCATTACCGGCTGGACGGGGGCGTTGCGCTATCCCGGGTTTGTCTTGCACGTTGAAAAATTCATGGAGCGGGACCGGATCGCCGTGGACATGCCGAACCTGCGTGGTCTGCTCGAGGGTTGGTCCTTCGCTCGCGGGTTTCCTGGCGCGCATGTGATTACCATTGCACTTTCTATCGCTCTGCTCGTGTGGGTCATCGTGAAAGGAAAAAATCGGGCGCATTCAAGCCAACGGTTCGACCTACAGTATTCCGTGGCGATGGGGGCGGCAGTGCTGGCCAGCTATCATGCATTTCCTTATGACCTCAGCCTGCTTGTTGATTCCGGTGTTTCTGGTGCTTAACTACGCGATCGGAAACAGCTCCACCTCAGCGTTATAGAAACTGGGCTCTCATGGTGCCTGTAGTCTTGCTCTTCCTCACTCCAATTTACATGCTGCTGTGGATCCGGTTCGATCACTTCAATGTGTTTGCTACCGTGTTGCTGCTGTGGACGTGGGGGATTGCGCGGGAGATTTCCTGCTTCGATTCACCGGAGACGCAACGGCCTTGACGAGGAAGGTTCAGATCGGCTCGATCCTTGCTCTCGTCGCCGCGGCGAGCATGTGGTTTTATGTGGATCGAATCCTCGTGGGCTTTCAGGTTGCGGATGCTGCGGCGCGCGAGCGTCCGCGCGGCAATCTGTCTGACCTTTATCCTCGCTGGCTGGGCTCGCGGGAACTGCTGCTTCACCACCGCAATCCGTACGGCGATGACATTACGATCGAAATCCAAAAAGGATATTACGGACGCGCGCTCGATGCCGCCAGGCCGAACGATCCCAAAGACCAGCAGGGTTTCGCTTATCCCGTCTATGTGGTGTTTCTGCTGGCGCCGTTTGTCAGATTTCCGTTTCACACAGTGCAGTTCGTCTTTTATTGGACGCTGATCGTGCTGACCGCGGTCAGTGTCTGGTTGTGGCTGCGCGTCCTGCGATGGCGGCTGCCGCCGCTTGCGACTGCCAGTTGCATCGCGCTCACGCTGGGAAGCTTTGCTGCGGTGCAGGGAATCAAGCTGCAGCAATTGAGCCTGCTGGTGGCGGCGCTTCTGGCCGGCGCGGTGGCCTGCGTGACCGGAGGTTTCCTGTTTTGCGGCGGAGTCTTGCTGGCGGCGGCGACCATCAAGCCGCAGCTGGCGTGGCCCTTGGTGGCTTGGCTAATCGTGTGGACGTTGAGTGACTGGAAAAATCGGAGACGCTTTCTGTCCGGGTTTGGCCTGGCGATGGCGCTGCTGCTCGGTGGCGCGGAAATTATTCTGCCGGGTTGGTGGCGGCTGTTTGTCGACGCTCTGCGGAAGTATCATCGCTACACTCAGAACCAGTCAGTGCTGCTGGTTCCGTGGGAGTATTCGGGAGTCTTTATAGCCGCCGCCGTAGTCGTTTGCGGATTTTTTCTTTGGAAGCTGCGCGGGGAAGCTGCCGATAGGCAAAACTTCGGTCTGGCTATTTCTCTCGTGCTGGCCTTGACCGTGCTCGTGGTGCCCATGTACGCGCCTTATAACCAGGTGCTCCTTCTGCCGGCGATTCTGGTGCTGGTGCGGGATCGAAGATTGTTCACCGGGCGGCCGCGTGGAGTTCGCTTCCTGTATCTGGCGGCGGCTTTTGCTTTGGCGTGGCAGTGGATCGCGAGTTTGAGTTTGAGCTGCGCCTACTTGCTGGGATGGCGGGCGTGGGCGATCAGCGCCTGGAAGGTGCCGTTCTTCGCAACCTTCAGTTTACCGGTCTTCGTTTTCGCAGTCATCCTTCTTGCGGTGCAGGTTGCGCAGCGGCGGACCGGAGTCCGGGAGAGTTCCGGTTAATCGACCGCACCAGCTTCTTTCCGTTGCGGAAGAAACGCCACGCTCAAGAACAAGCCCAGCAAGGCAAGACTCATGAGCGCATACACGCCCGCTCGAAGCGTCCAGAGATGGAGCGGAGGCAGAAACAGGATTCCGACCCAGCCCAAGGTTATCCAGTGCGCTGGACTCCGCGCGCCCGGCGTCCGCTCGAAGACACGACGGAACAGGAGGGCAATCGGCAACAGCAGGAGGCTGAGGTCGTGCGGGTTGAGGTGATAGCTGACTAGCAAAGCAAACAATACCGTGTTAGCGAAAGCCAGATCGAACTCGTCTTTGTTGTTCGGTGCCACTTTCTTCCATCCAGACAGCGTCATGATGAGCGCGGATGCGCAAAGGATCGACAAACTTATGACGGCGCCTGAGGATTGATTGCTGCGAAAGAAGAGATGGATCAATCCCCGGAAATTCGCCATGGCCTGGGGAACGACCCCGGCGAACGGCTGGGTCTTGAGATGCAACAGAAATTTCGGATAGATCAAGAAGACAGACCATCCGGAAATGGCGGCCGACACTCCGGCGAGCGCCACCGCAGCCACGCTAAAGCCCTTTACCAGCCCGGTTCGGACGTTTCTGCTTTGGGTCACGACCAGCACCAGCGCTAATGGCAACGCGAATTGAAACTTGAAAAGTCCGAGGCCCAGCCAGCAACCGGCAGCGAACCCGTGGCCTCTGCGCAGAGCTACAAAGGCCAAGACCACCAACAACAGCAGGAGTAGAGAATCCTGCCCCTGCAGAAAACAGAGCAACGTCGGAACGAAAGTGAGCGAGGCCACGAGCAGCAAGCGCCAATCCCAGGGCAGGATTTCTTTTTTCAGGAGGCGCACTCCAACCGCCAGAAACGTCAGGTTCAGCAAAGACCACAGCAGATAGGCACACCGCAACGGCAGCCACGCCACCGCGAGATAAGCTGCGGCTTCAAAAGGCGGGTGAATGTAGAGCGTGCCAACTCTTTCTGCGTAGCGGGCCTGATATTGGCGCTGGAGGTCGGCGTCGTAGAGTTGGTGTCCGTGGCCCGCAGCCAGCATGCGTGCGGCACAATAAAAATCGGGGAAATCGGTGCCCTCAAGAAACGCCGCGGAGCGTGTCACGGCGAAAGCCACGAGCGCGGCCATGAAAGCACAAATAATGAAGATTTTAGCTGCTGAGCGAAGAGCCGGCTCGCGACTTGAGTACCAGGAGAACACGCCGCCGCAGTCTATCGAAACCTGTACGGGAAGCGCTACCGGCAGTCTCGACGAAAGAGCGCCCGGCGGGGCATAATTCCACTGCATTATTCTTATTTGCGCTATTTCCGTGTAGTCTTGGCAAGGGGCAGCGCTACATCCATGGTCTTAAACGCGATAGGCCGGCCGCAGTCGTCCGCTTCGGGCGTGTTTCCCGGGCTGGTGCTGGTGCAGGGCAATGAGCAGAAGAACATCGTGCTCAACCGCACGCCTTTCAGCGTAGGGCGAAAAATCGATAAGGACCTGGTCATCGCCGATCCGCGAGTCTCGCGCGATCACGCTCTCATCGTGCTGGAAGAAGACGGATTCTTTCTGGTCGATCAGGGCAGCAAACACGGAACATTCGTTAACGGGGAACGGATTCAGCGGCAAAAACTGGAGCGCAACGACCGCCTGGAATTTGGGGCGCGCGATTCCGCCTATGCCATTTTCAATCCCGCGCACGGAACTTCGAATACGGCGCGCGAGTTCCTGAGCCAGATCTCCGAAATACAGATCTCGCAGGAGGCCAACGACCTCGAGAAGCTGACTCTGTTCCTCGAAGCCGCGCGCAAGTTGAACACCGCGGGCGTGCTCGATGAAATCCTCATGACCATGCTGGAGGTGACGCTGCGGCTGACGCGCGCCGAGCGCGGCTACGTCTTTTTGAAAGACGACGACGGCAGCCTGCGGCTGGCCGCGGGACGCAACAACAAAGGCGAGCCCCTGCTCGATGACAAGACCATTTCGCATTCCGCGCTGGAAGAATCGCTGCGTTCCAATTCCGAATTTCTGTTGACGGATACGGGAAGTTCACCGGAGCTGGCCGGCCGGCAGAGCATTGTCGCCTATGACCTGCGAACTGTGATTTGTATTCCGCTGCGCAAACGGCAGGTGCAGGCCCGAACGCGCGAGCAAATGACGATGGTCCCCGGCGCGCCGTCCGCCGAAGTGACGGGAGTTTTGTACGTCGATTCGCGCTTCGCCTCGCGCGAATTCTCTGGGGTCGGCCACGACATTCTGCGCGCGATCGCGACGGAAGCGGCTTCGTTGATCGAGAATGCCCGCCTGGTGCAGGCCGAGGAGGAATCCCGGCGCTACCAGCAGGAGCTCACCATTGCCGCCAGCATCCAGCAGAGGCTGATGCAGGTGAAAATTCCCGACGTGCCGTTCGCCAAATTGCGCGGCAAGAACCTGTCTTGCAAAGAAATTGGCGGAGACTTCTTTGATGCTGTCCATACCAAGGAGGGCCTGGCCGTAGTGCTGGCTGACGTCAGCGGCAAAGGGGTCTCGGCGGCCCTGCTGGCTTCCACCTTGCAGGGGATGATCTATTCGCATTTGAGTTCGGGTATGCCTTTGCTCGACGTAGTCTCTGCGGTGAACCACTTCTTCAGCGAAAAGCTGGTGGGAGAAAAATACGCGACCGTCCTGCTGGTTCTGCTGCGCCGGGACGGCGATCTCGAATATGTCAATTGCGGCCACGTGCAGCCGTTGCTGGTGTGCGCGGGAGAAGTGATGCGCCCCCCGCACGGCAATGTGCCAGTAGGCTTGCTGCCCGATGCCACGTTTGAGAGCGCTCGCTGCCAGCTCAAATCAGGTGACCGTTTTATTCTCGTCACCGATGGTGTGACCGAAGCAGAGAATGCAATGGGCGATTTCTTTGAAGACTCGCGACTGGAGGCGACCGCGGCCAAGAATCCCACGCTGGAAGGCATCTTCTCCGCAGTCTCGGAGTTCTGCGCCGGAAATCCTCTCAGCGACGATTGCACCGTGGTGGAACTGATTTACTCACACACCGGCCCGGTGTCGGTGGTCTAGATCACCGTAACTGTGTAGTCCGCACCCTCCCAGCGATTCTCCTGCGTCCAAAAAAACGTAAACACGATTTGGCTTCCTACGGGAAGGGAAGCTGTTGGCAAATCGAGTATGTGGAGGCCGAGGCCGCTGTCGCGGGTGTTAGTGTCGTGGGCACTCTTCCAGCCGTCGATGCTCCAGTGCACCAGCGCGGGATCGAGCAACTTGATGCGCAGCATCTTATGCCGTGGGATGGACCGCGGCTTGTTGTTAATCCTCCAACCAGAAACTTGCCGCGTGGGTTTTTCAACTTGGTAGCGTTGTACCGTCTGCGGGGGCTGGTCGAAAATCTTTCCGTCGCGCAGGGAGCGGCGCAACTTGATGTATTCGGAGTGAGCCCAAACCAACGGGCACGCAGATCCGGTGGGTTTGCCGCGGAAAAGTTCGAGGCTGGCAATGTCGTCGGCGTCCCAGACTTGCTCGGGCAGAAGTCGGCTGTGACCCACGGTGCAGTTCTCCATCATCGTAAGCAAAGCATCGGCTGCGCTGGTGCGACCTGCTGCCAGCTCATAGTGAGCGCGTTCCCCGGCCAGCAGAGGCCATGGGCGTCCAATGCCGGTGCCGTTAAACGGCGAACCATCCTTGTGCTCGCCGTATCCGTCACCGTTGTAGCGGTACCAGCAAGGTCCGTGTGGCAGTTGCACGCGCAGCAGAGCGTCAACCGCCTTCACGGTATTGAGGATGCGCGGATCATCGGGCGCGCGCAATCCGAAGCGCACCAGAGCCAGCGCATCCGGGCTGATGATATGCGATGCGCGTTCTCCATCTTCTCCGGGAGGGCGATTCTTGATGGGCACAAAGCCCTGCGTTGGCGAAGCTGCGCCATCTGTGTCCGGTGGAGCAATGCGCACGTAGTAACCTTCCACGCCGATTTGTCGGGCGAGCTCGCCGCCCGTCGCATAGACCCAACGCTCGATGTTCTCGTTCCAGGCATCGGCGGTGTCGCGCAGGGTAGGAGCGGCATCGGAGTGGCCGGTTAATTCGGCAATGTCCGCAGCGGCGAGCAGCGCCGAAATCTCCGCCGCCAGCGTGAAGGGAGAATAGCCCGCGTCCTCTTCCCAGCGATCCTGCTGCGTAACCGGACCGTTACGCAGGATAAAACTTGCAGCGTTGCGCACCATGGGCCACCAGCGCTCCAGTTTGCCCAGGCCCGGGGCGGCGTGGCGGCGCAGCAGATCGAGCAGCAGGATGGGAAAAGCAGTTTCGTCCATCTGCACACCGCTCCAGTAAGGTCGCCCATCGAGCCAGAGATTCTGCGCCCAGTTGCCTGCGGCTTCCTGCGTGGACTCAAGGTAGCGAATCACCTTAACGGCATCGGTAGGGGCGCCAGCTGCCAGCAGGGCTCCGGCAGTCTCGACCAGGTCGCGCGGCCAGACCAGGTGATAACCGCCGAGATCTTCGTCGCCTTTGTCGAATCCCCATGGGATCGAAAGGCTGGCAATGATCCCGCCCAGAAAGTCCTTGGACTCATGGGCGCGCAAGACTCCCGTGGAGGCGCGGTAGAGATCGTACTCGCGCTTCGGTTCGTCGAGCTTGAGCAGCGTGTTCTGCCAGTTTTTCCAATGGAAGACATAATGTTCGCGAAGCTCGGAGTAATCCTCGAAGAGGCTGGAGCGTGCCTGTTGTCCGGCCTCCGTCGACTTCGCGCCAAATCCCAGCACCAGCAGGAACTCTCCATTGCAGGCCGCGAGGTCAATTTCTCCGGTACAGGCCAGATTTCCATTTTCTGCCCGTTCGTACTCCCACTGCATCTGGAAATGAGTCGAGATGTCCTGCCATCCGTCGGACGCGCCCACGAAGCCGACCGACATTTTTTTCCAGGGGGCTGAGCTGCCGAGGGCCAAAGCGGTTCCGTCGCGCTCCGCGAAGAACAAGGGCAGGCCTTTGTAACCGCCGACCCAACCGGTGTTGTGGTAACCGCAGTTGGCCAGGTGGGGCGAGAGCAACGCATAAAGATGATAGTCGGAGAGCTGCCCCTGCAGCGCTTCGAAGCGGATTTTCTGCAGCAGCACGTTGCGGTAAGGATCGGTGAAAACTTCTTTGTGGATGCGATAGCGGCCACCGATTTCGGTGTTCGTCAATTCAAAGGCCGGGACGCCCGGCTCGAAGGGACGGTTTTCAAACGTGCAGTGGCGCTTTTCTTCGGAAAAGAAACTTCGGCCGTCGGTGACCAGGAAGCCGAGATCGCGAGTGCAGGCTTGGTCCACACGCGGGAAGTACACCTCATTGAGAATGCCATGGCTCAGCGTGAACCAGACTTTGCTGTGCTGGTTCAGCGCCGTGCCAACGCCGGTTTTGGCGCTCGAGGTCCAGCGGGGTGGAATGCCCGGCCAGCCGGGGGCGTAGCGTACAGAATCACTCATGAAATTTTCGTCCTGGGAGGTTCCGCCGGATTGCAATGCAATCGCAAAACAGGGAAACTCCGGGGCCACTCCCACCATAATGGGATGGTCTCAACGCTAATTAGTTGCATCGCAGCAGTAGTGCGAAAAGTAAAGTTGCATCATCGTGCAAACCCGAGATAAAAGAAGAACACCGCCCGACGCATGTCACCTGCTGCCTGTCGAGATCGGCGTTGCTCCTAAATTATGGTAGCAGTCTTGTGGCTTGGCTTGGGATCGCGCGCTACTGCGAGCGACGGTGCGGCTGACGGTTCGCCTGCGCCCGCCGATTCCACTACCGCGCCAGATCTGGATCACGGAGTGTCGGCCATTCACCAGAAATTTATCCGTTTGTAACCATCCTGTAACATTGCGCCGATAGAAACGAGGACATCTATCTTTAGGAGGATTCATCGAGCCATGCGCAGAATCACCGTGCTTTTGTTGTGCGCCTTTGCAGCCTTGCCCGCAGTAGCGCAGACGACGCTGAACGGAGCGGGCGCCACGTTCCCGTATCCCATGTATTCCAAGTGGTTCAGTGAATACCACAAGCTGCATCCCGACATTGAGGTCAACTACCAATCCATCGGCAGCGGAGGTGGCATCCGCCAAGTGACGGAAGGAACGGTAGATTTCGGCGCCAGCGACATGCCCATGACGGATGGTCAGCTCGCAGAAGCACAAACCAAACTTAAAACCAAAGTTCTCAACATTCCTACCGTTCTAGGCGCGGACGTACCCGCCTATAACGTTCCAGGAGTCAGCGGGGACGTGAAGTTTACCCCCGATGCCCTCGCAGGAATCTTTCTCGGCAAGATCACCAGGTGGAATGACAAAGCCATCACCAGCGTAAATCCTGGCGTCAATTTCCCGGACAAGGACATCATCGTGGTTCACCGCTCCGACGGCAGCGGCACCACGTTCATCTGGACCGACTATCTGTCGAAGGTTAGCCCGGAGTGGGAGAGCAAGGTCGGCAGGAACACCTCCGTGCAGTGGCCCATTGGGCTGGGCGGAAAGGGCAATGAAGGAGTGGCCGGTTCGATTCGGCAATTATCGGGCGCGATTGGCTACGTCGAGTTGATCTATGCCGTGCAAAATAATATTCCTTACGGCATCGTGCGAAACTCCGCGGGAAACTTTGTCAAGGCTTCTCTGGAGAGCGTTACGGCTGCGGCCGCGTCCGCTCCTAAGATGCCAGCGGATTTTCGCGTCTCCATCACCAACGCGCCGGGCAAGGATGCCTATCCTATTTCCAGTTTCACCTGGTTGCTGGTTCCCGAGCAGGCGAAAGATGCTGCGAAAGCGAAAATCCTCGTCGACTTTCTGAAGTGGATGATGACCGACGGGCAGAAGATGACAGCCGCTCTCTCCTATGCGCCGTTGCCCGAAAACGTCGTCGAGAAAGAGAAAGAGGCAATTAAGCTGGTCAGGTAACAAAGCTCGGCGCATGGGACGCCAGGAATAGCCGTCCATGCGCCGTATTCTTTTTTCGCGGAAGCGTCATCCCGTTACTGTGTCTCCTTTGATTCGCCGTTCTACGCCCGGCAGGGCGGATGTTTTATACTGGAACGTCGTAGAAGCGGTTTCCCCTCGGCAACAAGAGATCGCGCGATTGAAGGCGTAGCACCCTCGCACATGGCTCGTCTTTCGTTGGACAATCCTGCGTATTATCTCAACCGCGATACCTCCTGGATCGCGTTCAACCGGCGTGTGCTCGAAGAAGCCCAGGACGAAGGCAATCCGCTTCTGGAGCGGCTAAAGTTCCTGGCCATCACCGCCAGCAATCTGGATGAATTTTTCGAGATTCGAGTGGCAGGGATGGTGCAGCAGATCGAGGATGGCTATAACGAAGCCGGGCCGGATGGTCTGACGCTGGCCGAGAAGCGCGATGTTCTGGCGCGGCTTAGTCACAAATTCGTCGATGACCAATACGAATGCTGGAACACGCTGCGCCCTGCCTTGGCCGAGCACGGAATTCGACTGCTCAGCCTGCACGATCTGGACGCGGAGGCCCGGCGGTTCGTCGACCAATACTGCGAAAAAGAACTGGACCCCCTACTCACTCCGGTGACCGTCGATCCTACCCATCCTTTTCCACGGGTCATCAACAAAGCGCTGTGCCTGGGATTTCTTCTGCGCCGGCGGCGCCGCTCCGCGCTCACCTACACCGGCGTGGTATCCGTGCCACGCGCGTTGCCCCGGCTGGTTCGTCTGCCTTCGGATACTACGACTGACTTCATTTTTCTCGCCGACCTGGTCGCGCACCACGCCCAGAACATGTATCACGGTTACGACATTGTTTCCTCAGCGCCCTTTCGCGTGACCCGCAACAGCAATCTTTATCTACAGGAAGAAGAAGCGCGCAATCTCCTGGAATCCGTCCGGGCGGAGTTGCACAATCGGCGCAAGGGTGACGCGGTTCGCATGGAAATTGAGGCGGACGCCGACCCTGAAATTATCGACCGCCTGCGCACTGTTTTCGAACTCGATCCCTGGCAGGTTTTCCCAGTGAACGGCCCGGTAAATCTTTCGCGGCTGTTCAACGTCTACGAGCAGGTTGAGCGTCCCGATCTCAAGTACCGCAGCTTTGCTCCCCGCGAGTTGCGGCTCACCGCCAAATCGCAGAATCTCTTCGAAGAGCTGCGGCGGCACGACGTTCTGCTGCATCATCCTTACGATTCCTACGACGCAGTGGTGTCGTTCATCGAGTCAGCGGCAGAGGACGAGCACGTACTTTCGATCAAACAGACTCTCTACCGCACCAGCGAGCATTCTCTGATCGTTCCTTCGCTCATGGACGCGGCATCTCGCAAAGAAGTCACCGCAGTGGTCGAGTTGAAAGCGCGTTTCGATGAAGCTCATAACATTCGTTGGGCGCGCGAGATGGAAGACGCCGGAGTGCAGGTGTTTCACGGGCTCGTCGGCCTGAAGACGCATTGCAAACTTTCGCTGCTGGTGCGCCGCGATCCCGATGGCGTGCGCAGCTACGCCCACATCGGAACCGGCAACTACAATGCCGCCACGGCGCGCATCTATACCGATCTCAGCCTGTTCACGGCAAATCCGGAGATTACCCGCGCGGTGCATGACGTTTTCAGTTTCCTCACTGCGTACGCCGAGAATCCCGGCTATGACCCGCTGCTGGTGGCCCCGCTGGACCTCGCGGAAAAAGTGATTGCGCTCATCGACCGCGAGGCTGATCACGCGCGGCAAGGCCGCCCGGCGCGAATCATCGCCAAGATGAACGCCTTGCTCGACAAGAACGTGGTGCAGGCTTTATATCGCGCTTCCCAGGCCGGTGTTGAAATTGATCTCATCGTGCGCGGCATTTGTGCCCTGCGGCCGGGCGTGCGGGGCGTGAGCGATCGCATCCGGGTGCGCAGTATCGTGGGTCGATTTCTCGAACACAGCCGCATTTACTACTTCGCGAATGGCGGCGAGGAAGAAATTTACATCGGCAGCGCCGACTGGATGCCGCGCAATCTTTATGAGCGCGTCGAAGTGCTAGTGCCGCTGCGCGACGAATTCCTGCGCGAGCGCGTGCGCCGCGAGATTCTCGACGCTTATTTGGCGGATAACCGCAAGGCTCGCATCCTGCTGCCCGATGCCACTTACATTCGAGCGTGGCAGCCGATGCATGGCAAGCGCAATCGCAAGCCGCCGACGGGCGCGGCGGCCTTCAGCGCGCAGGATTTCCTGATCGGCGTAGCGGAGGGCCGGCAGCCGGCGGGCTTCGCGATACCGCGACTTCCGGCGCCCAAGCGCAAAGCTCACGCTGGAAGAGTACGATAGCCGAGAAAACGATAATCACCCATGATTATTTATTTTCTACGCCATGCCAGCGCGGGCGAGCCCTTCGCTAACCCGAAGAAAGACGAAAAGCGCGCGCTCGATAAAGATGGCATCGAGCAATGCGGCTACGTCGGCCGCGCCCTGGCCGCGATTGAGGCGCAGGTGGATTGCATTATTTCGAGCCCGCTCAAGCGCGCCACGCAAACCGCTTCGCTGGTGGGCAACGAGATGGGTTACGAAGGCAAGCTGCAAATCGAGACTGCGCTGCGTCCGGGGGCGACCTTCGCCGACTTCCGCCGTCTGCTGGAAAAGTACGCGAAGCAGGAATCGATCATGGTCGTCGGCCACAATCCCAACCTCAGCCAGTTCCTCGGCAACGTAATCAGCGAGTCCGGTTGCGAAGCTTCGGTAGAACTGAAAAAAGGAGCCGTGGCCCGGGTCGATATGCGCCGCAGTTCGGGCACGCTGATGTGGTGCCTGACGCCGAAAGCGCTGCGCACTCTCTACACCGCGGCGGTGGAAAGTTCGCGCCCGAACACTTCGCGGAAATAAGCGCCGTCCTTCTCGATGGCCCACAGCTCCAGGTCCACTCCCATGCGCCGGCGGGGCACCAGCATCAGGCGAATTTCCGCAGCGCGCTGGCTCACGCGCACCTTTTGCACGGCGCGGCTCCGGCCCAGGTTCAACGCACGCGCCAGGCGCAGCAGCAGAATCGCTTTCTGTACTCCAGCGCGTTCTGCCGGATCGATCGCCTTGATGGGGCCGTCTTCCATAGTCGGCCGCGACTTTCCCAGATAGCGCGCGATAGCCGCAATAATCCGCCGCTGCTGCGGCGTGTAACCCAGAATCTCGGAGTTCGAAATGATGTAGTACGTGTGCCGGTGATGGCCGTTCCGGTTCACATAGTCGCCCACTTCGTAGAGCATGGCTGCCGCCGAGAGCCACTCGCGGAACTCCGGCGCCAGCCCGTGCACCGAACGCAGCGCCGAGAACAGGAACATGGCGGAGTCGCGCACATCGAGCGCGTGCTTCAGGTCCACGCGATAGTGAGCAACCGCCCGGGTGATCGATTCCCAGCGCTCGGATTCGATCTGCCTTCCCGAGCGCGTGCTGCGGTCATGCTCAGCCGCCATCTGCGCCAGCAATCCGTCGCGCAGGCCGAGCGGGGAATAACGAAAACTCTTCAGATGGCAGCGATCGAGCAATTCGTGGTAAACGATCGCCCCGGCGACAATGATTTCCGCCCGCCGCGGCCCGATGCCTTCAATCTGCTGCCGCTCGTCCACCGGCAGGCGCGACAACTGCTTTGCGATTCGCGTCATCTCCGCGCGGGAGACGACCGTGCGCTGGCGGCTGCCGTTTTTCCGCAGATGGCTGGCCGCGGCCGCTAGCGCCGCGGCGGTTCCCGACGTGGCAATCACATTCTTTACCTTGGCCGCCACCACGCGTGACGCGATGCGGTTCACTTCGCGCGCCACGAACCCTTGCAGCCGTTTGAGTTCACCCTTGCGCGGCGGATCGTGGCTGAGGAATTCGTCGGTCAGACGGACCGCGCCCAGCGGCAAGCTCACCATGTCGCGAATGTGTCCGCGCCCGGAAACCGTCAACTCGCAGCTTCCGCCGCCCAGATCCATCATCAACGCGGGCGAACTATCGACGCGGAGATTGGCGACCAATCCCAGATGAATGAGGCGAGCTTCTTCCAATCCCGAAATGATTTCGACCTTCCACCCTGTGGCCGAGCGCACCCACTCCAGAAAGGCTTGCGAATTGCGGGCATCGCGAAGTGCGCTGGTGGCGACCACGCGCACTGGATCGGTGACGACTTGCTGTGTGGCGCGGTGAAAGCGGCGCAGAACCTTTACCGTCTCAGCCATCGACTCGGGAGTGAGAAAGCCGGAACGAAAAACGCCTTCGCCCAATCGTGTGACTTCGCGGTCTTCGTGAATCGAACGGAGCCGTCCGCGCGTGAGCCGCGCAATCTTCAGCCGAACGGAATTCGAACCGATATCAACCGCGGCAAACGTTGGCATGAGTGAAGGCCAACAGTTTACATGCGAACTGCCGCTCGGTCATCCAGGCTCACATCGGGGCAGGGCTGTCTTACAGCGGGCTCCGTCACGCCGCCGAGGCCACCGGGCCGGTTGGCTTCACTTTCGCTGGAGCGGGCGATTGGGCAGAGCGTTCGGGGGCCGGAACTGGCTTGGCTCGCATCGGCGACAGCACTGCCACCGCGTGCCGGAATTTTGCTCCGGTCACGTTGTGCAGTTCCGCCACCAGAGGCGACTCTCGCACTTCGCCGAGATGCTCAGATGTCGTTTGCGTCAGAGTGAGCCAGTCATGCCAATCACCCAACGCGTCTTGAATGCGTTTCACCCCGGCGATGAACTGTTGCGCTTTCGCCGACGGCTCGGCAAACTCCGCCGCGTAGCGGGCGCGCTTGCTCAGGATTCTGTATTTATGCAGCAGCGCTTCGGTGACGGGCGCATCTTCCCGGTTGATTCCTTCCAGCATTGCCGTGGCGACTGCCAGAGGATCGCGGCTTGCTTCCGGATCAAAGTTCCTTCCAGCGCGCTTCAGTCGTTTGCGAATCTCGCGAACGGTTTCTTTGTCGGCTGCTTTGCGCAGCTTCTTTTCCTGCTGCGCCCGCAGTTCGATGAGACGGTTCACGAGTTGCGTCTTGCGCCGCGGTTCTTGTGGGATTTTCAAGCTGCGCAATGCGGCCAGCTGCACGTCCAGGTCGCGCACTTTGCCGGCCCGCTTGCGAATCCGGCCTAGCAATTTCAGAAGCTTTTTCTGATTCCGGTCCATCTTGGGTGAAAGCTCGCCCAGCAGAATTTGAAGACGGCGTGTGCCGGTGCGAAAACGGTGCACGTTCTCCGCCCGCGGTTTCGAGGAAAGCTTGACCAAGTCCTGTTCAAGCTTCTGAAAAACCATGCGGCTGCGCTTTGGCGCGATCGGCATAACGTTGAAAAGACAATCGACCGGGAGATGAAAATACAGGCTTGCCGGGGAAAAGGCAACCCAGAAAAAGTGCTATTTTAACATCCTGTTAACAGGATTCTGCTACGGTAAGGCGCGAATGGCCTTTTCCGCATTACCTCGGCCCGATATGCCGGCTCCGCAACCTGTTGAAGTGACGAAGGTTAGCAACCTCCCTCCAGCCGGGCGGCAGGCCCAGCCTTTTCTTCATGGGAACCGCGGCGAAGTGGGCGACCGGGTGTTCAAAGCCGCCATGCTCTTGTGCGGCGTGGCTGTGCTGGCGACGCTCGCTCTGATTGTGTACGAGTTGACGTTGCGTTCCGGACCTTCCTGGCATGCCTTCGGATTCAAGTTCTTCGCCGGACACGAGTGGGATCCGGTGAACCAACAATTCGGCGCCATGCCGTTCATCTATGGAACCCTGGTCTCTTCGTTCCTCGCCCTGCTTATCGCCGTGCCGCTCTCGATTGGGGTTGCGGTGTTCACCACCGAGATGTGTCCCAAGGCGTTGCGCGGCCCGCTCTCATTCTTCGTGGAATTGCTGGCCGCGATTCCGAGTGTGGTCTACGGGCTGTGGGCGATCTTTGTCCTGGTTCCGATCCTTAGCAACTACGTCGAACCTTTTCTAGGCCGCACGCTAGGCTGGACAGGTTTCTTCGATGGTCCGCCTTACGGCATCAGCATGCTGGCGGCCGGAATCATCCTGGCCATCATGATCATCCCCATCATTTCTTCGATCACTCGCGAAGTGCTGATGGTGGTGCCGCAGCACCAGCGCGAGGCTGCGCTCGCCCTCGGCGCCAC
>CAWAYA010000012.1:0-36441 GCA_963786075.1 uncultured Acidobacteriaceae bacterium | reverse complement strand
TCTTCTGGAAAAGAAAAACTCGATTGCTTACGTAACCGTGAACCGGCCGAAGGTTTTGAACGCGCTCAACATGGCTACCATGGAGGAGTTGCGAGCGGCGTTTCATGAGATCAAGAATGACTCGTTCATTCGCGTGGTTATTCTTACCGGAGCGGGCGAGAAGGCGTTTATTGCCGGGGCGGATATTGGTGAGTTGGCCAAGAACGATGCCGTTACGGGCAAGGAGTACACGCATCGCGGGCAGAATGTTCTGAATCTGATTGAGAATCTGGGCAAGCCGGTGATTGCCTGCATCAATGGATTTGCTTTGGGCGGGGGTTGCGAAATTGCTTTGGCTTGCACGATGCGCCTGGCTAGCGAGAATGCGAAGCTGGGGCAGCCGGAGGTGAAGCTGGGGATTATTCCGGGATATGGCGGGACGCAGCGGCTGCCGCGGCTGGTGGGCAAAGGCATTGCGATGCAGATGGTGCTGGTGGGGGAAATGATCACCGCGCAGGAAGCGCATCGCGCTGGGCTGGTGAATGAAGTGACCGTGGCGGCGGAGTTGATTCCGCGGGCGGAGGCGATTGCGGCGAAGATCATGGCCAACACTTCCGCTTGGCCGTGCAGTACGCGATGGAAGCCGTGAACCGAGGCGTGGAGATGACTCTGAGTGAGGGCTTGTATCTGGAAGCGGTTTTGTTCGCCGTGGCTTGCGCTACGGAGGACAAGAAGAGGAAGGGACTGCGGCATTCCTGGAGAAGCGGACGGCCGTGTTTCAGTGGAAAGTAAATTCCTTGCCCCGGATTTTCACGGATCGGCGCGGATCAAGCGCGAACCTACCACGGAGGCACGGCGTCACGGAGAAGAAAGGCAAGAAGCAAATTTTGCTGTTGAGTCGCTTCCCGAGCCTCATCTTGCAGCCCTCGAAGGTGCTCTTACCCAGCTTGCGGCATGCGCTTTGCTATCGTCGTTTCCAAGATTCAATTCCTTCGTGACAGAGAGACTCCTGCTCAGCGCAATGGACGGATTGCTGCGCTCCAGGCGCGAAGAAAAAAGATGTTGATCTTGTTCGCGTGCCGGGAGCGTTTGAGATTCCGCTGGCGGCGCGGCAGTTGGCGGAAACTAAGCACTACGACGCGATTATTTGTCTCGGCTGCCTGCTGCGCGGCGATACGGCGCACTATGACGTTATCGTGAACGAAGTGACGCGCGGGATCGGGCAGTCGGCACAGGAGACTGGCGTTCCCCACGCCTTCGGCGTGCTCACCTGCGAGACTTTGGAGCAAGCGATTGATCGCGCCGGGCTGAAGATGGGCAACAAGGGATTCGAGGCGGCGCTGGCGGCGGTAGAGATGGCCTCGCTGAAGCAAGCGGTCGGGCGTCCAAAAAATTTTTTTTTTTTTTTTTTTTTTTTTTTTTAAAAAAAAAAAATCCATCGGCTCGCGGCAAGAAGCAGGTTTCTCGCTCCTCTCGGAATAACAACCCTGAAAAGCAGGGTCCCTTGCGTTGCTCGGAATGACAAGTCAAGAAGAAGACGAAGCCCAAATAGTCCCTCCTTACAGTAAACTGGCCACTAGCCACTGACCACTTTCTTTCATGGGAACTCGGCGTAAATCTCGCGAACTGGTTCTGCAGATGCTGTTTCAGGCCGATATGGGCAAGCAGACGGTGGATCAGGTGCAGCGCACGTTCTGGGCGGAACATGGCGGAACCAGTGCGGAGGTGCGGGGGTTCGCGGAGATTTGTTTCGGGTGCGACGGATCGCGGTGCGGAGATCGACAAACTGATTGAGCTGCACGCCGAGCACTGGCGCATGGAGCGCATGGCGGCGGTGGACCGCAATCTGTTGCGCGCGGGGGTCGCGGAGTTTCTGGGCTATCCCGAAACGCCGCGGGCCGTGGTGATCAACGAGGCGCTCGAGATCGCGAGAAAATTCTCCAGTCTAGAATCGGTGCAGTTCGTCAATGGTGTGCTCGATAGTGTGGCTAAGAATTTAGAGAAGACGGCGTAGGGTATCGTTGTGCCAGCTATTAATTCCCGACCCCCGAAAGCCGGCACACCCTGATACGCGTCCTTCCTAGCCGCTTCCCAAAGACGGCATCTTGTCCAATCGTTTCGAACGGATACCCTTTCCACGCACACCTATGGTTTGACGCCCACCATGTTCAGTGCGCAGTTGGTCCCGGTGTAGCAGAAGTTGTTGGGGGAGTCGGGGAGGGGGGTGAAAGAGATTTGGATGGGTCCAGGGACAGGGCGGTGTTGACTTCGTGGAGCAAGCCATCGGAGCCGGCCACGTAGATCAGCGTGCCATCCACCGTCATATCGGCCGAAAGGGGAATTGCGTTGTTGACGAGCTGAATTGCGGACCCGGAGTCGGTGTCGAAGTCATAGACCAGGACGCTGCTGCGATCGCTGGCGACAATGTAGGCCTTGGTGGAGTCGGGTGAGAGGAAGAAATTGATGGGAGTGAAAGAGCCCACGTTGAGATCGATGTGGATGGGCAGGAAGGTTGTGTTCTGTGGGGTTTGGGCCAGGGTGACTTGCGGGGGACAGAGTGTAGTGAGCGGCGCCAGGGAAGAAGTAGTGGCGATGATGTCAATGCCGGTGTTGTCGACGCCGAAGAAAAAGTCGAGCCCTTGGGTTTGAAGGGTCGGGATGGTCGGGGTGCCCATGGGGATGTTGCCGGCGGGCACCATCTTCAGGAAGATAGGCGGGCTCAGAATGGCCCCGGCCGACAGAGCCGGCGTTACTGCGGAACTGTCGCAGGTGTTGTAAAGGGCAAGAGTGCGGCCGAACTCCGCCGGAAAGCAAAGCGAATGAGCCGGTGGAGGTGAAAACGATGGAGGAGGCCGGAGCCGGCAGAGCGATAGGCGGCTCCAAAGACTGCAGGGCGGAATAGATATATAAAGTGTTGCCGCCATCGCCGAGGATAAAGGTCTTCAATCCGTCGGGCGAAAATGCTGCCGCGGTTGCGCTATTAATGTTCATCGGCAGGGCGGACGACGAGGCGCCGACGAGATACACCTGGTTAGGAGTGGAGACTGTATCGGAAAAGATGGCCTGGGCGCCATTATGCGAAACGCCGATAACCTTGCCTGTCACCAGGCCCATGGGCGTGCCGGAAGCGGGCAAGGATGTGAACGGACTTGTGCTGCTTCCGATGCTGCTGGCGTTGACGGTGACGGCGCCGAATTGACTGCCCATGTAAGCTTTGTCTCCTGGAAGATCGAACATCAGGGAATTGGGTGGAGTGGGCAGGGGAGAGGCGCCGCCTGGGAGATTGGTGCTGGTTGAGACATTATAGAGTCCCACCTCGCATTGAATATTGCTGTAACAGTCCTGGCTGGTTGCCAGCACGGTGGTCGCGGCTGCCGTGCCGGTCACCAAGCCCGAGATGGGGGTGACGGGGTAAACCGGTTGCGGGATATAGGGCGCAGGAACTCCCGATATGTTCAAGGGGTATCCGACGTTGCAGGTGGGCGGGGTGCAGGATGCTGAAATGGCGGCTACGCCCGGCTGGGTGGTAGCAATGGTGCAGGTTGTGGAGGTGGTGCTGCATCCGGCGGTGCTGCTGCCAGCGGTGAGGGCGGCCGGCTCGGAAGAGATCCAGGTCAGCGGAGGCTTTGGAACGATGCAGCCTTGCACGTCTACCGCGTAGGCGGTGACGGTTTCCGACGTCCCTTTGTTGACCACGAAGTTGGTCAGGTTGCTGCTTTGCGAGCCGTTGACGTTGAGTTCGAGCGCGATGCACTGTACCGGGCAGGTTTCGAAGTCGAAGGGTTGGCTGGCCACGCCGGAGGCCGAGGCAATCACCTGGGTCTGTCCCGGGGTGTTGGCGGATGCGTTGGCCTGGTCGGTGGGTACATCGTAAGTATTGTTCGTCACGATGGGGGTGATTGTGGCGACACCAGCATTGCCTTGGCTCCAGGTAAACGGCCCGACGGAGGCGGTAATGTCGGTTCCCTGACTATCAAATGCGTTGGCCTGCAGAGTGGTTATCTGGTTCTGTGAAAGGCAAGAATTTGTGGCCTTGAAGGGGAGCGTGCAAGCGGCGGGAAGCTGAGTCTGCGTGGGGCAAGCGGGAGGCGGAGAATTGACTGGCGGAACAATGCTGACCTGAATGTTGGCGATAAAGGGATGGACGAAAACCAGTGTGGGAGCGCTGGTGGTTCCGCCGGACTCGGCAGTGATCTCGGCGGTGCCAATGCCGCCGGGGCTGCAGACTGTGTAAGCCGGGGCGTTCCAGGTGCCAGCGCAGGCGGCGCCGCTGGGAGCGATGTCGACGACTCCGGGATTGCTGGAGGCAAAGGTAAACGTAGTCCGAATGCTTGAGTTAGCTGCGTTCTGGGCAGTGGCGGTGAACACAATGAAGGTCCCCGCTTGCATGGAATAGCTGGTAGCGGGATTCAGGGTGATTCTTGCCACAAAGGACGGGCCTCCGGGCGGCTTGTGGCCGCCGCACGCCGGCAAGAACGCGAACGAAGAGATCGTGACAACTATCCACAAACGTTGACCGAAACGCAACCTTCCCATGCATCCTCTCGTCGCCTCGTGGTGGTTATAGAGGAGGCGAACCGCTTCACTGGAATGGAAAACTTTTAGTGTAGAGAACGGAGACGGATTCAGCAAGCTGGCGCCAGACCGGTAGCGGCTCAGTTTTAATTCTGTTTCGGTGGTGTCAACCTGAGCGGGCCGAAGGGATCTCCCGTGGGCACGCGTTTCGCTATGGGAGATCCCTCACCCGACTGAACTGCGCCGGGTTTCGGGATGACGCCCGTCAGGAAGAACCGATTCAAACTAAGCCGCTACGCCCGGATCCTTCGCGAGACAAAAGCGCCTCGCTCAGATGACAATCCAACGTCGACAGACACCAACTTGGCCGGATCGCTCCGGTTCCGACAATGGGATGCAAAAAGATGGGTTGACGATGTTTCCATCCAGTTGCTATATTTGTAAGGTTCCGCGAGTTAATCCAGGCTTGCTGTGTGCCGTGAGTTCCGGCGGAGGTGTGCGGGAACTTGCGGTAGAGCTTTTGAGAAATGCGTTTCCGGTGAAGTGAAGTAAGTGCCGGAAACTTTCCTCGCTGAAACGTTCCTGCGCTGCCTTTCGCCCTATCACGAGGGCTGCTGGAGCGCCTGAGTCAGGCGCGCAAGTGGTCTGCGGAAGGATATGCAGGACAGAGCTGGCGATACGGAGCACCCCCGAGTTTTGCCGGGTGCCACCGTCGGCAGCATAAATCTAAGTTGGGAACCGAGAATCTCTCCGTGATTCGTGTGCGGCGAGAAGCATGGCTGGCCGATTGTGCCCGCCAGCCCGGAATTGCGTGAGTAAACGCCGGGTGCTGATGCCGCGCGCTCTACCTGCCCGAAGGGGAGGGGTTCAGTGGCGCGACTGAGTGCGGCAATCGAGTGCAGCAATTAAGGAGTGGCGAAGAGTGCCTACTTTTAATCAGTTGGTGCGTGATGGGCGGAAGCGGCCGCGGTACAAGACGGCCAGTCCGGCCTTGCAGGGATGTCCGCAGAAGCGCGGGGTTTGCACCCGCGTCTATACGCAGACGCCGAAGAAGCCGAACTCGGCGTTGCGCAAAGTGGCGCGCGTGCGACTGACGAACGGGATTGAGGTCACGACCTACATTCCCGGTGTTGGCCACAACCTGCAGGAGCACTCGATCGTGCTGATCCGCGGGGGCCGCGTGAAAGATCTGCCGGGCGTGCGCTATCACGTGATTCGCGGGACGTTGGATGCGGTGGGCGTAGCCGGCCGGCAGCAGGGGCGGTCGAAGTATGGAGCGAAGCGCGCGAAGAAGGGTTAAGAAGCAGGTTTCAAAGTTGCAAAGTTTCGAGGTTTCAACTTGGCGGAAGGGCTGCACCGACCTTGAGACTTTGAAACCTTGAAACCTTGAAACCTTGAAACCTGGAGTTTTATGCCTCGTAAAGGACATACAGCAAAGCGGACCGTGCCAGCCGACGCCGTTTATGGCTCGAATCTGGTGACGAAGTTTATCAACTCGATGATGTGGCAGGGTAAGCGCTCGACCGCTGAGGGCATCTTTTACGAAGCCCTGACCAAGGTGCAGGAAAAAGGCGGCGACGAAGCTTTGAAGCTGTTCACCAAAGCTGTTGAGAATGCGAAGCCGCTGCTTGAAGTGAAGACGCGACGCGTCGGTGGCGCTAACTATCAGGTGCCGGTGGAAGTGAATGCCGACCGGCGGACCTCGCTCGCGATCCGATGGCTGCTGACTTATGCGCGTGGGCGCGCAGAGCGCGGGATGGTTGACAAGTTGAGCAATGAATTGCTGGACGCGGCAAATGGAAAAGGCGCGGCCATCAAGAAGAAGGAAGATGTACACCGCATGGCGGAAGCTAATAAGGCTTTCGCGCATTACCGGTGGTAGGGAATTGAGTCATTGAGCGATCGGGTCATTGGGTGATTGAAAACTGCGTAGGATTTTCAATCGCACAATCGCACGATCGCTAAATCACTCAATCGCTAAATCAAACGGAGCCCAGAAAGAGTTAGAGAGTCGTGCCTAGAACAGTCCCATTAGAACGCTGCAGGAATATCGGCATCATGGCGCACATCGATGCCGGAAAGACCACTACGACGGAGCGCATCCTGTTTTATACGGGAAAGACGCACCGCATCGGAGAGGTGCACGAAGGCACGGCTACGATGGATTGGATGGAGCAGGAGCAGGAGCGCGGGATTACGATTACCTCCGCGGCGACGACCTGCACCTGGCGCGATATTCGCATCAACATTATTGATACGCCCGGCCACGTGGATTTCACCGCGGAAGTGGAGCGCTCGCTGCGCGTGCTCGATGGCGCTGTGGCGGTGTTTGACGCGGTGCATGGGGTGCAGCCGCAGTCGGAAAAAGTCTGGCGCCAGGCTGACAAGTACGGCGTTCCTCGAATTTGCTTTATCAACAAGATCGACAAGATGGGCGCGGATTTCGAGCATGCCGTCGATACCATCCGCAAGCGGCTGAGCGCGAAGCCCGTCGCGATTCAGATTCCGATCGGGCAAGAAGATAAGTTCAAGGGCGTAGTTGATCTGATCAACATGAAGGCGATCGTGTGGGTCGACGACACCATGGGCGCCGAGTACGTCACGGAAGAAATCCCCGCCGATCTGAAGAAGAAAGCCGAAGCGTTCCACGCACAGCTGGTTGAGAGCATTGCCGAGAACGACGACGAAATCCTGCACAAGTTTCTGGAAGGCGAAGAGATTACCGCGGATGAGCTGCGAGCATCGCTGCGCAAGTCGACGATTGCTTTGAAAGTGTTTCCCGTGGTGGTTGGGACGGCTTTCAAGAATAAGGGTGTGCAGCCGCTGCTCGATGCGGTGGTCGATTATCTGCCTTCGCCGCTCGATGTGCCGGAAACGCATGGGCTGAATCCCGACAACGGGGACAAGATTTTCCGCAAAGCGGATGACAAGGAGCCGTTCTCGGCTCTGGCGTTCAAGATCATGGCCGATCCGTTTGTGGGTCAGTTGACTTTTATTCGCGTTTATTCCGGCCAGCTTAAGACCGGAGACTCCGTGCTGAACACCGGCCGGCGCCGCAGCGAACGCATTGGGCGGCTGCTCAAGATGCACGCCAACAAGCGGGAAGAAATCAGCGAGATTCTGGCGGGCGACATTTGCGCCGCAGTTGGACTGAAGGGCGTCAGCACGGGCGACACGATCTGCAGCGAAAATCATCCCATTGCGCTCGAATCGATTACATTTGCGGTGCCCGTGATTTCGGTTGCGGTTGAGCCGAAGACGAAAGCCGATCAGGAAAAAATGGGCATGGCGCTGGGACGGCTGGCGCAGGAAGATCCCACCTTTAAGGTTCACACCGATCCCGACAGCGGACAGACCATCATCAGCGGCATGGGCGAGTTGCATCTCGAAATCATTGTCGACCGCATGATGCGCGAATATAAAGTCGAGGCCAACGTTGGCAAGCCGCAGGTGGCCTATCGCGAGACCATTCGCAAGCACTCCGAGGCGGAAGGCAAATACATTCGCCAGACGGGCGGACGCGGGCAGTATGGGCACGCCAAGATCAAGCTGGATCCGCAACCTGCCGGGACCGGGTACGAATTTGTGAATGACATTGTTGGCGGTTCGGTGCCGAAGGAATTCATCAAGCCGATCGATCAGGGAATTCAGGAAGCGCTCGAAGGCGGGATTCTTGCCGGGTACCCCATGGTCGATGTGAAGGCGACGCTGTACGACGGCAGTTACCACGATGTCGATTCGAACGAAATGGCGTTCAAGATTGCTGGGTCGATGGCATTCAAAGAAGCTGCGCGCAAGGCTTCGCCAGTGCTGCTGGAGCCGGTGATGGCGGTTGAAGTGGTGACTCCAGAAGACTATGCCGGCGTGATTATGGGCGACCTGAGTTCGCGGCGTGGACGTATTGAAGGCATGGAACATCGCGCTGGATCGCAGGTGATCAAGGCGATTGTGCCTTTGGCTGAGATGTTTGGGTACGCGACGCACATGCGTTCGTCGACGCAGGGGCGGGCTGAGTATTCGATGCATTTTGCGCGCTATGAGGAGGCTCCGCGGTCGGTGGCGGAGGAAATCATCGCGAAGGTGCAGGGGACTACGAAGTAATAGCTCTCTGTGAGCGATGTACAGATTAGAGATCCTTCGGCGGCGAAGAGCGGCGCCTCAGGATGACAAAGTAAAGTTGAGGAACGAATATGGCGAAAGAGAAATTTGATCGAACTAAGCCGCACTGCAACGTAGGCACGATTGGTCACATTGACCATGGCAAGACCACGTTGACGGCGGCCATCACCAAGGTGTTGCAGAAGCATAATCCGAAGATCGTGTTCCGGTCGTTTGATTCGATTGATAACGCTCCGGAAGAAAAAGCCCGCGGGATCACGATTGCTACGGCGCACGTGGAGTATGAGACGGCGAACCGGCACTACGCGCATGTCGATTGCCCGGGGCACGCGGATTACATCAAGAACATGATCACGGGCGCGGCCCAGATGGATGGCGCGATTCTGGTGGTGGCGGCGACGGATGGTCCGATGCCGCAGACGCGCGAGCACGTGCTGTTGGCGCGGCAGGTGGGTGTGCCTTACATCGTGGTGGCATTGAACAAGTGCGATGCGGTCGATGATCCTGAGTTGCTGGATCTGGTTGAACTCGAAGTGCGCGAGTTGCTGAAGAGCTACAAGTTTCCGGGCGACGATGTGCCGGTGATCCGGCTGTCGGCTCTTGGGGCGTTGAACGGAGAAGAGAAGTGGGAGAAGCAGATTGACGCGCTGATGGAGGTGGTCGACAAGAGCGTGCCGCAGCCGGCGCGCGAACTGGACAAGCCGTTCCTGATGCCGATTGAGGATATCTTTTCGATTCAGGGTCGCGGCACGGTGGTGACCGGGCGTATCGAGCGCGGGAAAGTGAAAGTCGGTGAAGAAGTTGAGATTGTCGGGTTCCGCGACACGCGCAAGACGGTGGTCACGGGCGTCGAAATGTTCAAGAAGCAGTTGGACGAAGGCATGGCGGGTGACAATGCTGGCCTGTTGCTGCGCGGCATTGCGAAAGAAGATGTGGAGCGCGGCATGGTGCTGGCCAAGCCGGGATCGATTACTCCGCACACGAAGTTCAAGGCGGAAGTCTACATCCTGACGAAGGAAGAAGGCGGGCGGCATACACCGTTTTTCAAGGGATACCGTCCGCAGTTCTATTTGCGGACGACCGATGTGACGGGCGTTGCGGAGCTTCCGGCTGGAACCGAGATGGTGATGCCGGGGGACAATGTGTCGCTGGTGATTGAATTAATCACGCCGGTGGCGATGGAGAAGGGATTGCGGTTTGCCATTCGCGAAGGCGGACACACGGTGGGCGCCGGAACGATTGCGGAGATTGTGCAGTAGCAGAGGGAAAGCGCGGAGCGTTGCTCCGCGGACAGCCGAGGGCGGCTGTCCCCACATTCGAAAATGACGCGGCTCGCTTCTTGCCGCTGGTTCTTTCCTTCCGGAGATGCCGGGAGGGGTTAGAGAGAGTGAAACGTGATTGGAAAAGAAAGAATTCGCATCCGGTTGAAGGCTTACGACTACCGCATTCTGGATCAGTCGACGGGCGAGATTGTGGAAACCGCGCGGCGCACTGGGGCACAGATTGCGGGGCCGATTCCTTTGCCCACGATGAAGAACAAGTACTGCGTGCTGCGTTCGCCGCACGTGGATAAGAAGTCGCGGGAACAGTTTGAGATCCGAACGCATAAGCGGTTGCTCGATATCCTTGAGCCGACGCAGCAGACGGTGGACGCTTTGATGAAACTCGATTTGCCGGCTGGTGTGGATGTGGAGATTAAGGCTTTCGGGAAAGAGCACAAATAGCTGTCAGCCTTCAGCTCTCAGCTTATCGCTGAGGAGCCTCAGCCGCTGGCGTAAGCCAAGCTGGGTTAAGAGAGAAGACAATATGGCAACTCGAGTTACTGGGATTTTGGGCAAGAAGGTTGGCATGACGCAGCTGTTTGACTCGAAGGGCGATGTGCGCCCGGTCACGGTGCTGCAGGCTGGTCCTTGCGTGATTACGCAGCATAAGTCGGCTACGCGGGATGGTTACGAAGCGGCGCAGATTGGGTTGGTCGAGTTTGTGAAGGAGTCGCGGCTGACCAAGCCGGCGCGCGGACACCTGGCGAAGAACAATCTTCCTCCGGTGAAATTCATGCGGGAAGTGCCGCTGGAGACCGATGGAGCTGCCGACAGCGACGTTACGGTGAAAGTTGGCGACCGGGTGCTGGTCGAAATTTTTGAAGGCGAGAAGTTTGTCGACATCGTGGGAGTGAGCAAGGGCAAGGGTTTCCAGGGTGTGGTGAAGCGGCATCATTTTGGCGGCGGTCCGAAGTCGCATGGATCAATGTTTCAGATTACCGGATCGATCGGCTCGTCGGCGTTTCCTTCGCGCGTGTTCAAGGGGATGCGCATGTCGGGACACATGGGGCATGACCGGGTCACGCAGCGTAACTTGCGCGTGCTGGGCGTGGATAAAGACGAGAATCTTTTGGTGGTTGAGGGCAGTGTGCCGGGGCCGCAAGGTGGTTACATTGTGATCATCAAAGCGAAGAAGCCTCCCAGAGAGCGGCGTGGATTTGCGGGTTCGGCTACGGTGGATCCGTTGAAGGCGGCGAAGAGAGCGGCGAAGAAAGCGTAGTACCGAGTACCGAGTACCGAGTACCGAGAAGCAATATGGCATCGATTGATATTTACGATTTAGGCGGTAAGAAGGTTGGATCGTTTGATCTGGCCGATGAGATTTTCGGCGCCGTGAATGAAGATCTGCTTTGGGAGGCGGTGAAGCATTACCGTGCCGGGCAGCACCGCGGCACGCACGCGACCAAGGCTCGCTGGCAAGTTTCGGGGTCAGGCAAGAAGCTGTGGAAGCAGAAGGGCACGGGGCGGGCGCGTATTGGCTCGATCCGGTCGCCACTCTGGCGGCACGGCGCCACCGTGCACGGTCCCACGCCGCGGTCTTATGACTATGCGTTCCCGCGCAAGAAGCTTTTGGGTGCGCTGCGTTCGGCACTGGCTTCGAAGTTTGCCGATGGCAAGCTGACGGTAGTGAATTCGTTTGAATTGAAGGATGCAAAGACGAAAGCGTTTCGGGCGGCGCTGGATGCGCTCAAGGTTGAAAAGACGGTGCTGATTGTGGAAGCGCCGAACGCGGCGAACCGCAATCTGGAGCTGAGCTCGCGCAATATTGACGGGCTGGAGTTGATGGCGGGGAATGAGGTTCATCCTTATGACCTGTTGCGGTACGATCGCGTGATTTTCTCGCAGCCGGCGCTCGAGAAGCTGCAGCTTACGTTGCAGAACACGGTGCCCAAGCGGCAGCGCAAGGCCGCGAAAGAAGAGGGCGCGAAGAAGGCGTCTGCGGCTCCGCGGAAACGTACGCGGCATGAAAAAGCGGCGGAGGTGGCGTGATGAGATCCGCATACCAGATTATTCGACGTCCGGTGATCACGGAAAAAGGGTTGGCGATCAAAGAAAACCAGAACACGCTGGTGTTTCAGGTTGCGCCCAAGGCTACGAAGACGGAGATCAAGCAGGCCGTACAGACGATTTTCAAAGTGAAGGTGTTTTCCGTGCGCACGGCTACCTATCCGGGAAAAGAGCGGCGGCGAGGGAAGTTTGCCGGCTACCGTGCGGACTGGAAGAAGGCTTATGTGCGGCTGCGGGCCGGGGAGAAGATGCCGGAGTACGCGCAGAATTTGTAGCGGCAGCGGGAAGCAGATTTCTCACCGGTCTTCGCCCGGTTCGGAATGACAAGAATTAAGAGTTGATTATGGCTATAAAAACTTACAGACCGACAACGCAGACGCTGCGGTATCGCACGACCATCGTCAACGACGACATTACGACGAAGAATCCGCATAAGCCGCTGCTCGAGCCCAAGCCGCGCACCGGCGGACGCCGCAACTCGGGCGACATGACCATGCGCTTTATTGGAGGCGGCCACAAGCGCAAGCTGCGCATCATTGATTTCAAGCGCGACAAGACAGGGATTCCGGCGACCGTGGTCAGCATCGAATACGATCCCAACCGTTCACCGCGCATTGCGCTGCTGGCTTATGCCGACGGTGAGAAGCGTTACATCCTGCAGCCGGAAGGATTGAAGGTCGGGCAGAAAGTGATCAGCGGTCCCGAGGCAGACATTTTAGTAGGCAACGCGTTACCGCTGCGAAATATTCCTCCCGGCACGCAGATTCATAATCTGGAGCTGAAGCCGGGCAAGGGTGGCCAGATGGTGCGCTCGGCCGGCGGAGCGGCGCAGTTGGTTGCCAAGGAAGAAGAGTACGCGCTGGTCAAGCTGCCTTCGGGCGAGACGAGGAAGATTTCTCAGGATTGCATGGCGACCATCGGGCAGGTGGGCAATCTGGATCACGAAAACATCACCATTGGCAAGGCGGGACGCTCGCGCTGGATGGGTTGGAAGCCGCATAATCGCGGCGTTTCGATGAATCCGGTGGACCATCCGCATGGCGGAGGTGAGGGCAAGACTTCGGGTGGACGGCATCCGGTGACGCCCTGGGGACAGCCTACGCGCGGGTATAAAACGCGGAATAACAAGCGGACGGATAAGTTTATTGTGAACCGGCGGACGAAGTAGCGCTGCCAGCGGAAGCAGATTCCTCGGGTCGCTTCGCGATCTTCGGAATGACAATTTGAGGGTGAGAGTTTATGGCACGTTCAACCAAGAAGGGCGCGTTTGTGGATGGCTTCCTGATGTCGCGGGTGGAGTCTATGAATTCGCGCAACGAGAAAAAAGTTTTGCGGACGTGGTCGCGGCGTTCCACCGTAGTTCCGGAAATGGTGGGACACACCATTGCGGTGCACAACGGCAAGAAGTTTATTCCGGTATACGTCACGGAGAACATGGTGGGGCACAAGCTGGGCGAGTTCAGCTTCACGCGCAACTTCAAGGGCCACTCCATGCGGGCGGCTACGGAAGTGGCGGCGAAGCCGGCGGGCATTCCGGGAGGTCCGGGGGCGATTACCCCGTCGGCACCCGCGGCGCCGGCGCCGAAGGCATAAGGGGATAGTGATGGAATTCCGAGCGGAAATGCGTTACTTGCGAGTGTCGCCGCAGAAGGCGCGCCTGGTGCTGGAGTTGATCAAAGGGCGCAAGGTGGAAGAAGCGCGCAACACGCTGCTGTATACGAAGAAGCGGGTGGCGGCGCATGTGGGCAAACTGCTGCAGTCGGCGCTCGACAACGCAAACTTTTTGAGCGCGGAGAAGAATCTCGACGTTGAGATCGACAACTTGTATGTGAAGAGCGCAATTGCGAATGATGGGCCCCGCATGAAGCGCATCCGTCCGGCGCCGCAGGGGCGGGCTTACCGGTATCAGCGGAGGATTTCGCACATCACGCTGGTGCTGGCGGAGCGCGGGAATGGGGCTCATGCGGCTAGCAGCGGGACGGCGAGTGCGGCTCCGGCTAAGCGGCGGGCACCAGTGGCAAAGAAGTCGGCAGGTGCTTCGAAGAAGAGCAAAGCGGCCGCGAAGTAGGGACGGAGTTCCCACTTCTCGCGCAAAGAACGCGCGAGAAATGGGGAACAGCAGATTCCTCACACGCGCTTTGCGCGGGTTCGGAATGACAAGATTCTGATAAGGGTTTTGGGATTGATTAGGAGAAGCAATGGGACAAAAAGTCCATCCTTATGGTTTTCGGCTTGGTTATACGAAGCCGTGGAAGTCGCGCTGGTTTGTGGAGCGGGACTACGACAAGCTGCTGTTTGAAGACATCAAACTGAAGAAAGAACTGAAGGAAAAGCTGAAGTCGGCGGGCGTGAGTTCGATCGAGATTGAGCGTCCGGGCAACAAGCTGCGCATCATTGTCAAGACGGCACGCCCCGGAATTATTATCGGGCGCAAGGGCGCGGAAATCGACAAACTAAAGGCCGATTTGCAAAAGCGCACGTCGCGCGAAGTGTTCGTCGACATCCAGGAAGTGCACAAGCCGGAGCTCGACGCGCAGCTGGTTTCGGAAGCGATTGCCCTGCAATTGGAAAAACGGGTTGGATTCCGGCGGGCGATGCGCAAGGCGGTGGATTCGGCGCTGCGCTTCGGTTGCAAGGGCATCAAGGTGCGGGTGAGCGGGCGGTTGAATGGAAATGAAATCGCGCGCTCGGAGTGGTACTTGCAGGGACGCTTGCCGTTACACACGCTGCGGGCTGATATTGAATACGGTTTTTCGGAAGCGAGGACGACCTACGGTGTAATTGGCGTAAAGGTCTGGGTTTACAAGGGCGAGATTCTTCCGACCAAAAAGCGCGAGCAGCAGACGGGCGTGGGAGCGTTTTGAGTCAGTGGCCAGTGGTCAGTGCCCAGTGGCCAGTAGGATCAAAAGCGACGAAAAGATTTGGCTAAGAGCCAAGAGCTGAAAGCTAAGAGCTGACTTTATGTTGATGCCAAAGAAAGTTAAGTACCGCAAGCAGCAGCGCGGGCGCATGACTGGGAAAGCCTGGCGCGGCAGCACGCTGGCGTTTGGCGACTTCGGTCTGAAGGTGCTCGAGCCTGGCTGGATTACCGACCGGCAGATTGAAGCCAGCCGCGTGGCCATGACTCGTTTTGTGAAGCGCGGCGGGAAGATCTGGATTCGCGTGTTTCCCGACAAGCCGGTGACCAAGAAGCCGGCCGAAACTCGTATGGGCAAGGGCAAAGGCGCGCCCGATCATTGGGTCGCGGTGGTGCGTCCGGGAAAGATTCTGTTTGAGATGGAAGGGGTCACGATTGTGGATGCGACCGAGGCGATGCGGCTGGCGTCACACAAGCTGCCGCTGCGCACGACTTTGGTCAAGCGGGAGACGGCGCACTAGACACAGCCATCAGCTTTCAGCCGTCAGCTATCAGCGATAGCGGAGGCGGGGAAAGCTGAGAGCTAAAAGCTGAGAGCTTATTTATGAAATCCGACAAGATACGGAATTTAACCGACGCCGAGCTGGAGCACCAGGGACAGGATCTGGCGGACCAACTGTTCAAGCTGAAATTTCAGCTGAACATGGGGCAGACCGAAAGCCTGAAGAAGATTCGCGGGCTGCGCAAAGACATTGCGCGGGTGAAGACAATTCTGGGCGAGCGCACACGCGCCGCCGCAACGGAGAAACGCTGATGGCGGAAACCGCAAGCAAGAAGTCCGCAACACCGCCGAGCGAGGACGTGCAGGGCCGGCGCAAGGAAGTGGTGGGAGAAGTGGTCTCGAACAAGATGGCCAAGACGATCGTGGTGCAGGTGACGCGCAAGAAGGCGCATCCGTTCTACGGGCGCGTGGTGGCTCGTAATAAGAAGTTTTACGCGCACGACGAGAAAAATGAGGCGCATGTGGGCGATGTGGTACGGCTGGAAGAGACGCGTCCGCTGTCGAAATTGAAGCGCTGGAGGTTGAAGGACATTGTGCGCAAGACGGCGCTAGTGCCGGAGATCGTGCTGGAGCAGGACGTTAAATAGGGAAGCTGGGACGCACCCTTCGAGGGGATGGGTCCGTGGAGTCCGAGATCCTTCGCGAGACAAAAAGCGTCTCGCTCAGGATGACAAGAGCTAACGGGAGATTGCCATGGCTGTGATGATGAGAAGCATGCTGGAGGTGGCCGACAACTCCGGCGCCCGCAAGCTGCAGATGATTCTGCCGCTGGGCGGGTCGACCGGGCTGAATGCCGGCCTCGGCGACATAATCACCGCCGCGGTGAAAGAAGCGGCTCCCGACGGACAGGTGCAGAAGGGCAAAGTGGTGAAGGCGGTGATTGTTCGCACGCGCAAGGAACATCGGCGGCGCGACGGGACCTATATCCGCTTTGACCAGAATGCCGCGGTGCTGATCAACGATGCGGGTGAGCCGGTGGGGACGCGTGTTTTCGGTCCGGTGGCCCGGGAGCTGCGCGAGAAGAAGTTTTTGAAGATTGTTTCGCTGGCGCCGGAAGTTATTTAGTACCGAGTACCCAGTACCTAGAAACAAGAGTCAGGAATTGAGAACTGGAAATGAGAACTGTCAGCACAGAGCACAAGCGAGTAGATATTCGCCGCAACGATACCGTGAAGGTGATTACGGGGCGGGACAAAGGCAAGGAAGGACGCGTGCTGCGCGTGTTTCCTGACGACGCCAAACTTTTGGTCGAACACGTGATGGTGGTGAAGAAGCACGTGCGGCCGAATCCGCAGCGCAATATTGCTGGAGGCATTGCCGAGCAGGAGAGCCGGATTGCGCTCTCCAATGTGCAACTGGTGTGCACGACCTGCGGTCCGGTGCGTATTGGTCATGAAGTGCGCGGCGACCGCAAGGTGCGGGTTTGCAAGAAGTGCGGGACGACGCTGGATAAGTAAATTACCCGATTACGCAATTGCTAAATGGTTCGGGAGACGCGATGGCTAAAGACAAGAAATCATCGAAGGATTCGGGGCAGGAGCAGAAGGCTCCGGAGCAGGCGCGGCACAGCGCAAAGGAGCGGCCGCGGCTGCGCGCGAAGTTTGACAAGGAAGTGGCTCCGGCTTTGTTGAAGGAGCTCGAACTCAAGAATGCGATGGCGGTTCCGCGGCTCAACAAGATCGTGGTGAACATGGGCATGGGCGAGGCCACGCAAAATTCGAAGGTAATGGATCCGGCAGTGAGTGAGTTGGGACAGATTACCGGACAGAAGCCAATCATCACCAAAGCCAAGAAATCGATTGCGGCGTTCAAAGTGCGCGAAGGGCAGGCCATTGGAACGATGGTTACGCTGCGCGGCGACCGCATGTACGAGTTTTTCGACCGGCTAGTGAATATCGTTCTTCCGCGAGTGCGCGACTTCAAGGGAGTTTCCACCAAGTCGTTCGACGGGCGGGGAAATTACACGATTGGCCTGCACGACCAGTTGATCTTTCCGGAGATTTCCTATGAGAAGGTCGACAAGCAGAAGGGGATGAATGTCACGATCGTGACCACGGCAGCGAATGATAACCAGGCGCGGACGCTGTTGAAGCATCTGGGGATGCCGTTTAGAGCTTGAGAGCGAAGCTTCAAAGTTTCAAGGTTTCAGAGTTGCAAGATTTTGATCGAGGCTGGAAGGCCAGGAGCGGGTAGCTAGGAGTTGAAGGATAAACATGGCAACAATGGCAAAGCGGGTTAAGGACGGCACCGAGCAGACTCAGCGTCCATCAAAGATAAAGAAGCCCAAGTTTTCCACGCGCAAGCACAATCGCTGTAAGCGCTGCGGACGGCCGCGCGCGTATTTGCGCAAGTTCGGCTTGTGCCGGATGTGCTTCCGGCAGTTGGCGCTGCTGGGGGAGATTCCCGGAGTGTCGAAGTCGTCGTGGTAGGTGCTTCCGCGTTCGTGGAGCGGGAGGTCCTTCGCGGCAAAGAACGCCGCTCAGGATGACAAGGCGAGAGTAAATGGTAAGCGAGCCGCTGCAGGTTCTCCGCCGGGTGTGGAGCGAACGGGTGGCGAGAGGAGAAGCAAACGATGAGGTTGACCGATCCGGTCGCAGATATGCTGACGAGGGTGCGCAACGCGCTGCAGGCGCGGCACCAGAAGGTGGACGTTCCGGCTTCCAGGCTGAAGGTGGAGATTGCCCGCATCCTGAAGGAAGAGGGTTATATCTCGAATTTCAAGGCCACTGAGGAAGAGGGTCACAAGATCATCCGGATTTATTTGAAATATGGCGCGCACAACGAGGCGGCGATTTCAAAGGCGGAGCGCGTGTCGCGTCCGGGCTGCCGGGTTTATGTGCGGCGCAGCGAGATTCCTCGCGTGCTGGGTGGGATGGGGATCAACATTCTCACGACGCCGCGCGGGGTGATGACGGGACGGCAGGCGCGCAAGGAAGGCGTGGGCGGTGAGTTGTTGTGCGAGATCTGGTAGAGAAGCAGCTTTCAGCTATCGGCCGTCAGGTATCAGCAAAAGCGGCGATGGGAAACTGAGAGCTGAGAGCTGAGAGCCTGAAACTTTATGTCACGAATTGGAAAAAAGCCGATCCCGATCCCCAAGGGGGTGACGGTCAAAATCGAAGGCAACACGGTGTTGGTTCAGGGGCCGAAGGGCAAGCTGGATACGGCTCTGCCCACGGGCATCAAGGTGGAGCAGAAGGATGGGAACATTGTCGCGATTCGCGAGAATGATTCGCAGGCTGCTCTGCATGGACTGGCGCGCGCGCTGGTGAATAACGCGGTTGAGGGCGTCACCAAGGGCTGGACGCGCGACCTGGAGATTGTCGGCATCGGCTACCGCGCCGAGATGAAGGGCAAAGGGACGGTGGTGTTCAACCTCGGGTATTCGCATCCCATCGAGTATCCGCTGCCGACTGGAGTTGAAGCCGCGGTTGATCCTAAGCAGACGAAGATTTCGCTTACCGGAATCGACCGGCAGCAGGTGGGACAGGTGGCGGCGGAAATGCGGTCACTGCGTCCGCCGGATCCGTACAAGAATAAAGGTGTGCGGTATGCGGGAGAGCGATTGAAGAAGAAAGTGGGTAAGACCGGAGCGAAGTAACTAGGTCTATCACCTAAGACCGCTGTTTTGCGGGCAAGGACAGATTTTATGTTTACGAAGAAATCGAAGAATCAGAAGCGCGAGCACATTCACGATCGCATCCGCAAGAAGATGCGGGGGACGGCGGAGCGTCCGCGGCTGAATGTGTACCGTTCGCTGAATCATATTTATGTGCAGGTGATCGACGACCTGAACGGCAAGACGCTGGTTTCGGCGAGTTCGGCCGAAGGCAAGAAAGAAGAACGGCGCACTGGCGGAAACGTAGCGGCGGCGAAAGCGCTGGGCAAAACGATCGCGGAGCGCGCCAAGGCCAAGGGAGTGAGCAAAGTTGTGTTTGACCGCGGCGGCTACATCTATCACGGGCGGGTGAAGGCTCTGGCCGATGCGGCGCGCGAAGCAGGATTGCAATTCTAGGGGATTGAGCGATTGGGCGATTGAGTCATCGGGCGATTGAAAAGCATTCGACGAAGGGTTCTCAATCGCGACATCACCCAATCGCACGATCGCTAAATGAAACGAGAGTCTAAGAATGCCAACAGTCGTTAAGAAGCTCGATGCAAATTCGTTTCAGTTGAAGGACCAGGTCGTGGCCATCAACCGCGTCACCAAAGTGGTGAAGGGCGGCAAGAACCTTTCGTTTGCGGCGCTGGTGGTGGTGGGCGATCCTTCGGCGGCGGTGGTGGGACATGGCGCGGGCAAGGCCAAGGAAGTTCCGCAGGCGATTCGCAAGGCGATCGAGGCGGCGAAGAAGAATCTGATCAAGGTGAACTTGACGCAGACTTCGATTCCGCACCTGGTGCTGGGACGCTACGGTTCTGGGAAGGTTTTGCTGAAGCCGGCTCCGGAAGGCACGGGAGTGATTGCCGGGGGTGCGGTGCGCGCGGTGATGACGTCGGTGGGAATCCAGAACGTGCTGACCAAGTCGATCGGCACGACCAACCCGCATAACGTGATCAAGGCGACGTTCGATGCCCTGCGGCACCTGAAGAGCCGCGAGAGCGTTGCGGCCATGCGCGGGAAATCGATGCAGGAGCTTTAGAAAGTACCGAGTACCTAGTACCCAGTACCGAGAAAAACGGGACCCAAGAGATTGAGGAATTAACGATGACTACGAAGAAACCGAAGGCGGTTGCCGGAAAAATTCACCTGAAGTGGGTGGTTTCGGCGATTTGCGCCCCGGTGAAACAGAAGCAAGTGGTGAAGGGGTTGGGATTCACGCGGTTGAACCAGGTGATCGAACGTCCTGACAATGCGGCGATTCGCGGCATGGTAGCCAAGGTTCCGCATCTGGTGGAGATCTTGAAGTAGAAATGTTTCATGGTTTCAGAGTTTCAAAGTTTCAAGGTGAATTCGAGTTCTTTGAAACTTTGAAACCTTGGGACGTTGAAACCTTGGGACGTTGAAACCTTGGGACGTTGAAACCTTGGGACGTCGAAACTTAGGCTTTCTTATGAATTTATCCAATATTCGAGCACCGAAGAATGCTACCGAGAAGCGCAAGCGGGTGGGGCGGGGGATGGGCTCCGGCATGGGCAAGACATCGACCCGTGGGCACAAGGGGCAGCGCTCGCGCACCGGCATGCGTTTGATCCGCGGGTTTGAAGGCGGACAGATGCCGCTGCACCGGCGAATGCCGAAACGCGGCTTCACCAACATCTTCCGTAAGGAATTCAATATCGTCAGCCTGGAGCGGCTGGCAGCGCTGGCCGGGGAACTGCACGCCGCGCCGATTACGCCCGAGGTGCTGCGCAAGGCGGGCGTGATCAAGGCGAAGCTTCCGGTGAAGATTCTGGGCGATGGCGAACTGACGATTGCGATCACGGTGCACGCGCACAAGTTCTCGAAGGCGGCGCAGGAAAAGATCACCAAAGCGGGCGGCAAGGTTGAGGTCTTGCAGTAATGGCTGGCGAGAGTGGAGTATTTCCAATCTGGGGGAAGATGGCAAACATCTTCCGCATCCCTGACCTGCGCAAGCGGGTTTTGTTCACGATGGCCATGCTCGCGATCTACCGACTGGGCGGACATCTGCCTACGCCGGGGGTCAACTTCCTGAAACTGGAAGCCGCCTTCAATCAAAACGCGGGATCGCTGCTGGGCTTTGTGGATCTGTTCTCCGGCGGCAATCTGCGCCGCATGACCATCTTTGCCCTGGGCATCATGCCGTACATCACGGCATCGATCATCCTGCAGCTTTTGACCGTGGTGTATGAGCCGCTTGCCAAACTGCAAAAAGAAGGCGAGCTGGGACGCAAGAAAATCACCGAGTGGACTCGCTACATCACCATCATTCTCAGCGCGGTGCAGTCGTTCGGTATCGCCATCGGCCTGGAGAAGGCTGGGGATTTTGTCCTTCACCCCGGTCCGGTCTTCATCTTGATGACGATGCTGACGCTGACCACGGGCAGCTGTTTCGTTATGTGGCTGGGCGAGCAGATCACCGACCGCGGTATTGGCAACGGCATGTCGCTGCTGATCTTTGCCGGCATTGTGGTGGGGCTGCCTCGAGGTGTGCAGGATCTGGTGCAAAAGGCGATGAACGGAACCTGGGGAGCTATCACACCGATACTGATGGTTGGGCTGATTGTGTTCATGATCGCGGTGGTGGCCTTCATCGTATATGTCGAGCGCTGCGAGCGGCGCATCCCGGTGCAATATGCCAAGCGGGTGGTAGGGCGCAAAGTGATGGGAGGGCAATCAACCCATCTTCCGTTGCGGGTGAATGCAGGCGGCGTGATGCCGGTCATCTTCGCGTCTTCGATTCTCACTTTGCCGCAGACGGTCGGGTACGGCTTGAGAAACAGCCGGTACTTCGGCGACATGATTCGAATGCTGGGATGGGGCGAGCCGCTGTATACCCTGCTGTACGCGGTGGGAATCATTTTCTTCGCGTACTTTTACGTGTCAATCGTTTTCAATCCCAGCGAAGTTGCCGACAATATGCGGAAGTACGGTGGGTTTATTCCGGGCATACGTCCGGGGAAACGCACAGCTGACTACATCAACGAAGTCCTGACCCGGATCACGCTGGTGGGCGGACTGTACTTGATCATCATTTCTTTCATTCCGGAGTGGATGATCGCGGGCATTCACTTGAACCATTTGCCGGTGTGGCTGGGCGGCTCGTTTTTCGAGAAGCTTCCGGTGTGGGTGACGAACGGGTTGGGAGTGAATTTCTATTTTGGCGGAACGTCGCTGCTGATCGTGGTGGGCGTGGCCATGGATACGGTTACGCAGATCGAGGCACAGCTCATCATGCGGCATTACGATGGGTTCACGCCACGCAGCGGACGGATTCGCGGTCGTAGAAACTGGTCGTAGGGTAAGGTCCTGGATAATAGGTGTCTTGGACACTGGTTTCGGATGTTTTCCGGTTGCTAAGACCAAAGACCTAGGACTGGTTAATAAGTTCGTGCTGGGGTTGCTGCAGCTAGCTGGAACCGGAACGGCCTTGTGGGAGGCCAACCGGGAACACTGAGATCGGGAGGCTTTGGCCAACTGATGGCGCAGGAAACCTCACGCGATGTAGGCCCCGTCGTGCTGCTTGGACCGCCGGGCGCGGGTAAAGGCACTCAGGCCAAGCGCATCATGGAGAGGTACGGGATCCCGCAGATTTCTACTGGAGACCTGTTACGGCTGAATGTGGCCGAGGGTACGGAACTCGGCATGGCGGCCAAGGCTGTGATGGCTCGGGGAGAGCTGGTTTCCGACGATCTGGTTTGTGAAATGGTCCGGCATCGGCTGATGAAGCCGGACTGCAAGCGCGGCTATATTCTGGACGGCTTTCCCCGGACAGCGGCTCAGGCCGGATGGCTGGACGCGTTGCTCGACGACAAGCTCTTTGACAACTCGCGGCCGACTCGAGCGTGGCCAATTGTGATCCGGCTGGACGTGGACTATAATCAATTGTTGCTCCGGATTACTGGACGCCGTTCTTGTCCCTCCTGTGGGCGGATTTATAACGTCCACTTCCAGCCACCTCCTGTCGATGAGCTTTGCGAAGACGGGTCAAAGCTGGTGATCCGCAATGACGACCGGTTGGAAGTGATTCAACCCCGTTTGACGGCCTACAAGGAGCAAACTGCGCCCGTGGCGGACTATTACCAGCGCACGGGGAGATTGATCTTGGTAAACGGCGATCTGCCCATGGACGAAGTTACAGAGCAGATTTTCAGGATTCTTGAAGATCATCATGCCTGAGGATCGCGCATAAGAATGGCGATTGTGTGCAAGTCGGCGGCGGAGATTGAGCGGATGCGGCACAGCGGCCACATCGTGCGCCAGGTTCTCGATGAGGTGCGCTCGATGGTGGCGCCGGGCGTGACGACGATGGATTTGGAGCGCGCCGCCGAGAAGAAGATTGCGGAGCTTGGGGCCAAGCCGGCGTTTAAAGGCTACTTCGATTATCCGTGCGTCCTGTGCACGTCAGTGAATGAAGAGATTGTACATGGAATCCCGTCGGAGAAGCGGGCGCTGAAAGACGGCGACATCGTTTCGATTGATTGCGGCGTGGTGCTGGATGGGTACTATGGCGACGCGGCGATTACGGTTCCGGTGAGCGATGCGGTGAAGCCGGAGTTGCGCAAGCTGCTGGCCGTCACCGAGGAATCGCTTTACCGCGGGATTGACCAGGCGCTCATCGGCAACTCGGTGGGCGATGTGGGAGCGGCGGTGCAGGAGCACGTGGAGGCCGCCGGGTTCAGTGTGGTGCGGGAATTCGTGGGACATGGCATTGGGACGCGCTTGCACGAAGAGCCGCAGGTGCCGAACTTTGGGGCGCGGGGCCATGGTGCGAAGTTGCGTGAAGGTATGGTGCTGGCGATCGAGCCCATGGTGAATTACGGCAAGCCGGAAACGCGAGTGCTGGGCGATAAGTGGACGGCAGTCACGGTGGACGGAAGTTTCAGCGCGCATTTCGAGCATTGCGTCGCCGTGACGAAAGATGGGCCGGTGATTTTGACGAAGTAGTTCTCAGCCATCAGTTCTCAGCTTTCAGCGAAAACTGATAGCTGATAGCTGATAGCTGAGATTTCTGAGAGGTGCATGAGCAAAGAGGACGCGATTGAAGTGATGGCAGTGGTTCTGGAACCGCTGCCGAACGCCATGTTCAAGGTGGAACTGGAGAACAAGCACCAGGTGCTGGCGCATGTGTCGGGCAAGATGCGTAAAAACTTTATTCGGATATTGCCCGGCGACAAGGTTGCGGTGGAGCTTTCACCCTACGACCTGAATCGCGGCCGGATTGTTTATCGCTATAAATAAAGTGAGGGTGTTTAGGGATCGGAAATGGAATTATGAAAGTACGAGCGTCAGTAAAGAAAATCTGTGACAAGTGCAAGGTCATCCACCGCAAGGGTGTGGTGCGGGTGATCTGCGTCAACACGAAACACAAACAGCGTCAGGGCTAAGCTCTGCTGCTGAGAATTTAAGGACGGACTATGGCACGTATCGCAGGCGTTGACTTACCGCGCCAGAAGCACATTAACATCGCGCTGACCTACATCTACGGGATCGGGCATCCGCGCGCCGGCAGCATTCTGGACGAAGCCAAGGTGGACCCGATGAAGAAGGTCCAGGACCTCAGCGAAGAGGAAGTCAACCGCATCCGCACGGTGATTGAGGCGCAAGGGATGGTGGAAGGCGATCTGCGCAAGGAAGTTTCGATGAACATCAAGCGGCTCATCGAAATCGGCTCCTATCGCGGGTTCCGTCACCGCCGCAATTTGCCGGTCCGGGGACAGCGTACGCATACCAACGCGCGCACCCGCAAAGGCCCGCGCAAGGGAACCGTATCAACGAAGAAGAAGGCGACGTCGAAGACTTAAGAGCAGGTTTCAGGGTTTCGCAGGTTTCAAGGTTTCTTACCTTGAAACTTTGAAGCCTTGAAACTTTGAAACAGAGGTTTCAATGGCAAAACCAGTAGCAGCGGGCGGCACTGCCGCACCGGAGAAAAAGGGCAAGAAGAAGACGTTCAAGAAGAAGGAGCGCAAGCACGTTCCGCATGGTTTGTGCTACGTGCAGGCTTCCTTCAATAACACGATCGTGACCATCACCGATATGAACGGTAATGTTCTGTCGTGGAAGAGTTCGGGATCGCTGGGTTTTCGGGGATCGCGCAAAGGCACGCCGTTCGCGGCGCAGCAGGCGGCGTCGAATGCGGCCAACCTGGCTCGCGATCATGGGGTGCGCAGTGTGGACGTCCGGGTCAGCGGCCCCGGCTCAGGGCGCGAGTCGGCGGTGCGCGCTCTGGCTTCGTCGGGCATTGAAGTACGATCGATTCGCGACGTGACGCCGATTCCACACAATGGATGTCGGCCGCCGAAGAGAAGGCGTGTGTGAGCGGTCAACAGTTTTTAAGAGGTTTCAAGGTTGCAGAGTTTCAAGGTTTCAAAAGACTTTGAAACATTGAAACCTTCGAAACTTTGCAACTTTGCTTTCGACCGGGACGAAGGGTGAAGCCAAACCTGTAAACCGGTCATCTAAAAGGAGAATAATTTGGCGCGTTATACCGATGCAGTTTGCCGTCTATGCCGCCGCGAGGGCATGAAGCTGTTCCTCAAAGGCTCAAAATGTTTTAGCGATAAGTGCCCCATCGAGAAGCGCAACTTCGCCCCCGGACAACATGGGAAAGACCGCAAGGCCAAAATTGTTGGCTACGGGCTGCAGTTGCGCGAGAAGCAGAAAGCCAAGCGCATCTACTTCACGCTGGAAGGCCAGTTCCGTAACTATTTCGAGAAGGCGGCCCGGTCGCGGGGCGTTACCGGCGAACTGCTGCTGCAACAACTGGAGCGGCGTCTGGACAACGTCGTATTCCGGCTGGGTTTCGCGCAGTCACGGCGGCAGGCGCGGCAGTTGGTGCGTCATGGGCATGTCGCGGTGAACAATCGCAAGGTCAACATTCCTTCCTATGAAGTGAGTGCGGGCGAGGAGATTTCGATTCGCGAGAACAGCAAGAAGCTGGCCGTGCTCGAGTTGGCGAAGGAATTTGCCAGTCACGGCACGCTGCCCAACTGGCTGGAAGTTGATCGCGACGCGTATAAGGCGCGAGTGCTTTCGCTGCCCAAGCGCGAAGATATTCAGTTGCCGGTGAATGAGCAGCTGATCGTTGAGTTGTATAGCAAGTAAGGTTTCAAAGTTTCGAAGGTTTCAAGGTTTCAAAATCGCTGCGGTTTGCCGCACCTTGAAACATTGAAACCTTGCAACTTTGAAACTTTGGTCTAGTACACATTTCGAGCCAGATCAGCCTGTCCCGGTATTGACCTGAGTTGGACCACTCAGCGAGCTGGGATTGAGCCAAACGGCCGAAGGAGAAACAAATGCTTTGGAAGGGTTTTCAGAAACCGAAACGTCTCGCAGTTGATACTTCCACCCTCACCGACAAGTACGGAATTTTCTGGGCGCAGCCGTTTGAGCGCGGCTTCGGCACCACCGTGGGCAACGCCCTGCGGCGCGTGCTGCTGAGTTCGATCGAAGGCGCCGCCGTTACGGCGGTGAAGATGGAAGGCGTGCTGCACGAGTTTCAGTCGATCCCCGGGGTGGTGGAAGATGCTACCGACATCATTCTCAACCTGAAGCAGATTCCGTTCAAGCTGGCGGGCGATGCGCCGAAGGCGATTTATTTGCGGGCGGACCAGCCGGGCGTTGTCACCAGCGGAATGATTGAGGCTGATGGCGACGTTGAAGTTCTCGACAAAGACGTCTACATTGCGACGGTCAGCGAAGGCGGCAAGCTGGACATGGAAATGCGGCTGAAGCGCGGCCGCGGCTACACCTCGGCCGATAAGAATTTCGATGAGGATCTTGGGATTGGATTCATTCCCATTGATTCGGTGCACTCGCCGGTACGCAAGTGCAACTACACAGTCGAAGCGGCGCGTCTTGGCCAGATTACCGACTACGACAAGCTCACCCTCGAAGTGTGGACCAACGGGTCCATTACCCCGGCGGATGCCATCGGCCTCTCCGCGAAATTGATGAAGGACCATATGAACATCTTCATCAACTTCGAGGAAGAGATTGAAACCGGTACGTCGTCGTCCGACGATCGCAAGCCGGAGATCCACAACGAGAACCTGAACCGGTCCGTTGAGGAACTCGAGCTTTCGGTGCGCAGCTATAACTGCCTGAAGAACGCGAACATTCAGACCATCGGCGAACTGGTGCAGAAGACGGAATCGGAAATGCTCAAGACCAAGAACTTCGGTCGCAAGTCGCTGAACGAGATCAAGGAAATACTTTCCTCGATGGGTCTGAGTCTGGGTATGAAGATCGACGAGCACGGGAACGCCGTGCCTGGGCCGACTTCGAATCTGGTGCTGCCGGCTTCGGCTTACGGTCCGGACGATCAGCTGTAAGAATAGTGGTCAGTGGCCAGTGGTCAGTGGTCAGAAAATCGACCCAAAGGCTAGCCGCTGACTACTGACTTCAACATCTAGGACTGGCCACTGACCACTGGCCACTGATCACTGAGGTTCACCATGCGTCATAAAGTTGCTGGATACAAACTGGGACGGAACACCGCGCATCGACGATCGTTGCTGCGGAACCTGGTCACGTCGGTGATCGTCGAGGAACGCGTCGAGACGACGGTTCCCAAAGCTAAGGCTGTGCGGCCGATCGTCGAGAAGATGATTACGCTCGGCAAGCGCGGCGATCTTGCGGCGCGCCGTCTGGCGGGCGCTTACCTCATGACTGACGAGGCGCTGGTGAAGCTGTTTGACACCGTCGGTCCACGCTTTGGCGACCGCGAAGGCGGGTACACACGGATCATTCGCACCGGTTGGAATAAGGGCGACGGCGCTGACAAGGCTTTTCTTGAACTGCTGGGCAGCGAAAAGGTGCTGGACGAGAAGCGCGAGAAGCGCGCCGAAGCCCGCGCCAAGAAGCTTGCCGAGGCCAAGAAGGCGATGGAAGATGCCGAGGCGCAGGCGCAGCACGACGGCGGGATCGAGCCAGTTAAGGAAGAAGCCGAGGACAAGAAAGAATAGCATCGATTTTAGACCGGGGGCACGGCGCAGGCCGTGCCCTTTTTCCTTGCGCGCAGGAATGCTGCCGCGCAGCAGATTCCTCGCTCGCTCTCTCCGCGCGTTGCGCGGCTGCGAGCGGCTCGGAATGACAAATCTCATACGGCGTCCGAACTCGCCACTCGTACATGTACTCTCGCGGCTTCCGACGGTAATCTTGCCGTAAGTTGCAATCCGGATAAAATTTCTCTCAGATGGGATTCACTCGCACACAGATCGCTATTGCGGTCAGCGCTGGGGCGCTGCTGGTGTTTGGATTTCTCGGCTACATTTGGTGGCTTAGCAATCAGGGGCCGGTGCTGGCGCGGTCCGAAGACCGCGATCCTTTGACGGGGCTGCCGGTCAGTATCCGGATGAATCCGTTGCGCGACCGGACGATTGAGCACAGCGCCAATCTGTTTCTTCGCCAATTGCGCGACGGGCACTGCGACGAACTGCTCTCGGGTTGGGAACACGACTACCACAAGAAGTATGCACACTTCATCTGCAACTCAGAAGCACAGCATCCGCTGCTTTCCTGGGACCTGGCGGAGTGGGAGAGTGCGCCGCCGCTGACCATTCTTCACTACCGCGGGAAGCGCCTTACTGGCCCAGGCCAGTCCACCACCTACAGGGAACTCTTCACGGTTACCGAGGAAAACAAGGATGGGCAGTGGCTGGTGACTAAGTACGACGCGATGTACTGAGAGCAGTTCTCAGTTCTCAGTTTCTAGCTTTTCTGCCTCATGGTAAAACTGCTTCATGCCCGATCGTTCCGCCGAGCGTGAGCCTTCTGCTGCTCGCAACATATACGCTTTCGGCCTCACTTCTTTTCTGAACGACACTGCTTCTGAAATGGCGTACTGGGTGTTGCCGGCGTTTCTGGCTTCGCTGGGGGCGGGGCCGGCGCAGTTGGGGTTGATTGAAGGTGTCGCCGAGAGCGTGGCGTCGTTTGCCAAGCTTTTTTCTGGATACCTAACTGATCACATCTCTCGCCGCAAGCCGGTCGTGGTTGCGGGATACTTTTCCGCTAACGCGGTGAAGCCGCTGCTTGCAATTGTGACGGCGTGGCCGCAGATTCTGCTGATTCGATTCACCGACCGATTGGCCAAGGGCGTGCGCGGAGCGCCGCGTGATGTGATGGTCGCAGAGTCCGTGCCGAAGGAGCGGCTGGGTGCGGCGTATGGACTGATTCAGTCGATGGATTCGGCTGGAGCCATCGCTGGGCCGCTGGTTGCACTTGTTCTGCTTGCGCGTTTTGGAATCCGGAGTGTGTTCTGGGCGGCGGCGGTTCCAGGCACGTTGTGCGTGCTGGTTGCAGTGCTGGGGATTCGCGAAACGCACTCGGCTAGAGCAGCGATGGCGGTCCCTACACTTGGGAAAGCCAAGGTGGATGCAGCCTCGCGCGGAGATAGAATTATTCTTCCCGCGTCCTTTTACTTTGTGCTGGTCGCGGTGACGCTGTTTTCTCTGGGGAACTCGAGTGACATGTTCCTCGTCCTGCGGGCGCAGAATGTTGGGATTCGAGTGGCGCTGGCGCCCCTGCTTGGTCTCGTCTTCAACATTACTTACACGCTGGCATCGTGGCCGGCGGGATGGTTCAGTGACCATGTCTCGCGGCGGTTGGTCGCGTCGGTAGGATATGTGATTTTTGGTGTCGTGTATTTTGTTTTTGGGCGTGCGCCATCTGCGGTGGCGATTTGGATCGCAATGGCAGTGTATGGTTTTTATTACGCTCTGACCCAGCCTGTGCTGAAGGCTTTGGTGGTAGAGACGGTTGATTCGCAGGTGCGCGGACGAGCGCTGGGGATTTATTTTTTTGTGAGCAGCGTGGCCACGTTGGCGGCGAGCTTGATCACCGGGGAACTGTGGAAGCATTACGGCGCTGCGATTCCGTTTTACTTTTCGGCGGGGATGGCATTGGTTGCCGCGGGAATTTTGCAACTGGCGCCGGCTGGGCATAGGCATGCCCTCAGGGGCTAAAGCCCCGGTCCAGAGTATTGGCTGTAAACGCAGGCCTGAAGGCCTGCTCCACCCGCTAAGATCCCACCACCTGAGCCGGCGAAGCCCGCTAGGTGCGCTCCGTCCACTAGGAGCTGGAGACTGCGCTCTTTCCGAAACTTCTTATCCACAACAACAAGAGCACTTGCGCCGCGATCCCTGCGCAGGTGTCGAGAACAACATCCTGCCAGCGCCCTGTGCGCGAGGGGATGAAGCTCTGGTGCCATTCGTCGAGGGTGGCTACCAGAGCGGTTCCGAGGATAGCGATGTTGGCCCAGCGCATGGTCCACCTTAGATGGTTCGGCGCGGGCAGTGTGGCGCGCCAGGCGCGGAAAAGCAGGATGCTCAGCGTGCCGTAGCCGACGACGTGGCCTGACTTGCGAATATAGAAATGCCAAACCGCGAAGCTGTCCCGGTCGAGGCCGAAGAGGAAATGAAACAGAGGATAGAGAATGCGGCCGGTGTTGTGGGCTGAGAGCAGGGCACTCGATTCGATCGCGATGACGATCAGCCAGAGGATGGCGGCGATCCAAGCCTTGAGAACCTCATGTCGATCGTTGTTCAAGCGGGTCGCACACCCGCGATGGTCTTCATCCTACTCGACGCCATAGTTGGGAGCCTCGCGGGTGATCATTACATCGTGGACGTGGCTTTCGCGGAGTCCGGCGCCGCTGATGCGGACGAAGCGCGTTTTCTGCAAGAGTTCGGCGATGGTGGCGCAGCCGCAGTAGCCCATACCGGATTTCAATCCACCAACCATCTGGTGGACGATCATGGCGACGGAACCGCGGTAGGGAACGCGACCCTCAATGCCCTCGGGAACCAGTTTTCCGAGGCGGTTGGATTCGCCGTCCATCGAAGAGACGGCAGCGGAGGAATCGCCTTCAGTGTTTTGAAAATAACGTTCGCTGGAACCTTGCGCCATGGCGCCGATCGAACCCATACCGCGGTAGGATTTGAAAGAGCGGCCTTGGTAGAGGATCAGTTCGCCGGGGCTTTCATCGGTGCCGGCGAAGAGCGAGCCGATCATCACTGCACTTGCGCCTGCGGCCAAGGCTTTGGTGATGTCGCCTGAGTACTTGATGCCGCCGTCGGCGATGATGGGAATGCCCGCATCTTTGGTGGCGCGGTAGGCTTCGGCGATGGCGGTGATCTGGGGCACGCCGGCGCCGGTGACTACGCGCGTGGTGCAAATGGATCCGGGACCGATGCCTACCTTGATGCCGTCGGCTCCGGCGCGAGCTAGTTCGCAGGCGCCATCGAAAGTGGCGACGTTGCCGGCCAAGAGTTGCATCTCGGGCAGCTTCGACTTCACCAGCTTCACGGCTTCCAAGACCTTAGTGGAGTGCCCGTGGGCACTGTCGATGGCGAGCACGTCGACTTTGGCTTCGGCTAATTCCTGGGCGCGTTCGAGGAAGTCGCCCGTTGCACCGATGGCCGCGCCAACGCGCAGGCGTCCCTGAGAATCTTTGGCGGCGTTGGGATATTTCAGCTTTTTCTGAATGTCCTTTACGGTGATCAATCCCTTGAGGTTGTACTTGTCATCGACTACGAGCAGCTTTTCCACGCGGTGCTCGTGGAGAATTTCTTCGGCATCTTCGAGCGTAGTGCCGACGGGCACTGTGATGAGATTTTTCTTGGTCATTACGCGATCGATAGGAATATCGAAGCGGGTTTCGAAGCGCAAGTCGCGGTTGGTGAGAATGCCGACTAACTTGCCATGCTCGGTGATCGGCACGCCTGAAATTTTGTAGCGGCGCATGATCTCGAGAGCGTCGCTGACCTTGTCGGTGGGCGACATTGTCACCGGATCGACGATCATGCCGCTTTCCGAGCGCTTCACCTTGTCCACTTCATCCGCCTGTTGCTCGATGCTCAGGTTGCGATGGATGATGCCGAGACCGCCCTGCTGGGCGAGCGCAATGGCCATGTGCGATTCGGTGACGGTGTCCATGGCGGCGCTGACGATGGGAATGTTCAGGGTAATGCTGCGGGTGATCTGCGTCTGCGTGGTGGCGGTCGCGGGAATTACGTCGGAGCGCGCGGGTAAGAGGAGGACGTCGTCGAAGGTTAGGGCTTCGGGTACGGGAAAATGAATCATAAGGTTCTCGGAAGTTCTCCCTGGGGTGGCGGTGAGTCTTTATTCTAGAGAGAGCGCGGGGTTGAGGCAAATCGGAGGTTGGGCTCGTGGGCATCGGCGCCCAGTCCGACGGATGGGCAGGATTGACCTACACCCATGATGCCGTGCCGACCGAGATTCCTCCGCGCGTGAAGCAAAACACGAGCTGTCGGAATGACGACGCCTTGAGTTACGGGCAACTCTTGATATGATCGCTAGGCCTTACGGAGCAACTATGCGCAAGCTGTTTTTCTCTTTCTGTCTTCTAGTGTTCTCAACCAATATCGTGGCGGCGCAGCAATACGATCTGGTGATCGAGGGCGGGCGCGTTATTGATCCCGAGACTGGGCTGGATGCTGTGCGCAATGTCGGGATTCGCGATGGCAGGATTGTTCGGGTCGCGTCTCAGCCTTTGAGCGGGAAACGGGTGATTCATGCTGGCGGGCTCGTCGTTGCTCCAGGATTCATTGATCTGCACCAGCATGGCCAGGATATGGCAAGCCAGCGGGTCAAGGCGCTTGACGGGGTAACCAGCGCGCTGGAACTCGAAATCGGTGCGCCCGACGTCGCCCAGTTCTTGAAATCTAAAGAAGGTCACTCGCTGATTCATTACGGAACGTCGGCCAGCCATGTAGCGGCGCGGGCTGCGGTGTTTGGGGCGCCGCTGCCGGCCGAAATTATCGGAGGTGGAGGTGGTGCGCCTGAGATTCTCCCGAAAAGCGGACCGGCTACCGATCAGCCTGCCACGCCGGAGCAGATCGAAGCTATCGAGCGGCGCTTGCGGGCAGAGCTTGATGCCGGGGGATTGGCCGTTGGGATGGGCATTCAATACACTCCCGGAGCAACGCGGCTGGAAGTGATTGACATGTTCCGCCTGGCTGCGGAGCGTGGGCTGCCGGTGTACACGCACATCCGCAGTGCGGGACGGGTTGAGCCGGGATCCTCAATTGAGGCAGTGAGTGAAGTGATTGGGGCCGCGGCGATCACTGGGGCGTCGTTGCACATCGTGCACATCAACAGCAGTTGCCTGCGCGATTCGCTGGAGTGTCTCGCGATGGTGGAAGGAGCGCGGGCGCGCGGACTGGATGTGACCACCGAGGCGTATCCCTACATCGCGGGCATGACTGCGGTGAATTCTGCGTTGTTTAATCCCGGCTGGCGGGAGAAACTCGGCATCGATTACGGCGATCTTGTGCTGCCAGACACGGGAGAGCACCTGACCAAGGAGCGCTTCGAGGAGTTGCACAATTCGAGCAAAACGCAGTGGGTGCTAGTTTATGCCAACACGCAAGAAGTTGTGGACAAGGTTATTCCTAATCCGCTGGTGATGATTGCCAGCGATGGACTGGAAGGCCATCCGCGAAACGCCGGAACTTACTCGCGGGTGCTGGCGCAATATGTGCGCGAGAAAGGTACTGTGACGCTGATGGATGCGATCCGGAAGATGAGCTTTATGCCGGCTGAGATGCTGGAGCGGTCGACACCTACGGGGCGACGGAAAGGTAGATTGCAGGAGGGATGCGACGCGGACGTTGTGGTGTTTGATGCAGCGACTATCAGCGACCGGGCTACTTTTGAGAAGCCCATGGAACCGAGTGTGGGCGTGCGGTACTTGGTGGTGGGAGGGACGCTCGTGGTCGACGAGGGCAGGATTGTGCCGGATGTGTTTCCGGGGCGGGCGATTTTGGGGCCGGGAAAAGTTGGGTCCGACAAAGGGCGCCCGTGACGGCCCAGGGGGTCAACTGGTCCGGGCTACGTGCCGGTGGGGAGACGGCGGTAGATAATCCGCGCATAGCGAGTGCCGAAGAAGGTGAGGGTTGTTACGTCGAAGATGCCGCCCCAGGAAAAGCGGTGGAAGTGGATAAAATCCGACAGCATCCAGCCAGTGCCCCAACCCAGGACGAAGAGCGATGCTAACATCATCAGGAATACCTTGCGTAGGGAGGTGTTCTCGAGCAGCCGGATGTCCCAGCCTCGGTCCAGAAACTCAAACGACTCGAAGAGGCGACTCATAATGCGGAATTCTAACTCCAACCCAGCTTCCGTGACAGCGCTTTCTCCGGGAGCTTTTTGTCGCAGCGGATTTCGACCAAACTCATCTGGAAGCCTCTTGCCGGCGTTTGTCTTTTACCCCCTTCCGGGCGTATATTAGAAAACTGAGAACTGTTGTGTAGTACCGGAGTTTGGCGAAGCACACCAGTGGGCGCAAGCCCACTTTTTCGTTGCAGAGGAATCGGTTGGGTGGGCTGGACTGCAAGTTATTGGATGCATGGCACTTGAGCTTGATCGGGTACGAGAGATAGCGGAGCGGGTAGCGGCCTCCAGCGGGCTGGAAGTGGTCGACTTGGAGTTTCGCGGGAGCGGCAAGGCCCGCATGCTGCGCGTGTTTCTGGACAAGCCCGGAGCGGCGAGTGGCGATCCGCTGGCGGGAGTGACGCATGGAGATTGCGCGAACTTCAGCCGGGAGTTTGGCACGATCCTCGATGTCGAGGACGCGATTCCGACAAGCTATACGCTGGAAGTTTCATCGCCGGGGTTGGACCGCAAGCTGACGAAGCCGGCTGAGTTTGAGCGCTTTGTCGGCAGCCGGGTGAAGCTGACGACGAGGAATCCGGTGGGTAACAACCGGTACTTCGAAGGGCGGCTGGAAAGTTTTCGCGACGGCCGGCTGACGCTCGATTTGAGCGTGGCCAGCCACAAATCGCGCCGCAAGATGAAGATGGGCGACGAGCAAGGGCAGAAGATCGGAATTGAATTCGCCAATGTGGAAAAGGCGAATCTGGTGCCTGAGATCTAGGTTTCAAAGTTTCAGAGTTTCAAGGTTTCGAAGTTGAATATCAGCGGTGCACGGTTTTGAAACGTTGAAACATTGAAACCTGATGCAAACGGCAGGCTTCATAACGGAATCATTCATATGGCTAGTGAGCTTTACAACACGATCGACGCGTTGAGCCGCGAAAAAGGGATTGATCCGCAGATTGTGGTTAGCGCGGTGGAAGACGCCATCGTCATGGCTACGCGCAAGTACTACAAGACGCAGGAAAATCTGCGCGCCGAGCTGGATAAAGAAACCGGCAAGATCAATGCGTTTGCGGTGAAGACGGTGGTAGAGACGCCCGAGCAGGTAGAAGATCCGCTGCTTCAGATCACGCTGGAAGATGCGCGGAAGGTGGATCCGAACCTGGAAGTTGGCGGAGAGTTGCGGACGCCGAAGGTCACGGAAGGGATTCTCGGCCGTATTGCGGCGCAACTGGCGAAGCAGGTGATCTTTCAGAAGGTGCGCGAGGCGGAGCGCGACACCGTTTACAACGAATACATCGGACGCGTTAACGAAGTGGTAAATGCGACCGTGAAGCGGGTGGAAGGTCCGGATGTGATCTTCGACATCGGCAAGGCGGAAGCCCGCATGCCGCGCAAGGAGCAGTCGCGGCTGGAATCGTTTGCCATCGGTGAGCGCGTGCGCGTGGTGATTGCTCGTGTGGAAAAAGCTTCGAAGGGACCGGGCGTGGTAGTTTCTCGTGCCGTGCCGGATCTGGTGCAGCATTTGTTCCAGACGGAAGTGCCGGAGATTTATGACGGGACGGTGGTGATCCGCGCGATTGCGCGCGAAGCCGGAGAGCGCACGAAGATCGCCGTTATGTCGAAAGACAAAGACGTTGACGCGGTCGGCGCTTGCGTGGGCATGAAGGGAATGCGGGTGCAGTCGATCATCCGCGAACTGCATGGCGAGAAGATTGACATCATCGAGTATCACGAAGATGCCGTGACGTTTGCCGAGAAGGCTTTGCAGCCCGCGAAAGTCAGCAAGGTAACGGTGGTCGATTCCGGGGGTAAGCATCTCGAAGTTGTGGTCGACGACAGCCAGCTCTCGCTTGCCATCGGCAAGAAGGGGCAGAACGTGCGCCTGGCGGCAAAGCTGCTGGGCTGGAAGATCGACATCAAGAGCGAGGAAGAGAAGCGGCAGGAAGTGGAACAGCAGATGTCGGCGATGGTCACGCAGACGGCTACGCCGCTGGAGAGTGTGCCCGGCCTGGGCGAGGGGTTGGTGGAGAAGTTGAACGCCGCCGGCGTGAGCACCGTCGAAGCTTTGGCCGACATGACGCCGGAGCAATTAGAGGCCATTGAAGGCATTGGGCCGAAGACGGTGGAAAAGATCAGCCTTGCAGTGAATAATTACTTCGCCAGCCTGGAGCAGGGTGCGGCGGTGGAAGGCGCAGTTGAAGGTGAGATGCCGACGGAGGGCGAGCCTGCCGCGGCGGAAGCTTCTGAGACGGCTTCGGAAGACATCACTGCGGAAGTTCCTGCGGCGACCGAAGAAGGCACGGTCGAGGCAGATACGCTGGCCGCAGGCGAGAACGAAGTG
>CAWAYA010000011.1:0-107021 GCA_963786075.1 uncultured Acidobacteriaceae bacterium | reverse complement strand
CGCTTCTCGTTCGGCTCGCAGGGCCGCATCAAGGGTAGTCAAGGATGCAGCCCGAGCCGCCGAGATCATGAACCGAATCCGCTCACTCTTCAAGAAGGAAGTGTCGCAACGAGAGTTGGTTGATGTAAACGACATTATTCGAGGAATGATGGAACTGCTGCGCAACGAAGCTACCCGATACTCCATCTCAATGCGCGCAGAGCCGCTTCTAATTGCAGAGCGTCCCGAGATTCATCTATCATCCATCCACGGCGATCGTGAGACTGGTCTTGCCATTTTGAGAGCTGCGTTTCTTAACGTGGAGATTGTCAATCTGCCTACGGGGTGTTGTGATGCCTTTTCTACCGGTTTTGCCAGAGGAACAAGCGAGCGCTGATGTCAGAAAGATCTACGAATACGTCACTCGCAGATGGGGTTTCCTGCCTAACTATTTTCAGGCTCTGGGCCACGACCCTCAGCTTCTTCAAGACCAGGTGAATCTCTACACGAACGCCATGCATGAGGAGCGTGGCCTGCCCAAGATTATCAAGGAGCAGATTGCCACTGTCGTCAGCGGAATCAACATGTCCAGCTATTGCCTCCCAGCGCATTTGGAGATTTTGGGCCGCATGGGCATGGAAAAATCTCTCAGCCGCAGACTATCGATCGACTACAAGTCGGCGCCGCTGGATCCAAAGGTCATGGAGTTGTTGAAGTTTTGCGAGAAGCTTACTACCAATCCAGGCGACATGCGGCGGACTGACATCGAGAAGTTGCGAGAGTTGGGCTGGAACGATGCTGCTACACGATATTTGAGTTGCTAGCGGCGACGGATAATCCGACGCGCCCGAGAACCATCTGCGGTAAACCTTGGTGCTGCGTGAGGTTAGTCCAATGCGCGCCGCCATCGGTGCTCTTGTAAATGCCACTGCCTGGGCCGCCGCTTACAAGGCCCCACGGCATGCGGACCGCCTGCCACATCGTGGCATACAGAACGTCCGCATGATTCGGATCCATCACGAGGCAGATTGCCCCAGTGTTTTCATCTACAAATAGGATCTTGTTCCATGATTTGCCGCCGTCCGTAGATTTAAACACACCGCGATCGGGATCGGACTTGAAGACATGGCCCATGGAAGCTGCATAAACGATGTTGGCATGCTTGGGATCCACCTCGATGGCGCTGATCGAGTGCGTGTCGCGCAGACCGGCATACTGCCAACTCTTGCCCGCATCCGTGGATTTGTAAACGCCATCTCCGGGGATCACGTCGTTGCGAATGTCCGCTTCACCCGTACCGACATAGATGGTGTTGGGATCGGATGCCGCAACCGCTACCGCGCCTATGCTGGAACTTGGCCCCGGGAGTTTGCCATCAGAGATGTTCTTCCACTCCACGCCCTCGTCCGTGCTCTTCCAAACCCCGCCGCCCACCGTCCCCGCATAAAAGAGGTTTGCATTTCCCGGAACGCCCGTCACCGTGACCACCCGACCACCGATGTAAGGGCCACCCTTTGCAGCCAAGGGTTTCACTTACGCTTTTGATCGCTGGCATTTGTAGGCCTTAAAGTTCTGATACGAAGTATCACGCGGTTGGCGTAAGATCGCCATTGCACTCATTGAACCATTGAACCCTGCGGGGTGGTTTTGGAGTGTAATGGCTTGTTCTCAACGATGATGTCGGTAAGTTCAGCGGACTCCGGAACTCCCTAGCACGAATCACTCCCCGCCTCTCCAAAACGGCTCAATCCAGATTTCTTTGTGTTGACTATAGTTCGGCCCGTATGCCTGATCTCGCCAAAAGCCGCGGACCCAGTGACCACGCGGTGACGCGTGCGTCCCGCCAAGTGGCTGGGACTCCCGCCTCAGCCTGTAATCCTCGCCGATTGTGTTGGGGGTCCAAAACGCCTTGATGGAGTGCCGTTTGTTGTGAACCTGCTTGACCAATGAACCCATTGAAACTAACTCGGGTCTGGCAAGCATCAGTTGCAGTGTATTGAACACCAAATGAGCGACGCGAGCCATGAAATGCTTGCCGTATGTCGTAATGTCGGTTTGAAACTGTGTTTGGATCGGATTATCCGGCGTGTCTTGAATTGTCGCATCAAGTTGTGCGATGTCGAGTGGTTGCTCCCACGGATGTGACCAATTCAGAAGAAGACCGTTCGACATTCCGGCAAAAACACTAAAATCGCCACGTCCCGTTATGGTTTCGACAGCAGCTGGGTTGCTACACATTTCACAGGTCACCATGACCGAGATGGGCAATTGCTCTGCCGGATCGTACTCACGACGGTCGTCCATGGGATCGTCAGCCATCTTCCCTCGCCAACTGTAGGTTAGCGGGGCATTGATTCCGTTAGAGTACAAGTCGGAAGAAAAACAGGTTGGCAACTTGTAAGACCTTTAATCAAGGTTGCCTGTTCTTACAAATCGCTGCCAGTCAGGTGGGGGGAGCTTTACGGCAGAGTGGTGCTGTTCAAGGAGGAATAAGTGTGCGCTCTTGCAGAAGTCCGGGTAACTCTTCTGAAATCGCTTAAAATCTCGCGACCAATTGCGTGTCATTTCAACTCCCGGCGGCATTGAATTGTAGATGCAATCCAATAAAAGTGAAGACGTTTGGGCAAATGAAAGTTTGGTCACAGCACGCACGTAAATGCAGAATACCGCTTGGCCGTACTGTCTGATGATGTCTTTGCGCGGGAGCCTGCAACAAAGGTTTTCAAATTCACCGATGTACTGATCCATCGTCCCTAAGAGGTCTCTATGCAGGATATTGAAGGAGGAGAATTCGTCTAATTCTAAATCCCAATTGCCAGACGTGAGCGTTGCCATCCCGCTTTCATTCATGAGTGCCTTCATGATGTCGCGAACGCGTTTCAATCCGGCTGGAACTTGCTCCCAATCTTCTTTCCACGGAAACTTCAGCTCTTGAGTCCATGGAAAGCTGCGCGGCCCCCCCCCGGGAATTGAGGAATATGTACATGCATAGGAACAAGACATCGGGATCGCAATGTGACGTCGTCAATTTCTGAAGCGCCCTACAAAAATGTTTCCGATCACCCTTCGGAACATTCTTTGCAACGACTGCTCGTCCTCGGCGGCGGAATTCATCCCAATCCTGAAGGAGGCGGCCCTGAAGGAAGTCTGTTTCAATCATGAGTCGCTGGATGGGCCGATTGAATGGCCACGCAAACATCTTGTTAGATCATTCGCGGGAAAACAATGGTACTGGCGTAACCGCATACGGTGGTGCTCCAAGTTGCGCCGCTATTTATCTTGCAACTTGTTGTCGTGCTCTCGCTGACGCGCTTGTATACATGATTCATGGGCACCGTTTCACCAGAACAGTTCGTAGCCGCTGAGCGAGCCGCCGAGTTCCTGAGCGTCAAGCCTCGCTACTTGCTCGGTCTAGCGCGCAGAGGACTCGTCCCCGCGTATCCGCTCGGCTCTGGCCCGAGAAAAGTGTGGCGTTTTCGACTTTCGGAACTTTCACGTGCCCTGACGACGCGTACCGAGCATAATCTTGCCAGCAGCCTTCCACGGCCAAAAGGAGATAACGAATGGCGCGTGGATGGTTAAAAGTTGAAACTCGCAAGAGTGGCAAAACGTGGGTGCTGCGTTTCATGACGACCAGAAGAACCGACGGCAAGCGAGTCGAGCACAAAGTGCCGGTTGGCTTGGTGCGGGATTTCCCGAGCCGGTCGGCGGTTTGGATGGAAGTGGAACGCCAGCACCTGAACGTAAACACACCCGACTTCAGGGGTGCCGTAAAGTTCAGCGATCTTGCCGAGCACTACATTGCGCACGAACTCGGAGATCAGAGCGACGCGGCAGTCCCGAAGTCACACAGCACCATCGGTGCGTACAAGCGCAACCTGCATAACCGCCTAATTCCTCGTTGGGGTAAGCGGGTGGCGCTTGGTATCGAGCCGTTGGAAATCGAGCAATGGTTGAAGGCTGTAAAGAAAGAAGAGGAGCTGGAGAATCCCACGGTGGACAAGATGCGGCGAGTGATGTCGCTGGTCTACAAAAGCGGTATGCGGTACGGGTTGATCTCTCGCGACGAGAAATCGAACCCGGTTCGCTTTGTCCGCTGCAAAACCACGAGCGAATACGAAGCTTTGATTGTGACTCCGAAGCAGGCGTTCGATTTGCTTATGGCTCTGCCGCAACCCGAACGCACATTGACTCTCTTGGCTGCAGCGACTGGTCTTAGAGTTTCCGAGTGCCTCGGGTTGCAGTGGCAGGACGTGGATTTTCTCAGACAGCAAATCTTCGTTCGTCGCACGTGGCTAGCAGGCAGGGTAGGGTTGCCGAAGAGTAAGGCGTCGAAGGCTCCAGTTCCCATGCACCCTCTTCTTGCAGGGTTCATGCAGGACTGGAGGAACGAGACGCCGTATGGTCAGCCAACAGATTGGCTTTTCGCCAGTTCCCGGCTGAAAGGCAAGCAGCCTCGCAGTGCCAGCATCATGGTTGAGGATTACGTCAGACCAGCAGCAATCAGGGTCGGAATTCTCTCGGCTCACGACCAACGCAGGTTTGGCTTCCACAACCTGAGGCACTCGCTGGCCACTTTCCTTGTCAGTGTCGGCACAAACCCGAAAGTGGTTCAAGGGCTGCTCCGGCACAGCGACGTGCACACGACGCTTCAGCTTTACAGCCAGAGCGTAAGCGCAGATCGGCTAGCGGCTCAGGGAACAATGCTCGATGCGATGGGTGTCAGACCGGAGTTGGTAAATTGAGAAACCGGGCTAGCGCCGGGCTAGGGCCAAACACAGGACAGGGGCGAAGCCCTTTAGAATGTGGTGGCCAGGGACGGAGTTGAACCGCCGACGCCAGCCTTTTCAGGGCTGCGCTCTACCACCTGAGCTACCTGGCCACGTGTCGAAACCCGCTTAGTCATTGCGGGCCCGCGAGAATTGTTCCCTTCACCCTGATGATTGCGGGATTGCAACTGAATGAAATGGTTCGTTACCGAACCCGTGCGGAACGCCTCGATTATAGCAATGGCCGCGAGTTCGCTCAATGTCACCGGCCGCGCAGGTTATATCAGGGTCCCATGCATCGCCGTCATCAGGCATCGGTTGATTCCGAACCAGTAAGGAATCTCGCGGTAGTCATCGACCGCGAACACCGCCAGGTCAGCATCTTTGCCGGCTTCGAGCGAGCCTTTCCGGTCCGCGACTCGCAGCGCCCACGCTCCGTTGATCGTGGCCGCAGCAATGGCTTCCGCCGGCGACATTTTCAGGTGCGTGCAGGCCAGCGACATTGCCATCGGCATGCTCAGCGTCGGCGATGTGCCGGGATTGTAATCCGTCGCCAACGCTACCGGCACGCCCGCATCAATCAGATTACGAGCCCGAGGGTATTCCTTCAGCCCGAGAAAATAATTTGCCCCCGGAACCAGCGTGGCGACGGTGTTGTGCTTTGCCAAGTGCGCGATGTCGTCTTCGCTTACGTGGTCCATGTGATCGTAGGACGCCGCATTGAAACGCAAGAACTGCCGCAGCGCAGTTTCCGTAAGCTGGCCCATGTGCGCCCGCACGCTCAGGCCGTGCCGTTCGCCGGCTTCAAAGATCTGCTTCGTCTCGTCCGCGGTAAACGCTCCCTGGTCGCAGAAAACATCGACGAACTGGGCGAGCTTCCGCTTCGCTGCCTGCGGAATCATCTGCTTGCAGATAACCTCAACATACTTTTGTGAGCGACCGTGAAATTCCTTTGGGACCACGTGCGCCCCCAGCAGAGTCGCTACGACCGTTCCCGGCCAGCGGGAGGCGGCTTCGCGGATCGCCTCCAGGGATTTCAGCTCTGACTCAACTGTCAGCCCATAACCCGACTTTGCTTCGACCGTGGTGGTGCCGTGCGCTGCCATGTCGCGCAGCACGGCCAAAACTTTCTCTGTCAAAACCCGCTTCCCTGCCCTGCGCACATCTTCGACGCTCGACCGTATGCCGCCGCCGGCCGCGGCAATCTCTTCGTAGGAAGCGCCTTCGATGCGCTTCTCGAAATCCACCAGCCGCGGACTGACAAACACCGGATGCGTGTGCGAATCGACGAAGCCAGGCAGAACGACTTTGCCCGCGCAGTCGATCTCAAGAACTTTCTTGCGATTCTTCTTCAGCCAGGGATCGCGCAGGGCGTCTTTGGTTTCGCCGACAGAAACAATCTTCCCGCCGAGGCAGAGGACGGCACCGTCTTCGATGACGCCCAGTTCTTTGAGGTCGGGGCCGCGGCGCGGGCCGGGCTTAGAAGATTGAAGTGTGAGCAGCTGGCCGATATTGAGAAAAAAGAGTGCCGATTCCTTACCCACTCAACCTCCGCACACTCCGTGCCTCCGCGTCTCCGTGGTGGGAGTTCATTTGCCGCCCATCGGCACTCTCACGCCGTTCTTTTTCGCAAATTCTTTGGCCTCGCTGTAACCCGCGTCCACGTGGCGGATCACGCCCATCCCCGGATCGGTCGTCAACACGCGCTCGATTCTCTTGGCCATCGCATCTGTTCCGTCGGCCACCGTGACTTGCCCGGCATGCAGCGAATAGCCAATACCCACGCCGCCGCCGTTGTGAATCGATACCCATGAAGCGCCTGCGGCAGTATTCAAGAGCGCGTTGAGCAGAGGCCAGTCGGCAACCGCGTCCGAGCCGTCTTTCATGCTTTCAGTTTCGCGGAATGGAGACGCCACCGAGCCGCAGTCGAGATGATCGCGCCCAATCACGATTGGCGCTTTGATCTTGCCTCTCTTAACCAGCTCATTCATCGCCAGCCCGAATTGCGCACGCTCGCCGTAGCCGAGCCAGCAGATGCGCGCCGGCAGTCCCTGAAACTTGATGCGCTTGCGGGCGAGATCAATCCAGCGCCGCAGAATACGGTTCTCAGGGAACAACTCCAAAACCAGATCGTCGGTAACATGAATGTCCGAGGCTTCGCCTGACAGCGCAACCCAGCGGAACGGGCCTCGTCCCTCGCAAAACAGCGGACGAATATAAGCAGGCACGAACCCGGGGAAATCGTAGGCATTCTTCACGCCCCGCTGAAACGCGAACGTCCGGATGTTGTTGCCGTAGTCGAATGTCACCGATCCCATTTTCTGCAGCTGCAGCATGGCCTCAACATGCGCCGCGATGGCGTCGAGCGATTTCTCCTGATACCCCTTGGGATCGTTTTTGCGTAGCTCGACCGCTTCGGCGAGCGTCATGCCGTTCGGCACATATCCATTCAGCGGATCGTGCGCCGAAGTCTGGTCGGTAAGAATGTCAGGCACCACGCCGCGCGCGGCCAACTCCGGAATAATGTCCGCGCAATTCCCCACCAGCCCCACCGATACATTCTCTTTCTTGCGCACCGCATTCTTCAGAATCCGCAGCGCCTCGTCGAGCGTGTTGACCATGAAGTCGCAATATCCGGTCTTCAGCCGCTTCTTGATGCGCTCGGGATCGACATCGATCCCCAGAAACGCCGCGCCCGTCATGGTCGCGGCCATCGGCTGCGCTCCACCCATGCCGCCCATGCCGCCGGAAACGATCAGCTTGCCGGCAAGATCGCCGCCGAAATGTTTTTCGCCCGCCGCCGAAAACGTCTCAAACGTCCCCTGCACAATTCCCTGCGAGCCAATGTAGATCCACGAACCCGCCGTCATCTGCCCATACATCATCAAACCGGCGCGCTCGAGTTCGTTGAACTTCTCCCAGTTCGACCAGTGACCCACCAGATTGGAATTCGCGATGAGCACGCGCGGCGCGTGATCGTGCGTCTTGAATACGCCGACCGGCTTGCCTGACTGCACCAGCAAAGTCTCGTCGTTCTCGAGTTTCTTCAAGGTTGCGACGATGGCGTGGTAAGCCTCCCAACTGCGCGCCGCGCGCCCGGTTCCGCCGTAGACCACCAGATCCTGAGGACGCTCGGCGACCTCTTCATCAAGATTGTTCATCAGCATGCGCATGGCGGCTTCTTGCTGCCAGCCTTTGCAGGTGATCTGATTGCCGCGCGGCGCGCGAATCGAGACGGGAGCCTGAATTTCAGTTTCTACGGGCATGCCTAGATGTTACTTCGTGGGCACGGAAGTATTCAACGTACGAACACAGGGAGGAATAAAAAGAGAATAGATCGACTCACTACCACGTGTTATACGCCGTGCCCTCGGTCGACATGGCTGTCGAGGCCGAATGCACATCGTCGATGCCGGGGTCCTGCTGGTCTACGCTCAGAAGTACGTCTTCCTGTTGCGGCTCCCAGTTCGCTTCGCCAGTCATCGGATCCTTGGGGATTTGTTTGATGTAGCCCGCAGACACCAGATCGTCCAGCGACTGCGGCGCCTTTTGCTTGTCGAGCGTGTACTGGTAGATCAGGTGGCGCATCTCGAACAAATCGTTGTGCAGCACAGATTCGCGAGCCCGCACAATCGACTGGTTATAAATGGGGATCGCAATGGAGAGCAGGATGCCCATAATAATGATCACGATCATCATTTCGAGCAACGTGAATCCGACGCTGCGCCCGCTTTTCAGCCTTCTCACCATTTACCAGTCCCTATACTTCGTGCCGTCGAGAGCCGTGCCCTCTGATTTCGTATAAACATCGAAGACGCTTTGCCCACCCCAGGAATCGGAATCCGGATCATCCTGCATCGAGCGCAAACCCCAATCCGTATTGCCGGTCATGGGGTCGACGGGAATCTTTCGCAGGAAGCGCACTTTCTTGCCATTTACGTCTTCACCCTTCACCAGCGTTTCGAGATCAGGAGGATAGTTCTGGCTGTCCACTTTGGTCCGGAATCCGCCACGGTCCGCCGCCTCTTTGTAGCGGTCGATGGCGTCGCGCAACTCCCACAAATCATTTCGCAGCATGCGTTCTTTTTCGCGCTGAATGGTCACCCGGGCCATCGGCACTGCCATGGTCGAGAGAATGACCACGATGGCAGTGGCGATGATCAATTCCAGAAGGGTAAAACCCTGGGCGACTCTTGCGCTGCGCCCGCGATGGAATCTGTATAACCTCATCTCGAAATCCTGATCTCGAAATCCTGGCTTGCGAAATTCTGGCTTGCGGAAACCGCGCGACGAGCTTATTGCACGGTAATCGACGCCTGCGCTCCGTTCACCGTGATGGCCTGCTGCGCGGGGTCGCGCGCTCCGCCCCGGGTAATGGTCAGGGGAGTCTGTCCGCTGGCTTTCGCCTGAAATGTGAGACTGACCACGGCGCCCTGCCCGGACACTCCACCCGCGCCCGGCGGCCGCGTGGCCGTGATCTGCAACGTTCCGGTAGTCTCATCCTCGCGGTGCACCAGAGCCACGGCCTGTCCATCCTGCGACAGGAACCCGCCGTTGGAAACGTTCACCAACTGCAGTTTCGCGGGATCGTAATTCAGCTGCACCGGTACGGAATAAACATTCTGCGCCCCGGAAATCATCAGGTTCACTACAAACGTGTTGCCTTTCACCGCCGTGATCTGCTCGGGATCAAACAAGAAGTTCGTCCCACCTGCCGCAGGGCTCGCGGCCTGATTGGGAGTTGGATTCACCGGCTGATTGGCCGACATTTGGGCCGGCGCCGGTGGCGCAGTCGGTGCTACATGGTTGATGTGCCGCAGCGCAATCGTGTTCGCGGTCCCAATCTCGATTTGGCGCTGATTCAACTCACTGATCGTGTTGCCGCGAATAATGTGCGGAGTGATGGCGAACACCGTCTCATCCTGCTCCTTATCCTGCGTAACCTGCCCAAAGAGATACCGCAAGATCGGAATCTGCGCCAACCCCGGAATTCCGGCCAGGGACTTCGTCTGAGAATCGTCAAAGATCCCGCCAATCAGGCTCGGTTCCCCATCTTTCAGCCGGATTTCGTGCTCGATTTTCTTCTGGCCGATGATGGGCTGGCTGATGCCGCCGATGCTCGATTGGCCCACCACCGAGGAGATTTCCATGGTGATCTTCAGCGTGATTTCGCGGTCGGCGTGCACGTGCGGAGTCACGTCGATGTTCACGCCCACATCCAGGTATTGAAATTGAGTGTTCACCAGCGGATTAATACCCACACCGCCGATTCCGGGCTGAAACGATCCCGTGGCCACGGGCACGCGTTCGCCGATCTTGAGCGTCGCCTTCTGGTTATCGAGCGCGCGAACCTGCGGATTCTGCAACATCTTGGTGTCGCTGTCGCCCATCACTGCCGAAAGGTTGGCGGAACCAATCGCAACCTGAAAATCGGTCGCGTTCAGATTGCCCAGCGTGTTCAGCTCCAGCCCACTGGAGCCGGTATTGGTGGTGGTCGTGCCCGTGGTGGTCGTCGTAGGAGTCGAGGTGTTGATATTGCTCTGCAGGGTAACGGTGGCGCTGCTCGGTGGCAGCAATCCTAAGGTACGCGATTTGTCTCTGCTCACCTGCAACACCGCGATATCAACCAGTACTTCCGGACGCGCCCTGTCCAGGTCGTCCACCAGTTTTTGAGCGAGCGCGATCTGGTCCGGCGTGCCCCGCACCACCAGAGCATTCTGCGAGAGCAACTGCTGCACGCGCTGCACATCCAGCACGGCGCGAATCGCGTTCACCACATCCTGCAACTCGGTGGGCTGCGAAATATTCGAAAGATAGAAAGTCTTGAGGACGCTCTGCTCCAGCTCCTTGCGCTTGGCGGGATTGTCCTGCGCCACAAAAATCGTGTTGCTGGTCACTGGCCGCCAGAAAGTTTTCGATTCCAGCGCCGTGATCTCCAGCGCGTCTTCCAGCGTCACTCCATTCAGTTCGACCTTGATGCGGCGCGAGGTGTAGTCCGGATCGAAAAGAACGTTGATCCCGGCCAGCTGCCCGATGGTTTGATAGATGACTTTCGAATCTTCGGTGAGCTTCACCGTGATCGGGACATTTGAGATGGGCGCAAGTTCTACCGGACCCGCCGCATCCCTGATCTCTTTTTCCAGGTTGTTAGGTGGACCGGCAGCCTGCGGCGCAGAATGGCTGGCATCATTAATCATCTGCAGCGTGCGCTGCAATTCCTGCTGCGCGATAAAAAGCGAAGGATCGATCCGAGCCGCCTTTTGAAAATCGGCCAGCGCCTCCTGTAGTTTGCCTTGATCGCGGAGTTCCTGACCCTGATGGACGATCGTTGCCGCAGCCTTAAAGCGCAACCGCTCGAATGCCGACTTATAGCGCAAATCCTTTGGCTTTAGATCGTAAGCCTGCTTGAAAAAATTGTAAGCCGCTTCGAAGTTCTCCCGTGCCTCGGCGTCCTGGCCCTTGTCAAAGGCACTCTTGGCCTTATCGGCGATGGCCGGCAGTATGGCGAGTATTACCAGCAGCACAGCGGCCGCAGGCTTCAGACGTCTCATTCGCATTCCTCGTCTACAAAGTCTTCGCCGGGCAAGCAGACTTTACCGCACCCGCCAGCGAACCGGGGACTCACTTGAATTACTCCGCGCAACCGTAAAAAGAGCGCTTTGGCTGCGATTATAGCATCGCGGTTCCCGGCTCTCCATGTGACTGCACCTGCGAGAGTTATACTCTTTGGTCTTAGCCCAAAAGGGAAAGAACAGGCTTCAGCTCCAGACCTCCGCCTTAGTTTGTCATCCTGAGGCGGGCGCTCTTTGCCCGCCGAAGGACCTGGGCGAACCGCGCGAAGCTTCGCGTTCTTTGCGACGCAATAGCCGCGCGTTTGGCTCGCTTCCCTATCCTGCCGCAGACCGTTCCACACTGTTAAGATGATCCGAACCCATGCCCCGCCAATCCACACACCAAACCAAGCCCAGCCCGGAGAAATCCCCCCGCCGCGAACCGACAGCATCCGGCCAACGAGACGCCGCCGTTAATAGGATCGCTTCACATAACTACTTCTTGCTGGAAAAATTTGAGTGTGGGGTGGTTCTCACCGGAACCGAGGCCAAATCCGTCCGCGGCGGCCTTGCCAACCTCAAAGACTCCTACGGCCTGGTCAAAGACGGCGAACTCTGGCTGCTCAATGCCCACATCGGTCCCTATGAGCACGGCAACATCCACAACCACGCCCCGCTCCGCACCCGCAAGCTGTTAATGCACAAAGAAGAAATCCGCAAGCTGATCGGCAAGACCCAGCAAAAAGGCCTAACCCTGATCCCCACCCGCATGTATTTCAAAAATGGAAAGGTAAAGGTCGAACTAGCCCTGGCTAAAGGCAAACAGCTCTGGGATAAACGAGAAACCGAGCGCCGCAGAACTGCGGACAAAGAAGCGCGGGAAGCGATACGAGGCCGGAAGAAGTAGGAGTAGCGCCGCCGTCCCGGCGGCTGGAAGCCTGCCCTGACCGAGGCAAAAAGAGCGGTGTATCCACCGGGACGCACCTCGGACGCGCCCATAAAGGCCTCACCGTGCGTTGTTCAAGGACAGGAAATAAAGGGCCGAACTGAACCTGCCCGCTGCAATTTCCTGATCGAGGTTCAGACGCTCGTCACATACGAGTGACTGGCGATGTTTGTCGAACCACTCTCTTGCATCAAATCTTCTGACTCGGGCGGCACTACGGGGTCGACCTTTTGCAGGGTCGAGCTGACAACATCGAACGTCTTGAGGTAAGGTCTCCCGTCCATGAGCTCTCCCAAAGTGTTCAACACTTCCGGATAACCGGTTGAGTTGTAGGCTTCCGCATTCGCTGGGTGGTCCCAAAAGCTGATGGTTGCGACTTCCCTTCCATCGGCGGCCGCCAGGACAATCAAATCCAGGAAGCCTTGCTGCTTTCTCAGCCAGGGAAGGACTTCACGCTCCATGAGATTCGTAAATTTCGTAAGTGAATTCGGTTTCAAACGCGCGGCAACTTTGCGGACAAACATAGGCAGTCCTTCCTTCGGTTCATCTCGGCGGCCGACTTCGTTGTTTGCAAGTCAGCCCGTCAAGACATTTAACGGGTCGGGAGAACCGCTCCCCCAGCGGTTCTCCTGACTCGGCTTTACCCCCTCAAATATGAAACCGCCTGTGCGCCCAGGCGAGACTGCGGCTTTCCGCAGCGACCCGTCCGGCACCGGCCAGCGTTTCATAACAACGGCAATGTGCTCGAACTCTGAACAAAAGGCAACAAAACTGTTCCCGGATTTGAGCTAACCAGCTAATGCACGGAGGAAAAAGCAGTTATCCGAATTTCTGACCTGCCATGCTAAAATCTCCCGCATTCTGCAGCGGGGCGTTCGCAATGCAGCAGGGCAGACCAGCGGGCCGTGTCGTTCGCTTTGGATCCTTCGAGGCTGACTTCCAGGAAGGCAAACTCACCAAGGCCGGGTTCCGAATCCATCTGCAGGAGCAGCCCTTACAGATTCTCGCGCTCTTGCTGGAGCGTCCCGGTCAAATCGTCACTCGGGAAGAAATCCGGCAAAAGCTCTGGTCGCGCGACACATTCGTGGAGTTCGACGACGCCTTGAATACGGCCGTGCGAAAGCTGCGCGCCGCGTTGAACGACTCGGCCGATAATCCCAGGTTTCTGGAAACCGTTCCCCGGCGAGGCTATCGTTTTATTGCGCCCGTGGCCTGGACGCCCGAACTGCAAACCGCAGCCCCCAGCGAAGCTCCAGTCAAGCGCCGCGTCAGTTGGCTTCGTTATGTTTGGCCCGGCGTGGCTCTGATCGTGGCAGTCGCGGCGGTTGGGGGATACCGTCGTCTTCACCATCCTGATTTCAAGATTACTGCCAAGGACACCATTGTCCTCGGCGATTTCTCGAATTCTACGGGCGACGTGGTGTTCGATGACACGCTAAAGACGGCGCTCAACGTTTCCCTTCGGCAATCCCCTTTTTTGAATGTGCTCTCCGATAGCGAGATTGCGAAAGCCCTGCAACTGATGACCCGTCCAGCAAGCACGAAGCTCACACCCGAGGTGGCTCGCGAAGTTTGCCAGCGTGCGGGCAGCAAGGCTTATCTTGCCGGAGCCATTGGCACGCTGGGTAGCGAATACGTATTGGGGTTGAAGGCGGTGAATTGCCAGACAGGTGACACGCTGGCCGAAGATCAGAGAACGGCGGCTTCCAAAGAGAAGGTGCTGGACGCGCTAGGCGAGGCGGCATCTCGGCTGCGCGCTGAACTCGGTGAATCGCTGGCTACGGTGCAGAAGTTTGACGTTCCGCTGGAACAGGCCACAACGTCTTCGCTCGAAGCTCTGAAAGCGCTCAGTCTTGGCAGAAAGGCGTCCGACGACAAAGGCCCCGCCGCGGCTCTGCCTTACGATCAACGCGCCATCGCGCTTGATCCTGATTTTGCCATGGCCTACCGAGCTGTGGGCATCGACTACGCCACGCTCAGCGAGCTCGGGCGCGCCGGCGAGTATTTCACCAAGGCATTTCAGTTGCGGCAGCATGCTAGCGAGCGCGAAGGGCTCACCATTAGTGCCGACTATTATTCCTACGCGACCGGCGAACTGGACAAAGCAGCCCAGACGTTTCAGCAGGAGATGGAGATCTACCCTCGGGAGGATGCAGCTTATGTCAATTTAGGCCTGGTATACGCCGCGCTGGGGCAGTATGAGAAAGCCACAGAGATCACGACCCAAGTCGCACGCCGTGCGCCCGAAGCGGTGAGTGAGTACGAAAATCTCGCCAACTACGCTCTTGCCTTGCAGCGCTACGACGAAACCCGGCACGTCATCCACGAGGCGCAGTCGCGAAATGTAGATGATTTCATATTGCACAATGCTGCTTATGCTCTGGCGTTTGTCGGGGCAGACCCCGCGGCGATGGCCGAACAAGAACGTTGGTTTGCCAGCAAGACGGAGTTTGAAAACGTCGGACTTGCGCTCGAATCCGACACCGAAGCCTACGCGGGTCATCTTCGCAAGGCCCGGGAACTCACCGAGCGCGCCGTGAACTCCGCCGTTCGAGCGGATAACAAAGAAAATGCGGCAGTCTATTTGGCGGTTGCTGCGCAGCGGGAAGCTGCTTTCGGCAACGCCGCGCAAGCCCGGCATACAGTGGCAGGAACTTTGAAGCTCGCTCCGGCAAGTCAGGGAGCAGAGAGCGAATCGGCCCTCGCGCTGGCCATGGCCGGCGACACAGCCCGAGCCGAGTCCATGGCTCAAGACTTAAGGAAACGCTTCCCACTCGATACCCAGGTGCAGGCCCTCTGGCTGCCCGCGATTGAAGCGCAATTGGCTCTCGACAAAAAGAAACCAGCCGATGCTCTCAATATTCTGCAAGCCGCTTCCGCCGTCGAGTTGGGGCAGATTCCGTTCGTCAACAATATCTCTTGCCTCTACCCGGTGTACGTACGCGGAGAGGCCTACCTGGCGGCCGGACAAGCCGAAGCTGCCGCCGCCGAGTTCGAGAAGATCCTCGCTCACAGCGGCATTGTCTGGAACTGCTGGACAGGAACTCTAGCGCATCTGGGAGTGGCTCGTGCCCACGCCTTGCAGTCCAGAACTTTTCAAGGGCAGGGGCAGGGAGCAAATGCCGATAAGTCCCACACCCGCGCCCTCGCCGCCTACAAGGATTTCCTCGCCCTCTGGAATTCCGCCGACCCCGACATCCCCATCCTGAAGGAAGCCAAGGCGGAGTACGCCAAGCTGCAATAACTGGAAAGTACTTTCCGATGTCGGTTACTGTTACCGCCGTGTGGTTAACCGGGGTTTACACTCATTGCGAAAACGGCCCGACCAAGATCAATGAGTGTAATCGGATGTTTCGCCAAGGATATGCGCCAAACGCCTCGAAAAGAACACTCCCCATCGGCGCGCAAACGAGATAAGACGCCCTCGCGCCTTATCTCGTCTCTCGCTTGAACCAGATTCGTTCTACGAATCGCGTACGCGTCTAGTGGCGTCCGCCGCCGTGTCCAGCATGGCCGCCACCCCGATATCCGGGGAGCGCGTGCTCACCCGTCGCTTCATGGCCGGCTTTGCCTACATTGCCGCGCCCATCTCGCGCCTCGTTTCCTTGAAAGTGGTTGAAGCGCTCGGCCCCGCGCGCCGGCAGTGGTCCGTTGTAACCGTGACGAGGATCAAACCGGTTGTCGACATGTCCGAAAAAACCGTGCGGACCGTGAAACCACGGGCCGGCTCCAATAAACACCCCGCCTACAAACCAATCGGGCCCGTAATAACCGTAGGGAGCACAGTCATATGGGGCATAGTCGAAATATCCGTAAGGACACACCGGAGCCACTCCGATGTCTACGCCGACTGCAACCTGAGGTTGCGCTTCAGGCGCAGCGCATAAAAGACCAGCTAGCAGAACTGCAAAAACAAGCGCACTGATTTTGAACATGATTCCCCCTTCATTCGATCTGAGTTTCAACCTTGCTACTGGGAGCAGCATACCCCCAAGCATCCGTGACGGACAAACGCAAGCCAACAGTGAATCGTTCCGAACAGGAAGATTTCACTCAAAACCCCCGGCAAGGCTCAACGAGTGCTATCGCGATTTGACGCCAACTGATGGATGACTTTCGTTACGAAAGGTTCACCCAAGAACCAACGTAGAATCTCAATTATGAAACCAGCAATCCTTCGACACCGACCATACCCCATGCTTCTCTCCGTTTTTATGGTCGCAACTTTTGGCAGCCATGCCGCAGCGCAGGTTCTAAGCGTTCCTCTCCTCGGTTCGCCGGTCTCAGAGCGAGTGATGGCGGCAAGAAACGGTGATCAACAGTGCCTGACCGACATCGACCATCGTGACCCGTGTGCTTCGATCAAGATCAACGGCGTTCTCTTTACGATTGGTTGGGATGCCCCAACGAGGACTGTCTCGTATTTGTTCACCGAAGATCATCGTTTCGTTACGGACAGCGAGCTGGGAATTGGAGGGCAAGCCAATATTGCACCGAAAGTCGGCGAGCCGGGCGCCCTGTTCCCCTATCTCGATTGGCTAGTCACACGCAAATGGGCGGATACTCGGCGGGACTTGACTGGCGATGCACTGTGGTATGCAGCATTGCAGAAAGATGCGGCCCATCCTAGATACGCCCGAATCGCCGGATTCGTGCAGAGTCGATATCTGGGAACAGACGCTAAAGGGCAGCATAGAATTGGCCAGGGCAGGACCGCTGCCGAAACCACGCGATCGCACTGAATCCCTTCAACGGCTGTGGGGGATCTAGTCCGACAATTCGGCAGATAGGATGTCCCTTGCGGCAAAGGTATATACAGCGCAAGGAGCGCGGTAGTGCTCGGGGCGCGAAGTTTCCACAACGGCAGCGATAATATCGTCGTACTCCTCATCAACAAAATCGACTTTCACCTTTGCCGTCTCGCCGTCCGTCATGCGGAGCGTTACTGTCTTGTCGACGAATTGCTTCAGGTCATTGATTCTCATGCGATTTTCTCGGCCTCCGCATTATGCCGGAAAATGATGTCAGCCGCGTAGTTGTTGTAGCCAGGGGCGAGGCTCCACGCGCGATGGCGATACGCCTCACTCGCGTCAAAATGTGACGAAGCGCACGCTCGGGAAACGGTGCCGAAACACAAGGCGCGCTCTCGGACGGACGCTAGGCCACGCCATCCAGGCTTCAGCCGCCGGTTCTGGTACATGTCCTATTTCCTGCCGTGAAGCAACGCGCCTCGCACTTTGAAGAATCAATGAGTTCTGCGGGGTAACATGCCGAGGTGACGAATGGCACATTGCAGCGATCAACAGCACATTCTAATGTCGCGATCAGAATGAACCTGAAACCTGCGCATCCCCACTCGAAATTGCACCGTCCCGACCACGCTGCTAGCCCAACCGCGACCCGCAGCCAGATCTCAAAACGCCGCAGCCATCGCATGGCGCTCCACGCTTCTGTCGGACTCTCCGGCGAAGATCGGCAGAAAACCGCCTTTACCATGCCGGCCAAGGCCACGAAATTGAATAAGCACGGCGCGGCCGTTCAACTCCGTCGTGAGCTTCAGGTGGGCTCTTTCGTCACCGTAAGTAATAAACAGGGCGCCGCGCTCTCGGCCCGCGTAGTGTCGCAACTGTCGGCCCTGGAGGGCGTCTCCACCTACGCCATCGAGTTCGCCGAGCAGGGCGAGCGCGCAGAAACGTTCTGGGGAATTATTTTCCCCCCGAACACCTCAAACGCCTGAGTCAGCTAGCCGCCTTGAATTTCGCGACTATCGCCGTGATGTCGTCGTGTTGTTCCTGAGTACTAAATCGCCGAACCCTATCCACGATCGCGCTTAACAAAGCCTGGCAGGGCAGGTCCCGATGTTGCTGCAGCGCTTCAATCAGGCAGCGCTCGCCAAATTCCTCTCCTCGCTCGTTATAGGCTTCGGTGATGCCATCGGTGTAAAGCGCGAGCACGTCCCCGGGAGCGAGCCGGTGCTCCTGCATCGAGCAACTCCACTCTCTGAATAGCCCAAGCAGCGTGCTGGTGGAATCGAGCCGGTCCACCGTGCCGTCCCGTCTTACCAACAGGCCTGACAAATGGCCGCAATTAACGTAGCGTAGCCGTTTCGCCGCCTCGTCGAACTCAACAAACAAGAGCGAGGCATAAGCGCTGTCACCGGTATTGTCATAGAAGAGGCGGTTCACAGACGAGAGCAACGCCTCGGGCTGGTCGAAGGCCAGCGCCGTCTGGCTCCGCAGGCTGGCCTGCAAATTCGCCATCAGCAGAGCGGCGGCAATCCCTTTGCCCGAAACATCGCCGATGATCAACCCCAGCCGCTGCGGCCCGAGATTCAGGAAATCGAAATAATCCCCGCCCACCTGCCGCGCCTGCAGACAGACACCCGCATACTCCAGCGTTTCTAACTCCGGCTGAATCTGCGGAAACAGCCGCGCCTGCACCTGCCGCGCGATTTCCATTTCCTGGGCGGTGCGGCGTTCTGATTCGAGTTTCTCGGCGTGTGCCCTCCGGCGCAACTCCAGGCTTTGCCGCACTTCATCGAACCCTTCCAGGCCAAACGCATTCCCGTCCGGATCCTCGAAACGCGCATAAGTGCCGCCCCATCCCGGCGTCTCCGGAGCAGTTAAGAAATGAACACCTCGTTCGCTCCATTCTTTGTACTTGGCGTCGACATCCTCGGTCATGAATAGGACCCAACGGTAGCCGCCAATCAGTTTGTATTCCGGCGCGTCGGGCTTGGGTTCAACCAGCGCGAGGTCCGCGCTGCCGTCAGGAGGCGCCACTTCAATCCAGCGTTCGCCGGTGGGAAGTCGTTGTTCGGTGATTAGTTCGAAACCCAATTGCTCCAGGTAGAACCGCTTACTCACGTCCAGATCGCGGACGAACACGACGATGTCCTGGATGGACAGATAGAGCTCTTCGCGGCCCGTGCGAAGCACGGTCCGGCTCGCCCATGCGATAAAGGTGTCGCTGGCCATCGGCGTGAATTATAACTGGCCCGGTGGTTGTTGAGAGCACGCGGCGAATGCGGGAGATGAGTAACTATTGTTGACAGGACAAAAGTTTCCAGCTTAGAGCGGCAATCCGCACGGAAACTTCGTCTCTTGCTTCCCCCGCGAGCTTTCTGCGGGCCGGACACGCTGACACTCTTGAGCTTCAGCCGCTTGCTCTTTCTGCCACCAACATAGACTGCAGAATTTGATCGGAGACTTCCTTGACAGCCATAGGCGAGTGAGACAGAAACAAAGTATTGGTCTTGTCGCTCTCGCCAATCGATTTCAGCGTGTCGAAATACTGCGTGACCATCACCAACTGCATGACTTCCTTGGCGGACGCCCCCTCCACCACCTTTTGAAACTGTTCTATCGAGACCTGCAGACCTTCGATGATGGCCTTTCTTTGATTCGCGATCCCTTGCCCCTGCAGAGCCTTGCTCTCGGCTTCCGCTTCGGCTTTCTTGACCACCAGAATTTTCTCCGCCTCGCCCCGGGCGTTGGCGGCTACCTGCTCGCGCTGTGCCGCATTGATATCGTTCATCGCCGACTTAACCTTGGCGTCGGGAACGATATCGGTGACCAGCACATTGACGATTTCGTATCCGAACAATGCCATATCCGCATCCAATTCCTGCTTGACCGCGGCGGCGATACTGGATTGCGTGGCAAACACTTCGTCCAGTGTCATCCCCGGCACATGCCCGAGGATCACCTGTTCGACATAGGATTTGATCTGCGCCACCGGATCGGAAAGTTTGTAATACGCATCGTAGACTTTTTCCGGACGAACGCGATTCTGCACGGAAATAGGAATGGTGACGAATACGTTGTCTTTGGTCTTGGTCTCCATGGTCAGCGTGATTTGGTTCACCCGCAGACTCACCGTTCCCGCCACGGAATCGAAGAAGGGCCGCTTCCAGTTCAATCCCGGCTGAGCGACCCGAAGAAACTTGCCGAATCGCGTGATCACAGCTACTTCAGCCGTGCGTACAGTAAAAAAGCTTCCCAGAATCAGGTAGAGCACGATGAAAGTCGCGAGAATCAATGGTATCCATAACAGTTGCATGTGGCTTCCCCAGCTGCTCCTTCTAGATGCACGCCAGATTATACCCTTCCCGACTTGATCGAGTTTGTCGCTCACAGTTGTTCTGCACCCCGCGCTAACCTTTTGCTTTCTGAAATCGGGATGTTTCGCCAACTGACCAGCGTATCGCTAGGGTAGAAATCTCATCGCGGCTAAGCGTAGAGATCGATGAGCCGCCCACTCCAGCCACCGGGATTGGCCGCGTAGGAAAGGTAATGGGCAATCGCTGTACTTTCGACAGGACGGCTCCAGGCCCATCCCGACACATACTCCCCGCCCCAGCGTCCCGTCTCATCGCTCTGGGAATCCTCCACGGGTGTTCCGTAGATGAGATTCACCTCGCCCCGGCGCGTCGAAGACGACCAAGCGAAAGCGTCGACCGAGGGAACGAGACTAATTTGGCTGGCCCGGGTGGTGATCGCTCTCTGGATCAGAGGGACGAGGCTGGTCGACCCATCGGAGGCTTGCGACGAGTCGATTGGGTTCACCGACGCCGGGAGCAGCTTAATCGACATGGGAAATCACTTCGTCAACTCTCAATCTATCGGCAGATCCGGGCGATCTAGAGAACACGGCGGTACTTTAGCGCCGCGCCACCGCACCCGAGGCGAAGCTGGCGCAAATAAAATTCCCTTGACTTCGATCCTCCATGCTGCAACAATTTTCTATACGCATTAGATCTTTGACAAGTGAATAGCACAGAGATAACTTAAGTAAATGCAATATTTTACAGGCTCAGCCCTCGATTCTAGGGCGCTTGCGGCAGTCGACCCATGCTAAGTCGTTTGATTGCAATATTTTACGAGTAAGTCGTTTGTTTTCGATATTTTAGCCAGATCAAGTCCCGCTTACTATTCGCAACTAATTGATTCCAGACATTTTAACGCAAGGTATCTGAGATTTTTTTTGATCTGGATCGCGCCATCAAGACCGTCAACCTCAAATCAGACATGCCGCTGGTCCACGAAGTCTTGCAGCGCCTCAACCGCGAGCTTGCTCTCGCACAACAGGAGAAGGCAAAGCTGCTTAAGCTGATCCACGGCTACGGCTCGAGCGGCGCCGGCGGCGAGATTCGCATCGCCGTGCAAAAGCGTTTGCTCGAGTTGGCGCAGAACGGCCAGATTCGCGGCTGCATCTTCGGCGAGAACTGGTCGAAGTCAGACGACGCAGCCTGGAAGCTCCTGCAATCCCATCCCGAACTCAAACGCGACTCCGACCTCGGCCGCGACAACCGGGGCATCACAATCGTTTTACTTTGAAAAGAGTTACAAGGCCTCGCGTATAATGTGGCGATTTTGCGGGGTTGCTCCCAACCGTCGGAAACCGATTGCGCCTTTCACTCGATACTCGCGATGTTGGACGCGTCACCATCGTGCACTGCAACGGACGAATCGTTGCCGGCGGCGAAAGCGAATCTCTGCGTGCGCATGTAGCGTGGCTGTTGCGCGACCGCCGCTCCATCGTCCTGCATCTGGGCGAGGTGGGATTCATCGACAGCAGCGGACTCGGCACCATCGTCCGCACCCTCACCAGCACCCGCCAGGTGCACGGAGACTTGAAGCTCTGCAACGTGCCCGAACACGTGCGCAAGGTTCTCGAGCTGTCTCATCTAGCGAAGTTATTCGACACGCATGACTCGGAAGAAAAGGCAGTCGCCTCGTTCTACGCTCCCCGAGCCCGCGCCGAAGCGCTGGCCTCTACCGGCCGCAGCGTTCTATGCCTCGACAGTAATGCCGATGTGCTCGCCTATCTGCGCGAACTGCTGCGCCGCGAAGGCTACGACGTCCACACCAGCAGCCACCTGCGCGATGCCATGATCCTGATGCGCATCACCCATTTCGATCTCTTGCTGATAGGCCCTGGCGTTGCCGCGGCCCCAGCCACGCAGCAAGCCTTCCAGACTGCCTGCGCCAACCTGCCGGTCATCGAACTGGGCAGCGAGTTTTCCACGCGCGATGCGGGCGAAGCTGCCGCCGGATTGCTGGGAAAAATTCAGGCGAGACTTAACTCAAAAACTGCGTGAGGTGCGAACTATTTGGAACCCGTGGCCACCGGAGCGTGCGCCGCCTCATGCGACCGAGCCGCCTTGGCCGCATGCCGTTCCACCAGCAGGGAAAGCACGATCACGGAAACCAGCGGGAAGAATAGAATCCACCACCGCACCTTCATTAAACCGGACCTCTCTACACGGGGGATTCTAGCAGGTTGAAATATCTTCTCGCGCTTGCGCTCGCCCCCGTTTGCCGACGATACTGGAGGGTCATCCGATAACTTCCAAACGACATTATGAAAACGACTATCTCTCTCTCTACGCCGGCTCAACTCGAAACCGAATCTCTAGTCGCCATTGTGCTCGACTACGCTGATCAAGCACAGGCCGATCCGGCACAGAAAGACAAGAACAAAGACGCCAAGCCCCAGCTCAAGCTCGCTACCGGCGACGCGGCCTTGCAGTCTGCCGCGGGCGATCTGCTGGCCAGCGGTGAACTAACCGGCAAGCCTTTCGAAATCAATTTGCTGCACAAACCTGCCGGACTGAAAGCGAAGCGTCTTCTGCTGATCGGCGGCGGCGCGGCGAAGAAGTTTGCGACTTACGATTTGCGCCGGATTGCCGGAGCGGCCGTGCGCACCCTTAAGGCGCGCGGTATCCGCAGCTTCGCCTTCATCGCTCCACCGAGTATTTCTGCCGAAGAAGCGGTGAGCGCGATTGTGGAGGGCGCGCTGGTGGGCAACTTCGATCCCGACTACTATCGCAGCGACCGCAAGGATCAGAAGATTGATGCAATCACAATCCTCACTGCAGGCGACAAGGCCGCGCTCGAAAAAGCGGCGAACGAAGCGCAGGTTATCGGCGAGTCGCAAAATTTCACGCGCGACCTGGTGAATGAGCCTTCGAACCGCATGACGCCAACCATGCTCGGCGACCGGGCGAAGAAGATGTGCCAAGAAGTTGGTTTGAAGTGTGAAGTCTACGGCGCCGACAAGATCAAAGAATTGAAGATGGGCGCCTTCTGGAGCGTGTCGCAAGGTTCTGATGAACCTCCGGCTTTGATCGTGATGAAGTATGAACCTTCCGGCGCGCCGGAAAAACCAGTGTTAGGACTTGTCGGCAAAGGAATTACATTCGACACCGGCGGCATTTCGATCAAGCCCGCCGATGGCATGGAGAAGATGAAATACGACATGGCCGGCGGCGCCACCATGATCGGGGCCATGCGCGCCATCGCGCTGCTGAAGCCGAAAGTGAAAGTAATCGGCATCGTATGCGCCGCGGAGAACATGCCCTCCGGCAAGGCGCAAAAGCCCGGCGACGTGCAGATTGCGATGTCCGGCAAGAGCATCGAGATCATCAACACTGACGCCGAAGGCCGCCTGGTTTTAGCGGACGGTCTGTTCTACGCGCGCCAGCTCGGTTGCACTCATCTAGTGGATGCGGCTACGCTCACTGGCGCAGTAGTGGTTGCGCTCGGCTACGCGAACGCAGGAATCTTCGCCAACGATGACGCCATGTATGAGCGCTTCCACAAAGCCAATGAAGAGGCGGGCGAGAAAATGTGGCGGCTGCCGCTCGATGACGAATACAAAGAGCAGATTCGCTCCACCATCGCCGACATCATGAATACTGGTGGGCGCTGGGGTGGCGCCATCACCGCGGCCATGTTCCTGAAAGAGTTCGCCGAGGATACGCCCTGGATTCATCTCGACATCGCGGGCACAGCGTGGATGGAAGATCAAAAGCCGTGGATCGCGAAGGGACCTTCGGGGATCGCGTTGCGCAGTTTGGTTGAGTTCGTGAAGGGTTTTGCGAGTTAGGTGAAGCCAATTAGAACTTCTTGCGAAAGATGCGCTTTTCTTCACAGCCATTTCGGTACGATCGGCATCCTATGCGCTCGGATCGGCTAGTTCGCTTCCGTCAATTCTGATTCTGGAGGCATTCCTTGAAACCCCTAATGGTGGTTGGAGTTCTAGTGCTGGTGCTGGGTGTGCTTTCCTTCTTTGTGCCCTTCCCGCATTCTGAACATCACGGTGTCAACATCGGCGACGCACATGTGGGCGTCACGACGCACGATGACCGGAGAGTTCCGCCGGTCATGAGCATCGTGTTGGTTGTGGTGGGGGCTGGACTGATGATCGCCGGCAACAAGAGTTAGATCACAAAGGTAAATCGGCCACGGATTTTCGCGGATCATCACGGATACAGATAACGAACTAGCAGTATCCGTGCAAATGCGTGAGAATCCGTGGCCGACTCGCTTTACTTCGCGGTCGCCTGCTCGAAGGCCTTCTCCAGATTCGTGACCAGCGGGGCTTCGCTCGGCTGCAGGCCGTTGCGGCCGGTCATACGCCAGAGGTATTGATTTTGCGGCCAGCCGTGCGCATCGTAGACCGCCAGCACATCTTCGGACGGGCGGCTCATGACCATCAAAATGATATCGGCCTGCTGCGGTTCATAGACCAGAATGAACTTTCCCCATTTCTGAATCGCATCCTGCACCGTGGCGATCGCTTGCCGGTCTTCGGGAAACAGGTTGGGACTGAACTGGTCGCCGTCATAGCTGGTGACGTAGATGAAGCGAGCGTTGACCAGCGTCCCAGGAAATGGCGGGATATTCTGCGGAGCGCTTACCTTTGGAGGTTTGGGCGCTGCGAGGGCCAGCGTCGTCGCCAATAACATGACAGCAAGTATTGCGACTGACTTGGTTCCGGTTTTCATTGGGCTCTTCATAGAGATTCACTCGGCTTTGCCTTTTCAATTACTTAGATGACTACAACCTCGCGGGCGTTGCACGCCACTCGGACAATTCCGCCTAAGTCACTGAATCGATTGTAACTAGAAGATATTGGAGAGATAGAGCACTAGAGGGCCAGCACTGACGGTCACGACTTTCGCCGGGAATGACGTTTCCGTGGCCGTAGATGGGCTTTAGAGCAAAAGTAGGCGGCTGGATGAGCTTTTGAGAACCTGTGCGACGAACCGACTCGCTGGACGATTTCGCCGAGACAGCGTTTCTTCATTATATCTATAAGATAATATCAACGACCTACAATGTGCATGAGTTCTTTCGGTGGCGTCATCCTGAGTGGAGCCGCTTTTCAGGCGGAGCGAAAGCCCGCGAAGTCGAAGGGATCTTCCACGCGCATGCGTCCGTCTACGGGAGATCCCTCACCCGGCTGAACTGCGCCGGGTTTAGGGATGACGCCTTCAAGAAAGCACGAATCCAAACTCAGCCACTACCCAGTCGTTATCCACTCAGGCGCCGAATCTTTCCGCGGCGCGAGCTTTTGCCTTAGCCGCTTCTTCCTCGCGATTCTTGGGCGGAGCGTTGGTTTCGAGCGACTGGAGAAGGCGAGCCGAGACGGCCGCTACTTCATCGACTGCGGCCAGGAACGAAGGTTCATTCGCTTTCGACGGTTTGTTGAAGCCGGTGATCTTTCTGACGAACTGCAGCGAGGCGGCTCGAACCTCGTCGGCGTTGACGGGCGGATCAAAGTTGAAAAGAGTTTTGATATTCCTGCACATACAGCATAACCTCCGAAGAATCGGAATCGACGTTATCAGAGTGTTCTCGCAGTCTGTCCGGGCTCTTCCCGAGCCTATCCTCACGCGCTTCTATTCTGACATACCGTCGAGCCTGCTCAGAAGAGCCTTCCTATGGAAAGATTTACTCGCGACTCTCCGGTTGGGCTTACGCTGGTGGCCAGAGCGATGGGGCCGACAATGGTTTCTGCGATCACGCCGAGATTAAACGTGCCGCGGACCACGACCGTGCTGGGATCATCGAATGCGCTGCCCGCCTCGTACCATCCGCCCCAATAAATTTTTCCTCCGACCAGCTGTGGCAAGTGATAGAACTCGCGGCGGAATCCGAAGGAGGAATAGGCGTAGTGGTTGCCGACGAATTCCTGTGGCAGGTAGGCGCCGAGGTGGAAGGTCCCGCCCAGTGTGAAAATCTGGAATGGTCCTGCAGTGCCGTGGAAAGTGGTTCCACCCGAGGCCAGGAAAAAAAGGGAAGTCTTCGGCCCGGTCGGAATGAAAGTGGAAGTCTGAACATCGAGTTGCGTGATGGGATGAAGAAGGCCGGGGCTCTGCAGCACGCGGGAGAGACTGGAGACAATGCGCGTGCCGCGGCCCGGAACTTCGGGATCGTCCTGGCCGTCCCAGACATAGCGGGCGCGGAATTCTCCCGTGCTGCCGGTGACTGAAACCAGGCCGGCGCTGCCGATCAGGGGCGCGAGTTTGCCGTCGAATATTTCGTAGCCGAGGCGGAGTTCGCTGCGCTGACCGGTGTTAAAGCCCAAGTCGAAGCCGCCTCCGGCTCTTTCGTCTCCGAAAACCGCGGTGCGAGTCTCTCCGGTGAATTCGTTGCGCGGGAGTTTGGAAGCAAAAACGTAGGGCGCGACGAAAAGATGGGTGTCGCCGAGCGGCTGATAGAACTCGCTGGCGGCGAGGTTGCTTGAGCCTAGCAGGAGATCGTTGCGCCATTCGCCGCCGTGATGTTCCACGTCCATGAAAGTGATGCGGGCGCCAGCGGCGAAATCGAATGCGGCCACTCCGGAGCCATCGACGTTCACGGCCAGATCCACGAACGGCGGCCCATAGGTTTTCTCATGCGCAGTCACGCGCAATGCAGGCACGCCATTTTGGGTGAAGCCTTCATAGCCGAGGCGGTCGAACTCGCCTTCGCCGGCTATGCGAGTCAGTTGGGTCTCAAGTTTCGGCAGATCGAGCGGCTCGCGAGTAAGTGACTTGAGACCATGTTCAAGGCGGCGGTCCTGGTCGGAGTCCGCGCCTACGACTTCTACGGATTGCACCGCCTTTGGGTGAGGGCGTCTGCGAGCCGCGCGTGCGGCCAGATACTCTTGCCACTCTGCTTCATCTTTGATGGCGTAGGGCAGCAAGATCGCGGACTGACTCGCCGCGCTGGTGTAACCGAGGCGGATGAGATCGTTGAGCCGATCGTAGTCGTCGATGGAAAAATTTCCGGTGTCGACAGTTACTACGGCGTTAGCCAGAGCGAGGGAGCGGCGCTCATTCTGCAGCAACATTACGTCGAGGGCGCGGGAGAGCACACCGGTCAAGGTTTCCAGTTGCTCGGGGTCTCCGAGAGGAGTGCGGAGGTCGATCGCGATCACGGTGTCGGCATCCATTTCGCGGACGGTCTCGACGGGAATGTTTTCGACCATACCGCCATCGGCGAGGACGCGGCCGTTCATTTCCACGGGAGTGAAAACGCCGGGGATGGCCATGCTGGCGCGGACGGCAGTGGCTAGAGAACCATCGCGCAGCACGACCCGGTCGCCGCTCAACATATCGGTGGCCACGCAGCGGAAAGGAATGGGCAAATCGTCGAAGCTGGCGATGCGGGAGAAGGGGAAGGCGATACGATCAAGCAGCAGGCCGACGCCGAGACCTGGGTTGAGTCCGTTGGGACCGTTCAGTCCATGCTTCAGGCCGAGTGCGGCTTGAATCTGATAGTCGCGGCGATCCTGCTTACGGCGGTAGCTTAGCTGCCGGTAAGTGGGTCCGGAAAGAAGGACATCGTCCCAGTCGACGTTCTCGGCAAACTTCTGGATTTCTTCGGGCGACATTCCGGTGGCGTACATGGCGGCGATGATGCTGCCCATGCTGGTGCCGGCTACGCGGTCCACCGGGATGTGATTCTGCTCCATCCATTGCAGGACTCCGATTTCAGACAGGCCGAGCGCACCGCCGCCGCTCAGTGCGAGACCGATGCGGGGACGGGGAACGGGCTGCGCGGCGCCGGTCTGCTGAATCGGCTGCGCATCTTGCGCTGCGGCCAGAGTGCAGAAGAACGCGCTCGACAGCGCCAACAGAAAAAGGAAAGCGAGCCGCGTTGCGAAACTGCTGCAACAGTGGGGCGAAGACCTCATGTTCATCCTCCCGGACGGAGCAGGTGGAGCTGGCTGGGAAAAAACTCACATTAGCAGGTTTGTTTGCGGATTGTTTTCCTAACGTTTGGGTGGGGGCGGCTGCAAAGCCTGACGCGCCTGGTCAACAACGCTGCGAACCGCGGCGACCACCAGGTCTGGGCGATCGAGCTGGATGTAATGGCCGCTGTTTTTCGCGATCACCTGCTTGCCTCTGGTGGAGAGGTGCGCTAATTCTTCCTGCATCTGTTGCCAGGCGTCGTTGGTGGGTTTGACCAGATCTTCGGGAAGGTCGGACTGGGGCATGTCGGGATCGTGTGAGAGCACGACCAGGGGGATGTCGCCGAGTGAGCCGCTGTTCGCAGTTTCTGCGGCGCTCTGAGAAATTGCCTTCAATTCTTCGACGCTTTCGCGCGCGGTGTGGAAGTTGCAGTCGGCGGCGCGGACGGCATCGTCGTTACCGCAGAATCCCATGAGACGTGGGATCCCGAAAGGCATAGTGAACTCGAAAAATTCCTGCTCCCGCAGCCAGGTGGCGTCCAGATCGTTGATTGCCGGTGGAAGACGTTTCTGCTGCTCGGGGTGGGAGGAATCCACGAGGACCAGGCCGGCTACTTCGTTGCGATAAAGGCTGGCGTAGAGGCGGACATCGAATCCGCCCATGGAGTGGCCGACGAGAACGAGCGGACCGGGGATGCCAGTGTGTTGCAGCAGCCGGTGCAATTCGTCGACGAACACTCTCGTGGTGCGGGGGCGCGGGCTGGAATCGCTGTAGCCGAGGCCGGCGCGATCGTAGGAACAGACGCGGGTGAACTTTGCGATCTCCGGCTGCACTTTGTGCCAGGACAGAAAGGAATCGCCCATGCCGGCATCGAGGATTACCGTGGGCGATCCCTGGCCGGTGCAGTCGATGTGCAGTTTGTAGCCGCCGATGTCGACGAGCTGGCCGGGCATAGGGTGGAAGCGGCGCTCGCGCGTCTCCGAAATATTTTCGTAGAGGAAACCGGCGAAGAGGACAGCCACGATGACAGCAATAAGCAAGCGAAACGCACTGCGAAGCCACGATTGGGAGATGGTGGAGGGCGTGTCGGGCATGTTGTTCTGGGCAAAGGCACGCGAACGGACCGCCCGCTCACGCATTGCCCGCATTCTACATGACCGGCGGCACGGTGATGCCCATGATTGCCAAGGTTCGAATCAGTTCGCGGCGGACCACGGCTACCGTGGCCAGCAGGAAATGCTTTCGCTTTTCATCGGGCTCACTCAGGATGGGATGGCGGTGATAAAAAGTATTGAAAAGTTGCGCCAGCTGGAAGGCGTGTTTGGCCAGGTAGGCCGGTTCCGTGGTGGCAATGCACTGGTCCACCAGGTAGGAAGTTTTCGAAGCAGCCAGCCAGAGTTCCCAGAATTCATCTGCGTTTTCACCTGCCAGAAATTTGGTTAGGTCTGCGACCGAGACCTTGTTGGCAATGTCTCGACAGAAACTTTCAGGATTAATGGCGGCCTTCTTGAAGATGCTGGCGGCGCGCACTACGGCGTACTGCGCGTAGGGACCGGTTTCGCCTTCGAAGCTGAGGGCTTCTTTGAAGTCGAAGGCGATAACGGACTGCTTGGTGAACTTCAGCATGAAGTAGCGCAGGGCGCCAATAGCGATCTGCGTGGCGATGGAGAGGCGCTCAGCGTCGGTGAGTTGGGGATGGCGCGAGTCGACTTCGCTTTTGGCTGAGACGATGAGTTGGTCGAGCAGGTCGTCGGCTTTTACGCCGAAACCTTTGCGACCTGAGACCTCGATGTAAGAGCGCGTCTTATCTTCTTCGGTGAGCGTGTAGCCGAGTTCGGCGGCGCAGCGCGGGGTGAGCGCAACCATCTCATAGGAAAAATGCGTGTAGTGGTCGGCGGCCTCATCGTGGCCGAGTCCGCGCAGCCCTTCGATGACAGTGTTTTGAGCTTCGGACTGGCGTGCGTCGATTACGTTGTAGATTTCGGCGACGTCTCCGAAGTGAGGATGATTTTTCTCGCCTTGCATAGCAGAGATCCAGCACTCGTGCTGGTCGGGATAGCGGTAGAACTTGCGATAGGCAAAGTCGCGTCCCAGCAGGCCGAACTTCCACATGTGGTAGGCGATGTCTTTGCCGACGTAGCCGACGGTGCCGTTGGAGCGGACGATTACTTTTTGGTCTTCTTCGGAGATCTTCTCGGATTCATCTGTGTTCAGTGCATCTTGCAGGGTCGAGGCCGTTCCAGCTCGACGCATGACCCAGCAGCCTTTATTCTTGCCTTCGTTTTCGTAGGTGAGTACACCTGCTTCTTTCAGTTTAACGAAGGCCGCGTCCCAGAAGTGCAGGTGCAGGATTTCACTTTCCTCGGGTAGGAAATCGTATTCGATGTCGAGGCGGTCCATGGTTTCGAGGTGCCGGCGCAGGACTGCGGTCGAGATGAGATCGGCGATGGCCGCGGTTTCGCTGGTGGCATCTTCGATGGCGTGCAGCGTCCGGGCGCGGGCTTGCAGATTTTGCTTGTCTTGCTCGTACCACTGCGAAACCCGGGCGTAGAGATCCCAGCAGTAGTAGTCGAAGCGGGGCTGGCGGGTTAGAGCCTCGATTTCTGCGCGGGACTTTTTCTCGATAATCATGAAACCCACGACGACGTCCGCGACCTGCACGCCGGTGTTGTCGATATAGTTCTGGACATCCACATCCCTGCCGGCGTAGCGCAACAAACGGACAAACGTGTCCCCGAGGATGGCGTTGCGGAGATGGCCGATGTGGGCGGCCTTGTTGGGATTGATGCTGGTGTGCTCGACCAGAATCTTTCCCGCGGGAATTGCGACGAGCGGTTTCTGGTCGGCGGCGAGAGCTGCAGCCAGCCAAAGACGATCGATTCTTACATTCAAGTAGCCGGGGGGCGCGACCTGCATTTCGGCGATGCCTTCGATGGGCCCGATGCTAGCGCGGATGGCTTCGGCAAGCTTCAGCGGAGCCGTGCGCAGCGGCTTGGCGAAAGGAAAGAGAGGGATGGCGAAATCGCCGAGCTCTACCTTGGGAGGCTGTTCAATGACCACTTCGGGTAAAGTTGCGTCCGGATAACGGCGGCGAAGAAACTCTGCGATGCGTCCGGCTAGAACATGTTCGAGATGACGATACAAGGCTTCCCTCGGCGTTGTCTAAGAAGATAGTGATTCTAGCAGAGCGCGCGAGGACGCTGGTTTGACGCAGGATGCACGCTTCCCTATGATAAAAAATCGGCTTCACTTCTATGCGCATTGCTTACCTAGAATGTTTTTCCGGCATGAGCGGCGATATGTTTCTGGGCGCGCTTGTGGATGCCGGGGTTCCGGCGCGGTTGTTCGAAGACACCGTGGCGGCACTTGGGGTGGGCGCGAAGCTGGAAATTTCGCGAGTGGTGCGCAGCGGGATTTCGGCCACCAAGGTGGATGTTTACGTGGATGGGGAGAAGGACTTGCCGCGCGAAGAGTATTGGGGGCGGCAAGAGCAGCATTCTCATCCGCATTCCGGCGATGGTCATCTGCGCGAGCGTGAGCATCATGGACATTCACATTCCCATCCTGGTGAGATGCGGACAGAGCCTGCCCTGAGCCTGCCGAAGGGAGTGTCCGCGCCACACGAGCACTCGCACGAGCATTCTCGCGGGCTTGGTGAGATTCGGCAGATCATTTTTTCAGCTTCGATTTCGGAATCCGCTAAGAAGACCGCCATCCATATCTTCGAGGCGCTGGGACAGGCAGAGGCGAAGATTCATGATACGCCGATTGAGAGTGTGCACTTTCATGAAGTCGGTGCAGTGGACGCGATCGTGGATATTGTCTGTGCGGCCGTTGGGGCCGAGGCGCTGGGGGTGGACGAGATTATTTGTTCGCCCTTGAATGTCGGCGGCGGCATGGTGAAGTGCGCGCATGGCACGTTTCCGGTACCGGCTCCGGCGACGGTGGAACTGCTGAAAGATGCGCCTGTTTATTCCTCGGGATTGCAGGCGGAACTGGTCACGCCGACGGGCGCGGCGATCGTGAGGACTTTGGCTTCGCGATTCGCGGCTTTTCCAGAGATGAAGATTGAGAAGTCAGGTTATGGGGCGGGATCGCAGGATTTTTCCGGGCATCCGAATGTGGTGCGGCTGACGATTGGAGAAGCCGCCGCGACTCTGGCTGGGAAGACTGCATCGGAGACGATCACGGTGCTGGAGGCGAATCTCGACGATTTGAATCCGCAGGTGTTTGGATATGTGATGGATCGACTGCTGGAAGAGGACGCGCTGGATGCCTTTGGCATGCCGGTGCAGATGAAGAAGAATCGTCCGGGAATGCTGTTGACGGTTTTGTGCAAGCCCGAAGACGCGGGCAAGCTGACGCAACTGATTTTCACGGAGACGACAACATTGGGCGTGCGGCGGCGCGATGAAATGCGGCAGACTCTGGCGCGCCGCTGGGAGAGCGTGGGCACACCGTGGGGCGAGGTGAGGATCAAGATCGCGAGCATGAACGGGACGGTCACCAACTACGCTCCGGAATATGAAGATTGCCGGCGCATCGCCGCGGAGCATCATGTGCCGCTGAAGAGCGTGATGAGCGGGGCGGTCGAGGCGTATTTGCACGTCCGCAAAGAAAAAGCAGATTCCCTTCGGCAAGCTCAGGGCAGGCACTCACCGGCCTGACGCCGGTTCGGAATAACAAAACCTTAGTGAACACTTGGGCGGAGCTCTAAAAGACAAGTAATGACCGGAAAGTTTTACATCACGACGCCGATTTACTACGTGAACGCGCATCCGCACATCGGGCACGCCTACACGACGATTGCGTGCGACACGATTGCGCGGCGGCAACGACTGCTGGGCGCAGAAACGTTTTTTCTTACGGGCACGGACGAGCACGGGCAGAAGATCGAACGGGCGGCGCAGGCTGCGGGAAAAACCCCGCAGCAGTATGCCGATGAAATTTCGGCCGAGTTCCGGCGATTATGGAAGCGGATGGGCATCTCGAACGATGATTTCATCCGCACCACGGAAGACCGGCACAAGAAGCGCGTGCAGGAGTTGTTCCGGAAGATTCGTGACAATGGATACATCTATAAGGGCACTTACACCGGGCAGTACTGCGTGTCGGATGAGCTTTATGTTGATGGCGCGCAGCCGGGCGATCCTTGCCCTACTTGCGGGCGTATTACCGAGACCGTTAAAGAAGAGAACTACTTTTTCAAACTTTCAGAATTTCAGGACAAGCTGCTGGCGTTGTACGCGAATCCGGAGTTCATTCGTCCGGAGGCGCGGCGCAATGAGGTGATCTCATTTGTGCGTTCGGGGCTGCGCGATCTCTCGATCAGCCGTTCGACGTTTACCTGGGGCATTCCGGTGCCGGACGATCCCAAGCACGTGATTTACGTCTGGCTCGACGCGCTGGCGAATTACATCACCGCAATTGGCTACGGTTCTTCGCACGCGGGGGCACAGGAGGCGTTCAAGAAATTCTGGCCAGCCGATGTGCAGATGATCGGGAAAGAGATTGTCCGCTTCCATTGCGTTTATTGGCCGGCGTTTCTCATGGCCGCGGGGCTGCCGGTGCCGAAGGCGATTGTAGCCCATGGCTGGCTGCTGTTTGAAGAGAGCAAGATGTCGAAGTCGCGCGGCAATATCGTGCGAACGGAAACGATTCTCGATGTGCTGGGCGCGGATGCGCTGCGCTATTTTCTGTTGCGTGAAGTCGTATTCGGTCAGGATGGATCGTTTTCGTTCGATGCGCTGGTGCAGCGTTATAACTCTGATCTGGCGAACGGGTTGGGAAACCTGGCCAGCCGCACCTTGACCATGATCAATCGCTATTTCAGGGGCGAGGTGCCGTATCCATCGCGCGGGGCGTCGAGAACCGCTGCGGACGATGCGATTGCGGAGACGGCGCGGAAGACGATCCGCGAATTCGGGACGCTGTTTGATCAGTTCCAGTTTTCCCGGGCGCTTGAAGCGGCGTGGGCGCTGGTGGCGGCGGTAGACAAATACATTGTCGAGAATGAGCCATGGGCGCTGGGCGAGAAGCAGGACGAAGACAGCCGATCGCGCCTGGCCACCGTGCTTTATACGGCTGCGGAAGCTCTGCGGGTTGCGACGGCGCTGGCGTATCCCGTGGTGCCGGATGCGGCCGCGAAGATTTGGCTGCAGCTGGGGTTGGGCGATATCCAGAAGCTCGCGCTGGGCGAACTGGCTTGGGGACAACTGCCTCTGGGCACAAAGCTGGGTGAAGTGCAACCCGTGTTTCCGCGCGCCGACAAGGGCGCAATTGAAAGGATGCAGAAGATGGAAGAGGAGCAGAGGAGTGCGCCGGTGGCGGAGGCTACGGCTGCGACGCCAGCGCCGGCGGCGCAGGCGGGTTTGGTTGCGGTGGTCACGGCGGCAGTTCCAACGGCCGCAGCACCGGCGAACGATAAGATTTCCATTGACGATTTCGCCAAGATTGAGCTGCGTGTGGGGCTGGTGAAAGTCGCCGAGAGAGTGCCCAAGGCGGACAAACTCCTGCGGCTTGAGGTTGATATTGGAACGGAAGTGCGGCAGGTGCTGGCTGGAATTGCCGAAGCCTATGCGCCGGAAGCTTTGATCGGGCGGAAAGTTGTAATCGTCGCCAATCTTGCGCCGCGCAAGCTGCGCGGGATGGAATCGAACGGCATGATCGTGGCGGCGTCGCTTGAAGATGGGAAGCCAGTGCTGGCTGGCTTTTTGGAGGATGTGCCGGTGGGGGCGAGATTGAAGTAAAGATTCCAAGGTCAGTTCTCCTGGAGAAGAAGTCAAAACCAAGCCGAGCTTTCGCTCGGCATGGACGGGCAAGAGTGCCCGTCCCCACACGAGCTGTTTCGTAAGCCCATGTTTGTTGATTCTCACGCCCATCTCGATGGCAAGCAGTTCGACTCCGATCGCGAGCAGGTGATTGCTCGCGCGCGCGAGGCTGGGGTGCAGACGATCGTTGCCATCGGCAATGGCGATGGTCCCGAGGATGTGGATTGCGGAATCCGATTGGCGGAGAAGTACGATTTCATCTACGCGACGCTCGGCATTCATCCTCACGAAGCCCGGCTCGCGAGTGAAGCGGCATATCAGAACATGGAACGACTGGCGAAGAATCCTAAAGTGATCGCCTGGGGGGAAATCGGGCTCGATTACTATTACGATCACTCTCCGCGCGAGGTGCAGAAAGATGTTTTCTTGCGGCAGATGGAGTTGGCGGCGGCCGCGAAACTGCCGATCGTGATTCACTGCCGTCCCTCGGAGGACAGCGACAACGCCTGGAGCGATTGCCTCGGGTTGATGCGAGAACACTGGGCACCGAAAGGGCTGGGAGGAATTCTGCACTGCTTCACCGGAAACTGGCCGCAGGCGAAGAGTGCGCTCGACATGGGGTTCATGATTTCGTTCGCCGGCAACTTGACCTTCCCGAAGGCCCAGCCGATTCGCGATGCCGCGCTCGAAGTTCCGCTGGAGCGCATGCTGATTGAGACTGACTCGCCATATTTGGCGCCGGTGCCGCATAGGGGCAAACGCAATGAGCCGGGGTTCGTGAGGGAAACTGCGCGGAAACTTGGGGAATTGCTTGGGTCGACGGCGGAAGAAATCGGGCAGCAGACGGCTCGCAACTTTTACAATTTTTTCAAATTGACTGAAACCGCTGAAAGCAAAATTTCTGCAGGTTAACCCTCCTCCCGGAGAGCTTCTTCTGGTACCCTCAAGGGTCAGATTCCATTGTTTCAGAAAGAAATGAAATCCGATGCCCGATAACACTTTTGACATCGTGAGCAAGATTGACCTGCAGGAAGTGTCGAATGCGATCCAGCAGGCGTTGAAGGAAGTTCACACGCGTTTCGACCTGAAAGATTCGAAGTCGAATATCGAATTGGAAAAGGACGCGATCGTGCTGCACTCCGCCGACGAATACAAGCTGAAGGCGGTGAACGATATCCTGCAGCAGAAACTGGTCAAGCGTGGAGTGTCGTTAAAAGGATTGACCTATGGCGCGGTGGAACCGGCGGCCGGCGGCACGGCCAAGCGCAAAGTTACGATGCAACAGGGCATCGCCATCGAAAAGGCGCGAGAGATCGTGAAGCTGGTCAAAGACTCGAAGAAAAAAGCGCAGGCTTCGATCCAAGGCGATCTGGTGCGCATCAGCAGCAAAGACCGCGACACGTTGCAAGAAGTAATCGCAATGCTGCGAGGACATGATTTCGGCATCGATTTGCAGTTTACGAATTATCGGACGAATTAAGTGAGCGCACCGGCAATCATTAACGGGAAAGAAGTCTTCGACTTGCTGCACGATGATCTCGCGGCTCTTGAGGGCGAGTTCGGGCAGGATACTGTCTCGGGTGTGCGGGCTATCACAGAGATTGGCGAGTATCTGCGGAACGGAGGAGGCAAGCGGATTCGCCCGGCACTTCTCTTCCTTTCTTCGAAGCTCTTCAATTACGAAGGACGCGGCGCGGTGAAACTGGGCGCGGTCGTCGAGATCATTCATACCGCGACGCTAGTGCACGACGACATTATCGATGAAGCCAAGACGCGCCGCGGCCGTCCAGCCGCCAATACGCAGTGGGGCAATTCGAAGTGCGTGCTTGCGGGCGACTGGCTCTACATGCAGGCCTTCAAGGTTGCGGTGCAGGAGCGCAACTTCCGCATTCTCGACACTCTGATTGAGCTAACGCAGCAAATGGTTGAAGGCGAACTACTGCAGATGGAAAAGCTGGGGCAACTGATCACACTCGATGAGCACTTCGATTTGATCTACCGCAAGACCGCTTGCCTGTTCTCCGTTTGCATGCGGCTGGGAGCGATTCTGGGTGGAGCAACGGCCGCGCAGGAAAAGGCGCTGGGCCAGTACGGGCACGATCTCGGCATGGCCTTTCAGATCGTGGATGATGTGCTTGACCTAACCGCGTCCGAAGATGTCTTGGGAAAGCCGGTGGCGAGTGATCTGCGGGAGGGCAAGGTCACAATGGCGGTGATCCACGCGCTGGAGCGTTGCAGGCCCGAAGAACGTGCCAAGATTGAGACGATTCTGCGCGATCGCGCCTTCAACGGCGTGACCCATACGCAGATTATGGAGATTCTGCAGCGCTACGGATCGCTGGACGCGGCTCACGCTCGAGCCGCACGGTATGCGGAGGCAGCGCGAAAGGCGATCTGCACCTTCCCGGATTCTGAGATCAAGCGTGCGCTGCTGTGGGCGCCGGAGTTTGTGGTGGCGAGAGAGAAGTGAATCAACCCGTCGAGATTTGCACAGGCTCGAGCCTTCCTTTTGATTTCCGTCACGCAATATTGTGACTGAGGCCACAGACTTTTCCCCGGCGATTGGAACATAATCCTGTCGCTTGGTGGAGTGCCGCCAAAGCGGAAGGCTAATGAGACGCACCATGATGCGATGGATCGCCACAGAGCGGTCCATCTGATCTCGCCCCGGCACTTGGGAAAGGCAGTCGCCGAGGCGCCTTACCGGCAGCGGTAACATCCGCTAAAGCATAGGCAGCGGCTTCAGTCGAAGCTTTGCGAAAAAAGGCGCCGGCTTCTAATGACGCGCCGACCCGTGAAGGGCCCGGTACTTCGAGTGATGACCGCTGTCTTTTAAGCCCGCACGGGGAGAGTCCCTTTTCGAATAAGCACTCCCCGTAACAAAGCCGGACGTTGTCCATCGGACAGGCGTCCGGCTTTGTTTATACTGAACCCTTTCCTGATTTTCTTTATCCAAGACGGTCTATGGATTTGTATTTGCTGATGGCGCGCCACGGGTATGCCTTGACCTTCGGTCTGTTGCTGGCTGAAGCCATCGGGCTTCCCTTTCCGGCCGCGATCGCTTTGGTGGCGGCGGGGGCTGCGGTGGCGGCGCACGCGTTGTGGGGTCCGTACATTCTGCTGGCGGCGATTGTGGCTTTGCTGCTGGGCGATACGGTGCAGTTCTGGCTGGGACGGTACATGGGCTGGCTGCTGCTCGGGTTCCTGTGCCGTGTGTCGATCAATCCCGAGACCTGCATTTTGCGCTCGGCGGAGTCCTTTTACAAACGCGGCAAAGCCACGCTTGTGATTGCGAAGTTTATTCCCGGAGTCAACACCATGGCGGCGCCGTTGGCGGGCAGCATGAAGATGCGCTTCTGGCAGTTTCTGCAATTGGACCTTGCCGGAGCCCTGGTGTATTCCCTCACCTATCTTTCTGTGGGATATCTTTCCCGCGATTTCCTGGCCGGCATCCTGCGCGGGTTTCACGAGGCCGGGCTGGCAATGGAAGTGGTCGTGGTCGCCGCAGTCGTAGCGTACGCGATCTACCGTGTGGTGCAGTACCGCAGGCACAGAATGTATCGCGTGGTGCCGCGAATTCAGGTGCAGGAGCTGGCCGCGCGCTTGGCGTCGCAAGAGGCGAATCGAGTGCTCATCGTCGACGTCCGTAGCCACGGCTATTACGACTCGGGGGCGGCGCGGATCAAAGGCTCGATCCGCATCGAACCCAACAATCTCGAAGAAGAAATCAAGAACCTTCCCAAAGACAAGGACATCTATCTTTACTGCACTTGAGCGCGCGAAGCGACCAGCGCCCGGGTGGCGCACCTGCTGCGGGAAAAAGGATTCAACACGTTCGTGATCGTCGGCGGATTGACCGCCTGGCGCAAAGCCGGGGAACCGTTAGAATCAGTTCCGAAGAATGATCTGGTGAAGCTGCCGACTTTTTCTTAAGGTATCATCGTCCGCGCAGAGCAATAGCCGGCCGCGGACGGATCGTGAAGATTTTGCAGAAAAGGCGGAGGCGGAAATTCAATTCCGGATTTCCATCTCAGTTCGTCAGCGGCCTTCCCGTGCCGGCGTTTCTCGAATCTCACTTGGAGGCGACGACGGTCTTTACTGAAATCGTATCTCCGTTGCGTGTGCCTGTGACTTTGGCCTCCTCCCAAGCCAGCTTGTTGAGTTCGTCCAGATTGGCTTGATCCGCGGTGTCCAGCGTATAGACCTTGTCGCCGACCACTAAGGCATACTTCGCGCCTTTCTTCACACAGGCACGAACGCAGGTGGCGGGAGCGACTCCCTCACTGTGTTTGGCGCCGCACATGGCGTCGCTGACCTTTCCGGTGAAGGTCTGAGTGCCCGCGGCCAGCGCCGGCAGAGCTGCCAAACCGGCGCCCAGCACTATGGTCGCCATCCAGAGTTGCACTATCCGTAAACGGGTCATGAGTCCTCCTTACTGATTGCATTTCTGCCTACTCTTTGTTGGATGCGGCTGAATAGAAATCGAGTTCAAGTTTTCGGGCCGGGGGTGAGCATGTGCTGCGGGAAAAAGAGTTCAACAGGGCAGGGGATGATGTAGCATTTGTCGGGCTTTGTCATTTATGAGCGACAGGATCACTCACGATGCGTCGCGCGCTCGCGGGATGAACCGCGTGGTTTTTCTGCTGGCCCTATCGGTTTTTATCAACTACATCGACCGCAGCAATCTTTCGATCGCAGCGCCGCTGCTGAAAGACGAACTCGGACTTTCGGCTGCGCAGCTCGGCACTCTGCTCTCAGTATTTTTCTGGACTTACGGCTGCATGCAGATCCCGGCCGGATGGTTAGTCGACCGCTTCGAAGTGAAATGGGTGTTTGCCGCCGGTTTCTTCGTATGGTCCGCGGCAACTGCGGTAACAGGAATACTGCACGGATTTTCCGCATGGATTGTAATTCGCGTGATCCTCGGGATCGGGGAATCAATCTCTTTTCCCGCATACTCAAAGATTTTGGGCAGCAGCTACTTCACCGAGAGCCGGCGCGGCATGGGCAATGCGGCCATTATGGCCGGTCTTTCTTTGGGGCCGGCGGTCGGCATGCTGGTGGGAGGAAGCGTGGTTGGCCGCTTTGGCTGGCGGCCATTTTTCCTGGTGCTGGGTTTCGCCAGCTTGCTGTGGCTGATTCCGTGGCTGGCGTGGATGCCCAGTGGTACCACCTCGACCGCAGCGGCCTCGGAACCGAAGGTTCGGGTTCTCGACATTTTCCGCGAGCGCTCAGCGTGGGGAACTTGCCTGGGACAGATTTGCATCAACTACGGCTTGTATTTTCTGGTCGCCTGGCTGCCGTTTTATCTGGTGCGGGCCCGCAATCTCTCGATGAATCAGATGGCGCGGGTTGGAGGATTGATCTTTTTGTTAGCAGCGGTGTCGGCGATCCTCACCGGAAAATTGTCGGAGCGCTGGATTGCCTCGGGCGCTTCAGCGACGCGGGTGCGCAAGACACTGCTCGGCGGCGGGATGACCGGCCTGGGAATTTCGCTGGCAGCGGCAGCGGTCGCACCTGACAACGTTTTCATCTGGGTGCTGGCCGTGGCCGGTATCTGCCTGGGAGTAAATGGGGCGCACTGCTGGGCAGTCACGCAAACGCTCGCCGGGCCGCGGGTTTCAGGGCGTTGGACTGGAGTTCAGAATTTTGTAGGAAACTTTGGCGGCTCCTTTGCGCCCGCTATCACCGGATACCTGCTCAATCGTCTCGGCCGATTTTATTGGCCTTTTCTGATCGCAGGGTTGTTCTCCTGGATTGGAGCGCTAGCTTGGGTACTTCTGGTGGGCCCGATAGAGCCGGTGGAGTGGGAGAAGAAAATCCGCGGATCGCTCGGCGACGATGCTTCACCAGCGACCGGCACGATCTCGCCGTAATACACTTTCATTCAGTGAGAGAAATCGAGATCAAGTTTCGAGTCGTCGACTTGCGTGCTCTGGCGCGCAGGTTGCGCGCAGCTGGATTTCGGCTGCTGACGCCGCGGACGCATGAAATGAATATTCTGTACGACCTTCCGGGCAAAGTTCTTCGTGGACGCAAGGAACTGCTCCGCATTCGAAAGTATGGCTCGGAGTGGACACTGGCGCATAAATCCAAGGGAAAGATTGGGCGGCACAATGCCCGCATCGAGATTGAGACTGGCCTGGCCGACGGGAAGAAGATGGATTTGATCCTGCGCGCTCTGGGATATTCGCCGTCATTCCGCTACGAGAAGTTTCGCGCCGAGTGGACGGATGGGAAGGGGCAGGTCGTGGTGGACGAGACGCCCATTGGAAATTTCTGCGAGATTGAAGGCGCGCCGCAGTGGATTGATGCGACCGCGAAGAAACTCGGCGTAACCGCAGCGGATTACATCACGAAGAACTACGCGGGATTGTTTCTGGAGTGGAAGGCTCAGGCGAAGAGCGAGGCTGCGGAGATGACGTTCAGAGCGGTGGCGACTGCGAGAACTTCGGGTCGGCGTCCTAGGTAGCGATGCGCCTAGATGCGCTCGGCTGGACGGCCGAGGCGGCCGTCCCCACATGCCTCATGACAATCCGCGGCTATGCGCCGTGGCATTTTTTGAATTTCTTGCCGGAGCCGCAGGGGCAGGGATCGTTGCGGCCCACTTTTTCCTGCCCGCGAACCACTTGCTGCACCGGCTGCATTTCGCCGGCACCGGCCATGCGGGCTTGTTCGAGTTCGCGGCGCTTGCGGCGCATGAAGGCTTCTTCGAGGTCGTCCGCGGAAGTTGCGACGAGGCGCGGCGGACGATGTCCGTTCCCGCCACTTCCCTGTCGCACCGGAACTCCGGACTCCGGGCCGGCGGGCTCGCCTCCCTGCGGATCGGTGAGGTCGGGATCGCGAGGGCGTTCGATAATCTGCATAAGGTAGAGATAGCGGGCCGTATCTTCCTGGAAGCGCTCCAACATCGCTTCGAACATTTCGAACGATTCTTTTTTGTACTCGACCAGCGGATCGTGCTGGCCGTAGCCGCGCAGGCCGATGCCCTCCTTCAGGTGATCCATGCTCAGGAGGTGATCTTTCCACTGCGAGTCGAGCACGCTGAGCATGATCATGCGCTCGTGATGGCGCATGGCTTCGGGGCCGATCAGCTTTTCTTTCGCGTCGTAGCGTTCCTTCAGTTTTTCGAAAATCGCGTCGCCCAGTTCCTGCCGGTTCAACGCTTCCGGTTTCACGCGCTCAGCGATGAAGTCGACGCCGAAGCGGGTGAAGACGGCATCTTTCAGGCCTTTGATGTTCCAATCGTCGGCGTGTCCCTTGGGCGGACAGTACTCTTCCATTAAGTCGCCGAGTATGGCTGAAACGTAGTCTTCGAGGATCAGATCTTTTTGATCCATGCCCTCAAGCAAGCGGCGGCGAAGGCCGTACACGGCCTCGCGCTGCTTGTTCATGACATCGTCATATTCGAGCAGATGTTTGCGCGATTCGAAGTGCTGTGCTTCGACTGCCTTCTGCGCCGTCTCAATGCGGCGGCTGATGAGCTTCGATTCGATGGGGATGCCTTCCTCCATGCCCAGCCGCTCCAGCAGTTTCGAGACCCACTCTTTCGCGAAGATGCGCATCAGGTCATCTTCAAGTGCGAGGTAGAATCGCGAGGAGCCGGGATCGCCCTGGCGGCCAGCGCGTCCGCGAAGCTGGTTGTCGATGCGGCGCGACTCGTGGCGTTCGGTTCCCAGAATGTGCAGGCCGCCGACGGCTGTGACCTCATCGTGCTCTTTATCGGTTTGCACTTTGTAGCGGCTCAGCGCTTCCGTCCACTTGTCGGTCGGCACGGTGTATTCGTTGCCGTTGTAATAGAAAATTGAAATCGTACTGTCTTCCTGCGGGCCTTCGATCTTGCCTTGGGCCACGCGGAGTTGCTGCGCGATGCCTTTCTTCACCATCTCCTGCTTGGCCATGAATTCGGGATTGCCGCCAAGCAGAATATCCGTCCCGCGGCCTGCCATGTTGGTGGCGATAGTGACCATGCCTTTGCGTCCGGCCTGGGCCACGAATTCAGCTTCGCGCTCATGGAACTTGGCGTTCAGCACGACGTGTTGCTTGAGACCTTTCTTCTTCAGCAGTTCTGAAAGGCGCTCTGACTTTTCTACCGACGTGGTCCCCACCAGCACGGGCTGGCCTTTTTCTGCAAGTTTTTGAATCTCGTCGGCCACCGCAAAATATTTTTCCTTCTCGGTTCGAAAAACGACATCGGGATTCTCCAGCCGCAGCATCTTTCTGTTCGTAGGAATGACCACCACGTCCAGCTTGTAGATGTTTTCGAACTCGGTGGCTTCCGTTTCCGCCGTGCCCGTCATGCCAGAGAGCTTTTTGAACATGCGGAAGTAGTTCTGGAAGGTGATGGTTGCAAGCGTCTGGTTCTCGCGTTCGATCTTGACGCCTTCTTTGGCTTCGATCGCCTGGTGCAGACCGTCAGACCAGCGCCGGCCGGGCATCATACGCCCGGTAAATTCGTCGACGATGATGACTTCTCCGTCTTTAACCACATATTCCACGTCGCGGCGATAGAGCGCGTGCGCCTTCACCGCGGTTTCGACGTGATGCTTGAGCGGCCAGTTCTCCGGATCGGCGATGTTGCCGATGCCAAGCAGGCCTTCGACTTTCGTCCAGCCTTCGTCGGTGACCGTGATGTTGCGGTGCTTTTCGTCGATTACAAAGTCACCGGTAAGCTGCGAAGGTTCGCCCGGTGCGACTTCAAGCTCTTCGCCTTTTTCCAGCTTGGGGATGATCCGGTTGACTTTGTAATACTTGTCAGTCGATTCCTCGCTCGCGCCAGAAATGATGAGCGGCGTGCGGGCTTCGTCGATCAGGATGGAATCAACTTCGTCGACGATGGCAAAATTGTGGCCGCGCTGCACGCAATCTTTCAGATCGAACTTCATGTTGTCGCGCAGGTAATCGAAGCCGAACTCGTTGTTGGTGCCGTAGGTGACGTCGGCGGCGTAGGCAGCGCGGCGCTCCTCGTCGTCAAGGTCGTGGACGATCACACCGACTGTTAGACTGAGGAAACGATAGAGTTTGCCCATCCATTCGGAATCGCGCTTGGCCAGATAGTCATTGACCGTGACGACGTGTACGCCGCGTCCACTGAGAGCGTTCAGGTAAACCGGAAGCGTGGCGACCAGCGTTTTGCCTTCGCCCGTCTTCATTTCCGAGATCATGCCTTTGTGCTGCACCATGCCGCCAATCAGCTGCACATCGAAGTGGCGCATGTTCAGCACACGGCGTCCGGCTTCGCGGACCACGGCAAAGGCTTCTACAAGTATGTCGTCGAGCACTTCCTGCAGAGCTTCGTATTGCTCTTTCTCGACTTGCTTCTGACGATCGGGATCCTCTTCTGCATCTGCTTCGGCCTGAGGGTCTGTCGGGGCAGTGGTCGTGAAACGGCTTAGTCGATCCTGGATGCGCTGCCGGAACTCGTCTGTCTTGGCGCGCAACTCGGCGTCGGTGAGCTTTTGCATCTGCGGTTCGAGGGCATTGATGGCCGCGACCCTGGGCATCATGCTCTTGATGACCCGTTCGTTTTTGGTCCCAAAGACCTTGCCGATCAGAGTGTTGATCAAACTGTGAAATCCTTCAGAGGACGGGAATTGCCCTACTATACCCCTTTTAGCCTAGCATATTAGATGCGCGACAAGGGTAGGCAGTCTGTTGGTATCGGATGGGCCTTTCAGCGCGGGGTGAGACGCGTTCAGACCGCGGTCACATGTGCTGTGCGCACTTTGCTGTCAAGGGAGTGTGAATTATATCATGCGCATTTGCCAGATTGTTTTTTGCGCGCCGGTATGAATAATCCACCTCATGGAAGACCAAAGAGCTCAACTAAACGGCATCGAAATGTACTACGAGACGGAAGGAGCGGGGGACCCCCTCCTGCTTCTGCACGGCGGAACCGGCTGTCACGATGATTGGGTTTACGCCGGCCGCGATCAACTCGTGAAGGAGTACAGGCTCATTAAACCCGATGCACGGGGTCACGGTCGATCAACCAACCCTCTCGGAACCATCACCCACCGGCAATGTGCGTTGGACGCCCTGGGGTTGTTAGACCATCTCGGCATTGGAAAATGTCGAGCGATAGGACTGAGTTTTGGAGCAAACACGCTTCTCCATATGGCAACGATGCAACCCGATCGGATCGAAGCTATGGTGCTGGTCAGTGCGACTATGTACTTTCCGGATCAGGCTCGAGCGGTTATGCGCCAAGTCGCGGCGCCCGATGAACAACCGGCGAAAGAGTGGGAGACGATGCGCAAGCGCCACCATCTGGGCGACGAGCAGATCGCTGCCCTGTGGCGATGGGCGCGTGGGATGAAGGACAGCTATGACGATATGAACTTTGCGCCGCCGTCCTTGTCCAGAATCGCCGCGTCAACATTGATTGTCTACGGGGACCGCGACTTGCTTTATCCGGTCGAGATGGCGGTCGAGATGTATCGTGCGATCCCGCGGTCTGTCCTCTGGGTCGTACCCAATGGCAACCACGGACCTGTCTTTCTCGATGCTGCCTCCCAGTTTGCGCAAACAGCGCTTGCTTTCTTTCGGAACTGGACAAAGCAGTAGGTCGTGCATCGTAGCTTTTTCGTGTATATTCCACACGACTCATGCCCACTTTCTACGACCGGTTTGTCGAATGCGCGGAGCGCTGGCCAGACAACGTCGCGCTGGAAATCCAGCGCCACGATCACATCGAGAGCTGCACATACGCCGAACTTCATCGGATGGCGGAATCCGTGGGGCGATGGATCGCTGAAAACGGATTCGCTCGCGGATCGCGGCTGGCTATCGTGGCGGATAACCATCCTCGCTGGGTCGCGGCGTATCTCGGAATCATTGCGGCGGGATGTACGGTGGTCCCGCTCGACACCGCGCTGCACGCCGATCAGCTGACGACACTCCTGAAAGACAGTGGGACCTCGGCACTATTCTGCGACGCGAAACATGCGCAGGCGGCGCGTGACGCAGTTGCGAACCTCAACGTCGGGCTCGTGCTGATGGACCCGGACCGCATGGTCAGGCATTCTGCCTCCGAGCGCTGGATAGCAAATTTGCCGGCGATTCTTGATGCTGGGCCAGGAAAATTCCAGCCCGCGCCCGCAGCTGCGGACGATCTCGCTTCTCTGCTCTACACTTCGGGCACCACCGCCGATCCCAAGGGCGTAATGCTTACCCATGCCAACTTTCTCGGCGAAGTGGAAGCGGTGTTCAATTGGATCGACATTGGGCCGCCGGACGCAGTGCTGGGCGTGCTACCGATGTTTCACGTGCTGGCGCAGATGGCGAATCTGCTGCTGCCCCTGGTAAAAGGCGCGCGCGTCGTTTATCTGGAGACTCTGAACACCACCGAGCTTTTGCGGGCTCTGCGCGAGCGCAATATCACCGCCTTCGCGGTGGTGCCGCAATTCTTTTATCTGATTCACGAGAGGATCTTTCAGGAAGTCGCGAAACGCGGGGGGCTTGCCCAGAGGGCGTTCAAGGCGCTTGTAGTCATCAATCGGACCCTGCGCAAGATAGGGCTCAACGCTGGTCCCATCCTGTTTGGCAAAGTCCATGAAGCTTTCGGCAAGAAGATGCGTTATCTGATCACGGGTGGCTCGCGATTCGATCCGCAGATTGCCGCAGATTTTCGCGATCTTGGTATTGACGTGCTGCAGGCTTACGGACTGACGGAAACAACGGCGGCCGTGTTCGCGAATTCGCCAACCAACAACGTAATCGGATCCGTGGGCAAAGCCATGAAGGGTGTCGAGGCCAGGATCGTCTACGCGACGAATGACCCTCAGCCGCAAGAAGACGGTCCAGCTACGGGTGAAATCGCTTTGCGCGGCGCGGTCGTGATGAAGGGCTACTGGAACCGTCCGGATGCCACTGCAGCGGTGCTGCGCGACGGATGGTTCTACACCGGCGATCTCGGCTACTTCGACGCGGACGGTAACTTGTTCCTCACCGGCCGCAGGAAAGAAGTGATTGTGCTCAGCAACGGGAAGAATATTTATCCCGAAGAGGTTGAGGCGCATTACCTGAAATCGCCCTACATCAAAGAACTGGCGGTGATGGGACTGGAAGGCAAGCCTGGCGAAAGCGGAGACCGGCTGCACGCCGTGATCGTGCCCAACTTCGATGTGCTGCGGCAGAAAAAGATTGTCAACGCCAAGGAAGTTATCCGCTTCGATATCGAGAGCCTATCGCAACAGGTCGCTTCCACCAAGCGCATTGGCAGCTATGAGATCTGGCAGGAAGATTTGCCTCGCACGACCACGCGCAAGATCAAGCGCTTCGAAGTGGAGAAGCGGGTAAAGGCAGGTCAGGCGCGGCGGGCTGACGACGATGCTGACTTACCCTCTGAGCGACCGTTGACGGCGGACGAGATGGCATGGCTCGATCAGCCCAGCGTGCAGCAGGCACTGAATATCGTGCGCGAGGCAGCGCGAACGGCTCCGCCGGCCTTGCGGCCAACTCTCAATCTGGAGCTCGACCTGGGGCTTGACTCCATGCAGCGCGTCGAACTACTCAGCCAAATCGAGGAGCAACTGGGAGGCAATGTCGAAGAGTCGCAACTCGCCTCGATTTATACAGTGCGCGAGCTAGTCGACGCCGTGCTGCAAAGCGCCGCCAGCGGCGCTGGTGGCCCGGGAACACGTCCCTCGTTTGCCGGCTGGAAAGCAATTCTGGCCGAAGAACCGGCTGCCGCTGACGTGATTTCCCTGGCCCAGCCGCAGCCGCTCAGCGATGCCTTCTGGTACATGGTTTCGCGCCTGATCCAGGTAGTCGCACTCGACCGTTTTGATTTGCATGTGCGTGGCATCGAGAAGCTGCCTCAGAGCGGAGCCTACATTCTCTCGTCAAATCATCAGAGCTATATCGATCCGGTCATTCTGGCGAGCATTTTGCCGCCAGAGGTGTTCCACAAGGTCTTCGCGGTGGGAACGAGCGAAATCTTTGGGAAAGGATTCATGCTGTGGCTGGCGCGTTCGCTGCGCGTGGTGGTCGTCGATCCGGACGCGAACCTGATTCCCGCCATGCGCGCCGGCGCTTTCGGCCTGCGGCAGGGACGCCCGCTGATTCTGTATCCCGAAGGTGAGCGCTCGATTGATGGCACGCCAAAGGTTTTCAAGAAAGGCGCCGCTATTTTGTCGATTCACGTGCAGGTGCCGATTGTGCCTTTAGCGATTGAGGGATTCCACGAAGTGTGGCCGCGGAACAAGCCGTTCCACGGCTTTAGGCCACTAAAGATCGTTTTCGGCGATCCGATTCTACCGCCGCCCGAGAGCGAGGCGTCGGAAGCGGCTTATGAGAAACTGACTGCGGAGTTGAGGGCGCGGGTGGTTGGGATGTGGGAGCAGTTGCGCGGGAAATATCAGCACGACGAATAAGTTTTACTTCGCCCGTGGATGCGTCTGGTCGTAAACCTGCAACACATGTTTCATCGACAGCTGCGTGTAGCGTTGCGTAGTAGCGAGACGTTCGTGGCCGAGCAGTTCTTGAATGGCGCGCAGGTCGGCGCCTTCCTCCAGCATGTGCGTGCCGAAGGCATGACGCAGTGTGTGCGGATGCACGTCAGGGGAAAGACCTTTGGCGACGGCAATCTTCTTGATGATGCGGCCGACGCTGCGCGTGGTGAGCCGCCCGCCGCGCCGGTTAACGAGCAACGCACTCGAGTGCTTGCTGCTTTCCGCAAGAACCTTCTGGCGTTCGGGAAGATAGGTCGCCAGCGCCGTCTTTACTGAATCGCCAAAGGGAACATAGCGTTCTTTTTTTCCTTTGCCGCGGATAAGAATGGCCTCGGCGCTCAATCGAATGTCGTCGAGGTCAATCCCCGTGAGCTCCGAATTGCGAATTCCACAGCCATAGAGCAGTTCCAGCATCAGCCGGTCGCGCTCCGGGAAAGCTGCTACTTCGGGCATTTCCCCATCGATCACAAAATTCATTTCTTCAATCGTGGGCACGCGCGGAAGTTTCTTGGGAAGCTTTGGCGTGGCGACCAGCTTCGCCGGATTCTGCTCTACGACGCCTTCCCGCGCCAACCATCGGTAAAGAGACCGCACAGCAGCCAAGGCTCGGGCAACGGAAGTTTTACTCAATCCGCTCTCGTAAAGCTGCGAGAGAAATCCGCGGACTGCAATATGGTCGATCTGCTTCCATCCACGCGAGCCGGCGTATGCAGCGAACAGCGACAGATCGCGGCGGTAAGCTTTGATGGTGTGAGGCGAAGCATTGCGCTCGCGCAGGTGGCGAATAAAATCGGCAGCGGCTCTGTCGACCACGGTTTTGGCAGGTTTGTTCGTGGTCACGACATTCTGCTGGGCACTAAGTTTCATCTCGCCTTCGCCCTCGGATGATGCTTCTGATACACGGTCCGCAAGCGGTCGAGCGCCAGATGGGTGTAGACCTGAGTGGTCGAAATATCGGCATGGCCCAGGATGGTCTGCACCGTGCGCAGGTCAGCACCGTTTTCCACCATGTGCGTGGCGCAGGAATGACGCAGCATGTGCGGAGAAGCCTTTCGCCCGGAAGCGGACGAGGCGGCACGCACCATCTGCCACACGCGCTGGCGCGTCAGCTTGCTTCCTCCCCGCGCGATGAATAGTAGAGGTGAATTTTTTCCGGACGAGGCGATGGTAGCCGATGTTCCGCTTCTCTTTCCTGATGCCAGTTCAGGGCGCGACTCTGCCAGATACTGTGTGAGCGCTTCCTGCGCCGACCGTCCCAACGGCACCACGCGTTCTTTGTCGCCTTTGCCGCGCACCAGCATGTAGCCGGCTTCAAGCTTCAAGTCTTCCAACTTGGCGCTGATGATTTCCGAAACCCGGAGCGCACCCGCATAGAAAACTTCCAGCATGGCGCGATCGCGGGCAGCCAGCGCGGCCGGGTACTTCTCGCCTTTCACCGCTCTGGCGTTCTGTCGCGCGAGAGGAGCGGCTAGCGTTGCTTCCATCTCATCGCGAGCCAGCGCCTTAGGCAAGACTTTCCATTGCCGCGGCGACTCGATGTTCAGCGTGGGATCGCGCTCGAGCTTTTTATCGAGCAACAGATAGCGATAGAGATGCCGCAGCGCCGAAAGTTTTCGCCCTACGCTGCGGCCATCGACCTGGTGAGAAAAAAGCTGCTGCAGAAAATCGCGCACATCGACACGTCGAGCGGTCAGCAGCAGGCGTTTGCGCTTTTCTAGAAATTCCGAGAACTGGCAGATGTCGGTCGTGTAGGCACTGACGGAAAGAACTGCCAGTCCCTTCTCGATTCGCAAATAATCGAGAAAGCTCGAGAGCACGCGCGAGTTGGCTTCTGAAGCCATGAAGAAGGGATGAGAGGAGTATGCGCGTTATCGGACTCTGATAAAAGTGATCAGACAGATGCCGGAGCGCGGCACTGTCGCAGACCTTGCTACGTCGGGCCGGCACCACGCAGCAGGTCCACTGCGTAAAGCGCGCCCTCCGGCGTTTCCTCATGCTTGAAGTAAGCGAAGACGTCGCGACCGGCCGCCAGGTGCTCTCCGATGCGCGCGACCATGCCGCGGCGCTCTTCTCCTGTATAACTCGGCTTGCGGAATCTGTAATAGGCGAAGGCGGCGGTGACAACATCCGGCGTGGTTCTCTCTTCCGTCTCCGCCACGCACAAAGCCGCTCCGCGTGACTTCAGCAGGTCCCAAGTCGAGTCCGTGAACCACGATTCGTGCCGGAATTCGAAGGCCGCCGGCAGGGTGCGTGGCAGAAGTGCGAGGAAATCCTTGAGCAGCGCGGCATCGGCTTTCAGATTCGGCGGCAACTGGAAGAGCACAGGCCCAAGTTTCCCGGCGCTGGCCAAAGGCTCGATCGTCGCCAGGAAGCGCGGAACAAAATCTTCCGTCCCTTTCAAGCGCTTGATGTGCGTGATCACCTGATGCGCTTTAATTCCGAAACGAAAGTGCGGCGGCGTTTCGCTCATCCAATTCTGGATCGTGGTCTCTTTCACCAGCTGCCGGAAAGTGAAGTTCACCTCGACGGTATTGAGCTGCGTGGCGTAGTGACTGAGAAACTTCTTCTGCGCGAGCTTGGCGGGATAAAAGTCAGGTTTCCAGCTTGGGTAGGCCCATCCAGAAGTTCCGACAAACAGTTGAGGCATGGCAAAATCTCGAAGTAGCTCTCGCAGCACAACGCGCAGCGGACGGGATTATACCTTGCGTTTCGGCTTGCGCGCCCGCGACGTTTTCTTGGTTTTTCGCGCGGGGCGCGGGCGAACTTCCTCCGGTTCATCTTCCGCCTGAGCGGCAATCGAAATTGGCGTCGCCTGTTCTGCAGCTGTCGAAGCCGCAACTCCCTTGAGATCGGGCAGCTGTTGTTTCAATTTGAGCACCGGGGCGAACAAGTCTCCCATCTTGTCAAAGCGTGCGACGACTTGCTTCGCTTCGAACACCAGCAGGTCGGCGTCCTTCTTCTTAAAAGCACGCTCGACTTCTTCCCACGTCACCGGTGTAGAAACAGTGGGATGCTCTCGCGCGCGCAATGAATACACGGCCACGGTGGTCTTGTGTTCGTCGTTCTGGCTCCAGTCCACAAAAACCTTCCCGGTGCGAACCTGCTTCTTCATGTCCGAAACAACCAGTTGCGGATGTTCATGTTCGAGCAATTGCGCGAGCGCGTGGGAAAAAGTCTTGGTCAATTCATAATTCGTCGGAGTGTTGAGCGGAACGTAAATCTGCAATCCCTTGGATCCGGAAGTTTTCGGAAAACTCTGCATACCGAAGTGATCGAATATTTCCCGCAGCCACAGTCCCACATAGCAGCATTGCACAATGTTTGCCGGCGCTCCGGGGTCGAGATCGAAGACCATCATCGTGGGGCATGTGATGTCTTTTGCGAGCGAAAGGGAGGGATGCAGTTCAATTGCAGCGAGGTTCGCCAGCCAGACCAGCGTGGCCAGATCGTCGGCGAGAATGTAATGGATGGTGCGGCGGTTTCTCTCGCTCCAGATGGGAGCGGTCTTCACCCAGTCAGGCCGATGCTGCGGCGCATTCTTCTCGTAGAAGAACTCCTCGTCCACTCCGTTGGGATAGCGCTTGCGGGTCAGCGGGCGCCCGGCCAGATGCGGCACCATCGCCGGCGCAATGCGAACGTAGTAGTCGATCACCTGCTGCTTGGTGAATCCTGTCGCCGGATACAGCACCTTCTCCAAATTCGACAGCTTCAGTTGCCTGCCCTGGACCTCAATGGTCGAATCCATGCAAACGCTCCCGCAGGCATTGTGCCTCAAACCTCACTGGGCGCAAAATGCGGCATCCTAGAGTTTCGCCCGAATGAACGCCTAACACCAGTTTGACAACCTCCCATTCCTCCACGTAATTTCAAACTTCTGCCCTTCACATCCGTCTAAGATGGTTGTCCAGAATGTCCGCCCAAGCTGTTTCGCCCAGTCCTTTGGAGGTCCAATGACACATCGCATACTCCGGCCCCGCACTCTCGTACTGCTTCTCATCCTTACGACGCTGGCTGCGGCTCAGGATGTCGCCTCTTTTGAAAAGCGCATCACGGTCAAGAAACTGCCGAATGGCCTGACCATCGTGATCTGCGAGCGGCCTGAGGCTCCGGTGTTCTCTTTCTTCACCATGGTCGACGCAGGCTCGTCCCAAGATCCCATGGGCAAAACCGGCTTGGCCCACATGTTCGAGCACATGGCATTCAAGGGCACCGACAAGATCGGCACCACCAACTATGCCGCCGAGAAGCCCGCCTTAGAAAAGGTGGAGATCGCCTACGCCGCCTACATTGCGGAGCGCGATAAACGAGTGGGCCGCGATGAGGCCAAGCTGAAACAGTTGGAAAAAGCGTGGAAGGACGATATCGCCGCAGCCGACAAGTTTGTCGTACCCAACCAGTTTGGCAAGATCGTTGAGCAGAGCGGCGGCCAGGATCTGAACGCCTTCACGGATTACGATGAGACCGCCTATCACTATTCGTTGCCCGCGAACCGGCTGGAACTGTGGGCCTATCTCGAGTCCGAGCGCTTTCTTCACCCCGTGTTGCGCGAGTTTTACAAAGAGCGCAACGTGGTGATCGAAGAGCGCCGCATGCGCACCGACAGCAACCCGATCGGCAGGCTGCTGGAGCAGTTTAACGCCGCGGCATTCGAAGCTCATCCCTATCACCGGCCAACGGTGGGTTGGATGTCGGACTTGAACTCTTTCTCGGCCACCGATGCCAAGAAGTTTTTTGACAAGTACTACGTAACCTCGAACATGGTGGTCGCGGTGGCCGGTGACGTGAAAGCGTCTGAGGTCATGCCCATGCTCGAAAAATATTTCGGACGCCTGCCCGCGAGCCAGAAGCCCGATGAAACCACCACCACCGAGCCTCCGCAGAACTCCGAGCGCAAGGTCGTGCTCATGGAAAAGTCGCAGCCCCTCTATCTTGAGGGCTACCACCGGCCCGACTACATGACGAAAGACGATGCGGTGTATGACGCCATCACCGATCTCATGTCGGAAGGCCGCACCTCCCGTCTGTACCGCGCGCTGGTGCGCGATAAAAAGATCGCATCGTTCTCCGCTGGGTTCAGCGGCCTGCCTGGCACCAAGTATCCGCACCTGTTCGCGTTCTATGCTTTCCCGCTCCCCGGACATACTCCGCAGGAAGTGGGGGACGCGATTCACGTCGAAATCGAGCGCCTGAAGAAGGAAGACATCAGCGACGATGAGTTGAGAATGATCAAGACACGCACCAAGGCCAACCTCATCCGCGGCCTGGGAGACAACGAGGGACTGGCAACCCAGCTGGCGATTTACCAGACTCGTTACGGCGACTGGCGCGAGTTGTTCCGATCGGTCGACCGCATCGACAAAGTAACGAAGGCAGACATCCGGCGCGTGGCCAACGAAACTTTCAACGATAATAACCGGACCGTAGGCATAATCGAAACCATCACAGGACCAACCGGCGAGCAAGGATCCGATAGGGGAGCGTCGAATCACGATCCATCGGATCATTCATCCGATCATCCATCCGATCAAGCGACGGCGGGTCAGGGAGGAGCGCAATGAAAAGGCTACCGCTCGCCTTCTCGATGGTTCTCATGGCCGCTGCGATCTTCGCGCATCCTTCAATAGCCGCGGCGCAAGCCGCAAACTGGAAGCAGATCCCCATCCCGCCTCTACCCGCTTTCCATCCCCAGCAGCCGAAACGCATTGAGCTCTCGAACGGCATGGTGATCTTCCTGCAGGAAGATCACGAACTGCCCCTGATTGACGGCTCAGCCCGCATCCGCGGCGGCTCGCGCGATGAACCCGCCAACAAAGTCGGACTCGTGGATATTTTCGGCGAAGTCTGGCGCACCGGCGGCACGAAGACACAAACTGGCGATCAACTCGACGATTTTCTAGAAGTGCGCGCCGCCAAGGTTGAGAGCGGCGGCGGTTCCGATTCAACCACCATGGGCTTGAGTTGCCTGAAAGGCGATTTCGACGATGTCTTCAAAGTGTTCGTCGATCTTTTGCAGAATCCAGAATTCCGTGCCGACAAGCTCGACCTGGCGCAGAAGCAAGCGCAGGATAGCATCTCGCGGCGAAACGATGAGGTCGGAGAAATCGCAGCACGCGAATCCGCCAAGCTGGCCTATGGGGCGGACAATCCCTATGCCCGTGAACCTGAGTACGCAACCGTGGCCGCAGTAACGCGACAAGATCTGATCGACTGGCACCGCACCTACGTGCATCCCAACAATATCATCCTCGGGATCAGTGGCGACTTTGATGCGGCAGCGATGGAAGCCAAGCTGCGCGCGGCTTTCGAGTCGTGGCCCAAGGGTCCCGAGCTGCCGAAGGATGACATTCAATACCACCCGGCCAAGCCCGGCTACTATCTCATTCCGAAAGAAGATGTAAACCAGAGCAACATACGCATGGTCACGCTCGGCACCACGCGCAACAATCCGGATTACTACGCCATCACTGTTTTCAATGAGGCGTTTGGCGGAGGATTCTCCTCGCGTCTGTTTAACGATATTCGCACCCGGCGCGGCCTGGCCTACCACGTGGGCGGCGGCATTGGCGCGAATTTCGGGCACCCTGGTATCCAGGAATTCTCCATGGGCACGAAGAGCCAGAGCACGATTGAGTCGATCCGGGCGCTCGACGAAGATATCGACGCTCTGTCCACAAAGCCCATCACTGACGAGGAAATCAAGCACGCCAAAGATGCCATCCTGAACGCTTTCATCTTCCGCCTCGATTCGCCCGATAAGGTTCTCTCGGAGCGCCTGACCTATGAGTTCTACGGATATCCCTCCGACTGGCTCGACAAATTTCCTGCGGAGATCCAGAAAGTAACACCCGCTGACGTGAATCGTGTAGCCGCCAAGTACGTGCATCGCGACCAACTCGCCGTGCTGGTCGTCGGCAACACCAAGGAGTTCGACAAGCCGCTCTCATCACTCGGAGCGGTAAAGGAAATCGATATCACCATTCCGCCTCCGCCCGGCGCGAAGGAAGGAGCAAAGGAAGAAGAGAACGCAAAACCCACAGCCTCCAATGAAGAAGGCAAAGCGCTCGCAGCGAAGGTGGTGGCTGCGATGGGCGGCGAAACCAAGTTGGCAGCGATCAAATCCGTGAAGGCGGAGTTGACAATCACACAGAAAACACCGCAAGGAGAGTTTCCCATGCAAATGGAAACCGTCATCGTTTACCCCGACCATTTGCACGCGGAAATGCAGACTCCGAATGGAACCATGGACATTGTGGTCACGCCGGATGCGGCCTTCATGGCGATTCCCGGCCAGGGCATGCGCGACTTCCCGGCCTCGCAGAAAGCAGAAACGCTGGATCAGATCAAGCGCGATCCCATCTTCATCGCTTCCCACGCGAGCGATCCCAATGTGTTTTTCCGTGCTGGTGGAACTGAGAAGGTCGGCGACATCGAGGCGCGCATCGTGGATGTGAATGCCCAGGGCACCGCCATCCGATGGTTCGTCGACCCCCGGACCGGCCACATCCTGAAAGAAACGTATCGAACGCTGAGCCAGGGCCAGCCTGTGCCGGGTGAAACCGACATGGAAGACTGGAAGCCAGCGAACGGCCTGAACATTCCGTTCGTGCGGCAAAATAAACAGAACGGTCAGGATTCGAGCAAGGCGGAGTACAAGTCGTTAGAGATCAATCCGGTAGTCGATCCAAAGTTGTTCGAGAAACCCGCAGAAAAACCGCCGGCGCAACCGTAGCCCGGCCTTCAATGGCTGGCAGCTATACCCTGGCGATCCCTGAGGCGAAAGACGATGCTCGCGGTCACGCGAAGATTATTCTGGCTGCGCACGTCGCCGGTAGAGTCTGCATACGCGGTGCGCAGATAATCTCCAGTGAGGCGAACCGCGAACGGCCCTGCAACGGTGCGTTCGATCCCACTCCCGACTGCATAGGCGGGCCTCGCCACCCATCCCTGCAAGTATTCGGTACCGGTCACAGGGACTGCACTATCAACCAGTCCCGCGCCGACCAGCGCGTGCACGAACACCTGCGTCTTCCTGGCCTCAAACAGATGAAATACGGGGCCAGCAAGGAAGGTTAGAGTGTAGCCCGATTGTCCGGTGGTCAGGACGTTCGAGGTGCGAACGTAACCGGAGTCAACGGCGACTCCCCAACGCGGAAGAAAGTTGGCGTGGCCGGTCACATCCAGACCATTGAGACCTACTCTGCCCGCGGACGGAATTGTCGACGAGAGATAACTATAGCCGCAACTCACATCGTAAGTCGGACCGAAAGCTGTGGCGGGTGGTCCCGCCTGCAGTTGATTCTGCGCCAGGGCCGGCACAACCAGCACGAATGCAAGAGACAGAATCTTTACCGCAGTTCTTATTCCATTGCGGCTGCTTTCGGACTTTCTGATTGGAAACTCGCGGAAAACCATAGCGATGCTTCTCGCTCCCGGCGAACAACACAGCCGGGCAGACGCCCTTACCATGAGAGTCTCCACAATACTGGGGTCGGAGTAGCCGGTAAACGTAACCACGGCTTCGGACCTTAGGTAATGAGGCGTTGCAATCCGCCGGAACAAGAGTGGGCGAGCGGACTGGCGGGGGGAGGAAGCGATTTTGCGGCCCTGTAAACCATCCTCCTTCACTTTTGACAATGTCGATTTGAGGGGTTATGATAAGCGAACAAAAGGCGAATATGTCCACTCTGCCCTTGTTCACGCTCCCCGAAAAATCGTTCGCGCTCCCCGAGAAATCTCCGCTAGTCGGTATTGCCCGGCTCGCGTCCGAGGGCGAATCGCTGCGTGAAGGCCACAATGTTGAATACTTTACCCTCCCCGCGAAATCCCTGCTGAACCGCTGCGTGAGCCGCCGCCGACTGCCTTTTAGCTGGACCATCAATCCTTACCGCGGCTGCGAATTCGCCTGCAAATACTGCTATGCCCGCTACACCCACGAGTTCATGGAAATGCGTGACGGCGCCGAGTTCGAGCAGAAGATTTACGTCAAGCAGCACACCGCCGATCTGCTGCGGCGCGAACTGCGCCGGGTGAAGCCTGCCGAAGCCATTGCCCTCGGCACCGCGACTGATCCTTACCAGCCGGCCGAGCGCCGCTACGAAGTCACGCGCAGCATTCTCGAAGAGTTCACGCGGCACCGCGGGTTCGAGTTGGGGATAGTCACCAAATCCAATCTCATTGTGCGCGATTTAGATCTTCTCCGTGCCGTCGCGCAGAGCAACGCTCTCTCGATTCACATCACCATCACCACCTTAAACGTCGAGCTGGCGCGGATTCTGGAGCCACGTGCTCCGCGCCCGGATCTGCGCATCGAAGCCGTGCGCGAGCTTAGCGAAGCCGGACTGACCGTGGGCGTGAGTTGCTCGCCGGTTCTCCCCGGCATCACCGACTCGCCCGCAGATCTGGAGGCCGTGGTCCGCGCTGCTGCTGCAGCCGGGGCGCGCCACATCTTCGCTGGACCATTGTTCCTGAAGCCCTGTTCGGCAGCGGTTTTTCTTCCTTTTCTTGAGCAGCACTTCCCGCAATTGGTTGAGAATTACCGCCAGCGCTATCAGGACCGTTCGTTTCTGCCGCCTTCCTATGGCAAGCGCGTAGCGCTACTGATCGCAAGCTTTCGCGAGAAATATGGAATCCGTCGCGCCGACCCTCGCGGAGCGATGTACGCCGAGAAATGGCCAGCGCAGGCTTTCGACGAACAGCTGGCGCTGTTCTGAAGCTTGCGATTTCCCATCTCTGCTCTTCTTCTATAATCACAGCGACTCCCATGGCAACCGCACCTCCTCCGGCCGAACCAGCGTCCGCGCAACGCCTTCCTCTCGGTGTGCGCCTGCGCCGGTTCTGGCAGCGAGTCACAGAAGGCATGGAGCTGAGCCAGCTCTGGTCGCAGTTCGAAACCGAAGCCCGCGCCAGCTATCGTCTCTATTCCCGCGATGTCGCCGCCAAAACTCCTGAGGGACTTACCAGGCGTGGACTCCATCTGCACGTCGTTAAGGAATTCTTCTGGGCAGTGCTGGAAAAACTTTCGCCCGCGCGCCGCGTCCTGCTCCTGGCGGCACTGATCATGCTGGTGTTTCCTACCAGCGATATCACCTATCGCGGAAACGGGGTCCACGTCGTCGAACTCGATTTCCATTTCTGGGGCGGGTTGCTGCTTTTCGGGCTGCTGATTCTAGAGATTGCCGACCGGGTCGTGATGAAGCGCGACTTGCAGATCGCGCGCGAAATTCAAACCTGGCTGCTGCCCGGAGCTCCGCCGCAGATTCCGGGGATCTCGATTGCGTATATCACGCGCCCCGCCAACACGGTCGCCGGCGATTACTACGACGTGTTCCCGCGCCCCGGCAAAACTAACGAAGACAGCCGCATCGTGTTCGCAGTGGCTGACGTGGCCGGCAAAAGCATCCCAGCAGCCATGCTGATGGCCACTTTTCAGGCCAGCCTCAAGACACTTTCCACCGCGCAGGTCGCGCTGCCAGAACTCGTGGCGAACATGAATAAGTACGCCTGCTCCAACAGTCAGGGCGGATTGCGCTTCACCACCGCTTTTCTCGCCGAGTATGACGCTGCCCGCCGTGTCTTTAACTACATCAATGCCGGCCACAACAATCCAATCCTGCGCCGGGCCAGCGGAGCAATCGAGCGCCTCGACGTGGGCGGATTACCGCTCGGCATCCTGCCGGAGGCCAGGTACGAATCAGCGAGCATCACCCTCGCACCCGGCGATTGGCTCATCATCTTCACCGACGGCGTGATCGAGGCAGAAAACGCCCGCCAGGAGGAGTACGGCGAAACCCGCCTGCTCGCGGCCATCGCGGCCGGCGCCACGACTACTCCGGCGGACATGCTCAAGCGCCTGATGGCAGAAGTGGATCTATTCGTCGGCTCGACGCCCCAGCACGATGACGTCACCTGCCTGCTGGTAAAAGCGGAGTGAGGAAACCGATTCACCGCCGAGCGCGCAGAGATCGCCGAGAAATCATGGGGTGGGAATCTTTATTTTTCTCAGCACTCTCGGCGGTTAATCTTTCTTCATCCGCTCCGCATACATCCGGTGGAATGCATGCACGCCTTTTTCCTGTGTCACGCTGAACCGGCCTCGCGAATAGCTGCGTGAGCCCAGATTTTTCTGCACCCTCTCGCAGATGGCAACATCTTCAAGCTGGATCTGATCGCTGAATTCCACGGAAGCCTTAGCCGACGGACCGCTATGCTCCGGCTCCGGCACATACCATTCAAAGACCGCCAGCGAGCGCTCAGGCCCGAGCGGCAGCACGATGTTGAGCGAAACATTGTCGGGATAGCAGTTCAGCATCCAGTTGGGAAAAATCCAGAAGTAGTCGGTGGTCAGATTCTCCTGCGCTTCCGCGTAACGCCGCGGAGCCGTGTCCCCGGGCTGCGCGCCGCGAATGGGACTGAACTGGCGCACATACTCCGCATGAGGCTCGACCACGTATGCGTTGAAATCGAGCTCGCGATTCAGTCCCGGATGCACGCTCGGCAGGTGGTAGCCTTCGAGATAGTTGTCCACATAAGTTTTCCAGTTGCACTTCATCTCATAGGTACGGCGCTCAAACAATTTCATCCTGGCAAAGTGAAACTTCTCAGCCTGTTTCGGTAATTCACCCAGACTCTCGCGCAGAGGCCGCGGATTGCGATCAAGATTCACGAAGATGAGGTTAAGCCATTCCTCGACGCGAACCGGCACCAGAGCAAAATCTTCCGGACGAAATCCTTCGACGCCCTCAATTTCCGTAGCGCTGATCAGCGATCCATCCAGATCGTAAGTCCAGCCGTGATATCCGCAGCGGAAGACTTTGCGCGAGCCGCAGCCCTCAGCCGGAGGCCCGGCCCGATGCCGGCACACGTTATAGAACCCGCGCAGCTTGCCGTCGGCGCCGCGCACGACGAGCAGTGGTTCGCCCACCAGTTCCGTCGTGAAGTAATCGCCCGGCTTCGCCACCTGGTCGCGATGCCCCACCACCTGCCAGCTGCGCGCAAAAATGCGCTCCTTCTCGGCCGCGAAGACAGCCGGGTCGGTGTAAAGCTGGGAAGGTAAAGTCCACGCGCGCGCGATTTCGGAATCGATTTGAAGGGACTCAAGAGGGTTAGGCATATGGAGAGCAGGATCATTGTAAGCTGGAACAGGACCAGCAACGTCACCCTGAAACTAAGCACGCCGTCAAATCGTGCCCACCTCAAAGACGCAGCCACCGACCTCCTCGCCAACGCGCACGAACCTGCTTCCCCTCGCAGGCGTGCTGATCGGCGTGCTGTTAACCTATGCCTCGACCTTCACCTTCGGCTGGGTCTACGACGACCCGCCCCAGATTCCGCAAAACCCGAACCTGCAATGGAGCCGCTTAGGCTTCCTGTTCACGCATCAACTATGGGCGTCGATGTCGGGATCGCAAGGTCGCTTCTACCGCCCGCTTCTTTCGCTCTGGTTCCTGATCAATAAAACTTTCTTCGGGCTGAATCCTCACTGGTTCCACGTCGCGTCGGTTTTGGCACACATTACGGCCACGGCCCTGGCATTTTTTATCGTACGCAGACTGTTGAACGACGCCGGCTCAGCCCTCCTGGCCGCCGCCATCTTCGGCCTGCATCCTCTGCAGGCGGAGTCGGCCTCGTGGATCTCCTCCGTGAACGATCCGCTCGCTGCCGCTCTTTGCTTCGCCAGCTTCCTGACCTACAAGAAAGCTGCGTCGTTGCAGCGCAGTGCCGTCAGATGGTGGGCTCTTTCTGGACTTCTATTTCTTTCTGCATTGCTCACTAAGGAAGTCAGCATAGTCCTGCCCGGAATTATTCTGATCGACGTCTGGTCCAACTCCCTTTCATCAAATTCCCAGGACAAGCCGCCGTCAGTACAGCCCGCGCGCCTTCCCCTGGCCATAATTTCGACCTACGGTCTCGCCGCAGTGCTGTGGCTGAATCTCCGCTTCTGGGCGCTCCGCGGGACGCAGCCCGCGTCCTCTTCCCTGCCGTGGAGCACCATCATCCTGACTGCACCAAAGATTTTGCTTTTCAATCTATACCGGACAGTCTTTCCCCTCGGCCTGAGCCCGCACTACGACTTCCGCCTGATCGAAACCCCCAGCGGAAATTTCCTTCTCACTCTGCTGGCACTGCTCGCGCTGGTTGCGCTCGCTGTCGCCGCTGCACGCCGCGATCCTCGATTATGGACTGCCTTCGCATGGCTGATCCTGCCCGTGCTTCCAACTCTCGACCTGCGTCTGATGAATGAAGATGACTTCATTCACGATCGCTACACCTACATGAGCATGCTCGGAGTCGCTCTCCTCGCAGGCTTCGCCTATTCATCCATAAGAAAGAAGTGGCCGCAGCAGCAGTTAGTTCGGCTGCTGGCCGCGGCGATCGTCGTGATTCTCGCGTTTGCCAGCGCCATCCAGTCGCAGTACTGGGCCAACGACGTCATTTTGTTTTCGCGGGCGGTAAGCCGGGCTCCCGAAAACGAATGGGCGCAGTTGAACTATGGATCTGCCCTCAGCGATCGCCACCGTTACGGAGACGCGGCTCCGCATTTTGTCCGCTCCTACGAATTGAAGCCAGGCTGGCGCGCCGCCGATTTCGCCGGCTTCTCCTATCAGCAGTCCGGAGATTTGCCCCAGGCCGAGCGCTGGTTCAGAACGGCCCTGCAACAAAATCCGGCCTTGGCAAACGCCTGGTTCGGACTGGCACAGATCCGCCTCGCGCAGCACAGTCCTGATCAAGCAATCGATTTTTTGAATAAAGCGCTAACCATCCAGCCCGACGCCGAGGGATATCATTACGAATTGGGAACGGCGCTGGAGCAAGCCTCACGCCCGGCCGAGGCGCTCGCCGCCTACCAGCGTGAGTTGCAACTGTATCCCTATCAAGTGAGAGCAGCGAAGGCCATTAGCAAACTGCAGGCCAGCATCCAAGCCAAGTGAATGCCAAGGCGGTGGCCGCCTCCGGCGTTATTCCCCGCCTTCACCAGTGGGACGAGAGGCTGCCCTGAGCGAGGTCCCGGATCACGCCCCCGCCGCGGCCGCTCGAACCATCGCGGCGGTATCCTGTCGCTCGCTCTGCTCCACAGACAGAATCTGCTTCATCCAAAGCGCAGACAGAGCCGTTGACGCGATGACGCAAAGCCAAGGCACCAGGGGCGTCCACCGAAAAAAGAGGGGTATGGCGAAGCGGAGGAGAACCAGCCAAAGTAGAGCCAGCGTGGCTCCGCCCACGGCCGGGAATAGACGGTTGCGCGATTTCAGCGGCACGGAGCGAGTGGCGAGAGCTTGTATGGCAACGGCGAACGGGAAAGCCACCACCAGGTCGATGAAATAGTGTTCCCCGGTTCCCAGCGTGCCCAAGACCGTTGCGAATACAAAAAAGACCGCGGCTGCGCGCACCAGCCGAGAAAATGGCTTGCAGTTGAAAGCCATCAATAATGCCCAGGTCATATGCAGGGACGGCATTGCGTTGCGGCCGATTTCCTGGGGCAAGTAGAACGTGCGAAGGACATGCCCCTTTAGGACAAGATCGCGCATGGCAGAAAAAGGAGTAGGCGAGCCGGGAAACCGTGGACCCGTCAGATATACAGGACCAGTGGCGGGAAACGCCAGGTACAGGAAATAGCCGAACAGCCCGGCGCACATAAAAATCTCGAGCAGCAGAAGTGGCGCGGTCTTCCTCAGCCGCAAGTAGGCGGCGTAGACCAAAGCCATGGCAAGCGGCAATGCCTCATACAGATCGCGGCCAATTCCTCCCAGGAGGGGATAGTCCTTGAACCACTGCCCGACCATGAAGGCGGGCTGAAAGCCCAAACTGCCGTCGAACGCATAGGCATATATGTCCATGGTCCTCGGGTATAGCATGGCGCTAAGGCCCAGGAACTTCGATGTCCCGAGAATGAAAATCGTGAAGCCGGCAGCGGGAATCAGTATGGACCGCAGTTGCTTTTGCTCCTCGCGATCAGCCCAGACGGCGCGGAGACCCAAGACCAGGAAGCTGACCAATCCAATGAAACCGAGGCACGCGCCGATCTGGAAATCAGGTTTGACGCGACGCACGACGAATTGATCGATGAGTGTGAGAACCCCGCCTCCGGCCAGGACCCCTACTATTTCCCAGCGGCGCGGCCTCACTGCAACTTGAAATAAGAAGGCGCTGGCGAGGCCGTAGCCAACGTACAGGGCCTCAAATGGCAGTCCCAGCCAAGCGACAAGGAAAAGGAGAACGAAGAGAGTGCTGATTAAAATTCTGCCCAGGCGACCCGCAGCTCGAGAGTCGTTGCCTGAATCCGCGGCAGTGTTCGCTATGGGCTCGACCATGATGCTCCCAACTTAGTGTTTTCCACCATTCAGGCCGATCATACGGGAGGCATAGCCGCTCCTCAATAGATGCGCCTAAGGACTAGGCACGAAAGTAACCACGGTCGAGTGAGGATGCGTGTGGGCTGGGCCCCGCGGTTCCCGTCGCCCGCCGTTGAGCTTCTACCGCCGTCCTTGCAAGAATCGTTTCCAAAAGCGTTCGGATAACGGGGGATATATAGCGGCCCATATGTACGAGCGACCCCTAAACCGAACTGACACGAATTGTCAGCTTTCACGACGCATTTTGGCATGAAGCGCCACACGCAAAGCGATAGAATGAGACCATAGTTTGGCCTTCGACTGAAAATAATGGGATTGCACGACCCTGGCCCGAACCAAGGTAACTAGCCGCTTTGGCTTGGCAAGTGCAATCATCTAGTCCGACTGCGTCATTCCATGACCAGCATGAATTCAATAAAAGTCCGAAACGAGGGAAAATAGAGATGCGGAAACAACAGAAAGGTTTCTCACTGATTGAGCTGCTGATCGTGGTGGCAATCATCCTGATCATCGCAGCGATCGCGATTCCTAACTTGATGCGCGCTCGTATGGCAGCCAACGATTCGTCCGCGGCCGCTTCTGAGCGTACCACTGTCACCGGCGAAATCGGCTACTTTGCCGCTTATCCGACCGTTGGCTACACGCAATTGTCGGCTCTGGGCGGGGTATCGCCTTGCACTCCGGCGCCTGCCACTGGCTGCTTGATCGATAACAACCTGGCCACCAACGGCGCGGGCGGCGGCAAGAGCGGTTACAACTTCACTGCCGTGGCGGTTACCGGCGCGGGCAGCCCGATTCCGAACGAGTTCTACACCACGGGCTATCCCATCAGCGCACAGACTGGTACGAAGTCGTATTGCGCGTTTGATGACGGTGTGGTTCGCACGGCTGCAGCGGGCACCATCACTCAGGTCGGTAGCTACGGCGCTTGCCAGGCCCTGTTGCCGATGGCGAACTAGTTAGCAGTCTGGCAAAGTACCTGGGGGAGGGTACAAGCCGAGGAGCAGCGAAGGCAACTTCGCTGCTCCTTTTTCTTTTTCCCGAGCCCTCTTTTCTGAACGGGTTTCAGGACGACGAATCCGCTCCGTCGCAGAATGACACAATTTGTCAAAGTCACGGAGATTTACATCCCTCGGCGCAGTCCCTCCTACCCGGAAGTCGAAGCCAAATATCGCATCCGATTGAAAGCAAGGCAGTTCTCCCGATCGTGACCGAAGTCTGCAACCCCTTCGGTTTGGTCCTCCGCATGCGACAAATCTTTACGTCCCTGGGGATATGCGCCCCTGGGGTTGGCCCCGGCAAAGTCCCGGGAGACGAAGAGCACTCAATGCGGAAACAAAAGGGTTTCTCACTTATCGAGTTGTTGATCGTGGTCGCCATCATTCTGATCATTGCGGCGATCGCCATCCCGAACCTCTTGCGCGCTCGCATGGCGGCCAACGATTCTGCGGCGGCCGGTTCGACTCGCACCATCAACACGGCGGAGCTCGCTTATTTCGACGCTTACCCGAGCATCGGGTTCCCGGCGGCCCTGGCCACTCTGGGCGGCGTGTCCCCTTGCACCGCGGGTCCTGCGACCGGGTGTCTCATTGACAATTATCTGGCCACCAACGGCGGCGGAGCCGGCAAGAGTGGTTACAACTTTAATGCCACCGGATCGGCCGGCGGGGGTAGCCTGATCAACAATCAGTACTATGCCACGGCCACGCCCCTCAGCGCGCAATATGGAACAAGAGCCTACTGCTCGGTCGAGGACGCGGTATTGCGCCTCCAGCCAGCGGGCACCATCACCCTGGTCCCCAGCTACGGCGCCTGCGAAGCTCTCTTGCCCATGCAATAATTGCAAAAGCTTGTCATCCTGAGCGAGATGCTTTTGTCTCGCGAAGGCCGCGAGAATCCACGGAGCCTGCCCTGAGAGAGCGACAGCGACCGAAGGGCGCGTTTGGCTCGCTTCCTTATTGGTCTTCCCTCAGCGCGTTTAACTCGCTTCCTTATTCGCATGACCGACGTAACCCGGCTTCCAATCCAAAAAGACAAACGCATTGCTTATAATCTGTCTCGAAGGCTGCCTTCAGCTTTCTCTTGGTTGGAGTGGCCATGCCGGCAATAGAAATTCTCGGTTTAGAAAAGACCTACAAGGTGGGGTTCTGGCGCAAGCGGCCGAAGTGCGCCCTCAGCCCATTGCATCTTACGGTAGAAGATGGTGAGATTTTCGGCTTCCTCGGCCCCAACGGCGCGGGCAAAACCACAACTCTGAAACTGCTCATGGGATTGGTGTTCCCGACCGCTGGATCGGCGCGCATCTTGGGCCACGAATGGACTGATCCCTCAGTCAAGGCGCAGATCGGTTTTCTTCCCGAGCAACCCTATTTCTACGACTATCTCACGGCTCACGAACTGCTCGAATATTACGGGCAGCTTTCCGGCGTTCCCGCCAAACAGCGCAAGCAGCGCGTCGAGCAGGTTTTGCAGCAAGTCGGATTGCGCGACGTGAAGGGCGTGCAGTTGCGCAAGTTTTCCAAAGGCATGCTGCAGCGCGTGGGCATCGGCCAGGCCATCCTGCATGATCCCAAGCTCGTGTTCTTTGACGAACCCATGTCCGGCCTCGATCCCATGGGCCGCCGCGAAGTGCGCGACCTGATGGAGCAACTCAAGCACGAAGGCAAGACCGTCTTCTTCTCCACCCACATTCTCTCCGACGCCGAGGCGCTCTGCGACCGCGTTGCCATCATTCATCGCGGCGAACTGCGCGGCGTCGGCGCAATCGAAGATCTCACCTCGAGCGTTCAGGGCAAGGTGGAAGTGATCTGGCAAGGCTCGCAGGTGCCTGCCTCGATCAAGGCTCTGGGCGCGGAAATCCACGTGACCCCAGACCGCGTCCGCGCCATCATTGATGAAAGCCAGCAGGACGCGGTGATCGACGCTCTGCGCCGCGAGCGCCAGCGCCTGGTTGCCATCACTCCGGTGCGCACTTCGCTCGAAGCGTACTTCGTCGAGAAGCTGCGGCATGCCGAGACCAGCGTCGGGAGTAAAGCATGAGAACCCGCATCACCTACATCGCCTCCAACACCTTCCGCGAAGCTGTGCGCGATCGCGTGCTCTACAACCTGATCGCCTTCGCCCTGCTGCTTTCGGGAGCGGCCATTCTCGTGGGCCAGATTTCCATTGAAATCGAGAAGTTGGTCGTCATCAATCTCGGTCTCACCGCGGTTTCTCTGTTCGGTGTGGTCATTGCAATCTTCATCGGCATCGGCCTGGTCTCGAAAGAAATCGAAAAACGGACTCTTTACACCGTGCTCTCCCGTCCCGTCCGCCGCTGGGAGTTCATCGTGGGCAAGTTCTTCGGGCTGGCCGGAACGCTGGTAGTCAATGCATTCTTCATGGCCATCGGAGTGTTCGCCGCCTTGTTCTATGTTTCGCACAAGTTCGTGCGGGCTGACGCGCTGATTCTGGTCGCCCTCTACTTCATCATTCTCGAATTCCTGATCATCTGCTCGCTGGCACTGTTGTTCTCGTCGTTCTCTTCGCCGCTGCTTTCGGCAGTGTTCGCCTTCTCGCTGTTCGTGATCGGAAGCTTCGCCGAAGACCTGCGAAACTTCGCGGGCATGGCTCACGGATTCACGCGCTGGCTGGCCACCGGAGCAGCCTACCTGGTGCCGAACTTTTCGGCGTTCAACGTGATCTCTTCCGTGGCCCATGAACAGCCGGTCGCAGGACAACTCATTCTGAACAACACACTCTACGCCGTGTTCTACGCCATCATGGCCCTGAGCGGAGCCGTGCTGATTTTCGAGAATCGTGATTTGAAATAACAATGAAGCAGCGCAGGAAAATTTCGACGATCGCGGCCGCGTGTCTGATGCTCGCGCTGGCCGCCAGTTCGGTTGTGCTTCATCACGTCGACCAGCTTCGCCCGCAGGCCACGCTTGACGAAGTCCTCTTCCTTAGTTCGCCAAAAGTGATCAAGCGCGCCAGCCTCGGTTATGACGGCTTGATGGCCTGCATTTACTGGACTCGCGCGGTTCAGTACTTCGGCAACCGGCATCATTACTACGCCGCGAGTTACAACCTGCTGGCGCCGCTGCTCGAAATCACGACTCACCTCGATCCGCACCTCGTAGTGGCCTACGAGTTTGGCAGCAGCTTCCTCGCACCCAATCCGCCGTTCGGCGCGGGCCAGCCCAAGAGCGCGATCGATTTAATGAATTACGGCATCCAGAGCAATCCCGATAACTGGAAGCTCTACTATGATCTGGGCTTCGTTTATTTCACGGAACTCAAGGACTACAAGAACGCCGCAGAGGCTTTCGCGCGCGGATCGCGGGTTCCGAACGCTCATCCCTTTCTGAAAGTTTTGGCGGCGCAGATGGCATCGCATGCCGGCGACTATGAAACGGCACGGAGCCTGTGGATGGCAAGCTACCAGAACACTCAGGACAAACTGATCAGGCAGAATGCAGTCGACCATCTGCGCGCGCTGCGTGTGGACGAAGACGTCGAGCTTCTGCAAAGGGCGGTCACCCGTTTCGGAGAACGCACTGGACGCCTTCCGGCCAGCATGGAAGAGTTGGCAGCGGCGGAGGGTTTGGCCCGAATTCCCGTCGATCCCGACGGTCATCCCTACAAGTTAACTCCCGAAGGCCGCATCGAACTTCGCGAGCCGCATGATTTTCAATTTGCCACCAAGGGTCTGCCTCCGGGATTCAAGCCGTGGCCGGCGTTCGACGCTCCGCAGCCGTAGTCTCATCCGCATCATTGCCGTTTTGCCTTCGCTTATGATGGCGGGGCATGCAGAGCGTCGATCCTTCCGCTTCATCGCGAACCAGCCTGTTGCGCTCGGCGCGGCAATGGTGGAGTGACCTTGCCGGGCGCGAAGGCCGCCTCGCGGCTACGCGGCAATTTGTGGCGGCGATCTGGGAGTTTGTTCGCGACTCGACTCCTGAACGCCGCCGCCAACGCTACGGCGACGCTGAATACGATTGGGATCATCGCGTCAACACCACCAGCGCGGCGGTAGATTGGCGCAACCGGCTACTTGGAGTCTTCCACTCGCCGTATCAGCCGACACAGCCAGATCTGTTTCGAGAAATGCTTGAGGCTCTAAAGCAACAAAGTCATTTCGACTTTCGCGACTTTGTCTTCCTCGATCTCGGATCGGGCAAGGGACGCACGCTGCTGATGGCTTCGGACTATTCCTTTCGCCGTATTGTCGGCGTGGAACTTCTGCCTACATTGCATCAGGCTGCACAGGAGAACCTGGGGAAGTACGGGAGTGAATCGCAGAAGTGTTTCGCGCTGGAATGCATTTGCGCGGATGCGACTGAGTTCCCTTTTCCCGCTGAGCCAATGGTGCTCTATCTCTTCAATCCGTTTCCGGAGTCGGGGCTGCGGCGGATGATGGCGAATCTCGAGCAGAGTCTGCGGGAGCATCCGCGAGCGGTATATGTGCTTTATCACAATCCGCTGCTGGAGCATGTGTTGAGTGGGAGTAGCGGGTTGCAGAAACTGCACTCGACCCATCAGTATGCCCTGTATGGGACCGCCGATGATCCAGATCAAAAAATCACCGATCGAGTCTTCTAAATTATTGAATCGCAATGGCTTAGATCGGGCGTATCCTGGTCGAATCTGACTAAAATATTGCTTCTAAGGGACTTAGTCCTAAAATATTCAAATTGAGGGACTTAGTCTCGGGTGGGTGGCTGGAATACGATGTTCGAATGTCGAAGAGCTTCAGGCCGAGGCGGCGTATGCCGCACTGACCATGCTACCCGGGAATCCACAAGAGTGATGTGAGGGACGACCAAGGATCAGATGTGGAAATCCTTGCAATTGGTAGCCGCCAAGCTCCTCCTGTCGCGGCGGGCACGCTGACTCGGGACGAAGCTGAGGGATCAGCACACTGCAGTGCCCCTTACTGCGGGCGTTCCTTCTGTGTCTCCTTCTCCATATCCTTGTATTCCTGCTGGGAAACCGCCACGGCCCCATCGGGCCCGGGCACGTACACGTCATCTCTCACAGTCGTCTTCAGATCGTACGAGGAGTATTTGTCGGGAGACCCGATTTCCCCGACCAACAGCTCCATCTTCAGCCCTTCCTTTTTCCACTTGGCGAGATAGTGGGCGTCGCCGACGGTCCTGTGGAAGGGCTCTCCCGCATAGTAACTAAAATCGAAGCCGCGAACGGAGTCGCCATCCTTGACGTCACCTCGCCCCCATCCATCGACACTGCCATCTCTGTGCCGGTGCCAATGGGATTCGACTACCCGGATCTGCAACGGATAATCAGCCAGGTTCTTTCCCGCAAGCACAACAACGGGGAACAAGAAGAAGGCGCTTATGGTCAGGGCTAATTTTCGCATTCCTTTACCTCACGCGATGCGATTGCGAGCGTCCGATGTTACAAAAGTCGTCCCCATTTTGCAACGCGAATGTATTTCGGCTCCGGGGCCCGGCCGGATGTGGCGAACCTGCGAAACGAAGTACACTGAACCCATGACCACCACCACGCTCAACTCCCTGGCCCGCGCTTCCTCCGCGTACTTGCGTTCCGCGATGCACCAGCCCATTCAGTGGCATGAGTGGGGTGAGGAGGCGTTTGCTGCCGCGCAGCGCGAGAACAAGCCCATGCTGCTCGACATCGGTGCGGTGTGGTGCCATTGGTGCCATGTGATGGACCGCGAATCTTACGACGACGCCGAAGTTGCGGCGATTGTTAACGAGCATTTCATCGCGGTGAAGGTGGATCGCGACGAGCGGCCGGACATTGACAGCCGGTACCAGGCAGCGGTCAGCGCAGTCAGCGGACAAGGCGGATGGCCACTTACTGCGTTTCTTACGCCAGATGGCAAGCCGTTCTACGGAGGAACTTATTTTCCGCCGACCGATGGCTATGGGCGTCCGAGCTTCAAGCGCGTTCTGACCAGCATCGCCAACGCCTACAAGGAAAAACATGGCGACGTGGTGGAGCAGGCGAAGATGGTGGAGAGTGCGATTGCGCAGGCGGAGTCGTTTGCCGGACGCGGCGGGCGGGTTTCTTTGAATATCATTGCTGCGATTCAGAAGTCCGCGTTCGGCATGTTTGATCCGCAGCATGGGGGATTTGGGCAGGCGCCGAAGTTTCCGCACCCTTCGGCGCTGGATTTGCTGATCGAGCGCTATGCCGGAGCTTCGCTCCGGCGGACGGCCGAGGGCGGCCGTCCCCACATAGGCCATGTCCACACGCACCCCGCCCATGGCGATGAGCAACAGCGGAATCTGATCACTACAACGCTTGAGCACATGGCGAATGGCGGCGTTTACGACCAATTGGCTGGGGGATTTCATCGCTACTCTGTGGATGAGCGCTGGGTCGTGCCACACTTCGAGAAGATGTGCTACGACAATTCGGAGTTGCTGAAGAATTACGTGCACGCTTATCAGGCTACGGGCTCGGAATTCTTTGCGGGTGTGGCGCGCGACATTATTCGATGGATGGATGAGTGGCTGAGCGATCGCGAGCGCGGCGGGTTTTATGCTTCGCAGGATGCCGATATTTCGATGGACGACGATGGCGACTACTTTACCTGGACGCTGGATGAGGCTCGCGCCGTTCTTACGGAGGAAGAAGCGCAGGTGGCGGCGCTGCGTTACGACATCAACGAGATCGGCGAGATGCACCACAATCCGGCGAAGAACGTGCTCTACGTGCGCGCACCGATCGAAGAAATCGCGCGGCGGATGAGCCTGAGTGCCGAGCGCGTGAAGGACCTGCTCGATTCCGCGAAGAAGAAAATGTATGCGGCGCGGCTCGAGCGGCCTACGCCTTACGTCGATAAGACGGTTTATGTGGGATGGAACAGCATGTGCGTCTCGGCCTATCTGGAAGCGGCTAAGGTTCTTGGGCTTGAACCCGCGCGGCACTTCGCTTTGCGCTCGCTGGACCGGGTGCTGGCTGAGGCTTGGAAGCCGCAACGAGAACTCCTGCATGTGGTCGCTTATTCCGATCCGAACGCCGAACATCGGGCGGTTTCCGGTCTGCTTGACGACTATGCTTCTACCACGCTGGCTTGCCTCGATGCTTATGAAGCTACGGCGGACCTGAGTTATTTCAAATTCGCGCGAGCCATCGGCGACGCAATGATTGCGCGGTTCTTCGATGCGGTTTCCGGAGGGTTCTTCGATGCCGAGCCGTCGGCCGACGGTAAGAGCCTGGGCGTGCTCGCAACGCGGCGCAAGCCGGTTCAAGACTCGCCTACGCCGGCGGGAAATCCAATGGCGGCGATTGCGCTGCTGCGCCTGCATCATTACACCGACGACAGTGCGTATCGGGATAAAGCGGAGCAGACGCTGGAGACGTTTGCCGGCGTGGCCGAGCAATTTGGAATTTTCGTTGCGACCTATGGGATCGCGGTCCTGCAGTTGTTGGAAAGTCCGGTGCAAGTCGTTGTAATCGCGGACCATGAACGGGAGGAAGCCGCAAAGAGTCTTGCTGCAATCGCAGTCGCGCCTTTCGCTTTCAACAAGAGCGTGCTGCGGCTGACCACGAACCAGGCGGTTGCCGGGAACCTTCCTCCGGCGCTGGCGGCGACCATTCCGAACCTGCCCCAATTAAACTCAGGCGAGGCATTTGCGGTTCTGTGTTCCGGTTTTGCCTGCCAACCGCCAATTTCTGATCCCACGGAGTTGCAACGTGCGCTGGACTCTGCCCTTCAGAAGCAATCCTAGAAAGCCAAAAAAACATCGGGCCGGGGTGCATATTCATATCAGCCCCGGCGATTAAAACGTTTGGCTTCAACGAATTTTGCCCTCGTTCAATCTGCGCTCAGCAGCCTGAACGTAGTCCATAGTTCTTTTGGCCGGCGCGTGGCACATTAGATGTCTCCTTGTTCACACGGGTCCACCAACTGCCAAGGGCCGGGGTGATCACTTGTTTCAGTTATGTAATATCCACTGCCGTTGCTGTCGAGAAGTATTAGTCCGTCGTTACCAGCCCCAATCATTAGGAGCGGATCGTGTCCACCGATGAGGCCAATAGTCCGAACGATTACACCGCCTTCTTGCGTAACCTTGACCACTTTGGCTACGTAAACGGTCAGACCGTTCTCGATATGAACATCCTGACCGATTACCAGTCTCTTTGTGTCCATGTTATCTTGCCACAGCAATGAAGGCTGTACGGCCGGCCCTCACCAATGTGCTCTTCCATTGCAACAGCGAAGTAAAACGTGCTCAGCACAACGGCATCTACTACGTACACTTCTTCGATAGGACTGGGGTCTGACGATGCCACTAGCCACCCGAATATGTTTCGTTGAGCTCGCGCGTGTATCCTGGCAAAAAACAGGGCCGACGGTTTATGTATGAAGCCCGTCGGCCCGAAGATTGCGAGCCCCAAGTGCTTGGCCCAGTTACCTACAGGTTACTTTGGTGACCTTGCATCTAATCCCGATATCCGATCAACTGCTACTTCATCATCGGCGGCATACCAGGGTTGCATTTAGCTGTTGATTGAGGTGGGCACAGAAAGATCGGGCCTCCGTCCGGGGCGGGAACCTGCGGAACGGCGGCTGCGACGTATGTGCCCACTAGTCCTAACATCAGGATCGAAATCCTGACTGCGTGCTTCATGGGTTTACTCCTTCCGCGCCCTAGCTTTCCGAAAACCAAGCTCTCTGACGCGGAGGAAAATTATAAGGCACGAGTCAAGCCCTTCCCCAAGATTTCCCATCATGACGAGCGGTCACTCGCTCGAGGGCGGAACTGGGGAATCGCCGATAAGCCCGTAAATACTGGCAAAAACGCTGTTCTCTAAGGTCTTTCCCTTATCCGCAACGGCACGATCGCCGAAAGAGTTAAAGGCCATGCTTTGGCGGAGAGTTATTTACGAAATCCGGAATTGCTTCGCTAGAGGAGACGAACGGAACCAAGGCTGAACGCTAGAGCCCTGCACGCGGTCAACCGCTTAGCGCTTGGATCCGACGCGCTCAACCAGTCCAGAGATGGTCAGTGCATTCATGGGTACGACGGTGGCGCGAGTCGCAGGGCTGTTTTCTGGTGCTTCCGGGGGCGACACGCGAGTGCGCGACAGAGCCCGGTCGACCATGCCTTCAAACATCGGGATCAGGGAGTCGGCGGGTAGCGGGTGCTGAATGTCGGACAAGCTCTGCTCCCAACGCTGGGGCCGCAGCAGGGTGGAAGCAGCATCGCGGGCGGGGCTCTTTGCGAGCGTGTAGCCGAGCCATATAAACAACGCTGCGTTGTAGGCTCCCATATTGATCAAGTTCACCCCGAGACTGCTGAGGTGATCGCCCGCCCAGGACGCAATCAACGTCAGTTCCACGAAGGCGAAGGTTCCAAAGCCGAGCGCGATTCCGAAGCTATGCTGCCGCCGGCTTACGCCCAGGTAGCGGGCAAAAAACAGCAGGAAGAGCACCATTCCGACCTGAATAACGCGTACGCAACGCTGGGCGGTGGTGATGGCTTGCACCCACGGCGCCGTGTCCGAAGAGTTTGTGGACACTGATACCACCCCAGCCACCAAGAGCATCACCAGACCGGCCCACTTGAAAAGCACCGTACCGAGGTCGCGCAAGGTGTGGAACGGCCGGAACACATCAAGAAAGGCTTCGTGGATCACCTTGAAACCCAAAGCGACGCTGATGGCGATAGTGATCCATGAAACGTAGAAGTAGGCGGAGCTGAAGTAACGCCAAGTCGGGAAGAGTATTGCGAAGGTCACAATCTGGGTGACGACGTAGGCAAAGAAATATTTGAATTCGCGGTGCTGGCCGCGACGAAGCATGGCTATGGCGATGGCCGTTTGGAGAACGGGATGCGCCAGCCAGAGAGCGTAGTAAAGAATCTTGATGTTCTCGCTCATCGGAAGAATTCAGTTCTCGAAACATCTCTGGCAGACAGAGCCAGCTTCGCGGCACCGCGTGAAAAAACGATTCTGGTTAATAAGAGGAAGTTAAACCTTTTGGCCCATGGGTTCAATGTACTCAAGTAATCTAAAGTAACGTTACCTTCGGGCCATATGGGTCAGGGGAGGACGAACCTACGCGTCGGGGACGGAGTGGATGTAGGCGCGCATCATGCGCACTTCATCATCTTTTTCGCTCAAATCGTGCAGCAGAATGTCGCGCAGCGAGACGATGCCGACCAATTGTCCTTCGTGGCAAACGGGCAGATGCCGGAAGCTGTGGCGCCGCATGAGCGCCATGCAGTTGTCGATTTCCTCGTTCATGTTGATGGTGAGCGGGTCGTCGGTCATCACCTCGGCGAGGCAGGTGCTGCGCGGATCGTAGCCTTCGGCGACGACGCGCTTCATGAGATCTCGCTCAGAAAAAATTCCCACAAGTCTGCCGTTGTGCACCACGGGAACGGCGCCGATGTTTCGCTCCACCATGGCGCGCACGGTTTCCAGCACGGTTTGGCCCATCTCCGCCTGGTAGGTTTCCTGGTCCTTGATCAAGTCGCAGATCCGCATTTCGATCCTCCCAGTATCGGATTCCGAACGTGCGAAAGCTATACCGGGGCGTGAGTATACGTCGAAAGCGGATTCCTGGGAAGGGCCAAAAGGTGGGGGATCGGCAGGAAATCTGTCGGGCTAGGTTCATTACGGGAAAGCACGCCTGATTAGAGAGACCAAGGCAGATGCGTGGAGTGAGCCCTTCCTACCCTCTTCGTGTATCGGGTACAACCGCGGGCCCAACCCCGTTACCAAGAAAGACGAAGTAGGAACAGTTCCACAACACCGTGGGCAAACTTCCGCGCGGCCGCGCGGTGAGCACGATGTTGTATTCGCCGGTGCTGCCGAGGTCGATTTGTCGGAACACATCTGCCCGCTGGAGATCCCGCGGTGAAGCTGCTCGCGGAGCGGTCGCTTCCTGAGGATCTTTCTTGGGCTCGATCACGGCCAGTTGCGCCAGGAATTCGTGCAGGTCGTTAAGGCGGCCATGACCCGGGACCACAAACGAGACCTCAGCATCTTGCGAAGAGAAGTGCCACGCCAGGGAGGCGGCCAGATTCACAGCTTGCTCGTAGGCCGGGCCGGAAATCACCCCAGCCGCAGGGTTATCGAAGACGATGCACAGCTTGCGCTCATCCTCGCGGCTGAATTCACGCACCTTCAACGAACCGGACTTGGCAGTGGCCTTCCAGTCCACGTGGCGGGCCGAATCCTCCGGCAAATATTCGCGAATGCGATAGAGGTCAGAGCCGCGCCCGCGCACAAAGCTCTCCCACTCTCCCCGCACCAGCGGCAGGATTTCGAACAGCTCGTCGGGAGGCTCAATCGGAGGGTAGACCAGAATCTCGCGCTCCAGTGGAACGTCTCTTATCTTGGTGAGGAAGGCAAACGGAAACCGGGTGGCCACGCCGAAACTCGATTCCTGGTACCGACCACGGCGCTCGAAGCACAACTCGAGGTCCGCCGTGAGATCGGCTCCCGGCGGCAGATACGGGAAATAAATCATCCCCTCAAAGATGCCTGGAGTGGGAGGAATCACGTCGACCCGCCTGACGCGCCAATCGCGAAGCTTCACCCACTGATTCTCTGGAGAACGGTTCGGCGGAAAAGCGAATGTCGCCGGCTCCCATCGCCACTGCTTCCGGCATTTCTTTTGTTTTTCGCTGCGCGCGGGCACTACGCGAATCGAAAACGAGGGCAGGAACCGCCGCGAGTTGCGCAGAGCGATCCGCCCCACAATCGGGCGACCGGCGAACACATGCTCGGGCAGACGAACCTGCAATTCCAGGCCGCGCAGCACCAGCGCGGAAACCACTCCTGACACCAGGATTGCCGCCAGCATGGCCGCCACCACGATGTACAGGAGATTATTGCCCGTGTTCAACGCCGCGATGCCGATCACCAGCGTGACCAGTACATAGACGACGCCCGCCTTCGTGACCTCGTAATGAAACGTCTGGCGCAAACGCTCGATCACCACTCGCCGCGCCAGGTAGGGCACCGTAACCAAACCCACGAAGGCCGCCATCAAAAGCGCAAGGGACGCGAGAATCACCGACGCCCATAGATTGCCCGCCTCCCCGGAGGCGGTCGAGAGCAACGCCGCTCCGAACGCCAGTCCCAAGCCGACCAACGCCAGTAGAAACTTTAGCCACACTTCCGCGGTTGCCGATTGCAGCCACGCGATCGCGCTGCCGGGTACGAGCTGGTCCGAATTCACCGAACTGAGCGATGTGGAGTTCACTTATTTGCAGCCTAGCATCGGCTGTGAGAACGGGCAATCATGATCGCCTTGCGGCCAAAGCCTTCGTAACTTGGGCTCCGTAACCTGGCTTCTTAACCTGGCTCGAGTTGCGAGCCTTGCATGACTTGCGAGTCGTTAGGAGATTGGTTTTCGATTCTCGGTGATTTGTGTTAACCTGCCGCGTCGCGATTAAGATCGGCCCGGCAATCGGAAATCCACTTTCGTTCACGATGAAGGAGATTGTATGAGTCTCAGGAAACGTGCCTTCGCGGAGTTCTTTGGAACTTTCTGGCTGGTGTTTGGCGGATGCGGCGCAGCGGTCATCGCCGCGGGTTTCCCTACGCTCGGCATTGGATTCGCCGGTGTCGCACTGGCCTTCGGCCTCACCGTACTCACCATGGTGTATGCCGTGGGCCATATTTCCGGCGGCCACTTCAACCCTGCCGTGAGCCTGGGGCTGGTGGCAGGAAAACGCTTCCCCGCCTCGGAGTTCATTCCTTATGTCGTCGCACAAGTGTTGGGAGCGATCACGGCGGCCGACGTTCTCTTTATGATCGCCAGCGGAAAGGCGGGCTTCGATGTCCACGCCGGCTTCGCCTCCAACGGATACGGGGCGCATTCTCCCGGTGGATATTCGCTGCTTGCGGGATTCCTGGCTGAAGTGGTGCTGACTGCGTTTTTCCTGATCGTCATTATGGGCGCTACGGACAGCCGCGCTCCCAAAGGCTTTGCCGGGCTTGCCATCGGACTCTGCCTCACTCTGATTCACCTGGTATGCATTCCCATCACCAACACTTCGGTGAACCCCGCGCGCAGCACCGGCCCCGCGATTTTTGCCGGCGGCTGGGCTTTGCGGCAGTTGTGGATGTTCTGGGTCGCCCCGCTCATTGGCGGCGCACTCGGCGGAGGAATCTACCGCGGCTTATTTAGCGAATAGGAAAAACTGAATGCACGATTCCAGCGGGTATGTCCGCAGGCGAACAGCAGGTTCCCTTCGGCTTCGCTCAGGGCGGGCTCGCCACTCCACCGTCGCTGACGCTCCGGTCGGAATGACAAAGTGATGTTCGGCGAGAGAGACTTACCTCGTTCTTAATATTCGGCCAACTCTTTCATCGCGCGGAACAGATCGTTCGGCTGCGGCAGAATGGCGTCTTCGAGAATCGGCTGGTAGGCCACGAATGTGTCGGCAGCAGCCACGCGGCGCACCGGCGCATCCAGATGATCGAAGAGTTGATCCGCGATCCGCGCCGCGATCTCCGCGCCATAACCCCAACTCAAAGTGTCTTCGTAGGCGACGAGGGCGCGGTTCGTTTTTGCCACTGACGCTGCAATTGTCTCCCAGTCAAACGGATTCAGGCTGCGCAAATCGATTAACTCCACTTTGAAGCCGTGTTCGCGTTCGAGCTTCTGCGCCGCCTGCAGAGCGCGGGGCACGACTGCGCCGTAAGTAATCACCGTCAGGTCCGTCCCCGGATTTACGATCTTTGCCTTGCCGAACGGAATCATATAGTCCGGTCCGGGATACGGGGCTCTGCCGTAGGTCTCGCGGTAGAGACGCTTGTGTTCGAGAAATAAGACTGGGTCGTCGCAGCGAATCGCCGTGCGCAGCAGTCCCGCCGCATCCAGCGCATTCGAGGGAAAGATCACGCGCAGACCGGGGATGTGCGTGAACATGCTTTCCCCGCACTGCGAGTGATAAATTGCGCCGCCGGTGAGGTATCCACCGATTGCCGTTCGAATTACGCTGGGACAGGAGAATCCATTATTCGAGCGCCAGCGAATCACGGACAGCTCGTCGCGGATCTGCATCATCGCCGGCCAGATGTAGTCGAAGAACTGAATCTCCACTACCGGCTTAAGCCCGCGCGTGGCCATGCCTGTGGCGCGGCCCACGATCGCCGCTTCGGCTAGCGGAGAATTGAAAACGCGGTCCGGGCCGAACTCGTTTTGCAAACCAAACGTCAGTTTGAAGACTCCGCCCTTGCCTTTTACCAGCTTGCGCTTCAAGTATTCTTCGCGGCTGCAATCGGCTACGTCTTCCCCGAAGATCACGATGCGCTCGTCGCGCTTCATCTCATCGCGCAGGGTGACGTTGATCAAGTCGGCCATGGTCTTGGCCGCGGGCTTCTTGCCGTCGGCGGAGTCGGGACCGACGACGGGTTGGGTTTCGAACGACGCGGAGGTGGGGTCGAGATCGGGCGAATACACATACTGCAGCACGCTTTCGGGCGCGGGCGGCAGGGCTGCCAGGGCCAGGTCGACTGCAACCTGCAGCTCTTCGTCGACTTTCTTTTCCAGTTCGTTGATGCCCTTCTCGTCGAGAATACCCTCGCGCAGCAGAAACATTTGAGTACGCGAGACGGGATCGCGGGCAGCATCGCGCTCGCGTTCGGAGTCGGGGCGGTACAGGCGCTCGTCGTCAGAGAGCGAATGCGAATACGGACGGATCACGTGAGCATGCACAAACGCGGGCCCATGGCCTTCGCGGCAATACTTAACGGCGCGCTGGAATGCCGCGAAACTCGCCACCGGATCGGTGCCGTCGACTTCTTCGAAATGGAAATTCGGGAAGCCTGAGACCAGCCGCGAAATGCTGCCTCCGGCGGTCTGTATTTCGACCGGTACCGAGATGGCGTAGCCGTTATCCTGCACGCAGAAAATCACAGGCAGCTTGTTGAGTGCCGTGGCGTTCATCGCCTCCCAGAACTCGCCCTCGCTGGTGGTGCCGTCGCCCAAAGAAACATAAGAGATCTCGTCGCCATGGAACGTGACTTCTTTGAACTGGCGATAATCGAATGAGGTCTTAGGCGGAATTGCGGCCGCTTTGGGACGCTGCGCAAAGTAGCGTCCCGCCTCGGAGCAGCCTACGGCCTGCAGAATCTGCGATCCCGTCGGGGACGATTGGGTCACGATATTCAGCCGCTTATATCCCCAGTGCGAAGGCATCTGACGTCCGCCGGAACTGGGATCATCGGCTGCGCCCACGGCCTGCAGAAACATATCCAGGGGCTTGGCGCCCAACGCTAGGCAAAGCGCGCGGTCGCGATAATAAGGATAGAACCAATCGTAGCCCGGCTTGAGCGCCATTCCGGCGGCCACGCCGATGGCTTCGTGCCCGGCTCCCGACATCTGGAAGAAGATTTTCTGTTGGCGCTTGAGCAGGATTTCCCGGTCGTCGATGCGCCGGGAGGTATACATGATGCGGTAGGCTTCGATCAGTTGGTCGCGCGTAAGCCCCTCGTAGGTCTGGGACTTTTTGCCGCTTGCGATGGAAAGTTTGGGATCGGTTTTTGTCGTCGCCATCCGGTTCCCTGATAAATATCTGATGAGTATCCCGACTTTAAGATTCGGTGCGAGTATTACCGGACAGGTTGCATTGTAAATCGGAACCGGGAATTGGAAAACATGCAAGTTCGTACCGGAGGAGCCATTCGGAACTTTGGTCATGGCGCCCAGCGGCGTGCTGAGCGCTGACAAGAGCATGCGCCCATCATTTATCCTGAATAGGCATGATTTTGACCCGCCGCGCCTTCGACCCGCACGCGATTAAGCTGGTGATCTTCGATCTCGATGGCACGCTGATTGATTCGCGCCTCGATCTGGTGCACTCGGTGAACGCGGCGCTGCGGCACATCGGGCGTCCGGAGTTGCCGGACGATGTGATTGCCAGTTACGTGGGCGATGGCGCGCCTATTCTGATTCAGCGCGCGCTCGGCGGTGAAGCGGTTGAGGAGGCCGTCGTGCGCCAGGGTCTGCAGTTTTTTCTGTCTTATTATCGCGAACACAAACTGGATCACACTACGGTGTACTCCGGCGTGCATGAAGCGCTGACCGCAGTTCAACTCACATCCAATGGGAACCCTCGCACGATGGCTGTGCTTTCGAACAAGCCCGTCGTGCCGTCGCGGGCCATCGTCGAAGCGCTGGGATTGGGCCCGTTCTTCAGGCAGATCTACGGAGGAAACAGTTTTGCCAGCAAGAAGCCCGATCCCGAGGGCGCGCGCAAGTTGCTCGAAGAAAACGGCGTTCGGCCGGAGGAGACCGTGATCGTCGGCGACTCGCACGTCGACGTGGAAACTGGGATCAATGCCGGGTTGTGGACCGTCGGCGTGAGTTACGGTTTTGCCCCGCACACGCTGGAGGAGCAGCCGCCGGATGTACTCGTGGACAAGCCTGAGGAACTGGCCGAGGTGTTCTCTTAAGGCTTCGGCGAAACTTTGCTTGAACGCGTCGCTTAAGTACCTCGGGGCTAAAGCCCGACACTTTCTCGGCGCTCTTGACGCAGGCCTGGAAGGCCTGCTCCACCCTCGCGCCCGGGGCAGTGCTCCAGCGCGGCGCCACCCAAAGTCCACGCGGTCTCATGTAAACTCATCCGACCATGAATGATCCATTGGCTGGCTTCACGGCAACAGAGCTGCGCAAGCTGCGCAGCATGAAAGGTCCGTACGGCATACAAAAGTTTCTCGATGATGCCCCGTATCATCTTGCCGATACAGCCTGGTCGCCGCGGCGAGTGCTGGCTGAGCAGACGGCGCACTGCCTCGAAGGCGCCATTTTTGCCGCGGCGGCGCTGCGCGCCAACGGCTTTCCTCCGCTGCTGCTTGACTTCGAAGCGGATCACGACACCGATCACGTGATCGCCATCTTTCGCCAGAACGGTGGTTGGGGCGCCGTCGCCAAATCGAACTACACGGGATGCCGCTGGCGCGAGCCGATCCACCGCACGCTGCGCGAGCTGGCGATTACTTATTTCAACGGGTATTTCAACCTGCGGCGTGAGCGCACGCTGCGGCGTTATTCGGTTCCCGTCAATCTGAAGCGCTTCGATCGGCAGAACTGGATGACCACCGACAAGCCGGTGTGGTTCATCGTGTATCACCTGTTCGACATCAAGCATTATCCCCTGATCACTCCGGCCATGGCCAAGGGGCTGCATCGCCTGGATGAACGGTTGTTTCAGGGCGAATGTCTGGGCAAGGCGTACAAGACGGCGGCAAACGAATGATCCCATTCTTCGAGTGACCCCTTTTTCGTGCATCCAGGGGGAACTCCCCGCCTTCTAAGGACGTAATACCCCTTATGAGAAGACTGGGTCTCGCTACGCTTGCTGCGCTCATTCTGTTCGCCAGGCTGCTCGCATTCGGGCAGGATCAATCTGCCCCACCTGCTTCGGGCACCTCGCCGAGCACCTCTTCCCTGCCCGATTTGAAGCCCGATGCCAACGGCAAGCTTTCGCAGGAGCAAATGCAAAACCTGCTTCGCGTTGTCGCTGATAAGGACCTCGAAAACGACAAGCGGCTGCGCGACTATACCTACATCGAACGCGACGCCGAAGACAAGCTCGATGGCAAGGGACAGGTGAAGTCCACCGAAATAAAGACTTATGAAGTGATGGAGCTTTACGGCGAGCAAGTGCAGCGGCTGATCGAGAAGGACGATAAAGCGCTCGACAAGAAGGACGGGGCCAAGGAAGAAGAAAAGATTCAGAAGATCATGGACAAGCGCAAGAACGAATCGGAAAGCGATCGCAGGAAGCGCGAGGAGAAGGAAGTAAAAGACCGTGAAGAGGATCGTAAGTTCGTGCTCGAAGTGGCCGACGCCTACAACTTCACCCTGGTGGGCACGGAATCGCTGGGCGGGCGCGAGGCCTGGGTGATCGACGGGGAGCCGCGTCCGGGATTTGTCCTGCGGTTGAAGGAGTCAAAATATCTGTCGAAGTTTCGCGGGCGAGTCTGGATCGACAAGAGCGATCTGCAACTGGCTAAGATGGATGTGGAATGCCTGGATACGATTTCCTGGGGATTGTTTCTGGCGCGTTTTCACAAGGGGACGCGTTTCATGCTGGAGCAGACGCGGGTCAACGATGAAGTGTGGTTGCCGCTGCATGTCACAGCGAAGATCGATGTACGGTTGGCCCTGCTCAAGAACTTCGATGTGAATGTGGACCAGACCTACCGGGATTACAAAAAATTCCGCGCCACGACGAAGATTGTGAGCGTGGGAGACGTGAAGCCCTAGCCGTCGGGCGGCCTGGAGCCTCGACAGGATTCGTGTCATCTAACTAACCTGCGTGGTTGCCCAGCAGTCGCGACCTGTATACTCTGCGTCTCTTGGGGTGAAAAATGTCTTCTCCAGTCATCCTCGGCCCGGTTGGTTCCAGTTCCGGCGGCACCAGTCCCGCGTTCTCCGGCGGCCCGGTAAATCAGGAGCAAGCCTTTCCTGCGCTTACACCGTCGCAGATCGACCGAATCCGCCCGTTCGGCCGGATCCGGCAAACGACGGCGGGAGAAATTTTGTTCGAGCCCGGAGATGCGACCGCGCGTTTTTTCGTGCTGCTATCGGGGGCCTTGGAGATCGTGCAGCTCACCCTGCAGGGCGAGCGCTTGATCGTCACCCACCAGGCCGGAAGCTTCACGGGCGAGATGACGATGATCTCGGGCCGCGGCTCGCTGGCGCGAGGCCGGGTGACGGCTGCTGGCGAGTTCCTTGAGCTGAGCCCGGAGGCGCTGCGGACCCTGGTAGGTCGAGATGAGGAGTTGAGCGGAATCTTTATGCGTGCGTTCATTCTGCGCCGCGTGCTGCTGATTTCATCTGGTGGTGGAAACGTGATTCTGCTGGGATCACGGCATTCGGCGAAGACGCTGCATCTGCGGGAATTCCTCACTCGCAACGGGCATCCGCATACTTATATCGATCTGGACACCGAAACAGGAGCGCAAGAACTGCTCGACCGATTTAGCGTCACTCTTGACGAAATTCCCGTGGTGATCTGCAACGGAGAGACTGTGTTGCGTGGGCCGTCGATCCAGGAATTGGCAAGATACCTGGGGCTCAACGCGCACATCACGGCTTCGGAACTGCGGGATCTGGTGATTGTCGGCGCGGGCCCCGCGGGTCTGGCTGCGGCGGTCTATGGCGCGTCGGAAGGCCTGGACGTTTTGGTCATCGAGGCTGAATCTCCGGGTGGCCAGGCAGGATCAAGCTCGAAAATCGAAAATTATCTGGGCTTTCCCACGGGGATTACGGGGAACGAACTGGCGGGCCGTGCCGCTGCGCAGGCGCAGAAGTTTGGCGCCAAGATGCTGGTCGCCAGCAGCGTGACGAAATTGAATTGCGAGCGGCGTCCCTACGAGTTGAGCGTGGACTGCGGCCAAACCATTCGCGCGCGCACGGTCGTAATTGCCAGCGGAGCGCAGTACAACAAGCCGGCAATCGACAATCTGAAGAAGTTTGAAGGCCAGGGCGTTTATTACGGTGCCACTTACATCGAGGCACAGTTGTGCGGAAACGAGGAAGTGGTTGTAATCGGCGGAGGGAACTCGGCCGGACAGGCCGCGGTCTACTTATCGCAAACCGCGAGCAAGGTTCATATGGTCGTACGGGCGCGGCAGTTGTCAGACACGATGTCACGCTACCTGATTCAGCGGATCGAGGAGAATCCCGCGATCGAACTGCACTACCGCACCGAGGTTGTAGGCCTCGACGGCGACACACAACTGGAGCGCGTGACCTGGCGGGATAAGAACACCGGAGAAATCTCGACCCATGATCTGCGGCATTTGTTCATCATGGCGGGGGGCGCTCCGCGAACCGACTGGCTGAAGGGGTGCCTGGCCATGGACGGCAAAGGGTTCGTCCTTACCGGGCGGGATCTGGATCCGGTTCTGCCCGACTTCCATTGGCCGGTTTCGCGCATGCCGTTCATGCTGGAGACGAGCCTGCCTGGAGTGTTTGCCGTGGGCGACGTGCGCGCCGGGAATGTGAAACGCGTGGCCGCCGCCGTGGGCGAGGGATCGATCGCGATTTCTTTGGTACACCGGGTGCTGGCGGAGTTGTAGCGGTCGCATCTGTGCGAGAGCTTGGCCGCGGATCTACACGGATTTTCACGGATTCTTCTTGCTGGAGACTTCTCTGAACTAATGTTTGCCGGCGTTATAATAGAGAGATTCTCTATCGTCGAAGTTGCCGTCTGTGAGGATGGCGGCGGGGACAGCAGATTCCTCGCTTCGCTCGGAATGACAAACCGGCTAGGGCTAGGAGCTGACAGCTAGAAGCTGCTCTTCATGGACTTCAAACTCGTATCCGATTACAAGCCGCAGGGGGATCAGGGGCGCGCGATCGAGTCGCTGCTGCGTGGGGTGTATGACCGCGAGCAGCATCAGGTTTTGCTCGGTGTCACCGGATCAGGCAAGACCTACACCATGGCCAAGGTGATTGAGGCGGTGAACCGGCCGACGCTGGTCATGGCTCATAATAAGACGCTGGCGGCGCAGCTTTATCACGAGTTCAAGAATTTCTTTCCTCACAATGCGGTCGAGTATTTTGTTTCTTATTACGACTATTACCAGCCTGAGGCTTACGTTCCGGCCGCCGATCTTTTCATCGAGAAGGAAGCGACCATTAACGATGAACTCGACAAACTGCGGCTTTCGGCGACCAAGTCTTTGTTTGAGCGGCGCGACGCGCTGATTGTCGCTTCGGTGAGCTGCATCTACGGACTGGGATCGCCCGAGGCTTACTACGGCATGATGCTGTTTCTGGAAAAGGGACAGAAGATCACGCGCGAAGACATCACACGCAAGCTGGTCGACATTCTCTATGAGCGCACCAATGGCGAGTTCAAGCGTGGGACTTTCCGCGTGCGCGGCGACGTGATCGAGGTCTTCCCTACTTATGACGACATGGCTTACCGCATCGAGCTGTGGGGAGATCAGGTTGAGTCGCTGGCGCAGATTGATCCGTTGTTTGGCACGGTGAAGCAGAAGTATATGCGGCTGCCGATTTATCCGAAGACGCATTATGTGATGAAAGATGAGACTCGCGCGTCGGCAGTGGAGTCGATTAAGAAGGAACTGGCGTGGTGGGAAGTGGAACTGGAAAAGCAGGGGCGGGTGGTCGAGTCGCAGCGTGTTCATCAGCGGGTGAAGTTTGATCTGGAAATGATCAAGGTGATGGGCTACTGCCACGGCATCGAAAATTATTCGCGGCATTTTACGGGACGGATGCCGGGCGAGCCTCCGCCGACGCTGCTGGATTATTTCCCGCGCGATTACCTGATGTTCATTGACGAGTCGCATCAGACGGTGCCGCAGTTGCGCGGCATGTATGCCGGCGACCGTTCGCGCAAGGAAACACTGGTCGAGTACGGCTTCCGCTTGCCGTCGGCGCTGGATAACCGTCCGCTAACGTTTGAGGAATTTGAGCATCGGACGAATCAACTCGTCTATGTTTCGGCGACCCCGGGGCCGTATGAGCTGACGAAATCGGCGGGCGTGGTGGTGGAGCAGATTATCCGGCCTACTGGGTTGATCGATCCGGAGGTCGAGGTGCGTCCGGTGAAGGGGCAGATCGACGATCTGCTGCATGAGATTCGCGGGCGCGTAGAGAAGGGCGAACGCGTGCTGGTCACGACGCTGACCAAGCGCATGTCCGAAGACCTGGCCGAGTATTACGCCGAAGTGGGCGTGAAATGCCGCTACATGCATTCGGAGATCGAGACGCTGGAGCGGGTGAAGATTCTTCGCGATCTGCGCAAGGGAGAGTTTGATGTATTGATCGGCATCAATCTGCTGCGCGAGGGACTGGATTTGCCCGAAGTGTCGCTGGTGGCGATTCTTGATGCGGACAAAGAAGGCTTTCTACGGTCGTGGGGATCGTTGATCCAGACGATAGGCCGCTGCGCCCGGCATCTGCACGGACGCGCGATTCTCTACGCTGACCGCATGACCGATTCGATGAAGCGGGCGATGGATGAGACCCTGCGACGGCGCGAGATTCAAACTGCCTACAATCTGGAGAACGGAATTACACCGGAATCGATCATTCGTCCGCTGGATATGACGCTGGCAGGGATCGTCGCCGCGGACTATACCGACCTGACCGGCGGCGAGGCCGAGGGCATGCCTGAGTTCAAATCGCAGCCTGAGTTAGACGCGTATGTCGTCAAACTCGAAAGCGATATGCGAGAAGCGGCAAAGCGGTTTGAGTTTGAGAAGGCAGCGAAGTTGCGGGATACGATTAAGGAATTGCGGACGAAGGAGTTTTTGTTCGCATGAGGCGTCCGGATCGGAATGACGAATTCAACAAATCACATGATTTCCGTGTTACACTATTATCGTGTCATCCACCAATCGCCTCCGCAACGTAACTGTCACGCTCGAAGAAGACGTCGCCCAATGGGCCCGCATCGAGGCGGCGAAGCGGGATACTAGCGTTTCCCGGCTGCTGGGTGAGTTGCTGAAAGAACGCATGGGAAAATCTTCTGGCAAGAGTCCTGTCTCCGACGCCGCAGAGCGATTGGCCGGTTTCGGCAAGCGGCATAGGCTGTCGTTGCGCGGGCTCAAGATCAAAGACCTCATCAACGAAGGACGCCGGTGAGCCGGTTTGTGGTGGATGCGTCGGTAGTTCTGACCTGGTGCTTCCCCGATGAAAACTCTACCTTAGCTCGCAGAGTCGCAGAAATGTTCAAGGATGGCCACTTGGCGATCGCCCCTTCGTTCTGGCCCCACGAAGTCCTGAATGCGCTGCTCGTTGGCGAAAAACGGAAGCGAATTTCCCGTGACCTCATCCGCACGTTCCTTACGGACCTGGCAACGCTTCCGATTGTGCTGCAGGAATTACCGGCTGACGCTGTATTCGACCGGGTCCAGCCTCTTAGCCGCGAGCATGGCTTGACCGCCTACGACGCCGCTTATCTTGATCTCGCTCGGACCAACGGCCTACCGATGGCGACCTTGGATGACAATCTGATGAGTGCGTGCGTCAAAACAGGTGTACCGCTGATACGAGAATAGTTCTGGTTACCGTCCGTACGCGGCGCTGGCTGCCAGCGGCTTGCGATGGAACGTGTATCCGTCGAAGGTTTCGGAACGGAAGTTCAGGTTGGGAGCACAGAGCTTTTCGGTCTGGCTCAGGAAGAGGTATCCGCCGGGTTCGAGGTAAAGATGCAGGCGCTCAAGCAGGGCAATCTTCTGAGCGCGGGAGAAGTGGGGCAGCACGTCCATGCAGAAGATGCAGTCGAAGCGGCCGATGTAGCCGGGGCGGGCCAGATTCATGCAATTGAAAGTGACCAGGCTGCGCAGGCGCGGCTTGACCAGCAGGTGGACGGCGTTGGCTGCAACATTCGGCGATCGGATGGCAGCGCCGTTCCTTATCGGGCTCTGGATTTGGCTTAAGCCGTCGCTCTCGGTTTCGTCTTGAGCTTCGTTCGCCTCGTTCGGTGAAATGATGGGCGAGCTGATCTTCGAAAAATAGTTACGGATGGTGGCCGGGGGCAGGCCATCCAGCGCGGACTGTGGATACACGCCGCGATCCCCAGCCTCGATGTTGCGCGGCAGCAAATCGCTGCCCACGATGTGGATCGACAATCCGGTGGTGAGGTTCACGGAACCGGAAGCGGTGGGCCCGGTATCGGCGACGCCTCCATTGCGTGCAGCGGTCGACTTTCCGTTGCCGTTGCCGTTTCCATTCGAGCCGTTGGCGTTATTACCCGAACTTACGCCATTACGGCTCAACGCGTCGCAGACCGCTATGGCGATTGAATAGGTCTCTTCTCCGGAAGCGCAGCCGGCGCTCCAGATGCGGAGTGGGCTCGGCCCATCGGCCGACTTGCGGGCGCAAAGCTGCGGCACGACCTGCCGCGTCAAAGCGTTAAGAGCCCCGGGATGACGGAAGAAACCGGTATTGATATTGACCAGTCCATCCAGCAGGGACGGCAAAGTGGAGGGATCCTGGTCGGAAGCGCGAAGACGTTCCAAAAGCGCGGTCGATGAACCCAGGCCCTGCGCCTCAATGCAATCGGCCACGTGCGCGGCCAGGGCGCTGTTGGGACAATCAAGAACGACTCCGGTCTGGCGCTCGACCAGCAGGCGCAGCTCCGAAAGCTCGTGTTCAAGGATGGTGCTGGTCGCGATTAACTTATGCATAGAGCCTTTCCCCAAGCGCAACGAAATACTTTGCACGCCTGCCGGGCGAGATCAAGTCGGCGTATTGCCGGGGGAGTATGAAATCAATTCACTTCTTATTCCTGTAGCTCCGTTTCAGGCTTGGTTTCAGTCGCCTGCTGTGGCCGCGACGCGATACTTGCCCGAATCGCGCTCCACCTGCTGAGCCACCACGTTCATTTCCTTTTCAATCGATGAAAAACGCTGCAGCACCTCGTGGATGCGCAGCGTCATATTGCGAATGGTTTCAATTTGCCCTCGGGCTTGCGCCGAAAGGCAACCTGGCTCGATCAGCAGCAGATCAGAATTGCCTAGAAGCGAAGTGAGCGCATTGTTCAGGCCGTGGCGCATCTCCAGCATGTACCGGCCGAGCATGGCCTGGCGCTCGAGTGTGGCGCAAGCTTCCTCAGAGGCCCGAGCGCGGGCTTCGGCAGCAGCGCGGAGCACAGCTTCCCCGGCCGCCGGAATTAGAACGTCCAGCCAGTTTTCATCGCAGCGCAACACTGAAGTGCGAGGCCAACGCTGGCGCACCAGTTGTGCGGTAGCGCCGTCTTGACAGATGCAAAATAAGGGTTGCTGGGTCGAGTGCAGGGGTTCCAGAACCACCGAGAGGAGTTCACGGCGCAGCGGACCGACAATAGCAACCGCGAAGTTATCGATGGAACGTGGCCAGAGGTCCCCGCTCAGCAGCGTGAACGTCGGCACGTGGCGTTCCATTTGCCAACGCGCGGTGATGCTTCGCGAGAACTCCACGTCGTCGGAGATAACCAGTACGGTCGGATGATCCACTTGCAATTTTCCCCTTGGCGCTTATTTCTTCTTGCCGGGTTGCGCGTCCGCGTCCGGATTCCACTCTTGTGCACTGGAGATTTCGAATTCAGGAGCGTCCGCATTGGCCACGGCGAACTTGGCTTTGGGCTTCGCAGCCGTCTGCGGAGTAACCTTCTGTGGTACCGCTGCCTTTGGCGCGGGTGTTTTCGGTGCGGGCGGCTTTGACGCGACCGGCGCAGCCGCAGCCGGCTTTGGGGCCACTGCCTTGGGCGCGGCTGCCTTGGCAGTTGGTGGGGCAGACGGCTTTGCGGTTCCGGCACCGGCGGCAGCTGCAGCAGCTCGCGGCGCAGTCGCGGCCGATCCAGCGCCTTTGGCGGCCGAACCTTTCGCGGCTGAAGCGCGCCCCAGGGCTTCCTCCACGGAGGCACGTAGGTCCACCAGCATGCGCAGCGGCTGGCCGGAGGAATACTCAGCCTGGAACATGACTTTCCATGACTGGCAGATCATGCGCAAGCGAATGATCGGTTCCTTGTCCGAGAATTGCGCGCGCCGGCAATCGATCGTCTCTACACCTTTTTCTTCCAGCTCGGTGAGGCCGTCAAGAATGTTGTTGAGATCGGCGAGCATCAGGCGAAAGAAGGCGCGCCGCATCAAATATCCGAAACGGGTGAAGGCGATGAGCGCAATGGGCAAGTAGAAAAGCTCGCCTGCTTGAGCTTTGGCCTTGCGACCTTGCTCGAGTACGCCGCCGTGCAGCAGTTCATCGAGCGAGCGGCAGCGGCGGGCGGAATCGAGCACCCGGTCCAAGGCGTTCAACCACACCGGAGTTTTGAGTTCCACCTTGCCGAGAACCGGTTCCAGAGCCTGGGCCACGTAGGCGACGTCGGCGTTGCTGTCGTCGAGTTCGCTGGGCGCGCCCTGGCTGAAATACTGCACCATCAGGAAATCAATCTTGTCGCGCCCGGAATCGCTTCGCGGAGTCTTCTCGAGAAAGTGCGTCAACAGGGCGGTGAGACCTTCAGCATCCACCAGCGAACTGGTTTGGAGGAACTGGCGCAACTGGTGAACCTGGATTTTCTCGTCCATCGCGTTCAGCCATTGCTGGGCCTGCTCGACGGACTCGCGCCCCGGCGTGTCTACATGGGCCTCGAGATCGGCACAACCGGGTATGTCGATGACGAACTCCCGGGCCATCTCGGCGTAAATGGGATGAAGGCGGCGCGCGCTCGACCATACGGTGGCGAGGTCGGGAGCCGGCACCGATGGCTGCGAAGAAGAGGGCTGCGGAGACGACGGTTGCGATGAAGTCATGGTTTCACGATCCAGTTGGGAACTGAGGTGAGAAAGCGGGCGGCCACGACGGTTGTGCCGGGGTGGTATTGCACGGCCACCACCGAGGCTTCCGTGTCGAGCGAGCCGTCGGAGTTGCGCAAGCGCAGCACGTCGGCGAACTCGAGAGGCGTGGTGCAGGCAAAGAGAACTTCGCGCGCGGTGCCGAACTCGATGACCGTGCTTTCCTCGACGACCGCAGTGCCGGGCCGGTTCTCATTACTCGCGTTTCTGCTGCGGGTAAACTGAACCGGGATGCGAACCGGTGTGGCCTCGGGGAAAAAGCGCGCCAGTTCGGCGACCGTGCTGGTTTGCGCCGTCCGCGATGAAGCTGTGCCTTGTTGCGCCAAACGATGCCAACCCTTCCCTGCACTCTTTATCCTGCACTCTCTCAGCCGGACCCAGTTCGGTATAAATCGGGCCCGGCATAAATGCGGTTGGGCTCCCCCTCTTCCCGGTTAGGAAGAGCAATGGGGAGCCAGAACACGCGGTTACGACAGAAAGAGATGCACGAGCGAGACCACAGTGCAGAACGGAAGGATTAGCACTGAGGCGCTAGATTTTTCAGTAGGTTAGCGGGCAGGCGGAGGCGATCGGTTCTGCCCCGTCGAGATGGCAGTCTCAAGCTGAGACATAAGTCTCACCACCGGGGAAGCGGTTCTGCTGATCTGCTATGCTTATGGGCCACTTAACAATTCATTTGGCGTACCGGTTATGGGGTATTCGTTCGTGTTCGGGCGCTCGTCCTGAGGTTGCTGACAGGAATGCTCGGGCAAGTCCTGTTCGGCGGCTAACTCTGTCCATAAAGGTTGACGGGAATTCCGCGAAGCTCGGGTTTCGCGGAGAAAGCTTGGGAGAAAACTTTTATGAAAAAAACTCTGAAGTTAGGCTGGTGGAGCGCTGTGCTTGGGATTGCGCTCGCCATCATCGCTTTACCAACAAGATCCGCCGCACAAGATCAAGACGATCCCCCCGGCCGCGTCGCTCGGCTCGGCTATTTGCAGGGTTCGGTTTCGTTTCTGCCGGCGGGCGAGACGGACTGGGTCGGAGCCGTCCCCAACCGTCCCATGAGCACGGGCGACCAGCTCTGGACGGATGAGAATTCGCGCGCTGAAGTGCAATTGGGCTCGGCCGTGATTCGTCTGGCGCCGCTTACCACCTTCTCTTTCCTGAACCTCGATGACGATACGGCTCAGATCCAGCTCACCTCGGGTGCGATCAATGTCACGGTGCGGTGGCTGGGGAACGAGGAGGATTTCGAGGTCGACACTCCCAACCAGGCGTTTAACGTCTTCCAGCCCGGGCATTATCGCGTGGAGGCGAGTGCCGATGGAAGTTACACGGTCATCAGTGTTCGCTCCGGCGAAGGCCAGGCCACAGGCGCCGGCCAGACTTTCACGCTGCGCGGCGGGCAGAGAGCAACATTCAGCGGAACCGACTCACTCTATGCCGATGTCGAGCCGATTTACGATCCCGATGACTTCGATACATGGTCTGAGGGACGCGATCACCGCTACGATTTTTCCCGTTCGGCGCAGTATTTATCGCGCGATGTAGTCGGCTTCGACGACCTCGATGACTACGGCGACTGGCGCGACGACCCCAGCTATGGCCATGTCTGGTTCCCCAATCAGGTCGCGTATGGATGGGCGCCCTATCACGATGGCCACTGGGCCTGGATTTCTCCCTGGGGATGGACGTGGGTGGATGATTCCTCGTGGGGCTACGCTCCGTTCCACTATGGACGCTGGGTGAGTGTCGGCGGACGCTGGGGCTGGGTGGCCGGTCCGGTGGCGGTGCAGGCGGTTTACGCACCCGCGCTGGTGGTCTTCATCGGTGGCGGCCCTGGCGGCTTTGGCGACAATGTTGGATGGTTTCCGCTCGGTCCGCGGGAAGTTTATGTGCCGTCCTATCACGTGAGCCAGGCATACGTGACCCGGGTCAACATCAGCAGCACGACGGTGAACGTCACCCAGGTGACCAACGTCTATAACACGACGATCATCCACAACTCGACGACCATCACGAACATCACCTATGCAAACCGCGGCGTGCAAGGGGCGGTGATGGTGGTGCCGCAGCAGGCGTTCGTGAGCGCGCAGCCGGTGGCGAAAGCATCCGTCAACGTGAACGCACAGCAACTCGCCAGTATGTCTGTGAGTGCGCGAGCTTCCGTGGCTCCAACGCGAGCGAGTGTGCTCGGGGCGAAGGCTGCGACTGCGGGCCGCGTGGCTGCGCCTCCGGCAGCGATCGCGAGCCGGCAGGTGGTCGCTAAGAAGACGCCGCCTCCACCGCCTGTGCCTTTCGCCAAACAGCAGCAGGCGTTGGCGGCGCATCCTGGACAACCATTAGCGAGGAGTGAGGTGCAGACACTGCGTCCCGCGGCCAGCGCGGGGACGCGGCCGATGGTGAGAGTTGCGCCGGTCGGAAAACCGGCGACGCCGAATGTAGGACATCCAGCCAACCTGCCGACTGCTGCGCGGCCCAGCCAGCCGGCGCGGCCCACGAATCAGCCTATGAATCGTCCGGGCGCTGCGCCAACCCCACCTGAACGGCCCGCCGCGGCTGCGGCGGCGCAACCGAATCGGCCAGCAACGCCGCCGAGTCAGCCCGCGCCGGCGCAACCGAGCGAGCGTCCGGCGATGAATCAGCCCAGCAATCGTCCGGAACCAGCCCGGCCCGAAGCCAGTCAGCCTGCGCCGAACCGGACTCCGCCTGCGCCGGCAGCGCGCCCGCAAACTCCTGCGCCGGCCGAGCGTCCGGAGCAGCGCACGCCTCCTACTGCGGCGGCTAAGCCCGCACCGGCGCAAAAGCCGCAAGCTAAGCCACCGACGCCTGAGGAGAAAAAACAGGAAGAGCAGAAGAAGAAGGAACAGCAGAAGCCTCAGGGCGAATAGAGGTTAACCTGCCAATGTAAGTCGTAAGGGCACCCTGATTTTTCTCAGGGTGCCCTTTTTTGCGATGTTGATCTTCACCTATTTGAGCTTGCGAATCCATTTTTCGGTGATCAGCGCGAGCAGTGGGACTCCGAAAGCAAGATTCAACAAACCTGCGACGCCGACCTGTCTGGGAGAAAACTCGCTGGAATAACGAAAGATGAAGATAAATATGGGAGTATTCAGGCAGAACGCCGTCGCAACGCACAACGCTTTCTGCTTTGGTGTTAACGGCGCTCTCATTGCAAAGTATGGCTGGGCGACCCGGAACCTGCGCTTCCGCTGATGTTGTAGCGCTTGAGTTTGCGGTAGAGCGTTGCCCGGCTGATGCCGAGCATGCGTCCGGCGAGAGCCTTGTCGCCTTTGACTTGCTCGAAGACACGCTGGATGGTGGCGCGTTCGATGTCTTCGAGATCGGTGGTGTGGAGCGGAACAGCGGCAGCGCCATCCGCGGAACTCAACTCGGCCGACGCCGCGAGGTCGGAAATCAACTCCGGCGCGGATTCCAAGCCCGCCTGCGTTGTAGGCGAAGTTAATCCTGCGGAACCCATGGCGGCGATGGTGGGCGGCAGATCGCTGAGGTCGATCAGGTTTCCGTTGCCGAGAGCGACGGCGCGCTCCACGCAGTTTTCGAGTTCGCGCACGTTGCCCGGCCATTCGTAATTCATAAGCGCTTTCATGGCGGAGTTGGAAACGCGCAGGTCCGCTCCGGGAGCGTAGCGTTCGCAAAACCAGTTGACCAGCATAGGAATGTCGCTGCGGCGCTCGCGCAAGGCGGGCACGTGCACGGTGACGACGTTGAGCCGGAAGTAAAGATCCTTGCGGAAGGTTCCGGCTTTGTACGCGGCTTCGAGATCGCGGTTAGTGGCGGCAATGACGCGCACGTCCACTTTGACACGCTGGTTGCTGCCTACGGGACGCACTTCTTTTTCCTGGAGCACGCGCAACAGCTTGGCCTGCAACTCGAGTGGCAGTTCGCCGATTTCATCGAGGAAAACCGAGCCTGTGTCGGCCGATTGAAACAGTCCTTGCTTGGATTTCAGGGCGCCGGTAAAGGCTCCTTTCTCGTAGCCGAAAAGCTCACTCTCAATCAGCGTGGGCACCAGCGATCCGCAATCAACGGCGACGAAGGGACGGTTGGCGAACGCGCCCCGGAAATGAATGGCACGGGCGATCAACTCTTTGCCGGTTCCGCTTTCGCCGGAGATAAGCACGGCAGTGCGCGTGTCCTTAAGTCGCGAGGCCACGCGCAGCACTTCCTGAATCTTGGCGGAGGAGCCGACAATGCCATGCACCGCGGTTTCGGAATCCATGCGCTCGCGCAGGAATTCGTTTTCCTCGACCAGACGGACTTTCTCAGCCATGCGACGCAAGAAAAGGCGCAGTTCCTCGAGCGGAGAAAACGGCTTGGTGATGTAGTCGTAAGCTCCGAGTTTCATGGCCTGCACCGCGGTTTCGATGGACCCGTGTCCAGTCATGAGCGCAACTTCGGTGCGGGGTAGAAGCTTCTTCACTTTCTCAAGGAATTCAAGGCCGGACATGTGCGGCATCACCATGTCACTGAGAACAACGTGAACCGGTTGCTCCTCGAGCAGGGCCAGAGCGGATTCGCCGCTGTCGGCTTCGAGGCAGATGAAGCCCAGCGCCTCGCCGACCGTAATGCAGAGCTTGCGGATGCTCTGCTCATCGTCGACGATCAAGAGACGAACCCGGAGGTCTTCCCTGTTGAGAGCGGGCCTGCTCAGATCCCGGCTCTGAGCCGTCTTACCGAGGGGCGGATGGGGGGATGTGGGGTTCACCGGGCCTTCCCCATGGTTTTCTCTACCGCGGAGATGAGGTCCTGTACGCGGAAGGGTTTCTCCAGATAGAGAGCGCCGATCTTGCGCAGAGTGGTCACCGTTTCTTCGTTGGCGTAGTCGCCGGTGATGATGACGACTTTGCTCTCCAGATCGGGACGGTTGGCGGAGATCCAGGCGTGCACCTGAGCGCCATCGACGCCGCCGGGTGTGCGCATGTCAGAAACCACGCCGAGAAATTGTCCTTTTTCCAAGAGGTGAAGAGCTTCAGCGCCAGACTCGATGCAAACGACTTCGTAGCCATTGCGCTCGAGAGTGGCGCTCACCAGGGCCATGATGGAAGGCTCGTCTTCGATCAGCAGAACAGGTAAAAAGGCTCGTTGAACGGCTGGGGTTGTCATTTTTGTATCACTCCTGCGGCCACACCCAAAGAAGCGGTGTGGGGCGCTGCGGGAAAGCGGACAATGAAGGTGGCTCCCGGCCCGTCGACGTTGTTATGGCAGAGAATCTCACCGGCGTGCTCCTTCACGATGCCGTAGCAAATGCTGAGGCCGAGGCCGGTTCCCTTCCCGACCTCCTTGGTGGTGAAGAAAGGATCAAAGATGCGATCGGGATGGGAGATGCCGTAGCCGTTGTCGGTAAAAGAAACTTCAACCGCGCCGCCGACTTTGGTGGTCATGATCTCGATGCGGGCGGGTCGGCCGACTTCGTGAACGGCGTCATAGGCGTTGTTCAGGATATTGAGGAAAACTTGCTGCAACTGGTGAGCGTCGCCGATGACATCGGGCAGTCCCTCATCGAGATGTTCGATGATTTCGACTCCGTGACTATTGAAGTCGTAAGAGCGCAACTGGATGGTGCGGCGCAGAATCAGGTTGAGCTGCACGGGGTTGCGCTGCGGCGGCATCTGGCGGGCAAAGCTGAGCAGGTTCTGCACGATCTGTTTGGTGCGCTGCGCTTCCTGCAGGATCACGCGCAGGTCCTTAATGGCCGAAGCCGGAAGCTCGGGATTTTCCAAGAGCAGATCAGCGAATCCGAGAATCGCCGTCAGAGGATTATTCACTTCGTGAGCGACGCCGGAGACCAACTGTCCGACGGCTGCCATTTTCTCCGCGTGAACCAGTTTGCCACGCAGCTCGGAAGAGTCCGTGATGTCGGTCATGACTACCACAATGCTGTTGATGCTGCCCTGTTCGTCGCGCATGGGGCTTAGATTGACGGAGAACTGGCCGGCCTGGCCGTTACCGCGCATGATCTGCAATTCAAGATTGTCGACCTGTCCGCCGCGCAGAATGGCTTGCAGCGCGTCCGACAGAGGACGCACATAGCCGGGAGCAGCCAGCTCCAATAACGGGCGCCCCAGAAGTTCGCGTTGCTCGAAACCGGCCTCGTACCAGCGCCGGTTGGCGTAGCTGATCAGGCCCGCGGTGTCAGCGACCAGGATGAGACTCTGGGTGTTGCTGAGAATCTTGCCGGAGAAGTCACGCTCCCGCTGCAGTTCTGATTGGTAGGTGTGGAGACCAGTGACGTCGAGCATGAGGCCGCGAATCTGCAGCAAGTGTCCAAGATTGTCGTACATGCCGAAGGCATTGATGAGGACGTAGATCGGGGAACCGTTCTTGCGGCGCAGCGTGGCCTCAAAGTTGCGCAGGTGGCCGTCTTTCTCCATCGCCTCAGCGTGGAGCCGGCGCTGCTCCGGAGAAAAGTAAACCTGCGTCGGGATATCAACTTGCAGCAGCTCGTCCCGACTGGAATAGCCGAGCATGGCCACCATAGCGTCATTGACCTCGACAAAGCGGCCTTCCGGAGTGCTGAAGAACAGTCCTTCCTGGATATTGTCGAACAATTCGCGGTAACGGCGTTCGGCCTCGCGGCGGTCGGTGATGTCTTTGAGCACATGAATGGTTTGCGTGCTTTCTCCGGAAGCGCCGTGCACCCGGGAGGTGGAAACCAGATAAGTGCGGTCCAGAGCGGGATGAACGAACTCGTCGCCGTCTTCGCCCATGGAGCGGCAGAAAGGGCAGGAATAAAGCGTGGCTTCGTTGGTCAGGGTCAGCAGAGCGCGCATGTTGACCCCGATGAGTTCGCTGGGAGCAACTCCGATCATGGCGGCAAGGGAGCGGTTTACCCGCAGAACCTTGTCGGTTTCGTCGTGCACCACGATAAAGTCGGTGATGGCATCAAAGATTTCCAGCCAGTGGCGGTTGGCCTGTTCGATGCGAGTGAACAAGCGGGCATTTTCCAGAACCCTGGCGGCGTGGCCGGCAATCGCTTCCAGCAGGTCGCGGTCTTCGGCGGTGAGCGGGCGGGCGCGTCCCGAAAGACAGAGCAAGCCAGTGAGATTTCCATTGGAGCCGGGAAGACGCACCACCACGCAATCGCTCCAGCCCAGGCTCGAGGCCAGATCGGAACCGAACAATTCGGCGGCGGGGCCGGGGACGATCTCCTCCGTCCTCTTCTTGACCAACTCGGAGAGGGCTTGCGCGAATCTTTGCTGCAGCGCGTGATCTTCGTTACGGGTGTCAGGCGTGCGGGCATCCGCGGCCGAGTCCGCGGCCTGGACGACGGGATGCATCGCGACCGTCTGGAATCGTCCCTCGTGAAATAGCGCAACCGCACCCGCGCTGGCTCCCGCGAGTTCGACGGCGCTCTCGAGAAACTTGCGGGCACAATCCGGCAGGCGCAGCACACTGTCGATCTCCCGCGCCAGTTTCGTGAGCGCCTGGGATCGCCGTCGATGTTGCTCGGCCAGATGAAGGTTGCGCGCCACTTCAAGCACCACCGCAACCTGGGCGGCTAAGGCGCGGGCGCGGCGAATATCCTGCTGCGAGATTCCGGTGCCGTCCAGCCGGTCGAGCACCCCGAACATGCCGAGCACGCGCCCTTCGGCGCCCAACAGCGGGACGGCCAGCAACTGCTTAGCCTGGTGTTGAGCGATGACCTCCAAATTCACGCCAGCCACTTGCTTGAGATCGTCGGACCAAAAGACTTCCCTTTCCCGCAGGGCCCGCGTGGCAATGCCCTCAGGAAACACGGTATCCACACGCTGCGGCCGACCCCGGTCGACGGCATAACGAACGTGGAACTGCCCGTCTTCGAGCAGGGCAATAAAGCATCGGCCGAAACCGAGAAAATCAGTAGCTCGGACCACGAAAGCCTGCAGAAAATGCTCGAGGTCGCCGCTTGAGCTGAGTTCGGAAGAGATCTCAAGCAACTGGTGCAGTTCGTGCGCCTGGCCTTGCGCTGTGGCGCAAAGTTCGGCGTGCGCGACGGCAACTGCACCGAAGCCGGCGATGGCCGTGACCAGCGACTTCTCCTCCGCGCTGAAGCTTCCCTCCTGACGGGGATAGATGAGGATCGCTCCCTGGGTGCGGGAAGTGCGGAAGGGCGCCGCTATCAGCATGCCTGGCGAGACCATGCTGCCGAGCGAATGTTGGTCGCTGCTTACGGAAACGGTGATGGCCTCTCCGGCAGAAACCGCGCGTTGCGCCAGATCGGCGGCGAACCGAATGGTCTGGCGGTCGTGCCCGGCCCGGAAAGAATTCGCCAGTTGAGGTGTTTCGGCGGAGACCGCCCGGAGTTCGAAGGGACCATCGCGGCGCAGGAGGACCGAGACCAGGCGTGTCCGCAAGAGCAAACGAAGACGATCCGCCAGAGCCTCAATGACTGCGGCGACGTCGGGAGTTCCGTGCAGAGCATTGGCGACCTCGGCCAGAATTTCGGCCTTGCGGTGCTCCTCGCGCGAGGCTTCGCCGAGCCGAGTGGCTTCGAGCAGGCTGCCCAGCTGCCCCGCCAGAATGGTAGCTTTCGCGGCTAAGTCTTCATTAAAGAATCCTTCGTCGGAATCATGCAGAAAGGTCGCTGCGCCGATGACTTCATCGAAGACCACTAGGGGAGCGGCCATCAAGGATCGCGGTTCGAACTGGCGCAGCACGGGGACAGTCGTGCTCGCTTGCATCTGGTTTACGAAGATCGTCCGGCGGCTGCGCACGGATTCGGTCGTGACGGCGCCCTGTTGGGGCAGCAGACGGATCCCGATGAAACGCTCGGCCAGCTTGCCGTCGGCCTGTTCGCCAACCAGTTCGTCGCCCGAGTGGCGTCGCCAGAAATAAACACCACTGACCTGGAAGAACTCGCGGGAGGCACCACAGAAGAGTTGGATCAGAGTACCCGGGTTAACGCGCTCCGCAGCCTTGGCTGCAATCCGCAGGAGGAGCTTCTGAAAAGCCTCGTCGGAATTGGGCAGCGCGTGCGCTTCCGGCGACGGCGTCGAATTGCCTTCGATCATCTTCAGAAAGTCACCGCTGGCCAGCGCAGGATTTTCATGATTCTCACAAGTGATTGAATCTAATGGAAAACTATCCCGCCATCTCATTTTGAGTCAAGGGAAATGGGTGGGCGGGTGCCTTAGTGTGAAATCCCGAGAAAAACGTGGGGGGTGGATCTCACTGTGAGAATTGATTGTATGCAAAGGCAGAGATGAGACAAGGCTAATCTTGAGACAGCATCAGAAATGAGGTCCAGTAGCCGCATTAAGTCTTGGTTTTTCAGACATATCCGCAGAGTTACCTTGGTTTTCTCAAAAACCGAGGCGTGGCCCCGGCGTTGCTCCAAAGGGGCTACCACGACTATTGCCAGGGAGGAATTGTGTCTTTTCGTAGGGCAGGGGTGCTGTTCGCCGCAATCGCGATAGTGGCTGGAGCCGGCGTAGCAGGGCTGCAGGCGCAGGATGCGTCCAGCGGAATGGTACGCCGGGCCAAGATTAAGGTCGCGCCCATCTATCCCGACTTGGCGCGGAAGATGAATATCACGGGCACAGTGAAGATTCAGGTCGTGGTCGCGCCCAACGGCACGGTGAAGGACGCAAAGGTGGTGGGCGGACATCCGGTGCTGGCGGGCGCCGCCCTGGATGCAGTCAGGAAATGGCGCTTTGAGTCCGCTCCGGTAGAGAGCTCAGGCGTAGTGGAAATCAAGTTCGAACCGCATCAATAGACAAACGGTAAACAGGCGGCCGGGGGAAAACGGCATGACGATCGGCAAAAAGCTGTACAAGAATTTCGGAATCATTCTGAGCATGGTAGTAGTGCTGTTCATCGTGAATCTGGCGGCGGTGCTGCGAGAGCATGCCGCCAAGGACGCGGCCAAGGTCTCGCTCGACCTCGCCGATGCCACCAACGAAGTGCGGTCCCAGATGATGCAGAACATGCTCTACCTGAGCAACTACCTGCTTAGCGGCGATACCCGCGAAGTGGAGCGGATGAACGACGGACTGCGCACACTCAGCGCAAAGCTCCAGCTGGGAACGTCACTGGCGAACTCCGAACGGGAACGCGCGGCGTTGAGTAAGGTGGGAGAACTGGAACAGGCCTGGAGTAAGGAGTTCGCCCAGCCGCTGATCGACAAGCGCAAAGACGTGGATTCGGGCAACGCGACCGTCGCCGAATTGCAGATTTACTACCTCCAAAAAGATGCTTCCTCGTGGGTAAAGAATTTCACCGACGCACTCGACACTGCGGATGAGGAAAACCACAAGCTGGTGGAACAGCGGGCTCAGTCAGATAAGACGGCGAGCACGCTAACCATCGTGTTCTCCGTTTTAAGCACGCTGGCCGCCCTCGTGGTGGGCATTTGGGTCGCCATCACGACGGCCAAATCGATCACCGAACCACTCACCAACTTGATGAAGGTCTCGCGGCAGATCGGCGACACCGGCGATCTTGAGCACAACATCGACGTTACACGCGAGGATGAAATCGGAGAACTGGCCCGCACCTTTGCCAAGATGGTGATCTATCTCAAAGAGATGGCGGGCGTTTCCGAATCAATTGCCGGAGGAGACCTGACAGTCCAGGTAAAGCCGCGCTCTCCGCACGACACTCTGGGCAACGCCTTTGCGAAGATGGTGGAAGGGCTGGGCCGGTTGGTGCGCAGCGTACGCGACGCTTCCTCGCAAGTCGCGAGCGCCAGCGGACAGGTAGCCAACGCCTCCGACGATTCCGCCAAGATCGGGTTGCAGGCTTCCTCCGCTATCGATGAAGTCACCAGCACCATGCACGAGATGAGCGTGAACGTGCAGAACATGGTGAAGAGCACTCAGGTGCAGGCTTCGAGCGTAAGCGAAACCTCAGCTTCCATCGATCAGATGGTTGCTTCCATCCAGCGCGTGGCCGATACGGCCAAAGTGCTGCTCGACATTTCAAATCGCTCGCGCGAAGAAGTGCACAGCGGCATCGCCACCATGGAAAAGGCCACCGACGGCCTGAACCGCATCAACACAACGATCACCAGCTCGGGTGAAATCATCGGGGCCCTGGGCCAGCGCGCCGATGACATCGGAAAAATCATCGAAGTCATCGACGATCTCGCGGAACAGACCAACCTGCTGGCGCTGAACGCCGCCATCGAAGCGGCGCGAGCCGGCGAGCACGGACTGGGCTTCGCCGTGGTTGCCGATGAAGTCCGCAAACTGGCGGAAAAGTCGGCGCAATCCACAAAGGAAATTTCCGAGCTGATTCAAAGCATTCAGAAGGAAGCGCGCAAGGCCGTCGAAAACATGGATCGCTCCACCGGAATCGTCAACGAAGGCCTGGACCTCGGCGGCGAACTGAACGCGGCACTGCGCAAGATCTCAAATGTGGTCACGGAAGTTTACAAGTTCGCCCAGGAAATCGGAGCGGCCACCAACGAACAATCGCATGGCTCGTCGCAGATCGCGCGGGCGACCACGCGGTTGAACGAAATCACTCACGAAATCAATTCGGCCGTGGAAGAACAGGCCTCCGGAGCGCAAGCCGTTGTGAAAGCCATGGAGCGGATGCGCGAACTGGTGCAGCAGTCGACCTCGGGCTCGACCGAGCTGGCGGCTTCGGCGGAGCAGATGTCGAAGATGTCGCGCGGGCTGCTCGAGTTTATGGACCGCTTCGCGCTGGAAGAGGCTGCGGGCGCTCGTCAGGCTGCGGCGGACGAGAAAGAACGGAACGCCCGCAAAGCTGCGGCCGCATCCCGTTACTAGAACTGGCGACGAACCACTCAACCATGAGCCGTGAACTCCATATCGTGGGCTTCCAGGTCGGGCGCGAAACTTATGGCGTGCCCATTACTTCGCTGCACGAAATCGTGCGCGTGCCGGAGATTACCGCTGTGCCCGACGCTCCCGATTATCTGGAGGGCGTGATCAACCTCCGGGGCAAGATCGTTTCGGTGATGGACCTGCGCAAGCGCTTTGGCGACAAGCAGGCCACGCTGAAAAAGCAGAACCGGATTCTGGTGGTCGAGCACTCCGGCAAGCTCGCGGGATTGATTGTGGACTCGGCCTCGGAAGTGTTGAAAATCGCCAGCACAGACGTTGAGCCGCCGCCTGCCGTGTTCCAGGAAGGCGGATTGAACTGCGTCACGGGATTGGGCAAGGTTCGGGGCCGCCTGGTCGTGCTTCTGGATATGACCAAACTTCTGGCTCCCGCCAATCTGCTGCAAGAGAGCGTGAGCACGGAAGGCAAGACAGCGAAGGCGGAGGCGCGCGGAGCAGCGGCGCGCTGAAGTTTCGCCGCAAGCAGGCTACGTTGGGGCGAGCTTGCGGGATGAGTAAGGAATGAAACTCGGGCACGAGGAACGAGAGAACGCATGAGTACATTCGGAGCGGCACCTGCTCCTGTTTTGACGGACGCGGAACTGCGGCTGCTGCAGGCTCTGGTGTATCAGGAGTGCGGCATGCACTTCGACGAGCGCCGCACCCATTTTCTGCAGGACCGCCTGCTGCGGCGGCTGAAGGAATGCCGCATCGATTCCTTCTACGCCTATTACCGGCTGCTGATCAGCCAGGAAGGCAAGGCGGAACTCGCCAAGCTGGTTGAGAACCTGACGGTCAACGAGACCAGCTTCTTCCGCCACAAGGCGCAGTTGGATCTGTTCCAGAAATTTGTGCTGGAGGAAATGCTGAAACGGAAGCAGGCGCACCGCGAATATTCGATTCGGGTGTGGAGCGCAGGCTGCTCCACCGGGCAGGAAGCTTACACGCTGGGCATGATGGCGGCCGATTCGCTGGCTTACTACTACCTGCGCAATCCGCTGCCGGTGGAGGTTGCGCTGCCCAAGCCGCTGATTCCCCCGCCCTGGCGGGTCGAGATCCTGGCCAGCGACATCAGTTACTCGGTGCTGCGAACCGGGCAGGAAGGCGCTTACAACGAACACCAGATGTCGACCGTCGACTACAGCTTCCGCCTGCGCTACTTCGACAAAGTCGGCGAACGTTATGCCGTCAAAAAGGCGCTGAAAGAAATGGTTCACTTCGACTTTCACAATCTGAAGACGGAGTACCTGCCGCAGCGCAATGACGTAATCTTCTGCCGCAACGTGATGATGTACTTCGACCAGGCGGAGCAGAAGCGGCTGATCGAAAAGTTCTACCGCTGCCTGAACCCCGGCGGCTATCTCTTCGTGGGCCATGCAGAAAGCCTTCTCGGCCTCACTGAAAAGTTCCAGATGGTGCACAAGGACAGCGGCACGGCTTACCAGCGGATTGAGGTGCGCGAGTGACGAATCCTCCCGATGAGCGTGGAGCGGAACTGCGCGAGCTGTTTTTTGAGACTTCGCAGGAACTGCTGCAGGCGCTGAACGAAGAATCCCTGAAGCTGGAGAAAACTCCCGGCGACGAGGAAATCGTGCGTTCAATCCGCCGCACGGTGCACACCCTGAAGGGCGACTCGGCGGCCTGCGGACTGCGCGAGTTGAGTGAACTGGCGCACTTGTTCGAGGATGCTCTAACGCTGGAGAGCGCGGCCGGTCATGGAGCGCTCGCCGAAATCTCTTTTGCCGCCGCCGACGTTTTTGCCGAGATGCTCGCAGCCTACCACAGCGGGGGCAAAATGCCCGCTACCGAAAGTCTGCGGAAAAGAATCAACGAGCTGACTGCAACCACGCCCGCGGTCAAGAAAACTCGCCGCCGGAAAAAATCTGTCGAGCCTGCTCGTTCCACAGGCAAAGACTGGACCGATGCCGAGAAGCGTGCTCTGGCCCAGGCCCAGGCTGCCGGCTTGGGGCTGTACGACATCGTCGTGAAAATCGATCCCCACTGCACCATGCCGATCGCGGCGCGGCAATTGATTCAAAATGCGATCAGCGGGATTGGTCAAGTCATCGTGGTGCGGCCAGACGCGAAATCGCCTGCCGCCTCCAAGCAAGTACAATTCGTGTTTGCCACCACGCAGTCGCAGGAACAGATTGCCGCCAAGTGCCACATCCCGACGATTGCAGGCGACATCGCAGTGACGCTGATCGAGGCGCCTGCGGCCAAGGCTCCCAAGAACGTTCCGCAGGATGCAGCGCCAGCGCTTGAGGTCTCCGGTTCGGCGGTGCCTGCGCCGCCCCAAGTTTCAGCGTCCACATCAGCCCGGCCCGCCCCTGCCGAAGACCGGGCCCCGGCGCCGGAACCCGGCTTGTCGCAGGCTCTGGTGGAAAACATTCTGCGCGTGGAAGCTGGACGCATCGACAACGTGCTCAACCTCGTCGGTGAACTCATCATTGGCAAGTCGATGCTGCAGCAAGCGCTCGGCGAATTTGGCAAACGCTATCCCAAGGAACTTTTGCGCGGCAAGTTTGCCGACGCCATGGCCTTTCAAGCCCGCGTGTTGAACGATCTGCAACGCTCGGTCATGAAGATTCGCATGGTTCCGGTCGATCAACTCTTCCGGCGCTTCCCCCGCATCGTGCGCGATGTAGCGCGGCAGTGCGGCCGCGAAGTGGATCTGGAACTCGCCGGACAGGAGACGGATCTCGACAAAGGCATTCTCGACGCCATCGCCGAACCCTTGACGCATCTGGTGCGGAACGCGGTCAGTCACGGCATCGAAACGGCCGAGGAACGCCGCCGGCTGGGCAAGTCTCCGCGGGGAAAGATTAAGCTGAATGCGTATCACCAGGGCAATCAGGTGGTGGTCGAGATCAGTGACGATGGCCGCGGCATCGAAGCCCAGAGAATTCGCAGCAAAGCGCTGGAACTGGGAATGATGACGGCGGAAGAGGCGTCGCGCTTCAGCGAAGGCGAGACCCTGGACTTCATCTTCCGCCCAGGGTTCAGCACCGCGGAGGAAGTCACCGAAGTTTCCGGACGCGGAGTCGGAATGGACGTGGTGCAGAGCGTGCTCCAGCGGCTCAAAGCCACCATCCACGTGGAAACTCACGTGGGCCAGGGCACGACCTTCCGTCTGAAGCTCCCGCTCACGCTGGCCATCATCAAAGCCCTGATGTTCTGGGTGGAACAGCGCTTGTATGCCATCCCGCTCAACGCGGTGAGCCAGATTGCCCGCGCCATGGAATCGGAAGTTCACCAGGTCGATAACTATGAAGTGCTGCAGCTGCGCAACCAGGTGCTGCCCTTGCTCCGCCTGGGACGGCCCGCTGCGCCCGACGCGGATCGGAAAGCGAGCAAGCTCTTCGTGCTCGTGATCACCGTGGGCGAGCGAAAGTACGGGCTGATCGTCGACTCTTTAGAGGGCGAAGAAGAATTAGTGATCAAAGCTTTGGACGACCAGACCTTCTCCACCGATTTGGTGAACGGCGCTTCCATCCTGGGAGATGGGAAAGTTGTGCTCATCCTGAATCTGCTCGCAGTCGTCGAACACGTCGCACGTCTCCGTCCCGAAGCGGCGGGCATGGTCAAATGCGGACTCTTGCTGAACCATACCGATCGCGCCCGGCTGGCCCTGAGCAGTGCCGGAGGCCACGCATGAACTCCGAGATGAAAAAAGTGCGTGTGCTGGTGGTCGACGATTCCGCCCTGATGCGGAAACTGATCCCGCAAATGTTGGAAGCCGAACCTTCGATCGATGTAGTGGGAACCGCCATGGACGGAACCTTCTGTCTGAAGAAGATCGAAGAGTTGCAGCCCAACGTGGTCACGCTCGATCTGCAGATGCCGGGCATGAATGGCATCGACACTTTGAAGGAGATCATGCGCCGGCATCCGCTGCCTGTGATCGTAGTCAGTTCCCACTCGACCGAAGGCGCTTCAGTCACCTTGAAAGCCCTGGGGTTGGGAGCTTTCGACTTCGTCACCAAGCCGCAGGACGCTACGGCGCACATGGCCGAAACCGCGGCGGAGTTGATCGCCAAAATCAAGGCAGCCGCCGAGTGCAAGGTCGTCCGCCCCGGAACGTTCCGCGCCGTCGCGCCTCCGGAAAAGATCTCGGTCGGCAAGTCCGCGCCTCCGCCCACCAAACTGGTGGCGATCGGAATTTCCACAGGAGGGCCGCAGGCTCTTGAATTCCTG
>CAWAYA010000010.1:0-28340 GCA_963786075.1 uncultured Acidobacteriaceae bacterium | reverse complement strand
ACGAGGCCAGTATCAGAGGGGCCAAAGAGAAGGGTCAATCAAAAAGCGCACAAAATTGCCCTGAGGACCATTCCGGGAATAAGAACTTGCAGCCGCGGACCGTAGATGGCCACGAACAACACAGGCTGAATTCCGACGGTTGGCGCAGGATGGGGCACGTACCTGTACAATCTCCATCGGGTTCTCAACTTTCTTTCGATTACGGTTGCTTCGGGGTGCTTATTGATGATCAGGTGCCGGATTCTAGCTCTCGGTTTGATCGCTTTTCTGGTGTTAGCGTCTGGGGTTCTGATTCCGCGAGCTGAGTCTGCCGACCGCTCGATCAATGTGGCGGCAGCGGCGGACCTGAGCTCCGCGCTTCAGGAAGTCGCTGCTAACTATGAAAAGCGTACCGGCGTCGTTGTAAAGCTTTCTTTCGGAGCATCCGGCGCGCTGACCCAGCAGATTCAGAATGGCGCGCCGTTTGACGTTTTCTTCTCAGCGGACATGGATTATCCCAGGCAGTTGATTGCGGGCGGTCAGGCCGATGGCGCAACGTTATATCGTTACGCGGTGGGGCAGTTGGTGCTATGGGTTCCGCAGGATTCGCCGCTGGATGTCGAGCGCAAAGGCATGGACGTTCTGCTCGATCCGTCGGTGAAAAAAATTTCGATCGCGAATCCACAGCATGCCCCCTACGGGCGCGCGGCGGTGGCTGCGCTGAAGCATTACGGTTTGTATGAAAAGCTCGGCGACCGGCTGGTGCTGGGAGAAAATGTTGCGCAGGCGGCGCAATTTGTGGAGTCCGGCAATGCGCAGGTTGGATTGGTGGCCCTGGCTCATGCCATGGCACCTGCGATGTCGGGTAAAGGTCGATACTGGGTGGTCCCGGCCGAAGCATATCCAGCGCTCGATCAGGGCGTGGTGCTGATTTCGCACTCGCCACATCAGGAGGATGCGACGGCGTTCCTGCGGTTTATGAAAACCGAGGAAGCAGCTGGGATGCTGCGGCGTTATGGATTCACGTCGCCTGATCTGAAATACAAACTGAAGTAGGGTGTCCCACAAAACAATGGCTATCGATTGGCAGGCATTTCGACTCACGATAGAACTGGCGGTGGTGGTATCGGCCATCCTGGTTGTGGTCGGCCTGCCCTTGGCCTACTGGATCGCCTTCTCGCGCCGACGCTGGAAATTTCTCGTGGAGGCGCTGATCGCCCTGCCCATTGTGCTGCCGCCGACTGTGCTTGGTTTTTATGTGTTGGTCGCTCTCGGTTCGCGGAGCCCTTTGGGCCGTTGGTGGCAGTCTTGGACGGGACACACTTTGGCTTTCACTTTCACCGGGCTGGTGATCGGCTCCATTCTCTACAGCCTGCCCTTCGCCGTGCAGCCTTTCGCGGCTTCGTTCTCTTCGGTCGACCGCAAACTGCTGGCAGCCTCGGCCACGCTCGGTGCCTCGCCATTACGCACCTTTTTCCGAGTGGTTGTTCCGCTCTCCGTGCCCGGTCTCGTCGCGGGCGTAGCCCTCGCATTTGCTCACACCATGGGCGAGTTTGGGGTGGTGCTGATGGTTGGAGGCAACATTCCCGGCGTGACGCGCACGGTTTCCATCGGAATTTACGATCAGGTGCAAGCCTCCGACTACGCTTCAGCAAATGCTATGGCGTTGTTGCTGCTGGTTTTTTGTTTTGCGGTTCTAGCTTTGGTCTACGGGCTGCACCGAAGAACCCTGCGTCAAGCAACGGTGAGTCGCGAAATTTGGGCGATGGGTCCAGCCAAGTAGGCGAACCTCGATGTCCACTCCTCCGGAACCACGACCTGCCAACCCAACCCTGAGCGCACGCTTTCGCAGAAGCTTTTCTGCCACCGCGCGCCCGTTCACGCTCGACGTCGATTTCAGCGCCCCGCCGGGGTTCACCATACTGTTCGGTCCTTCAGGTTCAGGCAAAACCACGCTGCTCGACTGCGTGGCGGGTCTGGCTGTTCCGGATGCAGGGAGAATTGTTGTGGGTGAGCGCATCTTGTTTGACGCGAGCTCGCGTGTCAGCGTTCCGGTGGCTAAACGCAGTGTGGGATATGTGTTGCAGGATCTGGCACTGTTCCCACACCTGACGGTCGAACAGAACACGGAGTACGGTCTGGCGCATCTGCCGCGATCGGTGCGCCGGCAGCGGGCCCCGGCGATGCTGCAGGAGTTCCACATCGAGCACTTACGTCAACAGCGCCCCGGCGAGATCTCGGGCGGCGAGCGCCAGCGTGTGGCTCTGGCGCGAGCTTTGGTGACCGACCCTTGCGTTCTATTGCTCGATGAACCTCTGGCGGCCATGGACGCCCCTACCAAATCGAAGATCATCGACGACCTTCGGAGATGGAATCAGGCGCACCGCATTCCTATTTTGTATGTGACGCACGCGCGCGAAGAAGTGCTGGCGCTCGGTGAACGCGTGCTGGTCATGGAAGAGGGCCGCATCATCGCGCAAGGCGCACCACATGAGGTGCTGGGCGCTCCACTGCAAGAAACTGTTGCGCAGTTGGCGGGTTTTGAAAACATCTTCGACGCCACCGTGGAATCGGCGCACGAAGATCGCGGCACAATGGTTTGTCGAATCATGCCTTGCGGCATCACCACTTCCTCTTTGCCTGGCGGCCATGAGGGCAGATCCGTCCCGCTGGAGACGCCTTTGATCCGCCCGGAGCCAGGTTCGCAGCTGCGGGTGGGGATTCGTGCAGGTGACATTCTGCTGGCCGTCGCGAAACCGGAGGGACTGAGCGCGCGCAATATCCTTGCCGGACGGCTGGTGTCCCTGGAGCAGCGCGACATGATGATTTGCGCGCGCGTGGATTGCGGCGTCGCGATGGAAGTCCACCTGACGCTTGCGGCGCGTGACGCCCTCGACCTTGCCGAGGGCCGCGAGGTGTGGCTGGTGATCAAAACACATTCCTGTCATTTAATGCAGCGCTGACTTATAATGCTGATGCGCCCAGCTGGCTCGGAGCGAAGGCGACGGAGACCCACCGAGTCTCGGCGTGCAGTGCTGGTCCCCACATCCGTTGCCGGAGTTGTTTCTTGAAATCTACGCTTCAACCTCTCTCAATCGGTTCTGCCGCGCGCCTGCTCGCTTGCGCTGTCGCATTCTGTTTCTTTAGCGGCCTCCTCGCGCAGGGACAGGGAGACTCCTCAGAGCCTTCGCAGGGACTGCCTTTTCTCAACACCGGTGCTGATTCCGTGATGTCACAAATGGACATGGTGGAATTGTATCTGGATCAACAAAACAAGCACGCCAAGCTCCTGGAGGATCAAAAATTAGCAGACAAGAAACTGATCGACTCGGGCGTCGTGTCAGCGCTCGACCTGGATGCCCCGAATGGCGCGATCGTGGAGTTCAACCGCGCTCGCACCCTGTTGCAAGCGCAGAACTCGAAGGAGGCAATGAAGCATCTGCAAAAGGCGATTGCGGAGTACCCCAAGTTCGTTTCAGCCCACGTCGGTCTCGGGCTCGCCTATGTCGATCAGGAAGACCCGGGCCACGCCAGGAGTGAATTTGAAACGGCTGCCAAACTCGACGACAAATTCCCCGGATCGTTCCTGCACCTCGGTCGGTTGGCCTTGTCGCAGAACGATTTTCCGGCTGCGGAATCGGCGCTGGAGAAGGCTGCTGCCTTGCAACCCAAGGACGCCAACATTCTCTCGGTTCTGGCGTATGCGCAAAATGGAAACCATGAATACCGGCACGCTTTAGAGACGGCTCAGCAGGTGCATGCGCTCGACCACAAAGGAATGGCGAACGTGCACTACGTGGCTGCGTCCGCCGCCATGTCTTTGAAAGATTTCGAAACTATGGAGCGCGAACTGAAACTCTTCCTGAGCGAGGATCCGACCAATGCTTTCGCTCCGGTCGCGCGCAAGAATCTGGCTACCCTTGAGCACAATAAGGCTGTTCTCGCGGCACGCGCCGGCCATTCGCAGGCGGTGACAACAGTATCCGTTTCGGAGGTGCTACAAACTTTCCCCAACACTGACAGGCTGAAGACGCAGCTCGCTACGTTGGGCGATGAATCGGATAATGCAACCTGCGACGACTGCGGCGCTTTGGCCGAAGCAGACGCCCCTAAGATCGGCGGCAGCAATGGGGCAGCCACGGATGTGCCGCCAAGTACTGTCGGCCGCGCCAGTGGAGTCTGGACGATTCGCAAGAATGTAGACGATGTGGCCCTGTTTTTCTCCGTCAGCAGCCATGGACATATGGTGAACGATTTGGAGGCGTCGAACATCGAGATCCGCGATGACAATAAGCCTCCGGAAAAAATCGTGCAATTTGCCCCGCAGTCGAAACTTCCTTTGCGGCTGGCCCTGTTAGTGGACACTAGCGGCTCGGTGCACGACCGCTTCTCTTTTGAGAAGAGCGCTGCGACTAAGTTCGTGCAGAAGGTCTTAAGCAACCCTGCCGACCTCGGGTTCATCGCAGGTTTTGCCACCGAGCCCACCGTAACCCAGGACTTCAGTGCCAATCCAGTCGAACTGGGAAAGGGGATTGACAATCTCGCAAACGGAGGCGGGACCGCTCTCTTTGACGCAGTTTCATTCGCATGCAGAAAGCTGGGAGCGTATCCCGATGATGAGCGGGTGGCTAGGGTTCTCGTGATCCTGAGCGACGGCGAAGATAATTCCAGCCACACCAGCCTGAAGCAGAGTGTCCAGGTTGCAGAACGGATGGGGGTGACGATTTACACCGTCAGCACGAAAGAGGGTCTGGGCGATAAAACGGATGCCGACAAGGTGTTAGAGACACTGGCGGAACGCAGTGGAGGGGATGCGATGTTTCCCGGCGATTTGCATACCTTGGGCTCCTCTCTCGACAAGCTGCGCGACTTGATCCGCAGCCGTTATTTCATTGCCTACAAACCCGCTGATTTCCAGCCGAACGGGAACTACCGCACCATCAGTATCGTTGCTGAGAGAAACGGTAAACATTTGCAAGTCCGGGCTCGGAAAGGCTACCACGCTCGCCTCGAAGCAAATCCCAGGTAAACGCGAAGCCGGAAGCTTCCTCCACGCGCTCGATCTCAATCACTGCGACCCATTGGCCCCGGCGTTGTTCGGAAAACACGATGTGGCCGCCGAGAATCTGCGCCACGGCGGCAGGCGTCAAATCGCGATGAAATCCGAAGAAGCGACCCTTCAATTCCGTCCAAGTCCGCCAGTTGTCCCATACCGCGGGACCAGGCTCGTATTTCGTGGAGAAGACCAGGGCGACTCGACAGTCCGAGTGAGGCGCGGCGGCGGAGATCACCTCATCCAGCGAGAAGTTCTCGATGCGAACAACCTGCATCGGCCGCGTAATATAACCGAGCCAGGGCCGCGATATTTCGTCCGAGGCAGGCCATGCCGTGAGCACCCGCGCCATCGGATAACGAGCCTCCAGGAAGTGTTCGCCATCTTCGTGCAACTCGATGTAATTCCGGTAGGCGAGATTGTCTTCAAGTGAGAATCCATACGGAGGGTTCCAGAACCAGGCCACAACGAAAGCAATCGCGACGCATAAAACAACTACCAGCCAGTAATGCATCCTGTGCCAGAGGGTGGAGACCGAAACAATGATGACCAGAGGAACCGCGGGAAGCATGTACCGAGCCAGAACCGCACCGCCGATCAGCGCCATCACGACCGCATAAGCGAGCATGACGACATAGAAATCCATTTGCACCGGGAGGCTAATCCGAGGACGCTCGCCGCTTGGATCACGCCGCGGGGCCAGCAGACACATGGCCAGCAGCATCGCCAGCGTCAAAACCCACAAGTGGAGATATCCGCTGATCTGCCAAAGCCGCAGAGCCAGCGCCAGAAGGAATCGCGTGAAGCTGAGGGTCGCTGCCACGTTGTAGCGGAAAAACTCAGGATTGCCGAAGACGTATCCGGTGCGCGCGTAGTGATAGGTGTACCAAAGAGCAAGCGGCATCGCGGGGATAAAGAGCGAGGCAATGCGCCGCACCGACCCGGCTCTCGATTCGCGGTCCGCGTTCTCCAGCCAAAGTTCGCGCAACGAACTCTTCCGCACTAGCAGGCCAACGACCTCCCAGCAAACAAGTGCCATTGGAGCGAGAATCGCAGTTTCCTTCGCCAGGGCGGCCAGCGCGAACCAGAACGCCGTTGCGATGGTCTCACCTTCCACGTATGCAGCGAGACCCCAGAATGTAAGTCCCGCCGCGGCCAGATCCACCTGTGCCAGAGAGCTTTGCGCGAAGACCACGGGATACAGCGCGGTGCAGAGCGTGGACGCGACGGCAACCTGCGTGTTAGCCACGCGTTCAGCCAGCCGAAACAAGCCCAAAAGAGAGAAGGCGGCGATTACCAGCATCGCCGTCCGTGTCACCGTAGGAGCGAAGCCCACCACCTTCCACCAGAGAGCCAGCCATACCATCACCAGAGGCGGGTGCGCGTTCGAAACCGTGGAGTGAGGAATCAGACTTCCGGCAAGCAGAAGATCGCGCGCGGCAGGAACGTAGTAACCAGCTTCGTCCCAGAAGTAAGGCAAGCGCAACAAAGGCGCGTGCAGCAGAAAAACAAATACAAAGATGACGCCAAACACCAGAACGGGATTAGCCCTTGACCATCGAACCGGACTGCTCCGGTCGGACCGGTAATCTCTCAGAATCCCCCCTAGTGCACGGGCCCGGTAGGAGTCAGGCGCGGGTCGAGCTTGATCTCGCCAAAAGCGCTCTCGTAGCCGGCCACGTTCTGCTGCAGCAGTCCGAGCAGCGCTTTGGCCTGCTGCGGGCTGAGGTAGATCCCTTGGAAGTTGCGAATCTCGACGTGAGCTTCGGTCTGCTGTTGCAAGGTTCCGAAGACCATGAAGAAGTCCCAGACATTCACCCGCATCTGCACGCTGTTGGCATAGGCCTCGCGGTAGTCGGGAGCATTGACCAGCTTGACGTTAGGTTGCGCAGGAAGGCTCATAGAAAAGCAGTGTAATGACTTAAGGGCGGGGAAGGGAAGGCAGGGCGCGGAAAATTCTCGGTTTGAGGAGAAATCTCAGGCGAAAGTGGTTTGGGGCGAGCAGCTTCCGACCGACAAAAAATGTCACTCCATCTACATCTTTCTGGCTTTCTGGCCTTGCGGGGCATGCCGCGAAAGGTCATGAACGTTAGCTACTTTGCTGAATCCAAAGGGGTTGTAGGATGTCACTACAGCCGTTGTCTGGCGTTAAAAGTGCGAGACTCGAAGCGGTTCCTAAATTGATTTTCTTGTGAGCACTCTATGAGTCAGAATCTCGAACACGGGGTCACTGAAGAAATCATTCTCCCCGAAAACCTGCTCCCTTTGGGTTCTGTTCTGGGCGAGGGAGTCACCCCGCTCGATGTCAGCATGGTGCTGGCGAAAGTGTTCAAAGTCCAGTACGCCGAAGTAGCGCTGTTGCGCCTCGAAGGCGGCCTGCTCAAGTTCGTTTTTCCTGAGCATCTGCGAACCACGGGCGCGATTCCGATTTCCAGCAAGGCGGTCGCGGCCCACACCGCATTGAGCAAGAAGGCCGAGATCTTCAACAATTTCGCCCGCGTAAAGCATGCCAGCATCTTCGAGACAATCAAGCCGGTTGGGTCCGAGACCGAGGAACTGGCCGCGCCCGCGCCCATCCAGAAGCTGATGTCGGTGCCGATTCTCGATCATAAATTGACCGTGCTGGGTGTCATCCAAATCTCACGCAAGGGACTGGATCCGCGCTTCACGCAGGACTTTAGCCGTGAAGACTTGCACGATCTGGAACTCGCAGCGGGCGTGCTGGCTGCTTCGCCGGTAATGCTTTCGAACTGAAGAGGGACTTCAGAAATCCAACCGGCCGCCGTCCCGAGAGGGCTGGCGGCCAGTTTCATTTTTAGCGTATGTAGTGCTGAAGGTCACGAGCGGCGTCACTCCTTGAGCCCGGCCACTTTTCCTCGCAAAACCGTGATTGAAGCTTTCGGCAGAGTAAATGCAGTCTGCGGCCCGGCCGCCACAGTCGTCGCAACCGGCGGATGATCCGGGTCCGCGTGGCTTTCGGGGCCGTCGTTAATCCACACATACTGCTCGCTCCCGAAAGTCACGAATGTAACCGGTCCGGAAAAGGAAACATTCTGCTTGCTCTTGGAATCCTCAAACTCTACGCGCACCGTATGCGGGTTAGTTCTCGTCGCGGTTCACCAGCATCAGCGACCAGTTGCCATCGGGCCGATGCACCGCATACGACGTAACCAGCGCGTTGCCCTCAGAGTCGTTAATAGCAACGGAAGAAGGGAACATATGATGCACTCCAGAGCGGTGCTGCACCCACTCCAGATTGATCATGTGAGCCGCGAAGTAAGGCGAAGTGTATCCCTTGATGTCGTAGCCTCGATCAGGACCGCCTTCGTCGGCAACAAAATTTGACCACGAGGCCCAGCCCAAACAACTTTTCTGAATGCCCTGCGGCTGAATCGGCGAGTGATAGAACGCAGCTCCTCCGCCTTCAAAGAACGACCCAACATTGTCTGCCAGCCATAGCGCGGCGAAGATTGTGGTCATGGGCCCGGTCAGCTCGGCAGCGAGATGATTCTCGGTCACCATGAGCGGAACCTCTTTGGGAACGCCGTCATCTCTCCATACTTGCAGGATGTGCTTCATCAACTGAGGCTCGGTATAGAGAGTTTTCCAGGTGATCGTGCAGGCATCAAACGGATAGTGCTCAAATGACACGAACGCCAGGTCGGAGATGCGGCCGTGCGCCTTTAAGTAGTCGACGAAGCGTCCCATCCACGAAACCCGGCCCTGCGCGTCCGGCCAGACGCGAATATCCTCGTTCACTCCTTCAAAGATTGGCCCGCCCAGCCTGAGTTTCGGATCGACTTTGTGAATCGCCGCTGCCCACTGAATGTACAGCGCCGCGTAATCTTCTGGCATGGCGTGCTTACCGTCGGGTTCCTCGCCTAGCTCGACGTATCCCAGGCTGTAGCCGCGCTTCTCGACATAGGCAATTTCAGCCGCAGCATCGTCGGGCGTGCCGTAAAGCATGGTCACCGGAATCATCGCAGGAAGATTGTTGGTCAGCCCGCTAGTGAAGAAGAGATCGAAGCCGGTGTGCTGATAGCCGCCCGTTGCGTCCACGTCTGCGGCCGAGTGCCAGGGATCAATCGAAGAGGAGCAGTAAGTGGTCGGCTTCTCGCTCATACTCTTCTGGACCTCGGCAAACGCGCCACTGGAATCGACGGTTCCGACGCGAATCTGCTGAATGGCGTATCCCACACAGTTGCGGACGTCGCCCGATCCATGCAGATCACAAGTGTTCGAAGATTCCGTCATCAAGACGCGCACATACTGCGTGTCGATGGGCGCGTCGGCGAGCTTCAAATTCACCGTTCCACCTTGCGCGTTTCTTATCGCTCCTGCAGAAAAAGTCTTCCACTCGCCTTGCGGACCTGCATCGAAATCGAGCGCGCGCTTTCCCACCCAGTACTCGACCTGATAAGTCGTCGCATACGGGCTGGCCCAGGCGATGCGAACCGCGTTCACCGGTTTTTCGGCCTGCAGATCCACGATCACCCACTGCGGATGTAGCGCGTCGCTTTCTCCCGTGAATTTGCTGGTGAGATACGGATTGCTTTTCCAGTAACTGAGATTCGGCCCTTGCAGCGGCCGGTCGCCGCTGGTCGAAAACCCGCGGTGCGGCAGCGCGTAGGAAAGAATGTAGCGGATTGGTTCTTTGAGCTCAGTGCTTCCGGTGAAATAACCGCTCTGGTGCGTCGCATCGCTCCAGGTTCCGTTCTCGTTCCAGTGCCACGCCGCCATGCGCAGCTCAGAATTGTTGCGATAAGTGATCGGTCCCCAGCCCGCAGATAGCGACTCCTCAATGATGTGCGGGGTATAAACTTCGTCGATCGCATCATGAGAAAGAACGTCAATAGAACTGCCGAGAGCGCTGTCGGGATCGAAGGAATTGATAGTATGGCCCGGCGTAGCATCGACGTGAACAATCGACGGCTGCGGTTCCGCGGCCGATGCCGATTGGGCAAGCGCAGGAGCGCCGTGCGCGACGACAGAAAGCACGGCGAACGCAAGGGCAAACCTGCTCAACTGCTTTTCAGCGTCGCCTCGACGGAAGTTCCAGCTCGTAAACCGATCAAGCCGCATCGCATTCCTCCAGGTGGTTGCCAGCCTGTTGAAAGATATCCACTCTCTAATGTGGCAGGCTCGCCTTTTCGAGCGCTAACCCCCGTGCCGCACGCACTGCCTCCACCAGATCGCGAGCCGCTTGCGTGACCTTCGCCAGATTTCCATCGCGCAGAGCGGCTGCGTTTACCAGATCCCCACCCACGCCTAGAGCAAACGCTCCGGCGCCAATGTAGTCGGCCGCGTTTGACGACACTCACTCCTCCAGTCGGAATCAGCGCCACATTTGGAAACGGCCCCCTCAACGACTGCAAATACTTGGCACCGCCAACATTGCCGCAGGGGAAAATCTTGATCAGCTTCGCTCCGTTGTCTTGAGCGTGCATCAGTTCGGTAGGAGTCAGCGCTCCGGGAATCGCCAGCTTGGCGCAGGCCTGCGCCACCGCGAGCACATGGGTCGACAATCCCGGACTCACCAGAAACTCTGCCCCGGCGCGAATGCATTGCTCGGCTTGTTCGCCCGTCGTAACCGTCCCCGCCCCGATCAGCGCGCTGTTTCCATGCTCGCGCACTACGTGTCGAATCACGGAGATCGCGTTGGGAACGGTCATGGTTATTTCAAGAATCGGAATGCCGCCGACGCAGATGGCCTCTACAGCCCGGGTTGCGTCTTCAACCGTGGCGGCCCGCACCACGGGCATGATGCCAATCTCTCCAATCCTACGAATCACGTCCTCAATCGTCATATCGTTGGTCGTGCCTCGTTCCGATCTCGTTTCGCGACTTGCAATACTCTCAACGCGCAATTCGCGCCGTTTCTGACTTCATCGCCTGCAACACTTCATCCAGTGTTGCCATTGTCGTGTCGCCAGGCGTGGTCATGGCCAGCGCGCCATGCGCGGCCCCGCAATCGACGGCCCACTGCGGCTCTTTTCCCGATAACATTCCGTAAATCAATCCCGACGCGAAAGAGTCGCCACCGCCCACGCGGTCGTAAATTTCCAGATTCTCGCGAACTCGCGCCTGGTAGAACTCGCCATCGTAGTAGCACATCGCTCCCCAATCGTTCAGCGTCGCCGATTTCGCATGGCGAAGGGTCGTCGCGATGAGCGCAAGGTTGGGAAATTCCTGCACCACTGTTTCGATCATCCGCTTGAAATTGTTCGGATCGAGCTTGGAATGTTGTTCGTCGAGACCTTTCACCTCAAATCCCAGGGCGGCAGTGAAATCTTCTTCATTCCCGAGCATCACATCCACCAGCGGCGCAATCCGCCGGTTCGTCTCCCGGGCCTCGGCTTGTCCTCCATTTGATTTCCAAAGTGACGCCCGGTAGTTCAGATCATAGGAAACGACGGCTCCAGCCCGCTTCGCCGCCGCCACGGCCTCCAAAGCAACCAGTGGAGCGGTCGCCGAAAGCGCACAAAAGATTCCCCCGGTGTGAAACCAGCGCGCGCCGTCCTTGCGGAAAATCTGCTCCCAATCAATTTCGCCGGGTTTCAGTTGTGAGACGGCGGTATGACCCCGATCCGAACATCCCAACGGCGCGCGCGGACCGAAGCCCCTCTCGGTAAAATTCAAGCCGTTGCGGACGGTCCGTCCCACCCCGTCATAAGGCACCCAGCGCACGTACTTCTGGCTAACACCTCCTTGCAACATCAAATCTTCCAACAGACGCCCAATCGGATTATCCGCGAGAGCGGTCACCATCGCCGTGTCCATCCCGAAGCAGCGCCTCAGGCCTCGAGCAACGTTGTATTCGCCCCCGCCCTCCCATGCGCGAAAATGGCGGGTCGTCGAAATGCGTTCGTCACCTGGATCGAGTCGCAGCATGACTTCACCCATGCTAACCAGATCCCACATGCAGCCGTTCTTCGATTTGATTTTCAGGTTCGCCATAATCTGACTTTTACGAACTCGCGCGCGCCGCTGGCATGCGTTTCGCACTTTGCAGTGGCACGGCACCATCGTTAACCGGAAGAACTCTAAGCTGCCGCGAGGGATCCACCACCAGCCAGCTCGCCGCTCCTACCACGCACAACCCAGCCGCCACTAGAAATGAAGTCGTCCAGCCGAATCGCGCGGCGATCCACGGAGTGAGAGTAGCCGTGATCGCGGCCCCAATCTGATTTCCCGTGTTCATGAAGCCCGACACCGACCCAGAGGACGCTCCCGCAATATCGACAGTAACCGACCAGAAAGAACTTTGAGATAAATACAGCGCCCCGGCTCCGCCCGCGAGAACCACGCTCCCCAGCCGGGCGCCTTGAACCTGGGAACCGAGGGCAATGAAGCCACCCGCCGCAGCGATTGCGAATGCCGCAAGGCCGCAGCGTCCCGCGCGCAGCCCCAGCCACTTTGTGAGCCGGTCGTTCATAGTTCCACCTAAAAGACAACACACGAGCATCGCAAGAAAAGGCAGCATGGTGTAGAACGCGCTTGCCTTTAAATCCAGGCCCCGCACTTTTGCGAGATAAAGATAGAACCAGCTAAAGAAAATCCAAGCCACATAGCCATAGCAGAAATAGCTGAGCGTAACCGCCCAGACTTCTTTGCTTCGCATCACAAGCCGCCACGGCACGAGCAGCTTCGCATCATCCTTAGGCTCTGCCTGCTCCAATCCAGAGCTAATGAATGTCAACTCAGAGGCAGATACACGATTATGCTCGGCCGGCGAATCACGAGCAATCGCGAACCATACCGCTCCAGCCGTAAATCCGATGATGGAGCAGATCCAGAACGACGACCGCCAACCGTAGTGAACCATGATGTAAGTAATGATCAGCGGCGTAAGTCCCGCGCCCGCACCCACACCGGCGAAGATCCAGCCGTTCGCGATGCCGCGTTCGGAAGTTGGAATCCAGCGCGCGATAAACTGATTAGCGGAGGGGTAAATGACCGCTTCGCCGGCGCCGAGAAGAAAGCGGACTGCTATAAAAGCGAAGAGCGCACCTGCGATGTTCGCCGGAACCAGTGTGGTCAGGGCCGTAAAAATTCCCCACCATGCCACTCCCCCGGCCAGCACTCGGCGAGGCCCGAAGCGGTCAGCCAGCCTTCCGCCGACGGTTTGAAAGAGCGCGTAACCAACCAGAAAGGCGCTGAACACCTTGCCGAGCTGCACATCGCTGAGATGGTATGCCTCCGCGATCGACCCTCCAGCAATGGAAATGTTCACTCGGTCCAGGTAAGACACCGCACTGAGCACGAACAGCCAGATCACCAGAAACCAGCGGACGTGGCTCGTGCTCGCAGTTTTCATCGCTCGCTCCCCAGCTTGCAGCGGCTGCCGGCAGACAAGCGATTGCGGACGTGATCGCCGTATGATATTTTCGCGCTCGCGACGATACTCGTTTTCCGTCTCGAAGTCGTTCTTGGAGTCCTATGAAAAAAGTCGCTTTCCTTGCCGCTCTTATAAGTTGCGTCGCACTTTCCACGTCGGCCAACGCGCAACTCGACCTCTTCTCGAAAGACCAGCGCGTCGAATTCACTCCGGAGTGGCACGGTGGCCGTTTTCCCGATGGACGCCCGAATGTGCCGGATTCTGTGCTCTCCCGGCTGAAAGACGTCACCGCGGACGAGGCCTGGGATGTTCTGCAAGATGCCGGCTACCGCAATCAATTCGAGGGCGGCTGGAAGGTGCTCAATCCCGGGCAACGGCTGGTGGGCCGCGTCGTCACCGCCGTTTTCATGCCGCGACGCCCCGACGTCGATTCCGTAATCCAAGCCAACGGCAAAAAAGAAAGCCGCATTGGAGATGAGAACTCCTGGATCATTGACATCCTGAAACCGGGCGACGTTCTGGTCGTTGATCTCTTCGGGAAAATCCGTTACGGCACCATCGTCGGCGACAACCTCTCGACCGCCATCTACGCCAAGAGCCACAACGGGTTGATCGTAAACGGAGCGGTTCGAGATGTAACCGGTATCCAGGAAATTCCCGGCTTCCAGGTGTACACGCGCGGCGTCGATCCCTCCGCTCTCGAGAACGTCATGCTGACCGGAATCAACGTGCCCATCCGAATCGGAGACGTAACCGTAATGCCGGGCGACATAGCGATCGGCGATCCAGAAGGCGTCACTTTCGTTCCCCCGCAACTGGCGGCGAAAGTGGCCGACGACACGGAAATGGATCACCTGATCGACGACTGGGGCCACACGATGCTCCGCGAAGACAAATACACTCCAGGTCAAATCGACGGCAAGTGGACCAAAGAGATGATTGAGCAATTCAACGCGTGGCTGGAGAAAAAAGGTTCGAAGCTGCGCATGCCGGTTGATTGAACGATGCCGCTCGATGTCGCGAGTGCTGTGCTTTGCGATGACCAAGAGTCTCCTGAGTCCGTCCTCGCCGTTGGTATGCTCAATCACGCCGCATGTTCGCGCAGAAGGCGCGAGAGTTGCTCGGCAACGATCTTGTCTTCGCCGGGTTGCAGCATAAATGAATTCATGGCCAGCCCCGGGTGCCCTTCGCCGCCGCCGATCGCAATGGACGGTTTCGAGCTGCGCAGCAGCTTTGACGCTTGCCGCGGCGTCAGCGAAATACGCGCTGCGTCCCAGGTGATTCGCATATGCGGCACGTGATTGGCGATGTCCGGCACAAAGAATGACGTGCTCACCCCCGGAATTGCTGTGAGCTCACGTGAAATCCCCTCCAGCCGGTTCTGCCATTCTTTGGCCAGAGCCTCATGATCTTCCGCGAGAAAAAGCTCCAGTGCCTTCACCATGCCCACGATCTCTTCTTTGCCAACTTTTTGACTGCGGCCCAATGTGTCCTCGTGCGGACTGTTGTTGAGCAGAGCATTTGCCACCATGTTCGCGCGCCCGATTAATAAGCCGGCACATTGCGGCCCGCGAATCGCCTTCCCGCCGCTGAAGGTGACCAGGTCGTAGCCCATATTGGTGTAGTCCCAGAGATGAGACACTGGCGGCGTATCGGCCGCCGCGTCGTTCATGCACGGAATGTTGTATTGCTTCGCCAGCTTCACCCACTCCTCCACTTTGATCTGTCCGTCGGCATTGGCGAAATTGGAGAAGTGCATCATCGCCGTCCGCTCACTCACTGCCGCTCGCAGTTGATCAACCGTTTCAATCTCGATCAGCTTGATTCCCGTCGACCGCAACTGGTGATCAAACGGATTGCGATGAGATTTCTGGATGATCACTTCCGACTTCATGCCCGTAAGATCCGGCAATTGCCGGATTAGGGTCTCATCCCCTCCTGTCAGAATGCCCGCCAATCCTGATTGAATCGCCGCCGCCGCGCCCGACGTCACCAGCGCGGTGTACCCATCCGGCAGCTTCAGCATTTCAGCGATGCGTTTGCCCGCGGCTACTTCCAGTTCCGGAATGCTTACAAAGTGGCGCCCGGCCATGGTCATCACGGCTTCAAGCTCCGGGTGGGGAAGGGAACCGCCTAGCATCGTCATGGTTCCTTCACAGTTAATTACGGTTGTGACTCCAAGCTCGTCATAGGGATTGCCACTCTGTCCAAAACCGTTGACCACGGTTCCCGCGACAGCGGCACGATTCCTGGCGAAAAGTGTTCGCGGCGCCAGCATCCCGCCGGAGAAGATCGAGCCGGTGAAGATCGAGCCGGCAACGGCTCCCACGCTCCCAAGAAAGCTGCGGCGATTCCACTTTGAATTGAGTCGCATAAACGAATCCCCTTTGCCGCTCTCTTCACTGCGGCAGTGCAATTTATCTGTACTCCCACTTTCAAATTAGCCTTCTAGACGCCCGCCGATCAGGGCAAAGCGAAGCTGAAGACGTCACTACCCGCAGCAATCACCACATACTGTTTTCCGGCGACTGCATAGCTCATCGGAGACGCGCTAATGTCCTGCCCAGTATTGAAGTGCCACAGCGCCTTGCCACTCTGCGCGTCCACCGCCTCAAAGGAACCCGCATCATCCCCAAGAAACACGAGACCACCCGCCGTCGCCATGGTCCCGGCAGAAGAGTGTCCGGCGGCTGTCTGAGGATATTTCCACACAATCGAATTCGTCTCCAGGTTGAACGCGACTAGGACCTTCTGGGAAGTCTCGGACGGTATGCGCTTTACCCCAGTCGAGTAATAGTCGCGACCTTCCTGAAAAATCTGCGGTTTGAAAAAATACGTTTGGCACGCTTCCAGCGCCAAGAAATAAACTGAATGGGTGGACTCGCTGTAGGAGGGCGCGAACCAATTGGTGGCTCCGGCGAATCCCGGGCAAATCCGCGTTCCCTCCGCCGTCGGCTGGACGCCGGTCAGCAAAGGCCTGCCGTGCCCATCGATTCCCTTCGCCCAGTTTAGTTTTTCCACGAACGGCGTCGCCGAAAGAAACTCTCCATTGGTGCGATCGAGCACGTAGATGTAGCCGTTTCGATTGGCCTCGACCAGCAGTTTTCGCGGCGCGCCTCGAAAATTGATATCGATCAGCACCGGGGTCTCCACCGCGTCGTAGTCGAAAAGATCATGCGGCGTGAACTGGAAATACCACTTCAACTTTCCGGTATCCGGATCCAGCGCCAACACACAATCGGTGTAAAGATCATCCCCCGGACGTACGTCGCCCTGGAAGTCGGGCGCGGGATTGCTGGTCCCCCAGTAAATCGTGTTGAGCTGCGGATCGTAGGTTCCCGGCATCCACGTAGTTCCGCCGCCATGCAGATACAGTTTTCCTGGCCAGCTTTCAGACCCGAATTCACCTGGACCCGGTATCGTCCAGAATCGCCAGGCCAACTTGCCGGTCAGCGCATCATAGGCCGCAACAAAGCCCCGCACCCCATCGTCGCCGCCCGAAGTTCCTACAAGGACTTTGTCTTTGACCACGAGCGGCGCGCTGGTGGCGCCGTAATTCCTGTTCCAATCCGCATATGCCACGTCCCAGATCAGATTGCCCGAGCGCACGTCCAGACACAGCAGATGCGCATTATCCGTTTCCATGTAAACCCGATCGCGCCACACCGCGACCCCGCGGTTGATGTGCCCCGCCGCGTCATCGATCAATCCCTCCGAAAGTGGCCAGGAATGGTGCCACACCACTCGCCCCGTACGCGCGTCGAGCCCAAAAGCATCGTTGGACGCGGTCACAAACATCATTCCATTCACCACCAGCGGAGTGACCTCCAGCCGTTTCGAGTCGCGCGCATGAAAAACCCATTCCGCGCGCAGTCCCGCGAGATTGCCGGGATTGATTTCAGCAAGGCTGCTGTAGCGCCGGCCAGAGTAGTCGCCATTGTAGGAAATCCAATTAGCACCAGCGGGCTGAACCAGAAGATCGGCAGTGCGCACATCGATGGCGGTGGATATACTTGCCGGCGGATCAGTTCCAGCCCAAGCCGTCAGGCAGGCAAAAACGACGGCAGTCATCACTGCCAACCGCATTCTGCCGGTACTTCCACAACTGAGAGTCCAGACCACAACTCCGGGGCCGCTCGCGCCGTGTCGCTTAGAGATGTTTTGCAAGCGCTGCCTCCCCGGCGCTGTTCTTTCGCACCGCCGCATTGTAACTAGCAGGCCGGTACCCCAATTCACGCGAGATCTGCAGTCCGGCTGTCTGAATCAGCGGAGCGAGCTGTCGCAAGCGGGTAACCGCCATGCGTACCACCGGCGCGGTAATGCTGAGGCTGGCATTCACGCTACCGGCGTGATCCCAGATGGGAGCTGCCACGCACCGGATGTGGAGTTCATGCTCCTCCAGATCGCAGGCGTACCCGTTCTTTTTCACCCGGTACAGTTCCGCATCCAACTCCTGAAGGTTGCTCACGGTGTTCGGCGTAAGACACTGCAGCGACAGCAGTGGGAGCACCTTCTTTCTCTCATCCTCCGGCATGTAGGCCAACATAACCTTGCCCACAGCAGTGCAGTACAGCGGAACGGCGGCGCCAATGCGCGAGTGAATGCGCAGCTGTTCGGGCGAATCCAGCTTTTCAACGTAAACCGCCGATAGCCCGTGTCGCACCGTCAGATGGATGGTCTCGCGCGTCTGCTGGTTCAACTCCTGAAGATACGGCTGGCTCACCCGGCGAATATCCAGCTGGCCCAGAGCCACCTGGCCGATCGCAAAACAGGCGATTCCGAGGTGGTAGACGCCGTCCCCGCTGCAGTTCAGAAAGCCAGTACCTTCAAGGTTTGCCAGAAAACGGTGGACCGTACTCACCGGCAACCGGGACCTGCCCGCAACCTGCTTCGCGGTGAGCCCATGCGGTGACTCGCTGAACAGCTGCAGTAGACGCAACCCACGCTGCAGCGCCGTAATGTTGTAGCTTCGTTTTGGAGTAGAACCCATCACAATCGAACGAAATCGACCTCTTCACAAAATGAAAGTGCGAATTATCTGATGAAAGTCAGTTTAATGCAATAGCTGTCTTTCCTCTACAGTCTTCCGAACTTCTTAACCGCCTCCACGATCGACTTCATCTGCTCAATCACCGCATACATCGAATGTTCTTTGAAATCCATTTCTTGCGCGAGTTTCAACACTTCCTGTGCTCTGGCCCTCGGAACCACCACCACACCATCGCTGTCGGCCGCGATAATGTCGCCGGCATTCACCGTTACGCCGTCGCAGGTCACCGCAATTTGCGATCCTCCAAATCGATAGTGGTGCACAGAAGTCGACGGCACGATGCCGGTCGCATACACTGGAAACTCGATCTTGCGCAGATACGCCACGTCCCGAACTCCGCCATCGATCACTGCTCCGGCGTACCCGCGCGCTGCCATCGCGGTGCCCATCAGTCCGCCCATTCCCGCAATATCCTCTCCGTCTTCCACCACCATCACATAAACCGAATTGGTAGAGCCCTGATCGATGGCCTCCAGCATCCCATTCAGCGCAGCCGGGTCGTTGTTGCCCTCGTCCTTCTTGAGCAAAACCGTCCGCGCCAAGCCGGCAAACTTCGTAGTGAAGATCGGATGCATGCGGTGACTCATGTACATACGCTTGCCCGTCAGCTGCTCCAGCGCATCCGAGACCGAAGCCACCTCGACGCGGCGAAAATCCGCAACTAATTCATCGTCGGATGGCGACGCATTTGCCGCGGCAACAGCCTGCACCCGCGGAAGCCTGGCTCCCCCCAAGATTGCGCACAAAAGGCCGATGAATACAAGAGATGCCGCAGCAGCGTGCGATTTCAAGAAACCCCGAAACTTGTTCATTTCGTCCTCCTGGATGTATATATGTGCGCGGACTCTATCACTGTTTTTCGTCGTGTGGAAGAGCCAATCGATTTATCACAAAGGGAGCGAAAAACGAAAATGAACATCCAGACGAGAGCGGCCCGGACATTTCTAGGGATCCTTGCAATCGCGCTGACCGTAGCCGTCGTCGGGCAGCGGGGCCATGCCCAGGAACGGAAAGCAATCAATCTATCCTCCACCCGAGGACTTCCTTTCAGCGACGGCATCGTGGTCGGCAACACTCTATACGTCGCCGGTCAGGAGGGTAGTGACGATTCCGGCAAGTTGGCTGCCGGTGGTATTGGCCCGGAGACTGCCGCGGCTCTCGACAATATCCAAAAGGTCCTCAAAGCCGCAGGCTTCGATCTGAAAGACGTGGTCAGCGTGACCGTCTTTCTCGCCGACATTCATGATTTCCCCGACATGAACAAGGTCTATAAGAGCGTCATGCCCGAACCTAAACCAGCCCGCGCAACCATTCAAGCGGCCGCCTTGGTCAATAATGCCAGAATTGAGATCTCGGCCATCGCCGTGAAACAGAAGTAGGTTGTTTTAGTTGCGAGAGGGAGGGCATTCTTTGCTAGCCGCCGGAGTAGGTGTGACTCGGTGGGGATGAATTACTTTTCTTGATGCTGTCTAGAACGCGAAAAAGGTTGACAGGCCCGCTCCGCTTGCGATAAACCGTCATCCAGGCTGTGCGGTGCACTTTCAAAACACAACAGTAAGTTTCATCAGATGAAAGTGTCGTGGTGGCTGTCGAATCGGGCGAAGGCCTCGGGCAGGAGATCAGCTATGCGTGATCCTCGGTGTGCGGTGGTCGCGGTACTTGCGTTCGTGCTTTTCGCAATGGCATTGGCCTCGGCCAGCATCACCGGCAGCATCTCCGGCGTGGTCACAGATAAGACGGGCGCCGTCGTTTCCGGAGCGACGGTAGTGGCAACCGACACCCTGACCGGCGTCAAGACCACGCAGAAGACCGACTCCAAAGGCTTCTACAATCTTCCCACTTTGGCCGTCGGCACCTATGACCTGGAAATCAAACAGGTCGGCTTCAAGACCTACCGACAGACCGGGTTGGTAATCGATGCCAACTCGGCGCTTCGGGCCGACGCCAGCCTGGCTGTGGGCTCGATCAGCGAAAAGATCGAGGTCAGCACAGAAGCAGCTCAGGTGGAGACCACGAGTACGCAAATGGGAGAAGTCATTGAGGGCACGAAGATGACCTCCGTCCCCCTGAATGGCCGCTCGTTCATTGATCTGTTGGCTTTACAGCCTGGCGTTTCGCCCTATCAAAACGATGACACAACGTCAGGAGTGGGCGTCGATCCGACTACGGTATCCGGCGATCAAACCAACGGAACTCAGTCTGTAAACGGTGGCCGGCTTGGCTCGAACGGCTTCATGGTGAATGGAGCCGACGCGCAGGAAGGGGTCCACAACGGAGCCGCCATCATTCCGAATCTCGATTCCATCTCAGAGTTCCGCATCATTACCAACAATTTCAACGCGGAATATGGAAACTTCAGCGGCGGCCAAATCAATGTTGTCACTAAATCCGGAGCCAATCAATTTCACGGAGACGCGTTCGACTTTCTCCGCAATACCGATTTCGACGCCGCCAACTTCTTCGCCGGAGGAACCCGTGGAGATTTCAAGCAGAATCAGTTCGGTGGAACTTTTGGCGGCCCCATAAAGAAAGACAAGGTTTTCTTTTTTGGCGATTACCAGGGAAACAAACAAATCCTAGGCCAGACTCAGTCCTTTGCCGTCCCTACTGCTGCGGATCGCACGGGGAATCTGATCGATGAAGCTGGCGCATTTGCCCAAGCCCTGGAGGGTGGCGGCGGGGTAGTGGTTGGGACCTCAGCTCCCCCCTCCACAGGATATCCCTACGGCGGCTGGGCCTATATACTTTCCCAGGAATTGGGGTATACCGTAACCCCGGGAGAGCCGTATTACTATACGGCCGCCAGCGATCCTTACGCGCCGGCGGGTTCCGGCGTCGACTGCACCACCAGCACCGGAGCTGCGCCCTGTGTGTTTCCGAATGCATTCATTCCCACGAATGCGTGGTCTCCCGTCGCGACGGCTACGCTGCAGTACATCCAGGCTCCCAATGCGAATCTACCATCAGGGGCTAATTATGAAGCGTCGTCGTACAACCAACACTTAACCGACAACAAGTTCGGCATCCGCCTTGATACCAACACCCACTACGGCAGTTTGTTCGGGTACTACTTCTTCGATCAATTCTCCGTCACCACCCCCTATGCCCAGGGCATCAGTTTCCCGGGCTTTGATAGCAGCGTTAAGGGTCGTGCGGAGATGATAAATCTCGGCCTGACGACGACGATCAACAACTCCACCGTCAACGATGTCCGTTTGGTGTATCTGCGAAACCGTTACCTCGGCGGAATCCCAATTGGCGGCACAGGAGTTCCGCTGAACTCGTTGGGCTTTAACACGCCTTGGAGTATCGCCGCCACCAGCGGATTTGGACTCGCCGGCGGAATTGCCCCCATCAGTTCAGCGCTGGAAGGAGTCCCGTCTTTTGTCTTCAACAACTATTCCTTTGGACTTCCTCAGGACGCGTTGCGGCAATACAACAATACCTACCAGATTCTCGACAACTTCACAAAAATTATCGGAACCCACACCCTCCAGTTCGGTGGAGATTTTCATTACGATCAGATCAACGAGCGAAACTACGATGACGCCAACGGCGCATATGTCTTTGATGGCTCGGAGACAGGCTTGGATTTCGCCGACTACCTGATTGGCGCTCCTGTTAATTTTACCCAGGCCAGCCAGCAGCTTCTCGACTCCCGCGACAAATATTTTGGAGTTTATGCCCAGGACAGCTGGCGCGCACGGCCCACGTTGACCATCAATTACGGCCTGCGCTACGAGATCATGACGCCCTGGTACGACACGCAAAACAAGCTGGAGACCGTCATCGCTGGCGAGCAGTCCCAGATCTTCCCGACTGCACCGACAGGGTTGGTTGTTCCCGGAGACCCGGGTGTGCCGCGAACATTAGCTCCCATTCAATACCATAACTTTGCTCCGAGAATCGGGTTCGCGTATTCGCCGGATAACACTGAAGGCTTGCTCGGCAAGCTTTTCGGCGGCCCCGGAAAAAGCAGTATTCGTGTCGGCTACGGTCTCTTTTACAGCGCCATTGAAGACGCCACCGGCTTTGTTGAAGTTGGCGATGCGCCCTACGGCTTGTATTACTCTTCTCCGGAACCCACCTTGCTGGCATCCCCCTTTGTCGATCGTGGTACGGGGTCTAGTGAGGTCAGCGCAGGAGCGAAGTTTCCCTTCACGTTTCCTCCGGCGAACGCCTCTCCCAAAAATCCGGACACCACTTTCAATTGGACACAAGCCACTCCCATTTCCGGGTCTGACTACTTGTATCCCCACGACAAAATACCGCAGGTGCAGGAGTTTGAATTCTCCCTGCAGCGCCAGCTAGGCTCATCGACGGTAGCCAGCGTTAGCTATGTAGGATCCGTTGGCCGGCACCTGTTGACGTTCGAGGATTCGAATCCCGGAAGTGCATCGCTGTGCCTTGCGATAAACGCGTTACTACCAGTGGGCGCGACTCCCTGCGGTCAATACGGCGAAGACAACGCGTATGTTCTCGCGCCGGGAGCGACTATTAACTCGCCCAATGCAGTCACGGTTGGCGGTGTGACGACCGTTTACGGCACGCGTCAAACCTTTGGGATTAATTTCGGCAGCAATCCGTATATGATCACGGCCGTTAGTTCGAGTTTCAACTCCTTGCAGGCAAGCTTGAAACACAACGAGAAATATGCAAACTTTCTGGTCGCCTACACCTACGAAAAATCGATTGATAACGGTTCCACGTCGTTCGATGCGACCAATCCTTTCAATCCGAGAGCTAGCCGCGCCTTGTCGGTTTTCGATGTCCCGCAAGACTTGACCGTGAGCTACACCGTCCAGCTGCCCTTTGACAAGCTGACTGGCGGCGCTGCCAAAAGACTCACCGCAGGGTGGGCATTGTCCGGTATCTCGACGTTCGCCAAGGGTGAACCCGTCCAGATAAGTGAAAACGATGACAATTCACTCAGCGGAACATTCGATGACACTATCGACGAGCCTAGTTATTCCGGCACTGGCCCTCTGTATGTAAACCGCAATCCGCGCAATCAAGCCGGGCTACCGTACTTCAATCCAAATTACTTCACGGCCGAACCAGTTGGGCAGGTCGGCAACGCCATGCGACGTTTCTTTAGTGGGCCGGGCATCTACAACTTCGACATGGCATTGCTCAAAGACACGCAGATAACCGAAGGCCTGCAGGCGCAGTTCCGCGCCGAGGCGTTCAATGTATTCAATCACGCCCAGTTCACTAATCCGTCGGGAAATTTCAACAACACGGGCGCAGGCGGTTTTGGGTTTGTGACCGGCGCCCGAGACCCACGCATCATGCAACTCGCGTTAAAGTTTTTGTTCTAGGCCGTACTTCGCCGATGATCTCAAGCTCCAGATCACAATCGGGGCTGGTTCTGGCGGCCATGTGGGCCGCCAGTTGTTTTGCCGCCGCGCCGCAGACCCAACAGCAAAGCCCCCGGAAAAGCGCCAACCAAGCCTCGACCCGCGGCAAGCAAACTTTCTCCTCGACCTGTGCCACCTGCCACGGCCTCGACGGCCGAGGCGCCGAGCGCGGCCCCAACATCGCCGAAAATCCAAAGGTCCAGCGCCTATCCGACGCGCAGATCGTGCACATTATCCACAACGGCGTCCCGGGCACCGGGATGCCTGCCTTCCACACCCTCGAACCCGGGGATGTCAAAGCGGTAGTGACCTACCTGCGCACTCTTCAGGGGACAAAGCAAACCGTCAAGCTGCCCGGCGATCCCGGCCGCGGTGCCACAATTTTCTTCGGCAAGGCAGGATGTTCCCACTGCCACATGATCGCCGGCAAAGGCGGCTTTATTGCCTCCGATCTGTCCAGCTACGCTCGCGCGCACGTCGTTGACCAGATTCGGAGCGCGATCACCACTCCCGCTTCGGCCTCCGACCGGCAAGCGCGACTGGTGACCGCGACCATTCATGGGGGCGAGAAAGTTGTCGGCAGAATTCGCAATGAAGACAATTTTTCTCTGCAACTGCAAACCCTGGATGGAACGTTCGATTTCATAACGAAGTCAGATCTCGCAAGTCTGGAATACAATTCGCAACCCCTGATGCCCTCCGACTACGGTTCCACTCTTACTCCCGATGAATTGAATGACGTCATCAGTTACCTGATGAAGGCAGCGAACGTCAGCGGCTCGGGGACTCTCAAGAAAGCGGATGAATGGGAGGAATAAGTGGGGTTTCGCTTTTTCCAAGAATAATCGGCAAGACGCGATGAACAACTTTACTCAGAAGCTTATTCAGAAAGGCATTCTCATGAATCGCAGCGCGAAAATCCTGCACATCGTCATCATCGCTACTTCTATGCTCGTTGTGCTGGGAGCATCCGGTGTTCTCGCCGCCCCACGCGCTCCACGAGAATTCAAGCTGCAAGCCGAGTCACCGCAATTCTGGAACCTGATCGATCAGAACGCCAAGCTCAGCGTCGTAGCCACGGCCTTCGGATTCACCGAAGGCCCAGTCTGGGACGAGGCCGGCTTCCTCTACGTAAGCGATGAAACCATCAACAAGATTTTCCGCCTTTATCCCGATGGCAAGAAAGAAGAAGTGATCGCGCTCGGCGATCCCGACGGCAACACCTTTGACCACCAGCATCGCCTGATCGATTGCGCCAGCGTGTTGCGCGCCATCATCGCAGTAACTCCCGACGGAAAATATAAAATTCTGGCAGACCATTACGAGGGCAAGAAGCTGAACAGTCCCAACGACGTTGTCACTGGCCCAGACGCAGCTCTCTATTTCACCGATCCAACCCTGGATCTTGTGGCCGGAGAAAAACAGGAAACCCCGTTTCAAGGCGTCTACCGCCTTGACCCAAACGGCAATGTGAAGCTACTCACAAAAGATCCAACGCAGCCGAACGGCCTCGCGTTTTCGCCCGACGGCAAAAATTTCTACGTCGACGACAGCGAGCAAAGAAACATCCGCGTCTATGACGTTGCGGCCGACGGAACCCTTGCCAACGGCCGCATTTTCGCCGAGGAGCCAGGCGGAAAAGGCGATGGCGTGCCCGATGGAATGAAGGTGGACAAGAACGGAAACCTCTTCGTCACTGGCCCCAAGGGCATCTGGGTCTGGGACGCCAAAGGCAACCACCTCGGCACTATCGTCATGCCGGAGCAGCCCGCAAATCTCAACTGGGGCGGCAAAGACTATCGAACCCTTTACATCACCGCGACCACGTCAGTCTACCGCCTGGAGATGAAGACGCAAGGCTTCGTCCCGTACTTGTGAAACATTACAACGAACCGGAGAAGTCCGGTGCGAACAATCTCGGTGCGAAAGGGGCGCGGACCCCATGGTTTTACCCGCCAGATCCTAAATCAGCCTCGCACGAAGAATCAACGATTCAGCGACGGAGCGTGACACGAGGTTGAGAAAGGTTCTGTCGCGTCACAGAAGGCGCAGCGGGATCTCCCGCCATTCTGTAGTCCCCATTGCAGGTGTCGGAAGTAGCCTGCAGATTTAGGGCATACTGTCTCCGTAAGCACCTGAGGAGAAGAATCTACAGGTTAGCCGGCGGTCTGTTGGACTTTCCTTCAGAATCTGAAGGAAGCAATGTATGGACTTTTATCCCGAAGCCCCGATCTAATGTTGAAATGGAGATTGTGCAAGTTTCTGCCAAAGGAACTCCCACGAAGAGCAGCGGCGCCGCGCTGTGGAAATGGATCGGGGTAGTTGTTCTCATATTGTTAGTCTGCGCCGGCGTAGCCGTGCGACTAGTGATCGCTCGAGCTCAACCGATTCTTCGAACCCGGGTTATTGAGACTTTATCGAGTCGCTTCCACAGCAAAGTGGAACTGGCGAATCTTCATGTTTCCGTGGTCAATGGAATTGGGGTCTCGGGAAATGGCTTGAAGATTTTTGGCACGACGGATCCCAATCCTTACGAACCTGGCATCCAGGCCCTGATCGGGGTTCAGGAATTCCGCTTTCGAACCTCTTTGCTAAACCTGTTTCGTTCACCGATGCACGTAGAAACGGTATATGTGAGAGGTCTCGAGCTAAACATCCCACCCAAGGGAGAGCGCCGGGAGATGGCGAATGTGGGCTCGAAAACGGGGAAGATTACCATTGTCGTCGACCGGTTCCTTTGCGAGGATACGAGGCTGCTGATCAATACCTCGAAGCCGGGAAAACCGCCGTTGGAATTTGCCATCGGCAGCTTGAGAATGAAAGATATTGGTCCCGGCCAGCCCTTGCACTTTGATGCGACCTTGGTCAACCCCAAGCCAGTGGGAGACATTCAATCCACTGGTTTGTTCGGGCCATGGCAGCAAGACAGTCCTCGAGATACGCCGGTTCAGGGGGACTATTCCTTTACCAACGCCGACCTGAGCACGATCAAAGGCATTGGGGGCACGCTCTCCTCCACCGGCGAGTACTCGGGTACTCTCGGCAATATTGTCGTGCATGGAAAAACTGATACGCCCGACTTTCGAGTTGCGACCAGCGGGCATGCGGTGCCGCTGCACACGGAGTTCCACGCTGTTGTTGACGGTACTAGCGGCGATACCTATCTCCAGCCGGTGAATGCGACGTTCCTTCATTCTTCACTCACCGCCAATGGCTCGGTAGTCCGCGTGATCGCGCCCAAGGGTCACGATATCGAACTTGATGTGGTCCTCGATCACGCGCAGATTGAAGACTTGCTCCAACTGGGCGTGCGTACCGATCCGCCGATCATGAGCGGTCCGGTTGAAATGAAGACGCGACTGAGCCTTGCTCCCGGTGATGCGAATGTGGCCGACAGACTTGAGCTGGCCGGCTCGTTTCATGTGATGCGCGCGCACTTCGCAAACCAGAAAGTGCAAGCCAGGCTAGATTCGCTGAGCCTGCGCAGCCAGGGGAAAGCCAAAGAAGCGCAGGAGCACGCCGAGGAAGAAGCGCCTGTCGACTTGCGAGGCGTGTTCACGCTGAAAGATGGAGTGCTGTCTTTTTCTCAGCTTCATTTCCTTATCCCGGGAACACACGTCGATATGACCGGCGAGTACAGTCTGGATGGCCAAACATTCGACTTTCGTGGAGAAGCCCGGCTTGATGCGAAGCTCTCGCAAATGACCACCGGGTGGAAGTCGATTCTCCTGAAGCCTGTCGATCCATTCTTCAGCAAGAATGGAGCCGGTACGGAGGTTCCGATTCGAATCACGGGGACGGAATCAGAACCACATTTCGGTCTGGATTTCGGTCATAAAGATGATCATGAGAATGTTGGAAAGAACGCCGATACCGGATCGAAGCATGAATAGTTTCAGAGCGCAGGAGTAGATGCACCGGGTGAAGGTCATGCGGATCGCCGCGATGAGGAGCCATCTATGAGCGAAAAACCAAGCACCACTTTGCCAGCAACTGTTGAAAAGATCATTAAGCCTTTGTACCCGAGTGAACCGGAGAAGGCCCAGCTCGCCGTGGAAGGCGCCGATCACCTCTATCGAGAGCTTCGCATCGAGAACGCGCTGACGGACGAGAATGGAGATAAGGTGCGCCTCAAGCAGGGTGCCGAGGTGGAAGTCACCATAGAAGCGGACCCAGAGGCGACGGCCCCGAAGAGTGACGGGAAAGGTCAAAGCGAGTCAAGGCCGTAATCTGTGGAAGCTCGCGGCGCAACCTAAGCTAGTCATCACTATGTCCCACTAGCAGAGGGGCTGTGATGTGTTTACTCTGGCGCGCACCGCCGGACATTCCTCGATCACAATTACTCAACGTCACGTTCATCCCCAGGCAGATGCAACTGAGAGGGCCTTCCAGAACACGACGAAGGCGGCGCTCGCCGCACTTCCAGCCGGGGAGATTGGGCACAGTCAAACCTGAGGTGGGCACAAAATTGGGCACAACGGAAAAAGGCCGATTCGCGATCGGCCCCACCTTATTGGTGCGAAAGGGGGGACTCGAACCCCCACGGTTTTACCCGCCAGA
>CAWAYA010000009.1:0-45504 GCA_963786075.1 uncultured Acidobacteriaceae bacterium | reverse complement strand
CCGCCGGCCGGGCGAGCGCAAGCCGCTGCGGCGCCAACGGAAAGCATTGCAGCACCAAAGGCAGCCGCGGTTCCGTCGCCGCCGGTCCCCGCCCATCCCGCTCCCCGTCAGAGCGAGGAATCGACCATCCCTGAGCCGGCGCGATTCCGCCGAGCAAACGTAGAGCCGCGTTCGGCGCCTCTTCGCACCGAGATTCGGACGAACGAGATTCGAACCGGCGAGGTTCGAACCGGCGAGATTCGGACGCCCGACGGTCGACCCAGCGCCGGACCAGTGATCACCGGTCATTCTTTTCTTGGCTTGAGCACTCCTGGACCGGCTGTCGATCATAACCCGCACTCCGACGCGCTGCGGCCGTCTTCCAACGTTGACTATCTTCTCGACGATGAGGAGGAACCGAAGCGAGGCTGGGGCAAGCTGGTTTTGATCGTCCTTGCGCTGGCGCTGGCAGTGGGATTGGGTTACCTGCATTTTAAGCAGGCAGGCTTCGATGGACTGATTGCAGGGGATAAGAAGCCGGCGGCGACGAAGCCAACTCCGAACGCTGAGCAGAACCCTGATTCTGGAGCCCCGACCGGGCCGACAACGTCTAACGGCGCGATTCCAGCAGCGGGAGCGGGAGATAACGGGACCGCTCCAGCCCCCGTCAACGGCGCGGTGACCGCAGCGCAACCGGCTGCTCAGGCGCCGGCGCAGTCGGCTCCTTCTCAGGCCGCCCCTTCGACTTCGCCGCCCGGACCGGCTTCGCAAACCCTTAGCGGTTCTGCGCAAGCTGTGCCTGACGCTTCGCAAACTTCTACTGCAAGCGCTCCTGCTCAAGCGGTCGGGTCGCAACCTCAGCCCACCACTTCCAACTCGCCTGCCGCAGCACCGCCTGCGGCTGCTGGTCCCGACGACCGCCAAGCGCCTCGGCCCGAGGCACCGCCTGCGCCGAAAGCGGCCGTCCCCGCTCCTGCCATGGCGAAACCGCCGGCGGCAAAACCGATTGATCCTGTGACCAACGCGGAACGCTACATTTATGGACGCGGGGTGCGCGAGGACTGTGATCATGGCCTGCGGCTGCTGAAGCAGGCGGCGGATCAGTCCAATGCAAAGGCGATGATTTCGATGGGCGCGCTGTACTCGACGGGAACCTGCACGCCTCGGGACTTGCCCACGGCCTATCGGTGGTTTGCGTTGGCTCTCCACAAAGAGCCCGATAATCAGGCGCTGCAGGACGACCTGCAGAAATTGTGGAGCCAGATGACGCAGCCGGAGCGGCAGCTGGCTATAAAGCTGAGCCAGTGAGCAGGGATTTCGCTTCTCTGCTCTTTCGTAGCTGTCTACATGCACCTACCTTTTTCCGCACGAACCACTCCAGACACACACTCCGGCTACTTGTCCAATACCACCGTGGCTTTCGGTGCATCGGCATGTTCTTTCCTGTAGGCGCGGGCCACGTCGCCTAGAGGAGTCTCGTACGGGAGTGATCCTAATTCGGCCAGCGGAACTTCGCCCTTGGCATAGGTGTAGGGTGACATGCCGCTCAGCAGGCTGGTCTCTTGCGCCATGGCGTGCTCAGTCGCGCGCAGCGGATGCTCCGACATAACGATGGGCGCCGGGGTGTTGCTCAGGAGCGGGGCGCTTTGGGCGAAGGCCGCCGTTGCGCACAGAAGGCAGAAAACAATGATTATGGTCTTCATAAGATGATCCTATCCGGGGGAAACCGCATATTGATGCAAAGAACTCACGGAATGCCCGACTGGCGCGGCTTCCGCAGGTACTATGGCAATCGGCATACCAAACCAGGCCAGCCGGGATTCGAGTTAGGGGTAGAAATAAAGGGTTAGACGCAAGATTTTGCACATGTGTGGAAGATGGGGGGCTTCCCAAGCGAGTGTCGACAAGAGTTCAATCCCCCATTGTCGTTCAGCCAGTTCCGTATCGCTTGAAGACCGAGTCGCGGGAGACTACGCCTTCCAACTTCCGAGAATTGGCGCGATTCACCACCGGTACCAGCGGGTAGTCATTCACGTAGCGCAGTGCAGAATCGAGCGGAAGGTCGGGATACAAACTGGGAATCGGCTGCGGCGGAAGTACCGAGCCCAACGTGTGTTCGCCTTTGCCTTCGCGGAAAAGACGCTGGAGCTGATCACGGCTGACGGTGCTCCAGCCGCTGGGATGCATGCGCACCAAGAAGTTGGACTCGGCGGAATCCTGGACGCGGCGGGCGTTGGCGTCGACGTAGTCCTCTGCGCTGAGGATGGTGGCAGGCACCGGAAGCATGGCGTCTTCGACGCGGAGGATGGCTTCTTCGCGATCTTCTTCCAGTGAGGGGAGGATGAGGCCATCCTGCCGTGTGAGCAGGTCGAAGATGGGGACATCTTCCAGACTGCGCGAGATAAGGTACGAAAAAGTGTTGGCGACGATGACAGGGACGATGATTTCGTAGTTGCCGCTAACTTCGAGAACCATGAAGACAGAAGTCATAGGGACGCGGAGAAACCCCGCAAACAGGACGCCCATGCCGACCAAAACGTAGGTCCCAGTGGATCCCGTGAGTTGAGGGAAGAAAATGCGCTCGATGTCGCCGACCGCCCCGCCGAGCATGGCTCCGACGAACAACGTAGGAGCGAACATGCCTCCGGGAGCGCCGCTGACGAACGAGAGCGTAGTGGCGACGATCTTGAGAACGGCCAGGATGGCGAGAATTTTCCAGGCATATTGGCCGTGCATGGCCTGGTCCATGGAATCGTAACCTGCGCCCATCACCTGGGGTGCACCAAGGAAAGCGATCAGGCCGATCAGGAGCCCGGCGACCGCGGGCTGAAAATATTGCGTCCAGTGCGGCAAAGCTTTCAGACGCGGGCGCAGATAGCCCACCGATTTGGCGAAGGCGACTGATGCCAGGCCCCCGACGATGCCCAGCACGGCGTAGGCCAGCAGTTCGCTGGGCCGCTTGAAGGTGGTGACGGGAATGCGGAACAGCGGCTCGCTGCCCAGAAACCAGCGCACAATAACGACACTAGAGACGGCAGAGAGAACGACCGAACCGAGGATGCCCGCGCTCCAGCGGCCGATGACCTCTTCGATGACAAAGAGGACAGCCGAGATGGGAGCATTGAAAGCGGCGGCGAGGCCGGCGGCCGCGCCGACCGGAGCCATGAGGCGGAGTTTTTCGCGCGAGATTTCGAGCTGGCGACCAAGAGCGGAGGCAATGCTGGCTCCGATCTGGAGAGAGGGATCTTCCGGACCGAGAGATTGGCCGGAACCGATGGCGATGCCGGAGCAAATGAATTTTCCGACGGCGGTGCGGAAAGGGATGAACCCGTTGAAGATGTAGAGCGCAGCCTTGGTCTGATTCACTCCGCTGCCGCGGATGCTGGGAAACACATGTATCACCAGGACGGCCACAACCAGGCCGGCGACTGCGGGGACCGCGAACAGCCTCCAGCTGTGGGTTTGGGGGAGTGGGCCGAGCAGAGCCAGGTGGATCCAGTCGATGGCCAAGCGGAAGCACACGACTGCAAGGCCGGAAAAGATTCCGATGAAGACGCAGAGAATGAGGAAGAAAACTTCCTCGTTGAAGACCCCTTCAAGGGTTGCGAACAAACGGCGGGGCGCCTGGAAACGGGCCATGGGGACTTGCGACGACGGCAGCGGAGATTGGCTGGCAGACACTGATTCACTCACTGGTTGGCGGCCTCGCGCTTTTGGGAGATCAGAAGCAGGGCCAGGTCCAGCCCCTGCGGCTGGCCACAGGTTGTTGCGGTCTGCTGTTCAACTTGAAAGACCACATCCATGATCGCATCCGGAAGATCGGTTTCGGCAGGGGAGCGGAGACGGGCGAGATCTGGTTTGGCCTCGGTCCATACCGATTGAAGCGCAAGCAGCGGTGAAGGCGCGGGTGCAGCGGCTTGGACAGGGGCAGAACCGGAAGCTGCGGCTGGAGTCGCTGCCGTTTTCAGGTCAACGCCTTTCTGCTGAGCACATTCGTCGAGACGTTTTTCCGCCTGGGCAAAAGCGACAGCGATGCGCCGATTGCGTTCGGCGTCGGAGATGTGACCGACGAAGGGATCGTTGCGGAGAATTAGTTCGGTGGTTGCCAAGAGCTGACGGGAGTCTTCATCCTGCGGGTTCTCATTGACTGCGTCCTGCAGATAGCGGCGGGCAGTGATGTAATTGCCGGAGCGGTAGGCGGCTTGACCGGCCCCGGCCAGCGCTGCGGAATTGCGAGGATCGAGACGCAGAACTTCTTCATACTGAGCCAACTCGCCAGAGTAGTCTTGCGCCTCGCCAAAGAGTTGGGCAGCCTGAAGATGCGCATCTGGAGTGGGAGGCAAAGCGGTGGCAAGGGCCATCAGTTCTGATGCGGCTTTGTCGGGAGCGCCTTTCTTGAGCAGGAACTGGATCAGCTCGATGCGAGCTTTGCTGCGGTTGGAGTCGGGGTCAGAGTTCCAGACTCCGTACATGGCGTTGTGGTAGTAGCGAGTAGCATCTTCTATGGAGCCGCGGCGGGCGGCCACGCGAGCTAGGGCCAGATTGACCGCGGCGTCCTGCGGGGCGCGCTGCCAGAGGGCGATGAGGTAGGACTCGGCTTCGTCGAGACGGCGGGGATCATCGCTGTCGCGCAGGGCGCGAGCCAGACTGAGTTGATACTGGGAGTTTGTGGGATCGCAGGTGAGAGCTGCGCGGAAAGCGTCGATGGCGTCGTTATAGCGGTTGGCCGCGGCATCGGCCCGGCCCTGCTGGTAAAGTTTGCGGCCGCGGGACTGTTGATTGGCGTTGTAGCGGGTGACGAGATGGCTGACGGCGGCGAACCCAGCAACAGCGGCAAGAGTGAGAACTAAAAGGATGACGGGCGCGGAGCGCGGAATCAGTTTTGGCAACCTCCACGACATATCTCGTATCACGATATCATTTGCAAGCTCCATTCCGCTGAGTCGATCACAAAAATGACCTTCAGGGGTTCCCCTTCAGGTAAGATACTTCGTCTGCCGGGACTGCTGAAGAATGAATCGCGAATATCACAAGGGATACAGTCAGGAACTGCAGCGCGAGATGGAAGCGCTCGTTTTTGGGCATGGGGGGACGCCTCTGCTGGTGTTTCCAACCTCCATGGGGAAGTTTTTCGAATATGAAGACCGCGGCATGATTGGCGTGTTGGCGCCGAAGATCGAGCGCGGCGATCTGCAGGTGTTTTGCCCGGACGGCGTCGATACCGAGAGCTGGTACAACAAGAGCGTGCACCCTAAGGTGCGGGTGCTGCGGCATTTGCAGTATGAGCGCTACATTCTGCATGAGTTTCTGCCATTTGTGCGGTGGAAGAATCAGACACCGCAGCTGGCGGTGACCGGGTGCAGCTTGGGGGCGTATCATGCGGTCAATTTTGCCCTAAAGCATCCCGACGTGGTGACGCACTGCGTGAGCATGAGCGGGGCATTCGACATTCATCAGTTTCTGGATGGCTATTACGACGATGATTGCTACTTCAATTGTCCTCCGGATTATTTGCCGAATCAGAATGATGACTGGTTCTTGAGCCGCTACCGGCAGATGAAAATTGTGCTGGGCTCGGCCGATTGGGATATGTGCCTGGACCAGAACGTGAAGCTATCGGCGATTTTGAATGGCAAGGCGGTGCCGCACTGGCTGGATATTTACAACGACAATTCGAAACATGACTGGCCGCTTTGGCAGAGGATGGCGGGGAAGTATTTTTAGGGCTGTGTCCAGTGATCCGTGGCTGGTAGTCAGAACGAAAGCTCAGGAATGGAGAAGGCTGTGAAGAAGATTGGGATTTTGTTTGGGATGGAGAATACCTTTCCGCCGGCTGTGGTCGAGAAGATTAACGCCCTGGGCGTTGAAGGCGTCTCTGCGGAGTTTGTGAAGATTGGCGGGATTCGGATGGATGAGCCGAAGAAGTATGACGTGATCATCGACCGCATTTCGCAGGATATCCCTTTCTATCGGGCCTATTTGAAGAACGCCGCTCTGCACGGGACCATTGTGGTGAATAATCCCTTCTGGTGGACGGCCGATGACAAGTTTTTTAATTATGCCCTGGCGCACAAGCTGGGTGTAGCCATTCCGCCAACCGTGATTCTGCCGCACAACAAGCATCCCGAGGGAACGACCGACCAGTCGATGCGCAACTTAATGTACCCCTTGAACTGGCAGGAGTTGTTTGATTACGTTGGCTTCCCTGCTTTCCTGAAGCCTTATTCCGGAGGAGGGTGGAAGCATGTTTACCACGTCCATTCCCCCGAGGAATTCTTCCAGCATTACAACCAGACCGGCGATTTGTGCATGACGCTGCAGCACGGCGTGGTGTTTGAAGAGTATTACCGGTGCTACGTCGTGGGGCAGGAGAAGGTGCACATCATGAAGTACGACCCGCGCGCGCCGCATCATGAGCGTTACGTGAAAGGCAATCCTCCGCCTTCGTCGGAAGCTTTGCGGGCCAGAATTGAAAAAGACGCGCTCACTTTGTGCCGCGTGCTTGGGTATGACTTGAATACGGTGGAGTTTGCGGTGGAGGGTGGAGTGCCTTATGCGATCGATTTCCTGAATCCGGCGCCGGATGCGGAGATTACTTCTGTCGGACAAGAGAATTTTGACTGGATCGTGAATGCCGTCGCAGAGATGGCCGTAAAGATGGCTTTGAGCGGGGAGAATCCGGTGAGGGAGCTGCGGTGGGCTGGTTTTCTGAACGGGCCGGTCGAGAAGAAGACTCGCAAGGGCGAGCCGGGATGGGTGGCGGAGCGGAAGCGAGGGAAGGCGGCGAAATAAGGCTGCCGAGCTTCGCTTGACTGGACCCTGTACATCAGGGCAGGCGGCCGACGGCTGTGGGCTCCTCATAGGTTCGGCAATGAAAAATAAACTTCGTGCGAAGAGCGTGGAAGAGTATCTGGCGCGCGTGCCTGAGCCGGCTCGATCTACGTTGAAAAAGATGCGTGCGGTGATTCGGTCCGTGGTTCCGGCCGGGACAACGGAGGTCATTAGTTACGGCATTCCTACGTTTCGGCACAAGCGGGCACTGGTGGCGATCGCCGCGTTCAAGAACCATTGCAGCCTGTTCCCGATGGGGGCCTCTGTGCTCGATGCGTTCGAGGAGGAGTTGAAGGATTTTCGCGTGTCGAAAGGCACGCTTCACTTCCCTGTGGACAAACCCATGCCAGCCCCGCTGGTAAAAAAGATCGTGAAAGCGCGCATCGCTGACAACAAACGGAAGTAATTGCGGTTGAGCCGTTCGGGCCTCCTCTCGTTGATATACTGATGGAGTTTAGTTCTGGCGGCGGTGGTCCGCTAGCGGCGAACAACGGATTGATTCCTCCCTCTTTCTGCGCTCAGGGTTGGAATGACAAGAACCTATGCCTCCCACTTTCACTATCGGCATCGAAGAGGAATATCAGACCATCGACCCGGAGACTCGGGATCTGCGGTCGCATATTCAGGCAGAGCTGCTCGAGAAGGGCAAGCTGATCCTGCAGGAGCGGGTGAAAGCGGAGATGCACCAGTCTGTCGTCGAGGTGGGAACTGCGGTTTGCACGAACATCAAGGAAGCCAAAACGGAGATAAAGTTGCTGCGGCGCAATATTATCCGCCTGGCCGCGGAGAACGGGTTGCGGCTGGCGTCGGTAGCGACGCATCCGTTTGCGGACTGGAAAGTGCAGGAGATTCATCCGGACCCGCGCTATAAGAACATTGTCGAAGACATGCAACTCGTCGCCCGGGCGAATCTGATTTTTGGGCTGCATGTACACATCGGAATTGAGGATCGTGAGACCGCGATCCACATGATGAATCATGCGCGCTATTTTCTACCGCACCTGCTCGCGCTATCGACCAATTCTCCGTTCTGGCTGGGAATGAATACCGGGTTGAAATCTTACCGCTGCAAGGTGTTTGACAAGTTTCCGCGGACCAACATTCCGGATTATTTCCCCAGCTGGGGCGAGTACGAGAACTTCATCAAGCTCCTGATCAAGACCAACTGCATCGATAACGCGAAGAAGATCTGGTGGGATATTCGGCCGCATCCGTTCTTTAATACGATTGAGTTCCGGGTGTGCGACATTCCCATGCGGGCCGATGAAACGATCGCGCTGGCGGCTTTGATTCAGGCCACAGTGGCGAAACTGTACAAGCTACATACCGCGAATCAGGGATTCCGGCTGTACCGGCGGGCACTTCTCATGGAGAACAAGTGGCGCGCCGCGCGCTACGGCATGGAAGGCAAGCTGATCGATTTCGGCAAGCAGACGGAAGTCCCGGCCAAGGATTTGATCCTCGAGTATCTGGAATTTGTAGACGACGTAGTGGATGAACTGGATTCGCGCGAGGAACTGAACTACATCCACAAAATGCTCGAAACGGGTAGCGGCGCTGACCGGCAGCTGCGCGTGTTTCAGGACACGGGGGATTTGAAGAAAGTTGTCGATTACATTATTGAGGAGACTGAAGCAGGGCTAGCCGAATCGGAACCGGCTGCCGTGAGAAAAGTCGGATGACCATTTCTGGAAACGAAGTCAAAATCCCCACCCTCCCTCAAAAAACCGGGGAAGCATGGGGCACCCGCTCGCACATTTCTTTTGATCCGGAATTCACGCCCGGTGCCCGTAATGCTGTGAACGTGTGCATTCGGGTGCAACCGGAGGAGAAGGTCTGCGTGATCACCGACGCAGTTACACTCGAGATTGCCGCGGCAATTACGCGCGAACTGGAGTCGCTTGGCGCGCCTTACCGGGCTTGGGTGCTGGAGGATTTGGCAGACCGTCCGTTAAAGGACTTGCCCCGGGAAATTCTCGATGATCTGGAGACCAGCCAGGTTTCTTTCTTCGCGGTGCAGGCGCAGCGCAACGAACTGCACTCGCGCATGCAGATGACCGAGGTCGTGAACCGGCGGAAGATTCGCCACGCGCACATGGTCAACATCAATCCGCAAATCATGGTCGAAGGCATGCGGGCGGATTTTCAGAAAGTCGACCGGCTCAGCGCAAAGATTATCGCGATGGTGCGCAAAGCCCAGCTGGTGCGGGCCAAGACCGACGCGGGGACGGACCTGACCGCAGATTTGAATCCGAATTACAAGTGGCTGAAGACCAGCGGGATCATTACTCCGGAAAAATGGGGGAACCTGCCCGGCGGAGAGATCTTCACCACGCCTGGCGAAGTAAATGGGACGTTTGTGATTGACGGCGTGGTGGGCGACTATTTGTGCGCGAAGTTTGGCAACCTGCAGGGGAATCCGCTGACCATCTATGTGAAGAAGAATCGCCTTACCGACGCGCATTCCGAGAATCGCGAACTTGAAAACGACTTTTGGAAGTACACGCACACCGACGAAAACAGCGACCGCGTGGGTGAGTTTGCCATTGGAACCAACATCGATTTGAAGGAAGTAATTGGTCAGATCCTTCAGGATGAGAAATATCCCGGAGTGCATATCGCGTTTGGGAATCCTTATGGAGCGCACACCGGCGCGGAGTGGGACTCGTCGACCCATATCGATGTGGTGGGGCGGAAGTTCAACATCTGGGTCGACGATGAGCAGATCATGCGGGATGGTAAGTTTTTAGTGGAGGCGTAGGGCGGAATTGTGACGGTTGAACAGTCCAAGGTTGCTGTTCTCTCAAGAACGTACAAGGCGTTCAATGCCCGTGACCTTGACTCCGCTTTGGCGGCCATGCACCCCGACGTGGAGTGGCCAAATGGGATGGAAGGTGGGACGGTTCATGGGCATATTGGCGTCCGTGAATACTGGACGCGGCAATGGGCCATGATAGACCCGCGTGTGGAGCCGAAGAGTTTCGCTCTGGATAAGACGGGCCGTGTAGTGGTGGGGGTTCACCAGCTGGTTCGCGATCTCGCTGGAAACACCTTGCTCGATCGAATGGTCGAGCATGTGTATTCAATAGAAGGCGGCCTCATCCGCAATATGGAAATCCGCGAGTGAAGCTCCCACACAGTTTCCCCTTGTTATGATTCCCTCCTTTCGAAACCAGTTTAACGCCAGCTTTACTCCCGAAAAATATCAGACATTCTTGCAGCGGATTGATGCTGCTTGCGGAACCCACGTTCCGTTCCGTCTGTCGGAGACTCCGTGCTTCTTCCGCGAGTCGCTGCTGGACCGGATGGCCGAGGATGGCAAGGAACTGATCCGCCAACTCGTGGAGAGTCCCGAGTATCGGGCGCGGTCGGAGGCTTCGATCCCGGCGGAATTTCGGGTTCCAAACGAGCCGGCACATCCGATGTTTGTCCAGGTGGATTTTGGTCTGGTGCGCGATGCTGGCGGCGAGTTGCACCCCAAACTGGTCGAGTTGCAGGCCTTCCCTTCTCTCTACGCCTATCAGGTGGCACTGGCGCAGAGTTATATCGACGTGTATGGACTGGATCGGTTCGAAGGCGGAGACGGGCTGCAATTCTTCTTGGGCGGGTTGGATGCGACATCTTACCCTGAACTTCTGCGGCGTGCGATTGTTGGCGGGCATAATCCAGAGAACGTCGTTCTGATGGAGATTCATCCGCAGGAACAGAAGACGCTGCCGGATTTTCTCCTGACGGAGAAGATGCTGGGGATCGAAACGGTTGACATTGAGGCCATCACGAAACAAGGATCGCAGCTTTATTACGAACGCTACGGGGCGCGGGTGCCGATCCGCAGGATCTACAACCGGGCGATTGTCGACGAGTTGCAGCGCAAGCAAGTGAAGCTAGCTTTCGATTGGCGCGACGATCTGGACGTGGAATGGGCGGGGCATCCTAACTGGTATTTCCGCATCAGCAAGTTTTCGATTCCCTATCTGCGGCATGAGTCGGTGCCGAAGACGTGGTTTCTGGATAAGTTGGAGCGCATTCCGGACGACTTGCAGAACTACGCCTTGAAACCCTTGTATTCATTCGCCGGGCTGGGAGTGGTAATCGCGCCTACGAAGCAAGACATCGCGGCAATTCCGGCGGAGAGGCGGGGAGAATACATTCTGCAGGAGCGGCTGCATTTTGAGCCGGTGATTGAGACTCCGTTCGGCGGGACTAAGGCGGAAGTGCGCGTGATGTATGTGTGGCTCGATCAGTTGCAGGCGGTGCTGACGATTATCCGGATGGGTCGGGGATTGATGATGGGCGTGGATCACAATAAGAATATGGAGTGGGTGGGGGCTTCGGCGGGGTTGTGGGTGACGGAGTAGACAAATCTCGCTCACTTCACAAGAAAGGCCGGTGGCAGAAGTTTCCTGCGAAGCCGGTCGAAGCACGGGGTTAAAGGGTCCTTCGACTCCGTTAGTTAGCTAGCCGATTCTTTTTACGATAGTAGTTTGAAGTTCCTGACCGTTGGGACGGCGGAGGTACAGTTTGTCGCCGTCGAGGCGAACCGGGACGGGATCGCCCGGTTTCCACTCGCCGGGGGTGTAGCCATCGGCGGTTGTGGAATCGTATTCGCCGGTGTAGACCACACCTTCTACATTGACAATGACGGCTCGGCGAACGAGGTGAGGGGCCGACTCGCGAAGGATCTCGGCTTCGGCCTGGTACCAGTTTTCAAAGTCGTGACCTTCGACGCCTCCCTTCTGATGATAGAGCTCAGTGGCGCGACGGCGGATGGCCTCTTGCATTTCAGGAGAGTAGTTCTCGGAACCCCGCGCCATATCGGAATCGCCTCACCCGTTCAGAGTTGATAGCTTCATAGTAGTCGTCGCGGGACAACCCCGAGCCCCCTCAGCGACACAAAAGGACAGGGTATTTGTCAGTTTGGGAACGATCACAATCAAAACGGGCCAGTTGACCGTAGCCGCCGGCGGGCCTACCATTACCGCGTTCGGGACTTGGGTCCTCTCATGATCGGCCAGACCGTATCCCACTATCGCATCCTGGGCAAGCTCGGGGGCGGTGGTATGGGCGTAGTTTACGAGGCCGAGGACCTCAAGCTCGGACGGCACGTTGCCCTCAAGTTCATTCCGGAAAACCTAGCGGGCGACCCTAAATCGCTGGAACGCTTTACGCGCGAGGCGAGGGCGGCATCCCTGCTGAACCATCAGAACATCTGCACTATCCATGGCATTGAGGATAACGGCGGCCATCCCTTCATTGTGATGGAGAAGCTGGAGGGTGAAAGCCTGAAGCAAGCCATCTCCGGGCAGGCAATGCAGACCGAGCGGGTACTCGATATCAGCATCCAGGTAGCGGACGCGCTGGCGGCGTCGCATGCCAAGGGGATCGTGCACCGGGATATCAAGCCAGCCAACATCTTCCTGACTCCAAGCGGACAGGTGAAGGTGCTCGATTTCGGGCTGGCCAAGCTCCTCCACAACATCGGCACTGATAGCGATGGAGTTGTCGCAGACAATTCCTTAACCGCCGTGGGGGTGATTCCGGGGACGGCGGTTTACATGTCGCCGGAGCAGGCACGCAGCGACGAAATCGATTTCCGCAGCGACCTGTTTTCGTTTGGCGTGGTCATGTATGAAATGTCGACCGGAAAGAAACCGTTTACCGGCAAGAATTCGCTGATGACTTTGGATGCAGTACTACATGAGAAACCGGTTCCGCCTGGAGAATTGAATCCAAAAGTCCCGGTGGAACTGGAAGGCATCATCGGCAAGGCAATGGAGAAGGACCGCCAGGAGCGGTACCAAAGCGCCACGCAAATGAAGGCCGATCTGCTGCAGCTGAAGCGCGAGACTGAGTCCGGCCAGGTAAAGAGCGGGCTTCATCCGGCCAAGCTGCGGGTCGCGAGCAACACGTTTGGCCGGGCCAGCGCCAGCCGGTGGCAGTTGTGGGTGCTGCTGGGGACTGCGGCGGTGCTGGTGACGGTGTTGGCAGCCGTGGGAGCCTACTGGTTTAAGCATCGGTCGGTGGTGAGCCTGCAGGAAGCCAACGCGATCGCTGTTTTACCGCTGCAGAACATGAACGGCGATTTTGCAGTGGACTATCTCCGCTACGCGCTGGCCGATGAACTGACCAGCGTGCTGACCTATTCTCGATCGCTCGAGGTGCGGCCTTCGTCAGTCACGCGGAAGTATGTGGAGGTCGATCTGGATCCGCGCAAGGTGGGGCAGGAATTGCATGTGGGCAAACTGCTGACCGGGCACTTCATGCGGCAGGGTGAGCAGTTAACCGTGACGCTGGAAGCGATCGACGTTACCAACGACCGGCTGCTGTGGCAGGCCAACGTCACTGCTGGAGTGAACGATCTGATTTCCCTGCAGAACCAGTTGAGCACACAGGTGCAACAGGGGCTGTTGCCGGTGCTCGGCGGCGGCGGAGGAGAGTTAAGCACGGCATCCCGTCCGAAGAGCCAGGAGGCCTACGATTTATATCTGCACAGCCTGGCCCTGCCCCATGACGTCGCGCCCAACAAGGATGCCATCGCAGTGCTGGAACATGTAGTTGGAGAAGATCCAGGCTACGCGCCGGCATGGGAGGCGCTGGGGAAGCGCTATTATTACGACTCGTATTACGGTGGGGGCGGCGAGGAGAAATTCCAGCTGTCCAACGCCGCCTACGAGCGGGCTTTGGCGATTGATCCCAACCGTGTTGTGGCGGCGAGCAATTTGATTACGAACCGGGTAGAGCGCGGCGAACTGGGCCGGGCGTATGACGCGGCAACCGATCTAGTGCGGCGCAGGCCGCAGAGCGCCGATGCACATTTCGCGCTCAGCTATGTGTTGCGCTATGCGGGCATGCAGGACAAGGCTATACAGGAGTGCAACACCGCGCGATCGCTCGATCCGGGGAACTCCAACTTCCGCTCATGCGCGTGGGCGTTTCTGGAACTGGGCAAGACCGACCGCGCCGTGGATTTCGTACATCTCGACGCGGGCTCGGAGTGGGCGGCGTGGGCCACCACGTATGTTTACCTGGCCTCGGGAAATGTGGCCCAGGCGCGGGAGAGCGTGAAGAACGTGTCCAAGGCTCCGATCTACCATCGCGAGTTGCTGGCTGCCTGCACCCAAGCGCAGCGGCCGGCTGACATGGACCGCATTGTGCGGGAGGCCGAATCGTCGGTCATGATGGAACCTGATCCGGCCGCGTGGTATCACGTGGGCGCACTGATGGCGTATTGCGGGCAGACGGAACCGGCTTTGCGTTTGCTGAAGGCCGCAGTGCAACAAAATTATTGCGCCTATTCGGCGCTGCTTGACGATCCACTGCTGAAGGACTTGCGTAAGGATACCGCGTTTAATGAGGTGCTGACCGCGGGGAGCAACTGTCAGGAAGCGCTGAAGGAAGGGCGGCAATAGGCAGTTCTCAGTTCTCAGTTTCTCAGTTTTCTCAGTTTCTCAGTTATTGGATCTTGTTCCCAGCCGAGGGCATTACTCTTTGTTCTTGCCGGCGTCTAATTTGATCGAGGGGAAAGAATTTGCGTCGGAGCGGGGGTAGGCCCCATCCTGTTAGGGTGAAATCTGCGAGAACTCACTACCTTGCCACGCGTGTGGGACGGTCCGTCCGGCGTTTCGTCCACAACTCGATCGCTCGGTCTTTATTCATATTTCTTTTCGCCGTGCTGCCGGTTCTACTGGTAGCTTCTCCACAATGGACTGCCGAAAGCTCGCCCCGGCCGGTTGCGGCGGCTGCGAATACAAACCAGCAGGCCCAGGCCACGGATTTTCCGCAGCTTCCGTACCAAGGCACTCCGCCTGAACTTTCTCAAGATCGAGGAATCCTCGGCCTGCGGCTGATGCTGCGCCGACTGGGGACGACCGCACGGCTGATGCAGACGGTCGCGCATCCCGATGATGAAGATGGCGGAATGCTCACGCTGGAGTCACGCGGGCGCGGAGCGAGCGTGCTGCTGATGACCCTGAACCGCGGCGAGGGTGGGCAGAACAAGATCGGCAGCAATTTGTCGGATGTGCTGGGCGTGCTGCGAACCCTGGAACTGCTGGCTGCGGACGAATACTACGGAGTGCAGGAGCGGTTCTCGCGTGTGGCCGACTTCGGCTTCTCGAAAAGTGCGGACGAGACGTTCGCGAAGTGGGGTGGCCACGACATAGCGCTCGGCGACATGGTGCGGGTGATTCGAACCTTTCGTCCGGATGTGCTGGTGGCGAGGTTTTCGGGAACACCGCGGGACGGGCACGGGCACCACCAGGCTTCGAGCATCCTGACGCAGGAGGCATTCCGCGCGGCGGCCGATCCGAAACGGTTCCCTGAGCAGATCGCGCAGGGGCTCTTGCCGTGGCAGGCGAAGAAGCTTTATATCGGCAACGTTTGCGGGTTTGGGGCGATGACTTGTCCGGATGCGAACTGGACGGTGAGGCTCAACACGGGAGTGCCGAACGCGGATCTGGGCGGCTCGTATGTGCAGTTCGCGATGCAGGGCCTGCGGCATCAGCTCTCGCAGGGATCGGGGAACTGGACTGTGGAGCCGGGAGACCGGTTTACGTTCTACAAGCTGGTGGATTCCGCAGAACCCGCGAAGCTGGACAAAGACGGACACGAAAAAGATTTCTTTGATGGTCTCGATACGACTCTGCCGGGCCTGGCCGCCAGACTGGGAACCGAGGAATCGAAGGTTCCGCAGCTGCGGCAGGAGCTAACCGAGATTGCGAAGAAGATTGCTGTTGCCAGCGAGGACGCCAAGGGCAACGATTCCTTCGCAGCCGCGGCGCCTTTGATGGTAGTGCTGGCCGGGTTGGAGCGAATTTGTGCAGAGGTTAGCAAGAGCGCGCTTAGCGTTGCGGCAAAATCCGATCTACTGGCGCAACTGGAAGAGAAGAGCGAGCAGGCAGAGACCGCGCTGAACGAAGCATTGCATATCACCCTTGAGGCAACAACCGTTTCTCGCGTGGACGCGAACGGCACCCCGGTAAAAGAGGTTCTGAAAAAAGAGGCAGATGCGATGACCACGGTTTCACCGGGTCAGGAGTTTCTAGCAGCGGTAGATTTTCACAACGGGTCAAAGCAGTCCCTGGTTATGAACAGCATAAAGCTGGAGGTGCCCGAAGGCTGGGCCACGATTTCCGACAAAACGAAGCGGTTTTCAGTCCAGCCCGGGCAGGATGCGAGGGTAGTCTTTCGCCTGAAAGTGCCGAAGAACGCGGAATACACACGGCCCTACTGGCATCGTGATAATCCCGATACCGACAGTCTGAATCACGTCGACAACGAGAAGTATGCGACTCTGCCGTTCCCGCCTCCGGTGCTGCGCGCGCGCGCTGATTATTCGGTTGCCGGCGCAAACGGTGCGGCGGTAGTGAAGAACAGCATCGGGGCGACCGTGGTTACAGAGTTCGTGGACGATTCTGGCAAGGCCCGCGCCCGTCCTCTGGCCGTGGTGCCGGCGTTTTCGGTTGCCCTCGAGCCGGGGACGCAGGTGATCTCCACCCACAACGGCGCGAGTACGACCGTGACCGTGGGCGTGACCAGCAATCTTCAGCATGAGGCGCGAGGCATGCTGCGGCTCGAGTTGCCCGAAGGATGGCGATCGGAGCCGGCGCAGTTTGCGCTGGAGTTCACCCGGCGCGGAGAAAAGCACGATTCCCAGTTCAAGGTCTTCCCTGCCGGATTACAGGAAGGTCGCGCCAAGATTCGCGCGGTGCTGGAGGCCGACGGCGAAAGGTTCAGCGAAGGTTACACGCTGGTGACGCGCGAAGACCTGGGCAGCTTTTATTACTACCAGCCGGCACTGCAGCGGGTGAGCATTGTCGATGTGCACGTGCCGCACGACTTGAAGATTGGCTATATCATGGGCGCCGGCGATGACATTCCCACAGTGCTGCAGCAGTTGGGGATGGATGTGACCTTGATTCCGGCGGAGAAGCTCGCGAGCGAGGATCTCAGCCCATACGGAACGATTGTGTTGGGAATTCGCGCTTACGACACGCAAAAAGATGTAGTCGAGAACAATAAAAAGCTGCTCGATTATGTCGCCGCCGGCGGAACCCTGGTCGTGCAATACAACACTGGGGTGGCAGATTTTAACAATGGGCACTTCACGCCATATTCCGCCGAACTAAGCCGGGCGCGGGTTTCCGTGGAAGAGGCTCCGGTCGAGATTCTGGCGCCGGAAGATGGCGTGTTTCATTCTCCGAACACAATTACGGCTCGCGATTTCGACGGCTGGATCCAGGAACGCGGACTCTACTTCATGGATAAATGGGATGGGCACTTTAAACCGCTGCTAAGTTGCCACGACCCAGGCGAGGACGCGCAGAAGGGCGGGCTCCTGCAGGCGCAGTATGGCAAGGGAACTTATATCTATACAGGCTACTCGTTCTTCCGGCAGTTGCCGGCGGGAGTGCCGGGAGCGGTACGGCTTTATGTAAATCTCGTGAGCGCGGGGCATGAGAAGCAGTGAGCAGTGAGCAGTGAGCAGTGAGCAGTGAGCAGTGAGCAGTGTCCAGTGGTCAGTAAACCTAAGAGCTAACGAGGAGAACGAAACAATCGTAATGCGCGCCATTCGCATTCACGCCTACGGCGCTCCAGAGGTCATGCAGTGGGAAGAACTCTCCACTCCGGTTCCCGGCGCGGGGCAGGTTCGCGTGCGTGTTGAGGCCGCCAGCGTTAATTTTCTGGATGTGCAAAAGCGGCGCGGCGAGCTTGTAGGGCAGGCTTTCTACCGCCGTGCGGGTAACAACGAGCCCGATCTTCCGGCAACCATGGGCAGCCAGGGAGTCGGGGTCGTCGAAGAACTTGGTCCCGAGGTCGGCAATGTTCGCGTGGGAGACCGGGTTGTGTTCGTCGGGGATTCCTACGCGACGCATGCTCTTGCTCCGGCTGCGTGGCTGATCCCGGTGCCGGAGGGCATCAGCCCCGAGCAAGCAGCGGCGGGTATGAACCAGGGATTTCTGGCCTACGCATTCACGCATTTTGCCTATCCCGTGAAACCAGAAGACTGGTGCCTGATTCAAGCAGCCGCCGGCGGTCTCGGGCTCCTGCTTTGCCAAATGGCAAAGATCCGCGGGGGACGAGTGATTGGCGTTACCTCAACGGCGGAGAAAACCAAGTTTGTTCGAGAGGCCGGCGCCGATGAGATCATCGTTTCCACGCAATCGGACATTGCGAAGGAAGCGAGGCGGATGACCGGCGGGCGTGGCGTCAACGTGGTTTTCGACGGCGTCGGCAAAGACACATTTGAGGCAAGCCTCGACAGTCTCGCTCCGGGCGGGTACCTCGTAGTGTATGGACAATCCAGCGGCTATGTGCCGCCGTTTGATCTCATGAAACTGCAGGAAAAGGGATCGGTGTTTCTCACCCGCACCAACGGCAGTCCCTACTTCAAGGAATATCCGCACTACTTGCAGCATTTCGTTGACTGGATAAAGCAGGGGAAACTTTCCATCAGAATCGACCGCACTTATCCGATAGCCGACGCCGCCAAGGCACATGCCGCGTTTGAGCAGCGGCAGGTCAGCGGCCGGATATTGCTTCTACCATAGCGACACGACGCACATTCAGCCCAACGGGAAATGCACTCTCCATCTCAGAGCGATTCGAGTTCTCCCGGCCTGATCCGCGGCATGGGCCTGGGCAGCGCCACAGCGCTCAACATGATCGACATGATCGGCGTGGGGCCGTTCATCACCATGCCGCTGGTGTTGGGCGCAATGGGCGGCCCGCAAGCCATGCTGGGCTGGATAGCGGGCGCGCTGCTCGCGGTGTGCGACGGGCTGGTCTCGGCCGAACTGGGCTCAATGTTTCCAGGGTCGGGCGGATCATATCGCTATTTGAACGAGATTTATGGGCCGCGAAAGTGGGGACGGCTGATTTCGTTTCTGTTTATCTGGCAACTTTCCTTCAGCGCTCCGCTGTCGATTGCCAGCGGATGCATCGGGCTGGCCGGCTATGCTGCCTATTACTGGCCCGGACTCGAAACGATTTACGCAGCACACACGGCGGCGGTGCGCATCCCCGGAGCAGGGTCGCTGCAGGTCAGCTGGATCGTGACGCCGGGAACGGCGCTCGCGATCTTCATCTGTCTGTTCACGGTTTTCTTGCTCTACCGGCGCATCACCGTGATTGGCCGGCTTTCGAAAGTATTGTGGCTGGGCGTGATGGGGACGATCGGATGGATCATCTTCGCCGGGCTCACACACTTCAACGCGGCTCGCGCCTTCGATTTTCCTCCTGACGCCTTTAGCCTGTCGCCGGCGTTCTTCAGTGGCTTGGGCGGGGCCCTCCTGGTGGCCACCTATGATTATTGGGGCTACTACAACGTTTGCTACCTGGGCGATGAAATAAAAGACCCTACTCGGAATATTCCGCGGGCTCTTCTGCTTTCCATTCTGCTGGTCGCCTGTCTATACCTAATGATGAACGTCTGCATTCTGGCCGTGGTCCCGTGGCGCGAGATGCTGCAGGCGGGGCATAACAACAGCGGACTGTACGTTGTGTCGTTGTTCATGCAGAGGATTTATGGGCCATGGGCGGCGCGGCTGGTCACGGGACTCATAATCGTTGCTGCGTTTGCCTCGGTCTTTTCGCTCACACTGGGGTATTCGCGGGTTCCTTACGCCGCGGCTCTCGACGGAAACTATTTCAAAGCATTCGCCAAGGTGCATCCCGTCTACCGCTTCCCGTATGTTTCGCTGGTGGCCCTGGGAGCAGTGGCGGCGATGTTCTGCTTTCTGCGGCTGCGGGATGCGATTGCGGCGCTGGTGGTGATTCGTCTGATTTTGCAATTCCTGGTGCAGGCCGTGGGGTTGATCGTGTTCCGGGTAACGCACCCGGAGGTGACACGTCCATTTCGAATGTGGCTGTATCCCCTGCCCGCGCTGGTCGCGATTGCCGGATTTCTTTTTATTCTGTTCGGTCGCGAAAACTGGCAGAAGGAAATGCGGTACGCGGTGGTCATTTTATTGGCCGGGCTGGCGATTTACATGATTCGTGCTTGGCGAAGCCGCGAGTGGCCGTTTGGCGTGCACGCAACGGCCGAGAATGTCTCTACATAGGTTGACACGCAGGGCGTTAATTAGTGGCTGATCATATTTCAGTTCCGGTAGTGGAGGGCATTGCGGTTCAGCGTGCCGATGCAGCGTGGGCTCCGCTGCGCGAGCCGCTGTTTCGGTCATTGTGGATTGCTGCCGTAATCTCCTACACCGGCACGTGGATGCAGAATGTGGGCGCGGGCTGGCTGATGACGCAGCTCTCCACCTCGCCGCTGATGGTGAGCCTGGTGCAGGCAGCGGCCGCGGTTCCTGTTTTCTTCGTGGTGCTTCCCGCCGGTGCGTTGGCCGACATGGTGGACCGGAGGCGGTTGCTGTTGTTCACGCAGAGCTGGATGGTGGCTGCGGCTGCTGCTCTGGGTGTGCTCACCCTGCTGCATGCGGTGACTCCATGGAGCCTCCTGCTTTTTACTTTGGTCTTGGGAGTGGGCGCTGTTTTGAATGATCCGGCGTGGCAGGCGATTACCCCGGAAGTGGTCTCACCGGAGCGGCACGCCTCAGCGGTAGCGTTGAATTCGGCAGGGTTTAATGTGGCGCGCGCCGTAGGTCCGGCGTTGGGCGGCATGGTGGTAGCGACGGCGGGATCGGGGTGGTCATTTCTGCTGAACGCCGCATCGTTCTTCGGAGTGATTCTGTTTTTGTGCCGCTGGCGGCGCGCGCCGCACGAAGCGCTGCCGACCCGGCGAGTGCGCGACGCGATCCTCGAGGGCTTCCACTATGTGCGCGGGGCACCGCAGGTGAGATCCGTTCTAATTCGCACGGGAGCGTTCAGTGTGGGCGCAACATCCCTGCTGGCTTTGCTCCCGGTGATTTGCCAACCGCATGGCGCGCAAGGTTACGGATTTCTGCTGACCTGCTTCGGCGTGGGAGCCATGACTGGCGCCGCGCTGCTGCCGCGTCTGCGACTGCGGTATTCGGTGGATGGACTGGTCGCGGCGGCGACCGTGGTGTTCGCGGGAATGACTTTTGTGGCGGGGCAGGTGCATGCCTTTGAGTGGCTTTGTGGAGTATTATTCACGGCGGGCGCGGCCTGGATCGGAATTCTGGCGTGCTTCAATGTTGTAGCCCAGACCATGTGCCCATCGTGGATGCGAGCGCGGGCTCTTTCGATGTACCTGTTGGTGCTACAGGGAGGGATGGCGATCGGCAGCGCGGTATGGGGGGAACTGGCGGCGCGCAAGGGAGTTTCCGTGGCGCTGGCCTGGTCGGCGCTGGCAATGGTGATAGGGTTGACAAGCATTGTGCGGCATCGTTTGACTGGGCACGAGTTGAAGATGGCCCCGGCGGTAGTGAGGGATTAAAGGATTAATGGAGGAATCAACATGGCGAAGAGATTCAGCTGTCTTGCTTTCTGCGTGCTAGCGCTAGCCGTGGTGGGCGCGGCCCAGGCCAATATGGGCAAGGATGAACATCGCACCGTCACACAGGTGCTCGACCATTCGGTTTCTAGTGTTGAACACGAATTCGTTCCCGCGGCAGAAGCGATGCCGGAAGACAAGTTCGGATTCGCTCCCACCAACGGCGAGTTCAAAGGAGTACGGACTTTCGGCCAGCAAATAAAGCACGTGGCGGCGGTCAACTACATTTTCGGGGCCGCAATCCTGGGCGAAAAGGTTCCGGTCGACGTGGGCGATGAATCCGGGCCGGCCTCGCTCAAGACCAAGGCGGAGATCATTACCTACCTGAAAAATTCCTTTGCTTACGTACACAAGGCTGTCCTGACCATAGACGACAAGAACCTGGTGGAACCTATGAAGAGTCCGTTTGGAGAAGGAACGGTGACGCGCCTGAGCCTGGCCACAAGTGTCTCAGCCCATTGTTTCGACCACTACGGGCAGATGGTGGAATACCTGCGCATGAACGGGATCGTGCCTCCGGCGAGCCGGTAGGTAAGCCGCCGGACCTGATTACGTGCGTTGAGCGCGGGGGTCGCTTCGATGATCGCGAGCCGCGGCGAATACGCTGCACAAATGCTGGCGAAAGCTGAGGCGGGGTTCCCGGGCGACGCGGGCGGGGTAGGAATCCAGCGCCTGAAGAAAATTCTGGATCTCCCGTTGAACCTGCACGCTCCGCGCTGTCGCGATCGTTGGCTGGATTTGACCGTGCATTTTAGACTTCCTACTCATCCCTTAGAAGCGTGGCTTCCAACAGAGGTTGGCCACTAGATGACGCCACAAACACGTGCGCCGCAAGTCAGCTTTGCTTTGCCTTTGGGGGGAAGTGCAAAATTATCCGGCTTGGCTCTGCCATGTAAATGGCACTTTAGTGGTATATCGAAGAACCCTTATCAGCGGTGCCCCCCGCGCCGCGTAATAGAAGTGAGCAACAGTTCGGCGTGAAGTCCTCTGCCTGCAAGGTGAGCGGCGACTACGGTTCGCGTTCTCTTGACGGGCGAGGCAGGATCAAGAAAAACGATGACCGAAGGGCCTGCTCCGCTTAGTGCTGCGCCCAGGATGCCCGGTCTCCCGGTCAATTCTTGCAGGCAAGGGAGCAAAGGGCACAATGGCGCTCGGTAGGGCTGATGGATGCGGTCTTCGAGCGCGACAGAAAGCAGTTTGTGATTGCCTTGCGTGAAGGCGGCGAGCAGGAACATGGAGTTCTGAATATTAGCGACCGCGTCGGCACGGGAATACTGCGCCGGGAGCGCGCGGCGTGCTTCCTCGGTCGACCAGGACTGGTCGGGCACGGCAAGAAGAAGCGGCCACTTCCCTTTCGGGCGGATGCAGACTACCTGGGCTTCGGCCTTGCCGTACATTCGGGCGATGGTGAGACCTCCCATCCAGCAAGCGGAGGCATTATCCGCATGGTGCTCGCGGCGCGAGGCTTCGCCGATGATCTGGGAATTCTTCCACTGCAAACGGCCGAAGTGATTGGCCAGGGCGATGCCCGCCAGGCGGGCAGCAGCTGACGATCCGCAGCCTTTCCCGATCGGGATGTCGTTGTTAATGCGCAGAGAAAGAGGAACGACCTTCTGACCCTGCGCCTGGAGAATTTCGCTATACGTGTTGAGGATGAGGTGATCCTCGAGGTTGCGGCAGATTTCCTGGTCGCGTCCGGTAACCGTGATAGAGAACCCTGAGGCCGGGCGAGCATGGATGGTGATGTAGAGATCCATCGCCAGGGCCGCAGCATCAAAGGCCGGACCCAGATTCGCCGAGGTGGCTGGGAGGGCCAGATGCAACGCGGTCGCGCGGCGGATCTTTTTCTTGTTTTTCTTCTTGGACATTCTTTTTGTCTTACTCATTCGAGTGCGTGGGATCGGATTTTTCTGCGCGCTGCAGCGTTTTGATCACGGCGTCCAGCGTAGCGTCAAGAACGACGGGAGGGTGGCGGAAGGAATTCAGCTTCCCGCTCTCCTGTTCGTACAGCGTGCCCTTAAATAAATCGCCGCGGTGGAACTCCATGGTGTAGTCGGGATCCTTAAGCAAGTTTCCAGTGAGAACCAACACCACCGTTTCCTCCGGCTTCACAAATCCCTGCTGCAACAATTTCTTCAAACCGGCCAGAGTCACGGCCGAGGCGGGCTCGCACCCAATGCCTTCGGCGCCGATTTCAGCTTTGGCCAGCGCGATCTCGACTTCGCTCACCTGTTCACAGGCTCCGCCTGTAGCCTGAAGAACCTTTACAGCTTTTTCCCACGATGCCGGGTTGCCGATGCGGATCGCCGTGGCCCGAGTTTCCGGCTGCATGCTGACCAGACGCTTGCCCTCCCCTTCGCGCACGGTGCGAACCAGAGCATTTGCACCCTCAGCTTGAATCACAGATAACTTCGGCAGGCGGGGGATCAGGTCGGCGTCGCGCATTTCGAGCAACGCCTTGCCGATCGCAGAACTGTTTCCGAGATTGCCTCCGGGCACGATGATGTGGTCGGGCGGCTCCCACTCGAGTTGCTCCAGCAATTCGAAAGCGAGAGTTTTCTGCCCTTCAAGGCGAAACGGGTTGATGGAATTTAACTGGTAGACCGGAGCTTGCCGCACAAGCTCTTGCAGCAGCCGGAGGCAGCCGTCGAAGTCAGTGCGAAGCTGGCAAGCGAGCGCTCCATAATCGAGCGCCTGGGAGAGTTTGCTCCAGGAGATTTTGCCTTCGGGCACCAGAACTAGGCTGCGCATGCCGCCGCGCGCTGCATACGCCGCCATGGATGCCGAGGTGTTGCCGGTGGAGGCACACGCTACCCAGCGGTATCCGGCTTGGCAGGCGAAGGTGGAGGCGACCGTCATGCCGTTGTCTTTGAACGAGCCGGTCGGGTTCAGGCCCTGATGTTTGGCGTAAAGGCGCGTCACGCCGGTAACACGCGACGATTGCGGAAGTTCGTACAGAGGAGTGTTGCCTTCGCGCAAGGTGACAATTTCCTGCTCAGATTGCGGCGCGGGCAAGAACTCCCTGAATCGCCACACGCCACTGAGGTCGATGGATTCGTTTAACGTACGTCGTTCCCGCCATAGGGTCTTCAGAGCGGTGGGATTGCGCGAGTTCCAGGACGAATCGGTGATCTCCAGCAGGTTGCCGCAGTCCGAGCAGCGGAAATCCTGCGCCGCCGAGGCGTTGACTGAACCGCATCCGATGCAGCGAAAACGAAACGTTGCCTGGCCGGGGGCAGAACCTTTTTCAGAAGTGGCGGAGGGAGGCATGGAATGAAAAATTATTTCTGCCCTCGCAGATACTGGTCGGTCTTATTGATCCAATCGGCGCGGGGAGGATTGAATACATCCAGGTCGACCGTGTCTTCCAGCGCTTCAGCTCTGTGCGGCATGTGGGCCGGAATGCACAGCACTTCGCCGGCGTGAATGACGATTTCCCGGCCGTCGATCGAGAACTTCAACGCGCCTTCGAGGATGTACGTGAGCTGTTCGTTGTGATGGCTGTGCTCGGGCACGACGCAACCCTTCTTCAGCAGCACCCGGGCCAGCATAATTTCCTGACCGACAACGAACTGGCGCTGCAGAAGCGGTTTCAGGTCTTCCAGCGGGATCGTGTGCCACGGAATGTGTTGCAGCTCGATCTTTCTGGCCGCGTGTTTGCTGACGGCGCGCTGCGCCCGCGAGTGCGAGCGCGCATTTTTTGCTTTCCTGCCGGCGGCAGTCGTCCGGTTTTTCGGTTTCTTCGTCATATCGTGATGCCCGTTTCCTGATTGTACGGGAAACGATCCGCAGCAAGCAGCCTTCAAATCTATAGGCCTTTGTACAAGCCGCCGTCGACCAGCACAGTCTGACCAGTGACGTAGGAGGCCCGCTCCGACGCCAGCCACACGATGGTCTCCGCAACTTCGCGAGGCTCGCCCAGCCGTTGCAGTGGAGCGTCCGCGGCCCAGCCCTCGGAGATCTGCTGTTCGCTCTTGCCTGAAGCCGAAGCGCGGGCTTTGGCCAGCTCCTTCAACCGGTCGGTCGCCGTGAAGCCGGGACCGACGTTGTTCACCAGGATTCCGTCTTTGCCAAACTCGTTGGCCAGGCTTTTGACCAGGCCAACCACAGCCGCCCGCACCGCATTCGACAGTACAAGATCAGTGACCGGCTGTTTGGTGGTGATTGAAGTGATCGTCACGATGCGGCCCCAGCGTTTTCGCTGCATGTGAGGAATAACTTCGCGTGCGAAATAAACCGTGCTCAAGAAATTCAGTTCGAGCGCACGCTGCCATTCTTCGAGCGTGGCCGCGAGAAAACCTTTGGCTGGCGGGCCGCCGGCATTGGTCACACAAATATCGACGCTGCCGAACTTCGCAGCCACGGCGGCAACGAAGCCGCGGACCGCTTCTGGATCGCTAACGTCGAACGCTTCGACAAGAACTTCCGTTCCGTGCTGCTTTCTTATCTTCTCCGCCGCGGCCAGCAAAGTCTGCGGGTTGCGGGCGCACATGGCCAAGCGGCAGCCCTCGGCAGCAAATGCTTCCGCCGTAGCGCGGCCAATCCCCTGACTGCAAGCGGCAACCAAAGCGACTCGATTCTTCAGGCCAAGATCCATGGAACCGGAATTATAAACGGTGCCCCGGAACAGGCGTAGCTTGCGAGAGCGCTCGCGGGCAATTAATCTTGGAGGGAACGAGGTATCCATGAAACGGCACTCCCAACACTCCGAAACCAAGGCGGTGCACGGCGCATCGGACCTGGAGAAGAAAAACGGCCCGGTAAGTACGCCCATCTATCAGACCTCCTCGTTTCAGGTCACCGACAACGACGAGCAGGTTCGAATCACGCCCACCGACCATCACTACACGCGTTATGGCAATCCCACGAACACGGTTGCCGAAAAAACGATCGCGGAGTTGGAAGGCATGGATGCCGCGCTGACCTTCGCCTCCGGCATGGGCGCGGTCACAACCACGATCATGGCTTTGCTCAAAGGCGGCGACCACGTGGTAGCGCAGCGCGATATTTATGGCGGCGTGAACAAATTTCTGTCGCAGTGGCTGCCGAAGCTGGGGATTGAAACCACTTTCGTCGACACCACGGATTACGACCAGCACGCCCGGGCGATTCGCCCGAATACGAAGCTGCTCTACCTGGAGTCACCCACCAATCCCACCCTGCGCGTGGTCGATTTCAAGAAAGCCGTCGCCGTGGCCAAACAACACAAGCTGCTGAGCATGATCGATGCCACCTTCGGCACGCCCATCAACCAGCATCCCGCGGAATTCGGCATTGATCTCATCATGCACTCGGGGACGAAGTATCTGGCCGGCCATTCCGATCTGATCTGCGGCGCTGTGGCCGGGCGCCACGAACTGATCGAACAAATCTGGGATACGCGAACCACGCTCGGCAACTGCATGGATCCCCATGCCTCATGGGTACTGCTGCGGGGATTAAAGACGCTCGCGGTGCGCGTAGCGCGTCACAACGAGAATGCCCTGCGCGTCGCCGAGTTCCTCTCGGAGCACGCCAAGGTGCGAAGCGTGCATTATCCGTTTCTAGAGAACCATCCCCAGTACGCCGTGGCCCGCCAGCAGATGAGCGGCGGCGGCGGCGTGGTCACGTTTGAGGTCGAAGGCACGGGCGAAGATGCGCGCCGCGTAAGCGAAGCCATGAGCCTGTTCACGCTGGCGACGAGTCTGGGAGGAGTGGAATCGCTCGTGTCGATTCCAGTATTGACCTCGCACGCCATGGTTCCCGCCGAAGCCCGCGCCAGGATGGGCGTCACCGAACAGATGATCCGCCTCTCGGTAGGAATCGAGAACGCCGACGACCTGATTGCCGACCTGGAGCACGCGCTGGAAGCCGTTGCAGCGCCACAGAGTGTGCAGGTAGGATAGGCGGTTCGAGACTCGCTTTGAAACAAGAAAATCCCGGCCGTTCTGGCCGGGATTTTTCTTTGCGGCTCTAATCGGCAACTCGCCTCAGAATGTAAACCTCGCTCCAAACTGGAACTGGCGCGGGGTGTTGACGTTATTCGTGATCTGTCCGAAAGGAAGGCCCTGCCCGCCCTGAGACACAGGTATCGCGCCTACGATGTTCGGCACGCTTGGGTAACCGTATTGCGGCGTGTTGCTGGTATTGTAGGCGGAGGCGTCGAAGCGCAGTGCTTTCGTTTCCCCGAAAGTGAACGTTTTGTAAATCGAGAGGTCCAGATCGCGTGCCCCCCGGGTGCGAACGTGGTCAAGATAGTCAGGCGCGGTGCCCGGAATAAACGGGTTGGCGTTCGCCAAGTTGCCGGTTGCTTCGGTCCCGGGGATTGGGAAGCAGTTGTCAGTAAACCATACGGCCACGGTATGCGGTGCGCCACTTGCCGGATTGCATGTCATGTCGGCGCGCTGGTTGAAGTATGACGGGGTTACTCCCGAAAGCGGTGCTTGGATGGGGACGCCCGTGCTCAGATAGCCGATGGCATTCACGGTCCACCCTCCAACAATGGCGTTCGCCACACCGTTCAGATTGAGGGGCTGGCCCTTGCCAATTGGCAGATCGTACGATATCTGCCCCGTGAACTGATACTTTACGTCCTGCGGGCTGATCGAGTGTTCATAGCTCAGATTCCTCCAATCTTGAGCGAGGCCAAAGTGAGTGCCTACGAAGCCCAGAGGAGGGTTCCCGTCATCGCTCATTATTTTTCCCCAGGTAAAAGTGGCAAGAGTTGTGAAGTGGCTGGTCAGCCTTTTTTGCACCTTGGTTTGCAGAGAGCTGTACTCGGAGTCGCCCGCGGGGTAGCCATTCACGACAACGCCGTTGCCCGGACCGTAGCTGCCATTGCCAAATTGCGGAAACTGTTGCAGCGCCATCCATAAGGGAACGGTGGCTGCGCCGAAGAAGCCATTGGTGGCAGGCTGGATCGGCGCCCATTGATTCGGCACATAAATACAGCTCGGCTGCGAAGTATCGACGCACAATGAGTAGTTGTATTTCTGAATCGTGCCCAGGTCGAGCTGGTTCAGATCGACATTGCCAAAGGGCAGAAAAAGTCCCCGGCTGCCGACGTAGCCTGCAGTCACCACCACTTGATGCGGCAGCTCATACTCCACGGCGAAATTAAAGTTATAGATGGTGGGTGTGCGCTGGGATCGCAGAACGGTGCTCAGGGTGATCCCCAGGTTATTGGCCAGGCCGGGGGGTGGAGTAGTGAAGGTTGGGACAACTCCATCGGGAAAAGGGTTGCTCAGAGAATACGGGACCGTGAAATTATCCGCTTGTCCAGCCGCACAGGTGCCGCTATCAGTGTTGAAGACCGTATTTCCATCTGCGTTTGAGCAGGTGCCATTCCATGTCGTCTGAGAAGCGAAGCCGTCGGTATTTAACAGGGCGCTACCGACATTGTGCGTGCTGGGTCCGTAATAGAAGCCCGCACCGCCGCGCACCACCAGATGGTCGATCGGCTGCCAGGCGAAGCCCAAACGCGGGCCAAAGTTATGCAAGTTCGTTGTAAACGGAGAGCGATTGCCACCGTTGACGTAGACTTCCGCACCGGTGTAAGCCACGCCATTGAATGTATTGCTGGCATCGGGATTAAAGTATTCCTGGCGGTTAAAACGCTCGTTTCGTCCGGCGAAAATGTCCCAGCGCAGGCCCGCGGTGATCGTCAATGCCTTTGACGGATGAAACGTATCCTCGACAAAGGCCGCATAGTAGGGGTTGGATTCGGCCGCGAACACATCTTTGGTGAAGTTAGGGTAGAAGTTTACCTCGGGGTTGTTACCGTTCGGGTCGGCCGCCATGCCAACCAGGGCAGAGGCGAAATCGCTGCCTCCGGACGCGCTGGCAATCGATTGATTCGTAGCCGTGGTGTCAAACTCGTACGCGCCCGCCGGTGCTGGCGGTTGGCCGACGTTAAGGAAGCGCTTCATCCACTCGAAGCCGAACGAAACCGTATGCTTCCCGTGAACTTTAGTGATAGCAGCGTTGGCATCGCTATTCTCGCTGGCATAGCGAAAGTTGTTATAGTCGGCGGTACCTCCAACCCCGTCGTTACCATTATCCAGGTCGCCAAATATCATAAAGGGCAGCTGGTTGAAGACCACTTGAGACGCCAGTGAGGCGGGAAAGCCCAGACTCGTAATGTTGGTGCTACCGTATGCCGGGTTTCCCTGATTCTCGAAGTGGCGAGTGAAGGAGTAACGCAAGTTCAGGACGGTGGAGGAATTCAGGGTTAGATCGTCGGCGATGAGAATATTGCGCCCATTGGTGGTGTTCTGAGCATAGTCGGGGTCCCACCCGCTGGGAAAAACATTGGCCGTCGAGAAGATCAACTTGTCGTAGGAAAAGCGGGTGAAAATGCGCTGCCTTTCGCTCTTGGCCCAATCCACGCGGACGTCGAACCGATGCGCATGGAACGGGTCGAGACCCGGCATGCTGTAGTTGGGGGAAACGTCAGAAGTCGCCGAATCGCAAGTGGACGGACTTGGGTAGTTGCATTTCGGCATCTTCGACAAGTACAGCAATCCGATCGGATTCGGGTTCGTGATTATGTTGCCAGGAAACGCCTGCCGCAGGCCACCTACATCGGGCTTCGTCGGGTCGTAGATGGTGAATCCCATCGCCGAGAAGTCTCCGGTCCTTTCGGCGGTAGTAGGAACTGTATAAGTCTTGACGCCTTCGAACTGCTGCTGCTGCGTGTCCTCGTAGTCGGCGAAAAAGAAGACCTTGTCTTTCTTAATCGGTCCGCCGATCGCTGCACCCTCTTGATAGCGATAGAACGAAGGCGGTGCGTTGCTGAGTCCATTGGCGAGTTGATAGTCCTTGTTGAAGTAATCGTTGGCGGACAAAGCGTTCGGCCGGAATACGCCGAAAACATCACCGTGGAACTTATTCGTGCCGGATTTGCTGACCAGACTGATAACGCCCGCAGCGCCGCTCTGGTAAGACGCCGGCGTATTCTGGGTCTCGACCCGGACTTCGTCAACGCCATCTTCGGGAATATTCATCGCCGGGATAATGGCGGCAGAATTATTTTCCGCAATTCCGATAGGGCTGCCATCGAGCATGAAGTAGACCGATCCCACGATGGAGCCGTTGATCGTGTCCGCGGAAACGTCAACTCCCGGTCGCCCGCTCGAGATGTTCTGAGCAGCCCCCGTGGCCATCGAATCGCTCGCGTTCGGGGAGCCGTTCACCGGAATCACGCCCGCACTCAACTGGATGAGATCGTAGACATTGCGGTACAGCAGCGGAACCCGGTCGATGGTGGGTGATTCAATTAACTGACCGACTGTAGAATTGCTGGGCTCGACCAACTCGGTGCCTTCAGTAACGGTAACCGTCTCTGATACCGCGCCAACCTCCAAGGTGATGTTGACCTCGGTGACCTGATCGACGGTGACCGTGACTTTTTCTTGAGCAACGTTTTTAAAACCCTTCTGGCTGGCCGTGACCTGATAAACACCGGGGTTGAGGGAAATGAAAGTGTAGAGTCCTCCGGAGCTGGTGACGGTATGCTGCGTCACTCCCGTGGCGGGGTTTAACAGAACTACCTTTGCTCCTGGTACGAGGGCCCCGGCCGGATCGGTGACCAGGCCGCTGATGCTCCCCCGGCCAGCCTGGGCGAGCGCCACCGAAGCTGCGCAGAGGAAAAGAATACCCACCGAGACAAATTTCCACACTTTCTTGACGAATGCATTTTTGCGATTCATGAACCGCCTCCCAAGCCGAAGCACCAAAACGATGATGGTTTATTAAATCGTATGAATAGTGCGTTTATTGGGCATCTTATGTCAAGAAAAAAGCGGGGCGCAGGTCAAAGATGGCCTCGTACCGGATGATTCGCTGGCTTGCGTTTTGACGCCCGCCTACAGCAGGCTGCGAGTGGACTCCCGGGTCACCAGTTCAGGCGCCACCTTGCGATGCTGCGCGGCGACTTCCCGCTTTTCAAGTACCAAGTTGATGCCCTCGAGCACGATCCCTACGGCGCCCGCTCCCATCGCTTCCATGGGTTGCCGGATGGTGGTGAGCGGCGGAGTACACAGAGCCGACGCGGCGACATCGTCGAAGCCAATCACGGAACAGTGTTCGGGCACGCGCAATCCTCCGTTGGCCAAGGCGCGCATTGCTCCGAAGGCAGTCATATCGTCAAACGCAAGAATTGCCGTGAACGGTCGCTTCTGCTTGAGCAGGTCCTCGGTCAGTTTTTTCCCAGCTTCAAAGCTGGAAAGCGGATCGCGCGATTCGGGCAGATCGACGATGAGGCGGGAATCGAGTTCGAGACCTCGTTCTTTGGCGCTGTTGCGAATGCCGCGCCAACGCGGAGAACTATCGCCCAAAGTTTTCGGTCCGCGGATAAAAGCAATCTTGCGATGACCGAGCGCGTGCAGATGCTCGAGCGCAAGGTAGCCGCCAACCTCATTGTCTACAGTCACCGAACTCATCGAATCGCCTTTCAGTTCGCAACCGATAATCGCGGTAGGGATGCTGCTCTTTTCCAGATCAGCGAGCAGGTTGATATTGAGGAAGAGCCAGTTCGCGAGCACGACCAGGCCTTCCACGCGGCGGTCGAGCAGCATCTCGAGATAGCGCTCGAAGCGGCCGCGCTCGTTATGCACGTCGGTTAGGATGGGCAGGTACGAAGCTTGGTAGAGTGTGTTCTCAATGCCCCGCAACACCAGCGTGCAGTAGGGATCGGTCATGTCGAAGACCATAACTCCCACAGTGTGGCTACGCTTGCTGCGTAGCGAGCGGGCAAACTGGTTGGGACGATAGCCCAGTTTTTCCGCAGCGCGCTCAATGCGCTTCTTGGTTACGGCCGGGATATAGCGTGCCAGTGGGGCGTCGTTAAGGACGATCGACACTGTAGTAGAGGAAAACCCGCTCTCCTTCGCCACATCGCGAATAGTCACCATTGAAATTCTTCAGCCTGCTTTGCGAACTCCGAAACGCCGCACTAAAAGTTCGCCGAACCGCCCATGCCTCGCGCTTCAATTCAACGCGGAGGTTGGCGGACACTACAGCAGAGAGCGAGACGAGTGTCAAGCGTGTACACACGGCCAGGACTCGCACCAGGCTCATGCAGATCAGCTTGATCCGCCCCACGGTTGGCAGGATTGACAACTCTAGTCTAAGATTCTGTCTGGCGAAACTCTGCTAGAGGTACGTCATAATTTACGTTACTTGCAGCTGATTGGCCGGCAGCATTGTTTCGGGGCGGCTCAGGCAGCTTTTGTGGCATCGGAGGAATCGAAGGTAGTGAGTTCTTATCCGCTCATGGTCAATCCCAGGCAGATCGTCCGCGCAATCATTTCCGCATCGTTGCTGTTCGTGCTCTCTGCCGCATTTGCGTCGCTGGCTTACGGGCAACAGTTCACCCTTTCTGTCTCGGCCTTCCGCCCGGCCATAGGCGTGGATCCTGGCGGATCGGCGACAGCCACTGTCGACCTTGAGCCCATAGGAAGCTTCGATGAATCAGTTTCGTTGAGCTGTGTCGTCACGTCCAACCAGTTCACTACGAATCTGCCCCAGTGCGTGGTCAGTCCTGGGTCCGCGATCCCGCCTGCTGACGGTCCTGCGCTTACCATCACCACCACAGGAGGAACGGGAACGTCTGCCACGGCGGCAGGCACCTACCAGGTGACAGTAACGGGTACGGGCGGCACCACCACGCAAACTCAAACTCTTTACTTAAGCGTAGCGGACCTGACGGAGGACTACACATTGTCGGTGTCGCCCACGACCGCGATTCCGAGCCCTCTGCCGGCCGGAAGCGCCGCCACCACCACCGTGACCGTGCTGCCGATCGGCAGCTATTCGGGTCAAGTCACGCTCGCCTGCCTTTCGGTTTTTCCCATCGTCACCGGCGGGCCGTATTGCGCGTTCGATCCTCCGACGGTCAGCATCAGCAGCAGCACTGGAGCGATTTCCACGCTCACCATCACGACCTTCGGTCCTTCAACCAGCTCGAAGTTGTGGAACCTTCGCATGTTTTATGCCTTCTGGCTGGCCGTTCCCGGGCTGGCGCTCGTGGGAGCATGCGGAACCTTAAGCCATAGGAAAAATCTGCTTGCCCTGTTTTTCCTGGTGACGATTGCCGGGAGCTTGTTGCTGCTGTCGGCCTGTCCGGGTCCCCCCGGCGTTACCGCCCTCAACGGACAAATCACTCCGAATAATACCTACACCTTCACGCTGACTGGCGCGGATGCCAACGGCGCGGCGCCCAGCAATGTCCCTCCCAACGCAGACGTAGCAACCGTCACGCTTCGCGTGACAACGGCCCACACAGCGAACTGAGTTGCACCGTTGATCTTTCGTGGGTATCGTTAATCTCTGCCCGATAGGTCCGGGGCAACTCGCCGAACGCTAAGCGCGGAAGCCCGGCTCTCAGGAGGCCCGGCGTTTCTGGCGTTCGAGTTCCGCCGCCTGGCGCAGCACGATGTCACGCAGCGAAACCAGCCCTTTCAATTCCTTGCCCTCCACAATGGGCAGGTGGCGGAAGCCGAACTCGTGCATGATGAAAAAACATTCCTCGATGGTCTCATCCACATTAACCGCGCGCGGGTTGGCGGTCATTACTTCGGAGACGGCAGTGTGTCCGGGAGTGCGGCCCGCGGCTACCACTCGGTTCATGATGTCGCGCTCGGAGAAGATGCCGGCGAGTTCTCCGTCGCGGAGCACAGGCAGCGCGCCGATGTTGTGTTCCATCATGAAGCGTGCCGCTTCCAGCACGGTGCGTGCGGCGTCAATGGAGTAAACTTTGCGGTCTTTCACAAGGTCGCGGAGGGTAGGCATGGGCAGGCTCCTTTGCGAAGGTGGCGAGTGAGTTGGCGCCAGAGCCCCACGCCCCGGAGCCAATTCGTGGGCGGCACCACTTTACCATACCTGCGCCCAGTGCGCTCTTCCCCGTCCTTGCGGCAATCTGGCGCACCCGCGGAAGTGGGCTCGCCGCTGCAGTGCGGAGCGACTGCTCAGCGCTCGACCAGGCTTTCCAGCGTGGAAAAGAATGCCGGATAGGAAATAGCTGCGCATTCGCTGCCGCGAATCAGGGTCTCGCCTCGCGCGCGCAGCGCCGCGACGCTGAAGGCCATGGCAATCCGGTGATCGCCGAAGGATTCGATCTCCGCGCCGTGGAGCGACTGTCCCCCGGGAATCTTCAGGCCGTCTTCGCGTTCTTCTACTGCCGCTCCCATGGCGCGAAGATTCGCGGCGATTGCGGCGATGCGGTCCGACTCCTTCACCCGCAACTCTTTCGCATCGCGCACCTCGATTCCCTGCTCGGTATAGGGAGCGATCGCGGCCAGCACCGGAACCTCGTCAATCAGCGCGGCGGTAGCGGCGCCGGCAATGGTCGCACCTTTCAGCCGCGCACCCTCGACCTGCAGCGTGCCCACCAGCTCGCCATAGACGCTTCGCAGTTCGGTAACATAAATGCGCAGTCCCGCGTGCATGAGGAGATCAAGCAGCCCCGCGCGCGTCGGATTCATCAGCAGGCTGGTGATCGTCAATTGCGAACCGGGAAAAAGGGCCGAGGCGCAAATGAAGAACGCAGCGCTGGAAATATCTCCCGCGATTCGCACGTCGATGCCGCGCAAACGCTGGCCGCCGCGAATGCGAACTTGGTTCCTCTTGCACTCAAGATCCGCGCCGAATGCCCGCAGCGCCACTTCTCCATGATCACGCGTCCGCAGCGGTTCTTCGATTCGTGTCTCCCCTTCGGCCATCAACCCGGCGAACAGCAGGCATGTCTTTACCTGCGCGCTGGCCACCGGCATCTTGTAGTCGATCCCTTTCAGCTTCGTGCCGGTGATGCGCAATGGTGGGCGGCCGTTTTGCGATGTGATCTGCGCGCCCATGGCGGTGAGCGGTGTGATCACGCGCTCCATCGGTCGGCGCGAGAGCGATTCATCCCCCGTCATCTCGCTTGAGAAGTTCTCCGCAGCAACGATGCCGCTCAACATGCGGATAGTCGAACCGGAATTTCCGCAGTCCAGCGGCTCATTCGGAGCAGTCAGCGACAGCCCGCTTCCCTGCACTTCGATAACGTTGTCGGTCCTATCTTTTCGTTCCCACTTCACCCCAAGCGAACGCAGGCAGCCGAGCGTGCTGGCGCAATCGGCGCCAGTCGAGTAGTTTTCCAGGCGCGAGGGGCCCTCGGCGATCGCTGCGAGCACGGCATAGCGGTGCGAAATGGATTTGTCGCCCGGAAGACTTACACTGCCGCGCACGTTGCGCCCCGGACGCACAACCTGGGACTCAATTTTCATCCTGAGATCAATATAGCGGAAGGAAAAGACAAAATCGGCGAACGGCAGCAATGGGTGGCCAGAAATTCAGCTTTGCGAACCGGCCACCGGCCACTGATCACTGACCACTTAGTACAGCCTTGGCCTCGGCGGCAGCCTCACGCAGCACGTCCGCGGGAATTTCTTTCAGCCGTACTCCAAACTCGAACATCGGGGTCTCGACGCCACGTCCCCAGCGAGCTACGTCCCAGTGCGCGCGCACAAACTTCACATCGGGATGCGCCGTCAGATCAAGCAGCAGCGGCGACTCCCCACGATAAAACTTCTGCGGAAATGCTGCCAGGGACTTCGCTCCCCAAGTAGCGCCGTCGGCGGAACCATACACGCTAACGTCGAGCGACTCCTGCTCGATGATCTGCGTAATCTCAAGGGTCAGCAGGAACACGCGGCCCGCCGCTCCGCTCACATCCACCGTGGGGCCGTCCCCCTTCGCTTTCACGACAGTCTTCGCTGCAACCAGATCGGTATCAATCATGCCGGGAGGATTGTAGCAAATCGCAGAAGCATCGTCTCGCCTCCTCACTCCGTCGGATGCGGCCCGGTGAAATCGTTGCAACACGGTTTCCGCGTGGGTTTAAACTCCATCAGTTCCACCCGCGTGAAATCCGGGTCAAACACGTCGAGCTGCCATTTGCCGTCTTTGCCGATCTCCGCTTCTTCGTCGCCATGCGGCTTCCAGCCATGCGATTCCATGATTGCCTGTGCCTTCTTCATGTCAGCGACTCCGAGCGAGATGTGATTCATCACTCCGGTGCGTTGCAGGTCCATGTGTTCGGGCTGATTCAACATATATTCGAGCCAATCCGTGCCATCCGGAACCTGGATCGCCATCCAGTCATCCGAAGTGTCCGGCTTATCGTGTCCGTGCCAGTAAAGCCGGAACCCGAGAATATCGCGGTAGAATTTGTCTTCAGCGTCGCGGTGGTGAACCACGAAGCCGGTGTGAATCATGTGGCGCGAAACCGCGGAGTCGGCCGTTGGAGCAGGCGCTTCCGATTTGTCACGCTCGACAAACTCGATGCGATGACCCTCGGGGTCTACCATGGTGAAGCTCAGGCTATGGTCCGCATGCCCTTCGACCGCGGGCACCTTAAGTCCCTTCGCGATCAAATACCTGCGTAGCGCCGCGACGTTGTCTGTGGCGAAAGCAACGTGATCCATGCGGTCAGTCGCCTTAGGATCGGGCGCTGCGCTATAGCCGATCCACTGCCTGCCCACCATATACCTCACAAGCCCGCCTGACTCCACTGGCGCGGCCGAAGTAAGCCCAAGCGTGCCGCTGTACAGAGCTTTCACCCCATCCAAGTTGGTCGTGTAGAACGAAACGTGGTCGATACCGAGAATGTGCGGACGCGGAACTGTGGGGCCTTGCGCGTAGGCAGAGATAGAGATCGCCGATATCCCGAGAACAAGCAATGCAAAAGATTTCTTCATAGCGCCCCTGATTCTAGCCCAGGCAGGACCAGGAAAGCACTCGCTCCTAAACCCGCTCCAGAAATTGACGCAACAGCCTGGCCGCTTCCTCAGGTTGCTCCCACGGCGAGTAATGGCCAGCTTTCGGAATAACGCGCAACTGGCTACCAGAAATGTGCTGCCGCATCAGTTCAGCCTCGTTCACGCCGGTCAGGATATCTTCGTCTCCGGTTACGAGCAGCGTAGGCACATTGATGGTCTTCAATGTATCCACGGAGTCCGGTCGCTCGGCCATGCCGCGCTGCACCAGCGCGACATCTTCCGGCGACATCTTCCGCATCATACGCAGCGCGCCGTCAACCAGATCAGGCCGCGTCTCGCGCGTGGTGCTGCCCAAGAGACGAGGAATCATGCTCTCGAAAGACAGCTCAGTGCCGCGCTCGAGCACGTCACTTGCGGCCTGCAGGCGTCCGGCGCGGGCTTCGGAGGAATCAGCGGGCGCCTTCGTATTGCAAAGACCAAGCCCAGCCACACGTCCACGGTGCCTCCGCCAGAATTCAAACAGCGCATATCCGCCGATGGAGACCCCGATCAGCGGAGCGCGACCAATGTCGGCATCGTCCATAAGCCGGGCAATGTCGCCGGCATGTTTGTCCATGGTAGCCGGACCCTCGCCGACACCAGAATCCCCGTGCCCGCGCAGATCCGGCAGGATGATGCGGTAGCGCGTGGCCAACTCCTGAGCCACGGGCAGCCAGAATTCATGATTCGCAGGAAAGGGATGCAGCAGAACTACCGGCGGGCCTTCGCCCAGCACGCGATAGACGAGCTCGCTGTCGCCGCTTTTGATTTCCCGAATGGCAATGCTGTGCATCAGGGAATTTAATCACAGCACTGCGCATCGCGTCCCTTGTCAGGATTTAAAGTTTCGCTTACGGATTCGCCGCGCGCTGCGCGCCCGCCGGCGCCGCCAACTGCTGAGGTTCTTCCGGCATCACGATCCAGGCAATGGGATAAGCGAGTAGCCCAACGCCGGTCAGGCACGATGCGAGCAGCCACACCAGCCGGACTACTGTGACATCGATGTCGAAGTACTCGGCGAACCCGATACAGACCCCCGCAATCTTCCGCCCCTGCCGCGGTCGCACCAGGCGTTTGCGCGCGATCGATGCTCCCACACGAGTCCCGCAATAAGCACAAACCGCCGCGTCGTCCTGAATCACTTTGCCGCAATAGTTGCAATACATAGCTCTGCCTCCCAGACAACCATATAAGACAATACGCAATTCTAGACGGAAAGTTCCCAGGCAATCGGACGAAAACGGATCGCTTCCGCCGCTTGTTCCAATACACACAAATATGCAATACTTACACATCGGAGATTCAGCATGCGCACCAACATTGATATCGACGACCAATTGATGCGCCAGGCCATGCGGCGCAGCGGTGCTCCTACCAAGAAAGCCGCCGTGGAAGCCGGGCTGCGCCTGCTGGCCGACACGCACTCTCAGGGTGCAATCCGGCGCCTCCGAGGAAAAATAGATTGGGAAGGTGATCTTAACCAGTCACGCTCGACGCGAGGCGAGGAGTAACCCGATCATGGTCATAGTCGATACCACTGTGTGGATCGACTATCTCCGCGGCGTCGAGAATCCCGAAACGCGTTGGCTGGACCGCGAACTGCAGCGGCAGCGCCTCGGACTAACCGACCTCATCCTTTGCGAGGTACTGCAGGGCATTCGGGACCAAAGCGCGTTTTCGCGAGTCCAGGCCGACCTTTTGAGGTTTCAGGTTTTTCAGACCGGAGGCAGTGGTTTAGCTGTGGCTGCAGCCCAAAACTACCGAGACTTGCGCGCCAAGGGCTACACCGTCCGCAAGACCATCGATTGCCTGATTGCCACCTTCTGTTTGCAGGCCAAGCACGAACTCTTGCACCGCGACCATGATTTCGATCCTTTCGAAGCTCTGCTCGGACTCCGGGTCGTCCACGCAACCTGAACGTGCGGGCGCTCTCGCTCACTCCCGGTACGCTTCCCTAATATGCTCCCTGGCCTTTTCCGCGGGAGGCGTGCCCCCGTTCTCGGCCAGCACAGTCTCATACTTCTTCATCGCCAAATCTCGCTTCTGCAGCAGGTCGTACATTTCCCCCGCAGCCAGGTTGGCCTTCTGCAGCGTCTCAGGATCGGGTTCCGCAGCCTCCCCTACCAATTCATACGCAGCCGCAGCTCCGGCGTAATCCTTCTGGCTGCGCAGCAGCTCACCCAGACCCCACGCCGCCATCTCGTAGTGCAGGTTGCCGTACTTCCCTTCCCGCCCATTCTGCCAAACCTGGCGATACCCCGCGGCGGCCTCCGGAGCACGGCCGCTGGCGCGCAGCAGATTGGCTTCCTCCAGCGGAAACAAATAATTCCTGGGATACCGCGCTGCCAACTCGTGCATGAGCACGCGCGCCTCATCGTAGCGATGCTCGCGCCGCAGAAACAGGCTCAGCACCACTTTGGCATCCACGCTGTTTTCTCCGTTGCTGTCGGCCACCTCGCGCAGGTATTCGAGCCCTTTTTCTTTCGTTCCGCTCAGTCCCACCAGCGCCACGGCCACCTTCACGCTCCAGGGCAGGCTGCCCATCACATAGTTGTGCGTGCCGACGACTAGTTTCGCATCCACGTAGTGAGGATCAAGTTCCAAAACCCTTTCGTGATCGCGGCGCGCACCCACGGCATTGCGCAGCGCGGAAAACCAGGCGCGCTCCACCAGCGCGGTATAAAGCGCGAATTGCGCCCGGGTGACGCCGCGGGCATAGAGCGCATCCACGTTATTGGGATTTACCTTGAGTTCCTGCTCTTCCAGGCCTTCGGCGCGCTCCACTAACTGCTTGATCCGCTCGTTCACCTTGGGGTCGGCGGCTCGATGCGCCTCGCCGATAAAGCTGTCGTTGGCATACTCGCCGCTGTTCATCGCGCCCATGCGATAAAGTTCGCGCATCAGAACCGTGGTCAAGAGGTGGTTTACCGCCGAGGGGTCGCTCGGATGCCGCTCCAGCACCTTCTCAAACTCCTGGATCGCCCGATCGTATTCCAGGTTATAAAAATGGTCGGAAGCGGCCTCGACCAGCGGATCGTGTTCCGCGGAATTAGCCGTTGCCGATGGGAGAGCCCCTTCCGCCGCAGCCTGACCGACCGCCTGAGGGTATAACAGGCAAAAGATAAAAAAGATGACGAGGCAGAACACTGCTTTCCCGCCGACCAACCGTTTCACTCTCAGACTCGATTGCATCCCGACTGTTAGCCTTTGAACTCTTAGTCTAACCGAGTTTTCCGGAGCACGGGACGAACCAAAAGTGTCATCGGGCAAACCTAACAATTTCTCGGAACTTGTATGAGTTGAACCCTATAATTTGCCCAGCCAGACCTGAAAAAAACCAAGGTACTGGGGCATCTTTACGGGTTTACGGGTAATAATTGCGCGGGACGTACTCACAACCCAACGGGGGGAAAATCGCAAGTATTTGACTCGAAAACACCTTAGTCGACGGTGCGCTTTGGTTGTCGGCTTGCCTTTCTGAAACTAGACGTTCCTATCTATGGCTGAAGTTATTCAAGATGCTCCGCAGGAGTTTTGGCGGTCCCCGATCGTGCTAGAACCACCGGCGGTCGCAGCTCCCCCGGCTGCGGCCCCGGCAATGGCAGAGGCCTGTGCCGATTGCGGCGCCGAGTTCATGATCGGGGCCAGGTTCTGCCATACCTGCGGGCTCCGCCGTCCAACCGTGCGTACCAGCGCGGAGGCGGCTCTCGTGAGTGGTGTATGGGTTCGCAACGTTGCACGCGTGGCGACCGGGCTTCGCACGTCCGCCCGTCTGATCGCCGCTGCTTGGCAGGAGATTTCCTTTCCTGACTGGCTCCAGTATCTGCATTTCCACGAGATCAAGCGCTGGATCGGCCTGCCCACTGCCCCGCTCATCGCCTTCATGATCGGCCTCGGCTGTGTGCTGGGAGCGATCGGCGTCAGCCTCTTCTATCGTGCAGCAAATCTGGCGGAGTTCCAGGCCATCCAGATGTGGCGAATCGAATGGCTGCTGGCCGCGACGGCATCGTTCGCAGCCGGAATTTTGCTGAAGAAACCGTCGGATTCGGATAAAGATCGCGACAACGACTAGCCCAAGCCGCGCTTTTTCCCCCAACCCCCTCCCCCGCTAATACCCCACCGTTACGACTCGCTTCCCGTCCCCGCCGCTCGCCGCTGCTGATTCATGCGGTACAGATGATGCACAGGTCCGGTTCCGTGCCCCAGCGGATGTCCGGCGGCAATCGCTGCGGTCACGAAGGTCTTGGCCAGCAGGGCAGCTTCGGCTAATCCGCGATCGAGCGCCAGATGGCACGACATCGCCGTAGCAAAGGCGCAACCCGTGCCGTGAGTAGAATTCGACCGTTGCCGCTCCGCTTTGAATACTTCTTCCTCGATTCCGCTCTTCGTGGTGAAACTCAACAGATCGGTTGCCTTCTCCAGATGGCCGCCCGTAATTACCACGGCAGCCGAGCCCATCTGATGGAGCTTCGCCGCCGCCGTCCTCATTTCGTCGAGATCGGTCACCTTCATGCCGGTGAGCACCGCGGCCTCCTCCACATTCGGAGTGATCGCATCGGCAAGCGGGATAAGCTTCTCGATCAGCAGCCTGGTCCCGACCGCATCCAGCAGGTCCGCGCCCGAAGAAGACTTGAGGATCGGATCGAGGACTACATTGCGTAATCTGGCCTTCCCCGACCGCCGGCCAAGGAACTCCGCCACAGCCTTAACCACCTTCCCGGCCCCCAGCATCCCGATGTGAACAGCTGCAATGGGAATATCCGCGGCAAGCTCTTCCAGAGTCTCACTGACCAGCCCCGGATCCAGGGCTTCGACCCGGCGCACCCCCGCGGTCGATTGCACGGTCAGGGCGGTAATGCAGGCCACTCCATAGCAGCCGTGGGCGGCAATCGTCTTAATATCGGCCGTCACCCCGGCTCCCGATGAGGGGTCGAAACCGGCGATGGTCAGCACGACTGGTGGTTTTTCAGCCATGATCCTCGAAAAAAAATAAGCCGTCCTGTATGCAACCTTGTACCTAAAATACTCTCCATAAACAACTTAGAAAGAATTGTCTGTAAACCATTGAATCCATTGATGATGAAAATACTTCCCGGACTACACCCTCCAGAGTATTTACCATATGATACATATGTAACCTAATTGTTTTGAATGACTTGTTGCCGATCACTCATGATTAACAATAAGTTACGTGAGATATCGATCACTGCCACGTCACCATAGGGCATGCACTTTCGGGTTGACAACCCCCTCTCAGCCCCCTACCATTTACAGAACCGTAACCAAACAGCCTAGCCAGGACGACTTTTGAGATGCGAGGAGAACTGAATGCGTGGACGTATAGCTCATGGACTGACGATCGCTTTCTTGGTCGTCGGACTGGGAGCGGCTCAGGGACCGAACAACTCGGAGGCCAGTTCAGCCCAAACTAGGGCAGTTCCAGCCCAACCTGAAACCCGCAACCACAACCTTAAAAACCACCCGTATCAAGTTGGAACAGCCTCCTGGTACGGCGAATATTTCGTGGGCAAACCGACCGCCAGCGGCGAAGATTTCGACATGTATGACATGACCGCCGCCCATCCCACGCTTCCCTTGGGAAGCTACGTGCGGGTCACCAACCTGCGCAACGGACGAGTGGTCGTGGTCAAGATCAACGACCGCGGACCGGTCGTACCTGGCCGCATTATCGATCTCTCCTTCGGTGCCGCCCAGGTGCTCCGCTTCGAGCAGCGCGGGTTGCAGCGAGTTCGCCTGGATCTGATAAAACCCCGGACTGAACGCCGGCAGGTTTACCAGACCGTAGCCTACAACCATCCTATGGCGGAACTCCAGTAAACCAACTACACTGTTCGGGATGCACGCCACTCTGACCAACCGCATCCCGAACGATCCAGGCGTCAACCCAGCGCGCGAGAAGCTGATCGTCGCCCTCGACGTTTCCACCGCAGCGGCCGCACAAAAGATCGTAGCGGCCGTCGGCGACTCTGCCCTCACCTATAAAGTGGGCATGCAGCTCTACACCGCCGAAGGCCCGCAGGTGGTGCGGGATCTCGTCGCTTCCGGTCGGCGCGTGTTTCTCGACCTCAAGTATCACGACATTCCCACCACCGTCGCTGCAGCCGTGCATGAAGCCGCGCGGCTCGGAGTAAGTATGCTGACCGTGCACGCCGCCGGCGGCGGCAAAATGCTCCACGCCGCCGTCGAAGCTGCTCGCGCCAACAACCCCGCTCTGCTGGTGCTGGGCGTCACCGTGCTGACCAGCCTCGACGAAAACGAAATGGGAAAAGTCGGATTTCGCGGCACCGTGCGCGAGGAAGTGCTCCGCCTAGCCGCACTCGCTCTCGATCACGGATGCAAGGGCATCGTCACCTCCGCCCGCGAAACCGCGGCCGTGCGCGCCGAACTCGGCCACAACTTCGCCATCGTCAATCCCGGCGTCCGCCCGGCCGGCTCACGCCATGCAGATCAAGCCCGCGTCGCAACCCCCGCTGAAGCCATCGCCGCCGGAGCCAGTTACATCGTCGTGGGCCGCCCCATCACCGAAGCCGCCGACCCCGCAGCCGAAGCTCGCGCGATTCTGGAGCAGATAAGTTCGTAGGCCAGCCGCCCCAGCGACAGGAGAGCAGATGAGAGAGCTGAGTGAACAGCTGCTTCGCGTGGTCGAAACCGCCGCGCCGAAGCTTCGCAAAGTCAGTGAGCCTGAAAGCTCCAAGCCCATACGGCCGGGCGGCTGGTCGCGCAAGCAGGTTCTCGGGCATCTAATCGATTCGGCTTCAAACAACCATCAGCGATTCGTCCGTGCCGCCCTGCAACCGTCTTTGGACTTCCCGCGCTACGACCAGGACGGAAACGTAGATGTGCAGGCTCCCCAGGAGGCCGACTGGCCGCTGCTGGTCTCGCTGTGGGCCGCCTATAATCGCTACCTCGCTCACATAATCGCCCGCCTGCCGGCCCCTAAGCTGGAAACCGTCTGCCGCATCGGTTCAGGAGAACCGGTAACCCTCGCCTTCCTGGCGAACGATTACCTCACGCATCTCCTCCATCACCTCGAGCAGATCGGCGCCGCGGATTCAAACCAGAGGGCATCTCATAAATAGCTTTGGGAAGAGCCGGCATGCCAGAATTGCCCGACATCGCTGCCTACATCACCGCGCTGGAATCGCGCATCGTCGGTCAGCCCATCGAGCGTATACGCCTGCAAAGCGCCTTCCTCCTGCGAACCGCCCAACCGCCGCTTGCCGATGTGGAAGGTCGCGTAGTCCGCGAACTGCGACGCGTCGGCAAGCGCATCGCAATCGGCCTGGATGGCGTGGATCACGATACCGACCTTTGGCTGGTCCTGCACTTGATGATCGCCGGCCGACTACACTGGCGCGCGCCAGCGGTAAAGCTGGCGGGCCGCCAAACTCTGGCCGCATTCGACTTTCCCAACGGTTCCCTGGTTCTTACCGAGGCCGGCTCCAAGCGCCGCGCCTCACTGCACCTCGTGCGCGGCGAGGAAGCTCTGCGCTCCTTCGACGCCGGAGGCATCGATGTCTTCTCCAGCGACCTCGATTCCTTCCGCGCCGCGCTCACCGCCGAAAACCACACACTTAAGCGCGCGCTCACCGATCCGCGTCTGTTGAGCGGAATCGGCAACGCGTATTCCGACGAAATCCTGCACGCCGCCCAACTCTCCCCGCTCGCCCTAACGCAAAAGCTAAAACCGCAAGAATGGGAAAGATTATTCGCCGCCACCCGCCACACGCTTCAGTTCTGGATAGACCAGCTGAGGAATGAAGCAAGCGCTGCCTTCCCCGAAAAAGTAACCGCTTTCCGCGAAGGCATGGCAGTCCACGGCCGCTACGGCGAACCGTGCCCCAGATGCGGCGACAAAGTATTACGAATCCGCTACGCCGACAAAGAAACCAACTACTGCGCCCGCTGCCAAACCGCCGGCAAAGTCCTAGCCGACCGCAGCCTGTCCCGGCTCCTCGGATCAGACTGGCCAAGAACTCTGGAAGAGCTCGAAGCTCTAAAGCGCCGCTGATCGCGGCCAGGCCGATGCTCATCATTTTCATATTGACCAACATCGCTGACCATGGTCCAATAATGTAGATGAAAGAAGTCGCCATCTCCGAATTCAAGGCCAAGTGCCTCGCTCTGCTCGATCAGGTGCAGAAGACGAAAAAGCCAATCCTCGTGACACGCTTCGGAAAGCCGCTTGCCGAAGTAATACCCGTATCGCCAAAGGCAGGTCCGGGAGATTGGTTTGGTTCGATGAAGGACGAAATCCAGATTCTGGGGGACATCATCTCGCCAGCCAATGACGAGGATGAGTGGGAGGTATTGCGCGATGAAACTGCTCCTGGATACGCACATCTGGATATGGAGCATGCAGGGCTCGGATCGCCTCGGAAAAAGAACCGCGCAGGAAATCAAAAATCCAGAGAATGAGCGGTGGCTCTCTCCGGTCAGCACATGGGAGGCACTCACTCTTCATGCGAAGAAGAGAATTTATCT
>CAWAYA010000008.1:0-18526 GCA_963786075.1 uncultured Acidobacteriaceae bacterium | reverse complement strand
CTTTGTGCGGATTGGCTGGAATCGGACAACTCGCATGGCAAGCGGCGCTGGCCCGCGATCTTCCACTGCTGGTCAACATCACAATCCTGGTGACACTCGTAACCTTGCTGGCGAATTCCGGGGCAGATGTAATCAGTCATGTGGTCCGAGGCCAGGAAGCATGAACTTCTGGCGCAAATTGGCGTGCGTGGTTTTGGTGCTGGTGATTGGCGCATCGCTCGCCGCGAACTGGCTGGCTCCCGCGGGATACGCCAAACAGTACCGCGAAGCGACCAATGCACCGCCATCGCGCACGCACTGGCTCGGAACGGACGAGATTGGGCGCGACCGCTTTGTCCGCGTACTCTACGGAACCCGAATTTCTTTGCTATTGGCTCCGGCCGCGGCTCTGCTTTCAACGTTGATGGCGGCGTTGATTGGAGGACTGGCGGGATATCTAGGCGGCTTTTGGGCGCGGATGGCGATGGCGGTTACCGATTTGTTCATGTCACTGCCCTGGTTGTTCCTGTTGATTACGGCGCGCGCATTGATGCCGCTGAATGTATCTCCATTACTTTCGGTGCTGGTCACATTTTTATTGCTCGGACTTCTGGGCTGGACTGCCGCTGCCCGCGTGTTGTGCACGACTGCAGGGTCGCTGCGTGCGTCCGATTTTGTCAGGCAGGCGCGGGCGGCGGGGCTGCCCGGACAACGGCTGTTTTGGATCCATGTAGTACCGAACTTGAAACCCGTGCTCTACGCCCAGTTTTGGATTTCCATTCCGGTCTTCATCTTGAGTGAGGCCAACCTCGGAATCCTTGGACTGGGCGTGGCCGAGCCCATGCCTTCTTGGGGAAGTTTACTGAAGGAGTTGGAGGGTCTGGTCTCGGTCGGTGAAGAACCGTGGAAGTTTGTGCCTCTGATTTTGCTGGTGGTGGTAGTGACGTCGTTTCAGGTTTTGCTGTCCAAGCAGGAGGAGTTGGCCTCATGAAGTGTCGCGAGGAAAAACCAAAACAGTTCGAAAGTCTCCGCGGAAAGACAATCGCGGTCGCGATACTCTGTCTGGGATTTCTGCTGGGGCAAGCGCTTGCGCAAGGCGGCGGTCAATTGAGGTTTTGCCTGCGCTCGGAGCCGAAGACGTTTGATCCGCTGAAAGTCGAGGACGACGCCTCCGGTGCCATCCGTTATCTGACCGGTGGGGTCCTGGTCCGTCTTAATCGCCAGACCCAGGAACTCGAGCCTGGTCTGGCGATCTCATGGAAGGTCTCGAAGGAGGGCCGTCAAATCTGGTTTCGCTTGCGCAGCGGCATTTCCTTTTCCGACGGCACGCCGTTTTCGGCCGAAGATGTGGCTTACACCGTTCAGCAATTGATGGACCCGGCGCTGCATTCGCCGACTGGCGATGCTTTCCGTTCGGGTACGGGGAGTGTCGAAACCAAAGTGATTTCCCCGACTCAAATTTTGATCCGGTTTCCGGCTCCAGTGGCCGGACTTGATCGTCTGTTCGACCAAGTCGCGATTCTCTCCGAGCATTCGCCAAAGAAAGAGATGGCCGTGCTGGGTCCGTTCATGGTGGCCGACTACCGGCCCGGGTCAGAGGTCCTTCTGAAACGCAACCCCAATTACTGGAAGACCGACGAGCAGGGACGGAGACTGCCTTATCTGGATTCGATCCAGCTCGAAATCCAACCCAACCGCGATGTGGAGATGCTGCGCTTCAAGCGCGGCGAGCTGGACCTGATCAACTCTCTCGACAGCGAGTATTTCGACAAGCTGGCCGCAACATCGCCGCAACTCGTGCACGATGCAGGACCGTCGCTCGATAGTGAGCAACTCTGGTTCAACGAGGTAGCAAAGGCGCCGATACCGGACTACAAAAAGAACTGGTTCCGCTCGGCCGGCTTCCGGCGGTCGATTTCGGAAGCGATTAACTGCGACGACTTAAGCCGCGTGGTCTTCCACGGTCATGCCCAGCCTGCCGTCGGGCCGTTCTCGCCCGCCAATAAATTCTGGTTCAACAGCAAACTGAAGCCTCAGACCTACAGTCCCGATGCAGCTTTGAAGGAACTGCAGAGCGAAGGCTTCCGCATGGAAAACGGGACACTCAAAGACAAAGACGGAAACGAGGTTGTGTTTTCTATTATCACGAACTCCGGCAATCAATCGCGGGAACGCATGGCCGTACTGATCCAGGATGATCTGCAGAAGATCGGCATCCACGTGAATGTGGTTACGCTCGACTTCCCTTCCCTGATCGAGCGCATGACCCAGAATTTCGATTACGAGGCGATTCTGCTGGGTCTGACCAACGTTGATCTCGACCCGAACGGCGAGATGAATGTGTGGCTGAGTTCTTCGGAGAATCACCAGTGGAACCCGCAGCAGAAAGCTCCGGAAACCGCGTGGGAAGCCGAGATTGACCGGCTGATGCGCGCCCAGGCGTCTTCGAGCGACGTGAAGAAGCGAAAAGAAGCCTTCGACCGCGTGCAGGAAATCGTGGTCGAGGAGGAACCGTTTATTTTCCTGGTCAACAGGGATTCGCTTTCTGCGGTTTCGACGGCGGTGCACGGCGCCGCTCCGGTAATTCTGTCTCCGCAAACTTTCTGGAATGCGGAATGGCTGACGGTGTCGGGGAAGTGATCGACGATTCTTTGCCACGGATTTTTACGGATCACACGGATCTGATCACATGGATCTGAGCTTTTAGGAACTGCACAGGTAATTAATAATGGCGTCGGAGGCTTTGCAAAACCAGATTCTGCTGTCGGCGCAGCTTTCGGTGCACTACGCCGGCAAGCCGGATGTTCTGCGCGACGTGCGGCTGGAAATCCAGCGCGGCGAAGTGCTCGGCCTCGTGGGACAAAGCGGTTCGGGCAAGAGCACGCTTGCCCTGGCGATTCTTGGGCTTCTCGATAAGAAGGCGCAGGTCGAGGGCACAATAAGGTTGCAGGATTCCGACCTGCTGCGGCTTTCCGAACGCGAACTGCGCGCGCTGCGAGGACGCACCGTTGCCCTGGTATTGCAGAGTCCCCTCTCCTGTCTGAATCCTGCACTCAAGATCCGAACCCAGCTGAAAGAGGCGTGGCGGGCTCATGCATCGGGCACGACCGCGGACTGTGCGAATGCTATCCGCGCTTCCCTGCAGAGCGTTTCCCTGCCCACTGATGATGAATTCTTGCGTAAGCATCCTTCGCAGATGAGCGTGGGACAGGCGCAGCGCGTGCTGATTGCCATGGCGGTGATGCACCGTCCCGCGCTGCTCATCGCCGATGAAGCCACCAGCGCTCTTGATGTGATTACGCAATCCCAGATTCTGGCGCTGTTTCGCCAACTGAACCGTTCTACCGGGATGGCGATCCTCTACATTTCTCACGATCTGGCTTCAGTGGCCGGGATTTGCGATCGCATCGCCATTCTTCATCAAGGCGAGGTCGTTGAGTGCGGAGCAACCGCGCGGATCTTCGCCGATCCACAGCACGCATACACCCAGCAACTAATGGCAGCGATGCCGCGACTACAGCCGTCGGCCGCGCCGTTGCCTCTGAAGGCCGAGACCGCAACAGCGCGATAAATTCTCCGCATCCGAACTTCGAGCAAAGCATTTCCATCCTTGTCAGTCGAGCAATTCGAGCCAAACCGTGAAAGAGCAGCGACCAAACCGGCGGGACAAACTGTCCCACGCCCCGTATCGAAGGACAGAGTGACCCAAATGCTCTGTGAAAGAATCGCTGATCTCCCATCATAACAATCACTTACGGGAATTGAATTGGCATTTGCCGTGCACAACAGTGTGCGGGTACGGCACAATTTTCGCGCCACATTCGTTCGCACTAGAGTCGTTCGCACCAGACAGGAAAGGTGAGACTTATGTTGCACAGACTGAAAGCTAAGAGCCCGGGTCGAGATCAGCGTCACAGCGCAGCTTGGGGAAAACGCCTGAGCTTGCTGCTTGTCCTGGTTGCTGGAACCGCTTTCGCCCAAAATCCTGGAGCCGACGGCCGGTTCGTGGGCAAGTTCGCGCCCGACCTCGCGCCTATCGCCGCGCGGGCCCACGTTGCAGCGGCTCGTGAGACTGTGCAGGTCATCGTGCAGTACAAACAGGCGCCTCATTCGAAAGAAGAGCAGAGAGCGCTGAACCTGGGTGCGCGCCTGAACCACCGCCTCGCCATGGTCAAGGCCATCGCCCTGACGATTCCGGTAAGCGCGCTGCCTGCCCTGGAGGCCGACCCGGACGTAATTTCCCTGAGCCTCGACCATCCCATGAAGGAGTTGGATGATACCTCGGACGTGGCCACGGGCATGCCCTCGGCCTGGAACGCGGGCTACAACGGAGCGGGGATTGGCGTAGCCGTGATCGACAGCGGCATCAATGACAGTCATCCCGATCTGTGGAATTCCACCGAGACTCACTCGCGCGTGGTTTATCACCAGGATTTTACAGGCACGGCAACTTCCAATTCGAGCGGTGCAAAGTATGACCTGTACGGTCACGGCACACACGTCGCTGGAATCATCGGCGGTAACGGTAACCTCTCCAGCGGAAACTATGTCGGAGTCGCGCCGGGGGTAAGTCTGGTTGACCTGCGCGCACTCGATCTCAACGGCGTCGGCACCGACAGCACCGTAATCGCCGCCATTCAGGAAGCTATTGCGCTGCAGAGCACGTACAACATCCGAGTCATCAATCTGTCTCTCGGACGCGGCATCTTTGTCAGCTATACGCAGGACCCTCTCTGTCAGGCAGTGGAATCGGCGTGGAAAGCCGGGATTGTGGTGGTGGTGGCGGCCGGCAACTACGGGCGCGTAAGCGTGAACGGCAGTAACGGATTCGGAACGATTACGGCTCCAGGAAACGATCCCTTCGTGCTTACCGTCGGCGCGATGAAGAGCAACGGATCGTCTTCTCCCGCGGCCGAGACCAAAGCCAGTTACAGTTCCAAGGGCCCCACCACTTACGATCACGTGGTGAAGCCTGACATTATGGCGCCCGGCAACGACATCGTGTCGTTGGCAGCTCCGGGAGCGACCCTGGAAGCAGACTATCCTAGCGAGCTCGTCAGCGGGAATGATGGAAACAACGACTACTTCACGCTGAGCGGAACCAGCATGGCAACGCCGGTCGTCGTCGGAGCGGTTGCATTGCTCCTGCAGCAAAACAGCGCGCTGACTCCAGACCAGGTGAAGGCGCGTCTGATGAAAGATACCTACAAACAATTCCCCAACTCGAGCGCCGCCTACGTTCCCCATCTGCAGCAGACGTTCACCGATTTCTACGATCTGCTTTCGATTGGTTCGGGCCTGCTGGATATGCAGAATGCCCTCGTCGACACCAGCCTCGCTCCGGCCAATGTGGGCGCGGCGTTGTCTCCGTCTCTGGTCTACAACCCTTCGACTGGCGTAGTTTCCTTGGTTGAAGGAAACGGTAGCGTCGCCGCGGGCTCGGTGGTCTGGGGAGCTTCGGTCGTCTGGGGCGCTTCAGTGGTTTGGGGGGCAAACGTCAGCGGCAGCTCTGTGGTTTGGGGAGCTGCGTTGCCCTGGAATGACAATTTACTGAGCGCATTTAGCGTGGTCTGGGGTTCGAGCACCGGCACGGGTCCACAAGCCACAAGCGTGGTTTGGGGTGCGGCAGCCTCTACTACCGACGGTGCGTTCTCCGATGCCGGAGACGATGAGCAGTAGCCGTGTGTAATCACCAGGGAAAGGAGAAGAGATGCAGCGCAATCCACGGCTAACGAAAACCTTCATCGGCGGAATGACGCTGGCGGCGATCGCAGGCACGACATATGCCGGACTCGCAAGCCACGCCCTGCACCCGGGCTACGCCCTGGCTGTGCTGACGCTGGCGGCTGCAACTTCACGAATGAAGATTAAGCTGCCCGGCATTGACGGCAACATGTCAGTGAACCTGCCCTTCCTGTTGATGGCAGTGGTGAATCTGAGCGCGATTGAAGCCGTCTTCATCGCCTGCCTGTCGACGGTCGTACAGTGCTGGCCGAAATCGGGCAACAAGCTCCGGCCGGAACAGATGCTGTTCAACGTCAGCATGATGGCGTTTGCCGCCAGCATGGCCAACTTGATCTGGAATGCAGGCTGGCTGGGGAGATCCGCCTGGGCGTCTGAGCCGATTATGCTGGCCTCGGCGACCGCCGCGTTTTTTGTCGGACAGACCGCTCCCGTGGCCGGCATCATCAAACTGGCCGAGGGCACAGCCATGCGCCGCGCTTGGCTGAGCATCGTTCAACTCTCATTTCCCTATTACGTACTAAGCGCGGGCATGACTTCCATGGTGAACATGGTCAGCCATCACCTGGGCTGGCAGGCAGCGTTGGTGGTCTTCCCGGTAATGTACGGCGTCCACCGCTCTTACCGGCTGTACTTTCGCCACGCGGAGGAAACTCCACGCACCGCACCACTGGCCAGAGCGGCCCGCGCCGGAGCGTGAGCACCACCTGGATTTCTAGTTGCAGCCAAGGCCGCCTTCGCAGGCGGCCTTCGCTTTGCTTGTATGTTCACTCGAAGGCGGAGTGCACATGGTTTGCTTTCGCAAAGTAAAAAGCCTAGATTTGAGCGCGCGTCAACAGGGTCGCGCCGAGTGGCGGCCGAGCAATCCTGAAATCTTTAGGGAGCGTGCTCCATGCGAAAAGCCTGGTTCCTGATTTGCATTCTTGGCGTAGCGTGCACTTCGTGGGCGCAAGGCGATAAAGCATCCTGGACGAGTTTGAGTGTCCTGCATCCGGGGCAGAAGATTCAAATCGTCGAAATGAACTCACACAAACATTCCGGAACCTTCGTGAGTTTTTCCGAAACCGCGATCTTGTACCAAGACAACGCAGGCGGGCAAACCATTCCAAGGCAGCAAATTCGCCGTGTGAAGCTCATGGAGAACAAACACCATTTGCGCAACGCCCTCATCGGCGGCGCAGTGGGCGCCGGCATAGGAGCTGGGGTAGGTGCAGCGACGTACCAGCCATGTTCCACCCAGTCGTTCTGCCTTCCATCCATCGGTAGAGCCGGAATGGCCGGGATCGGCCTGGTTATCGGCCTTCCGGCGGGCGCAGTCGTCGGATTTTTCTTGCCCAGCCACCACACGATTTACAGCGTAAACTAACGCTAGCGTGGACGAGATCAAAACGCGCACCGCCGACTCCGCGGATGCCGAAAATATTTCTCATCTGGTGAACGCGGCATTCCGTCCGGAACGCTTCTTTATTGACGCGGATCGCACCAATCCAGAGAAAGTGCGGGCGCTCATCGAGAAGGGCAAATTCCTGTTAGCCGAGGATGGAGGCAAACTGGTTGGCTGCGTATACGTCGAACTGCGCGGCGACCGGGGATATTTTGGCTTGCTTGCAGTCGACCCCGCGAGGCAGCGAGCCGGCATGGGATCTAGCCTGATCGATGCCGCCGAAGAGTATTGCCGCGCCGCCGGCTGTCGCTTCATGGACCTGACCATCGTGAACCTGCGGGAGGAACTACCCGGATACTACCGGCGTCGGGGATACGTGGAAAATGGGACGCTGCCCTTCCCGGACGATCAGCACCCTCCCAAAATGCCCTGCCATCTCGTCAAAATGTCCAAACCTCTGGCGTGGTCCGACCCGGCCAGAAGCCACTTTGAGAGGCAAATTTATTAGCCGAAATTCTCCTGCTTTGGCGCTACAATACCCCTGCGAGATGGCAAACTGGCGTATCTCGCGGTTTTTGCCACAGCCTGGCGGCACGCAGGCAGAGTGAAGCTCTCAGTACTTTCACTCTTAGTACTTTCACTCAGAAGGAAAACGATATGACGAACCGCATACTCATAACACTGCTATTGTCGACGGGGCTTGCGCTGTCCGCCTCCGCACAGCAGACTACGCCGAGTTCAAGCGCGCAACCGGCAACCTCCACGAGCCAAGCCGCTCCCACTTCACAGCCCATAACGGTCTATCATAGTGAGCCCTTGCAGTCTCCGCCGCGCCAGGATTTCTGGGACGGCGATGAGCCCAGCCTCACCTGGCTCGTTCTGCATCCTTTCGCCAGCAAAGCTTACGTTCGACGCCATGTTCAGCCCATCCAGGACCGGGTAAACGAACTCGATGAAATCACCGCGGAAAGCAGCCGCATGATCAAGGAAGTCGATGCCCGTGCCCAGCACGGCATCCAGCTGGCTTCTGAAAAGGCCAGCCTGGCTGATGAGCACACGCAAGACGCGGCTAACAAGGCTCAAATGGCGCACCAGACAGTTGCCTCCCTCGACACCCGCATCGCCACCGACCAGACCGTGGTGGGAAACCTCGATCAGTACAAATCCGGTGCACAAACCGAGATTCGCTTCCGTCCCGGCCAGGCCGTGCTGAGCAAGCAGGCCAAGGATGCGCTGGATGAATTAGCTGCGCAAGTGAAGGGTCAACACGGTTACATCATCGAGGTACAGGGCTTCTCCGCCGGCCGCGGCCAGGCTGCCATCCTCAACTCCAAAAAGATGGCGGATTCCGTCGAGCGTTATCTGGTCCTGAACCAGGAGGTTCCGGCCTACCGCATCTACGTGATCGGGATGGGCAATGCTGCTGAAGAAAAACATACCGCCGGCACACGCATCGAAGTCAGCCTGCTGAAAAACGACCTCGAACAGACTGCCAAGCAATAGCATTCACCGACTGTGTTTTCACCGCTAAGGGGGATACAAGTCCCCCCTTGCAATCTCGCGCTTCAACCTCCCTCCAATTTTCCCTCCTCCCGCGAACTTGAGATGACGTTAGTGACCAAGCCAGCACTTTCGGGCCGTTGTTTTCCCTCCCGATTAGAGGAGAATGCTGGAAACAGCGGCGACCGGGGTTGCAGCCGCAACATCTAAAGCTGTGGGCGAGAAAAAGCTGTAAAGCGGAAAAAGGGGCCAGCATGAATTTCGGGGAAGCAGCGGATCACGAGAAGAATCTACCTCTGGCGGGACAACAAGCCGGAACGCCGCAGGATCAAGATGCAGACGAAGCCCGAAGAATCCGCCGTCTTCAGGTGATGATGAGCATGGTAACGTCAGTGATCAGCCAGGACCCCGGCCTAACCGTAGAAGAAGCTTCCGAGCTTGCTGCCGGCGCCAAGCGCGCCGCACTCGCCATGTTTCCCGACAAAGAACTAGCCTACGATCTGCTCTATAAACCCCGCTTGCAGAGACTGATGCGGGAGCGCTTCAGGCTGCAGTAAAAAATAAAACTCGCGGCATGACTTCGCTAAGTCTTCGCGCCTTACCCTGTGCTTCTCTGTGTCCCCTGTGGTTGAAGACTTTGGCTATTCGTCCACCACAGAATTCCTTAGCGTCCCCACGCCCGAGACGCTGATCTCCATCGCGTCCCCCGCCACGATAGGCCCAACACCCTGCGGCGTCCCAGTCGCAATCAGATCGCCCGGAAAAAGCGTCATAACCTGCGCGATGTACCGGATGACAACCTCCAGCGGAAAGATAAAATCCCGAGTGTTCCCCGACTGCCGCACCGCGCCATTGACTCGCGTCTCCACTCCAACCCCAGCCCAGGGATCAAGATCAGCCGCCTCCACCACCACGGGACCCACCGGACATGACGTGTCAAAACCCTTGGCCCGCGCCCACTGTCCATCTTTATTCTGCCAGTCGCGCGCCGTCACGTCGTTCAGGCAGGTGTAGCCGAGGATGTAAGGCCGCACATCCTCATCCGCGGACGGCTGATAGCAAGTCTTGCCCATGACCACGCAAAGCTCGCCCTCGTAATCCACACGCTCCGAACCTTTTGGCCGCCTCACCATGCCGCCCGGCCCCAGCAGCGCTGAGCTGGGCTTGAAGAACAGCAGCGGTTCTTTCGGCACTTCGTGACCAAGCTCCGCCGCATGTTCCCGATAGTTGCGGCCCACGCACACGATCTTTGAAGGCCGTACGGGCGCCAGCAGTGTGGCTTCTTCCAGCGCAATCGGTTCGATCCGGCGAGTGCGCAGACCCTCCACATCGCCATCAGATTCTTCCGGAGCGGTGAGCAGAATCCGCAAAATCGACTCGCGTCCCGCAACCGACTCGACCAGCCCGTAGTGAGCGTCACTATTCAGTTGAAAGCGGCAATATTTCATCGTCCTCTATCTAATCACGAGACGCGGAAATTCCTCCAAACTTTTTTACTGTCATCCTGAGCGAAGCCTGATCGTCCGATAGGACGGTCAGGCGCAGTCGAAGGACCCCTTGTCTGACTGCGGCGTCCTCGCCCTCGCAAGGCGTTTCCACCACTGCCTCGCGCTTTCATCTCCCGAACCCGAGCCTTTTCGATCCTACGGTACCCTCTCGCTCGCTTCCTCCGACCTCTTACTGTCATTCCCGCGCAAATCCACCGCTGACACCGAATAAAAATATTTCTCGCCCGAAACCACCTGAGCATCGCGATACGCCGGCATTTTCACCAGTTCGGAATTCAATTTGACCGCCGTACCACCTTCCTCACGCCGATAAACGTTGTACCCGCCAAGATCGGCGTCAGGAACCGGCGCCCAAATCAAGTCGATGAACGGCTGCTGCCCCGACCCGGAAAACACTGCCTGCAACCCCGAGGGCACGGCCGGCGGAAACACATCGTCGGCAAAAACCTTTACTTCAGGCGTATCGTCGCCCTCGATCGACACTTCCGGTTTTCCCGGCCGCGCAATCGTTGTGACGGTCGTTACGTGGTAGTAGTAGGTTTTTTCCCACTCGAAGCTCTGATCCGTGAACGAAAGGTTCTTCTCCATTCCTGCTTCCCGCTCACCTACAAGGATTTCTCGTTGACTGCCCTCGATCCGGCGATAGACGCGATAACTGCGGCGCAGAGGGTTAGGATTCGGCAGGGACAACAGCGCGCCGGTCCACGTCAGCACCACACCCTGCGCCGTGACATGGGCGCTGAAATCCGTTGGCGCCGGCAGAGTTTCAGCCAGAGGAATATGCACCTGATTCGACAATCCGGCCCCGCGACCGTCCCGGTTCAATACTTCCACCGCGTAAGTCGCCAAACCGAAAGTATTGTGAAGCTGAAGGTCGAGCGGCAGCGTGTCGCTATAGCTGGCCGTCAACTTCTGCCCGCCCGCTTCATTCTTGCGCGCGAAATCCGCTGGTGGCGCTGCCTCACCCACGGGCGTACCGCATGCGGTGAGGGTCGGGTTCAGGCTCCGGCAGATATTCGTTTTCCCCAAATACCGCACGCGCTGCCGGTCCATGGTTCGCGGAGGGATGGTCCAGCTAAGCGTAACTTTGCTGCCTTTGCGTGCCGCGCGCAGATCCACTGGCGGCCGTGGCAGCTCCAACGAGGGCGGAAGCGGCGCACCAATCGATGCGCAACCGGTCGACCAGATCAACGCCGCCAGCGCCAGCCATTGTCCTCGTAGAAGCTTCATGCGCGGAAGCTACAGACTACATCAGTTGCCAGGCTCGCGTGTGTCGCCGATCTTCTCACTTCGCCAGCCGGTTGTACTTCTGCAGCACCTCCCGCAGTCGATCATGGGGCAGCGCCACCGCCGTATGCCCGTCGACCCCGGTCATGGTTTTTGCCGCGACCATGGCATTCACCACCGCTTCTTCCGTAGCTTGCACCGTCGCCAGAAAAATTGGATTGATGTCATCATTGGGCAGCATGCTGATTTGAGTGGCATGGCTAGCCAGCGCCGCTCCCGCATTCGCCGTAGAAAACGCGATGAAGATGTCTCCCGATCCATCGCCCGAATAACTCCCATCCCTTGCCAGCCCCAGCGACACTCTCTTGGCCACGCGCTTCAACTGTGTCGGGATCAGCGGAGCATCTGTCGCCACCACAACGATGATCGAACCCACATCGTCATCCCAGACCTTCGCTCCTCCGATCTCGCGGCCCACCGGCACACCTGCAATCCGCAACTGATCACGCTGTCCATAGTTGCACTGCACCAGCACGCCCACGGTGTATCCGCCGTATTTCGCGGCAAGCACTCGCGAAGCCGTGCCAATACCGCCTTTGAATTCGTTGCAAATCATTCCCGTCCCACCACCCACGTTCCCTTCTTCCACGGGACCGCCGTGGGCGCTATCCAGCGCATGAAAAACGTCCTCGGGCCTGACGTGAAATCCATTGGTGTCATTCAAATATCCATCCCATGTTTCGGCCACAACGGGCAGCGACCACGAATAGCCCTCCTTGTCAGGCCCGCCATGTTTCAAGCGCCAGGCGATCACGGCATCGCGGACCGTGCCCACGCTGTGCGTATTCGTGATCATCACCGGACCCTCCAGAAATCCCGACTCTTCAACCCACGTCGTACCCGTCATCTCGCCATTGCCGTTCAGCGTGAACCATCCGGCAAACACCAAATCGCTCGAATCTTTTCCACGCGGGAAAACCGCGGTCACCCCCGTTCGCACCGGTCCCACGCCCACTTTCAAAGGGCCGTCGCCAGAGATCAGCGTAGTGTCGCCAACCTCTACCCCTTTGACATCGGTGATCGCATTCAGCGGCCCCGGCACTCCGTCGAAAGGCACGCCCAGATCGCGGGCCCGAGGGCTGGTCTGGCCACTGGCAAAAGAGATAAGAACTCCGCAAACTGCCGAAATAATTAGGAACACAATTATTTTTGTCCGCATCGTGGCCTCCACATCTGCGACATGGCCTCCACAGTATCAAATAGTTTCTAGTCGCATCGGGGAAAAGTTCCAGATCCGGAATAACGATTCCACCTAGTGAACACACGATCTTGACAATCGCGCACGCCGGGAAATAAAGTTGCGGGCACGATTGCCGTTCAGTGGCGCCATTCCTACCGCAAGCCCGGCGCACTCAAGTGCACTAAAAGGAGCGCGCAATGCACCGTTCAACGCGTGCGGTCACGGTCGTCTCGGTTCTCGCGGTGACCCTCACGAGCCTGCTTCTCGCAACTCTCGCCTGGGCGCAGTCTTCCACCACTTCCCTCCGCGGAACCGTTTCCGATCCTCAGGGCGCAGTCCTCCCCGACGCCACTGTAACTCTCTCTAACCCCAGCATTGGTTTTTCCGAATCGAAAAAAACCGATCGGGATGGGGTCTACCAATTCCTGCAGCTTCCGCCCGGAACCTACACCCTCACCGTGACCAAGCCCGGATTCACTACCCTCAAGGAAAATAACCTGCAACTGCTCGTGAACGTCCCGGCTACCTCAAACCTTTCCATGCGAGTCAAAGGCGAAGTAAGCGTGGTCGACGTAACCAGCACAGGCGTGCAAGTCAATAGTCAGGACGCCACCATCGGCAACGCCTTCGGCACCTCGCAAATCGCAGCGCTGCCCTTCGAAGGCCGCGATCCCACTCAGATTCTAAGCCTGCAACCAGGCGTAACTTTTGTGGGGACGAACGTCGACCAGGACTACGACAGCCGCGGCGGATCAGTGAGCGGAGCCCGCAGCGACCAGACCAACATCACCCTCGACGGCATCGACGACAATGACCAGGTCAAAGGCTACGCCTTCGAAGGCGCTCTGCGTTCCACTCTCGATTCCCTGCAGGAGTTCCGCGTCACCACCAGCAATTCCAATGCCGACGAAGGCCGCTCCTCAGGAGCGCAAGTCGCACTCGTGACCAAAGGCGGCACCAATTCTTTCCACGGCACAGCCTACGAATACAACCGCAACAACGTCGGTTATGCCAACGATTGGTTCAACAAGCAAGCGGAATTGGAATCCGGCCTGCCCAATGTTCCCGGACAATTGATTCGCAACACTTTCGGCGCAACGGTTGGCGGTCCCATCCGGAAGGACCGCATTTTCTTCTTTCTCGCCTATGAAGGCCAGCGCACCAGAGAAAATGCCCAGCTGACCCAGACCGTGCCCAGCACCAATCTTCGCAACGGCATCATGCAATACCTCTACTGCCCGACCGGTGAGACGTGCCCGCCTTCGACGGATCAAGTCGAGACGCTGACTGCTACCCAGCTCGCCGGCATGGACACACTGGCCGCAGGCAACGGAACCTGTCCCTGGGCCACGTCAGCCGGTTGCGGCCCAGATCCCAATGTCGAGGCCCTCTTTAATCAATACCCCCAGCCCAACTCCACCGCCGTCGGAGATGGTTACAACTTTGTCGGCTACACTTTCGCAGCTCCGACACCCGGCTCGCTCAACACCTACGTCGCCAAGTTCGATTTCAACATCACTCAGAATCAGCACGTCTTCGTGCGCGGCGGCATGCAAGGTGATAACATCGGCTCCGGCCCCGAGTTCCCCGGCCAGCCGCAAATGCTGGTATCCACCAATACCAGTAAGGGGGTTATCGCGGCCTACACTGCAACCTTGCGCTCTAACCTCATCAACAATTTTCGCTATGGCTTCATCCGTCAGGGATACGGTACCATCGGACAGATCGCCCAGCCCTACGTCCTTTTCGGCAACGGCCCCACTCCTCTCTATGCTCTTACCAACACCACTCAGGTCAGCGTGCCCGTGCACAATTTTGTTGACGATTTGGACTGGGTGAAAGGTAAACATACTCTCGGATTCGGAGCCAACCTACGCATCGTCACCAACAACCGCAGTTCCAATGAAGATTCGTTTCCCTACGCGCGAATCTATGATCTTTGGCTTGCTCCCATCGGAAAAGTCGCCGGCTCCGGCGGCAGTCTCGACCCTGCGGCCTTTGGTTACCCGGCCGTCGATTCAAACACCTTCCAAACCGGTTACGACTGGCCGGTCATGGCCCTTACCGGACTGCTCGATTCCTCTTACTCGAACTACAACATCACCAAGGAAGGCAATGCGCAGCCTGTAGGCTCGCCCGCGGATCGCCATTTTCTCGCTCATGAATTTGAAACCTATATCCAGGATTCCTGGCACGCCACGCCACAGTTAACCCTTACCTACGGCCTGCGCTATACCCTGCTACAGCCGCCCTACGAGACGACCGGAACTCAAGTAGCACCTTCCATCAGCCTGGAAAACTTTTTCCAAAGCCGTTCCACTGCCATGCTAGCCGGACAAACCTATAATCCGCTGGTCACCTTCGCCCTTTCCGGGCAAGCCAACGGCCTCGCACCGTACTGGGCCTGGGATTACGGCAACGTCGCACCCCGGCTCGCCTTCGCCTGGTCTCCCAAGCCTGAGGGCGGCCTCTGGAAGCGCGTTTTCGGCGACCCGGGTAAGAGCTCAATTCGCGGCGGTTACGGCATGTATTACGATCACTTCGGTCAAGGCATTGTCGACAGCTTCGACCGAAACGGTTCCTTTGGCTTGACCACCTCCATCGCGAATCCTATCGGCCAGTACACTGTCGACACCTCGCCGCGGTTCACTGGCCTCAACAACATACCGTCCGCGCTTATCGCTCCGCCTCCGACCGGCGGATTCCCCCAGACACCCCCGGTAGGACTCCCCTACGGCGCAACGATTTACTGGGGTCTTGACGACCGACTGAAGACGCCTTATTCGCATGTTTTCGACTTCTCCATTAGCCGCGAGTTCCCTCACAACTTCGTTCTCGAGACCTCGTACATCGGCCGTCTCGGCCGCCGCCTTCTGCAAGAAGAAGATCTGGCCATGCCCCTGGATATTCGCGATCCCAAGTCCGGCATGGATTACTTCACCGCCGCAACCATGCTCACCAAGGCTGGGGAAAACGGAGTGCCGATCCAGAATATCGCCCCCATTCCTTTCTGGGAGAATGTCTTCCCCGGCGCGAAAGGCACGCTTCTCGACAACGCAGATTTAGGCTGCGCGAATGGATCCTCTACTTTCACCGGACCAACCGCATCCGCAACCCAGGCCATGTACGGCCTCTATTCCTGTTTCATTCACAATGAAACCGCAGCTCTCATCAATACCGATGTCCCCGGTGAAGCCGCGGAGAACCTGCCGAGCGCAACACCCGGTCCCGGCGGATGCTTCCCCTCCTGCGCCACTCTCGGTGGGCAAGTCACACCCTACGCATTCTTCAATCCGCAATTCACTTCTCTCTATGCCTGGCGCAACACCGGAACCAGTTCCTACCACGGATTGCAGGTGACCATAAGGCGGGGCATGACCCACGGCCTGCAGTGGGATTTCAACTACACCTTCTCCAGATCCATCGACATCGGTTCCAACGCCGAGCGTATCAACCAGTTCGACGCTTTCTATCAGGCCGATCAGGTCATCAATTCCTGGTCGCCCGCCCAGCTTCGCGGTGTATCTGATTTCGACACTACTCACCAGTTCAATACCAACTGGGTATACCAACTGCCTTTCGGTCGCGGCCAAAGCTTCGCGGCAACCTCGAACCGATTGCTGAATGGAGTAATTGGAGGCTGGCAGTTTTCCGGACTGGCTCGTTGGACCAGCGGCTTCCCCACCACCATCGAAACCTTCACCTCGTTTCCCACCAACTGGGAACTGCCGTCGGCCGCGATCCTGAGCGGTCCCAAGCCAAAGACGGGTCAGTTCATCGATTCCAACGGCAACCCGAATCTGTTTCAAAACCCAATCTCCGCCCAAGGCGACTTCCGCTACTCCTACCCCGGAGAGTCCGGACAGCGCAACGAACTCCGCGGCCCCGGCTACTTCGGCATCGACACTGGCCTGAGCAAGCAGTGGCCAATCACGGAATCCCAAAATGTGAAATTCAGCTGGGAGATCTTCAATGTCACCAATTCGGTGCGCTTCGACGTGGCCGCCTTGCCCCAAAGCACAGGACAACTCGACCAGCCCCAGGGAGTCTTCGGAAATTACAGCAGTACCCTAACCAAACCCAGAGTCATGCAGTTCGCATTGCGTTATAGTTTCTGACGGCTGCCGCGTGAAGTACTCGCTCCGAGGAACCATGCCAAAATTCAATCGCTATTTTGTTCGCTTGCTAAGCGCCTTCGTACTCCTGCTCTCAAACTTCACTCACGCCCAGTCAAAACCAGCAGCCGATTTGATCCTCACGAACGCTAAAATCTGGACTGTCGATAAGTCCCAACCTCTGGCGCAGGCAGTAGCGGTTCTGCAAGGCCGCATCGTCGCGGTCGGGTCCAACGCAGAAGTCGACCTGTGGCGCGGTCCCAATACAAAAGTGATCGACGCCGCAGGCAAACTCCTCCTGCCCGGATTCAACGATGCGCACGTGCACTTCGTCTCCGGAGGCGAACAGCTCGATAACGTCCAGCTGAAGGATGTAACCAATCCCCAGGAATTCGCCCGCCGCATCGCCGAGCGCGCGAAAATCACTCCCAAAGGCGAGTGGGTCTTAGGCGGCAATTGGGATGAAACCAAGTGGAACCCGCCCAACATGCCCACCAAAGAAATGATCGACGCGCTGACTCCCGATACTCCCGTTTTCGTCAGCCGCTACGACGGTCACATGGGACTCGCCAACTCCCTAGCCCTGCGCCTCGCCGGCATTACCGCCCAGACTCCCGACCCTCCCGGCGGCACCATCGTGCACGACGCGCAAGGCAATCCCACTGGCGCCTTAAAAGATGCAGCCACTGACTACATGGACAAAGTAATCCCACCGCTCTCTCACGACCGCCGCGTAAAAGTAGTGAAGCGCGCATTAGCCTATGCGGCGCAGGTGGGCGTCACCAGTGTGCAGCACATGGTTGCGAGTTATGAAGATATCGCCGTCTATTCCGAACTCTTGCAGCGCGGCGAACTCACCACGCGAATCTACGCCGCTCCGCTGATCACCCACGTAGACGACCAAGCCAAGCTAGGCATCGGGCACGCCTTCGGCGGTCCCTATCTTCGCATCGGAGCGGTCAAGGCCTTCGCCGACGGCTCCCTCGGCTCCGGCACCGCGTATTTCTACGAGCCATACCTGAATCAGGGAACCAATCGCGGCCTCCTCGCTGATGAGATGCATCCCATCCCGCTGATGCGCGATCGCTACATGAAAGCCGACGCCGCCGGCCTCCAGATCTGCACCCACGCCATCGGCGACGAAGGTATATCGACCATCCTCGATCTTTACGCCGACGTAATCAAAGCTCACGGCGAAGCCGATCGCCGCCTCCGCATCGAGCACGCCCAGCACATGGCCGCCAAAGATTTCGCCCGCTTCGCCCAGCTCCACGTGATCGCCTCCGTCCAGCCCTACCACGCCATCGACGACGGCCGCTTCGCCGAAAGCCATATCGGACACGACCGCGCCAGCCGCACCTACGCCTTCCGCACCTTCTTCGATCACGGCGTCCGCCTCGCCTTCGGCACCGACTGGGAGGTAGCCCCGCTCGACCCCGTTCTGGGCCTCTACGCCGCCGTAACCCGGGCCACCTTGGACGGCAAAAACCCCAACGGCTGGTTCCCCGAGCAAAAGCTAACGGTCGCCGAAGCCGTCGAAGCCTACACCATGGGCTCGGCCTACGCCGAATTTCAAGAAAAAGAAAAAGGCTCCATCACCCCCGGCAAACTAGCGGACATGGTCCTGCTAAGCGACGATATCTTCACCATCGCTCCAGAACAAATCCGCGACGTCAAAATCCTCAAAACAATTGTCGGAGGGAAAATCGTCTGGGACGCAGGCGCACCCCAGGTAGCATCGTCGAACTAACCATCATTCGCGCACCGAATTTCCAAGTTTGGTGCCGGGAGGGGGAATCGAACCCCCACAGAGCTTTCGCCCCTGCGGATT
>CAWAYA010000007.1:0-109638 GCA_963786075.1 uncultured Acidobacteriaceae bacterium | reverse complement strand
GCCGGCTGACTTTAATTGTATTGGGAGGAACTTTTGGGGGCTGACCGGTTCTTCAGACATAGCCATTCGTGATCGCAGCCGACTTTTGTGGCGCGAAGCACGTTTGTCGAAATGCAATTTCCTGGGGGTCGAGGGTGTTCCCCGACGGTCAAACTTCGTCGTCTGTACTGAGGCATCGTCTTGGCTCAAGACTTGAGCGTAACCAGGGCTACCCTGCGATTGACCACTCCCAACCACCTGGGCTTAGCCAACAACTTGCCAGACTTGACCAGCACCACAATCTTCAGTTTTCCTATCATGAAACGGGGCATTATGAATCGACCGATGCCAATGGTCCGTTCGGGTGGGCGACAGGATTATCTACAGGTGTGCATGGAAACACTAGATCGATGGAGTGGACGATCCACTCTGATGAATACGCGAGAAATCATTGTCGTTGTACAGCTAAGACTCGATGCCAACCATCGTGACGAGTTCCTACGTACGCTCTACGATATCGTTGAACGCTCCCGGATTGCCCCCGAATGTCTTTCCTACGAATTGTTCACCCGCGCCGAAGACGAGAATACGCTTGTTCTCTTTCAAATGTGGAGCACACGCGAAGCATTCGAACAAAACTGGCTTTATACCGATCTGCCTAGAATCAACACAAACTCCCATTTGCTCGCGGCTGCAATGGAATCTTGGGAACTCCTTCAGCTGCCGTTGTGAAGAATTGCGTTCTGTGTTCCGGCGCGTCCGACGAACAGGCAGCGGCTATGCCGCGGAGTGCATGGGTAAGCGCGTCCTCCCGCGTGTCTCTGCCATTTGCACGACCCGATTAACAAACGCTCCAATCACAGACGAATGCCTTTCCTTGCGAAGTACAATCGCCGTTTGTGTTTGCACAAGCTCGGAAGGAAACAACCGGACAACGACTCCTTCTGGGGAGGTTCTGAACGCCCCCGAATTTGCCAGCGCAATTCCGGTACCCCGTGTGACCAAATACTGTGCTTCGTGAGGACTCGCGGCCTCCGCCGCGATCCTTGGTGTAATACCAGCATCCGAAAAACGACTGAGCAGCCAGCCACGAAACTGAAGATCAAAACGCTTTCCGCCAAGTATCAATCTCTCGTTCTGCAAGTCCTCAAGTCTTAGCGCTCGCCTTTTTGCCAGTCGATGTGTTTTTTGCATTGCTGCCGCCAGCGGCAATCTGAACAGCGGAACGATGTCCAAATGTGGCGCATCGACCGGGAGAATGATGATTCCACAGTCCCAGTCCCTATGGTCAACGTGAAACACTGTTTCCTCAGAGGACGAGCTTTCAAAGCTAATGTTCACTGTCGGTGACTCGCCAAGAGCCATTTCCTTCAGTTCGGTCATGAAACGCAAATCAACATAGGACGAATAGCCAACCGTCAGATGCCCGTTTCCTTTTCTATCTCGCACCACCGCCGAAACGGTCCGGTCGAAATCGTGAAGGATCTTCCGGGCTCCATAGAGCAAACGTCGTCCCGGAGGAGTGAGTTCCACGTGGCGGCTGTGCCGCTCGAATAACTGCACCCCAAGCTTTTGTTCCAGGCTTTTTACAGACCTGCTCAACCAAGGTTGCGAAACGTGCAAGCGATTTTGGGCCGCCCTCGTGAAGTGCAGCTCTTCGCCCACTGCAACGAAACTCTTCAGCCTGTCGAGATCAACATTTATCGACATAAGCCTCTCCGACCGAGCTATTCAAGCGTTTGGGCACCAAGGCTCTTGCTCAACATCTTGTGCAAATTTAGATGCGTCTCTGGATCACGGCGGCGATTCCTTTTCCGCGATAATCCATGCGCGATAGGCATGAATCATGAGGCTTGATCCAACGCGCGGGAGCGGTCCTAAACGAACTCCCGGCGCGGGTCTACCTGATCCTCCTAGCGCCCAGCACTCCTGTCCGTTCCCGAAATCGTGTCCAATCACCTCAGCGATTCCAATGCAGCATCGGTTCGCGCCAACGAAGTCTTGGACTATCCCTCGATTCCACGTTACGGTTACTTACAGATCCAGCCATTTCCATTTAGGAGCAGTTGTGTTCAATACAAGGAAGCAGCCAGCCACTCACAAAAGTGTTGCGACGCTCCAGTTGTCCACTTCAGGACAGTTCGAGCGCCTGCTTGATAGCGACGAAGCCGCAGCCTTCTGGGCATCCACAAAAAGACTTTGCAACGAATGGCACGCAGCGGAGAGGTCCCCGGCGTCCAAATTGGGGATCTTTGGCGCTTTCGTGTGTCCACTCTCAACGATTGGCTCGCCTCAAGACTCGCCGGGTAGTCCCAAAACAACCTAGACTCCACCCGCAACTCAAGCTATGCTGCCCAAAGCCACTCGTGCCCGTATCGACGAAAGGAGCAACACCTTTTGTTAACGCGGACACGATATCAATTCGGAAGTTTACGGCTGAAGCAGAGGCGGAATGGATCTCAAGCCTGGGAGTTTCGGTATTACGTGGACCAATTGGACGGCGGACGGAAGCGTCAGCACGTCACGATCGGCACATGTGCGCGGTATCCGACCGAAGCCCTCGCTCGAAAAGCCGTTCAAGCCCTTCTTCTCAACCTCAATGCAGAGGCCCCACGGGCCGAGTTGGAAGTACCAAGCTTTGGCACTCTTCTCGACAAATACGCCGAAGAAGAGATGCCGGCCAGGTATTCAACTCGCAAGTCGTATGAGTCAAACATCAAGACGCATATTCGACCGAAGTGGGCCGATTATCCCTTGGACCGGATCAAGCCGATGCCGGTTGAACAATGGCTTCGGGCACTCAAGCTGGCTCCGAAATCCAAGGCGCACGTCCGAGGTCTGATGCACCTGGTCTTCACCTGCGCAGAGCGATGGTGCCTGATTGAAATGGGCAAGAACCCCATCGCACTGGTTCGTGTGAAAGATTGCACCAAACGATTGAAGCGCCCGCGAGTGCTCACGGTTGAGCAGTTCTGCGCGATGCTACCGCACCTGAAACAACCTTACAGGACGATGGTGATCGTAGCGCAGTGCCTGGGGCTCAGAGTCAGCGAGATTGTGGCTTTGAAGTGGGGCGACTTCGATTTCAATGACCGGGTATTGCTCGTTCAGAGAAGCGCGGTCCATTGCCGTGTGGATTTCGTCAAGACCGATACTCACACGATTTTGTTCCGCTCGATGATGATCTGGCAAAAGTGTTGCTCAACTGGAAACAGCAGAGCTGCTTCCAACGGGATGAGGATTGGGTTTTCCCAAATCCCGCCACGGAGAAGCCTTACTGGCAGGAAGAAATCCAGAAGAAGCACATCAAACCCGCTGCAGAAGCGGCTGGCCTGGGCACCGGAATCGGTTGGCATACATTCCGACACACATATCGGACGCTCCTCGACGAAACTGGAGCGCCGATGAAGGTGCAGCAGGAGCTAATGCGGCACGCCAGTATTCAGACGACCATGAACGTTTATGGGCAGGCTCTATCGAGCACGAAGCGCCAAGCAAACAGCAAAGTCGTTCAGATGGTGCTCAAGCCGACAGTCTCGGTGCAGACAAATGAAAAGGGAGCCGACGTGCGGCTCCCTAATCAATTGCGTTTTTCTTATTGGGGGTTTTTGGGGGTTTCTCGGTTTAACCCAAATTCCCGTAAGCTTATGATTCCGTTGGTTGCGGGGGGTGGATTTGAACCACCGACCTTTGGGTTATGCGGGGGGTGGATTTGAACCACCGACCTTTGGGTTATGAGCCCAACGAGCTACCAGACTGCTCCACCCCGCAAGTTGATCATAACCAATGCCCTCGGCATCGTCAAACTTCTGGCCCTAAAAGCGCCGCCTGATTCCACGGCCAGATACGCTCCCACGGCCTGTCGGAACCTGAATCTCTTCTTTATTAGATTCCAACGGACCCTACCGCATCCAACGCGCTGTTCTTTGCATCGAACTAGCGCTACAGTTCTGTGCTCAGGGATTTTCGTAAAATGCGAATCGATCGTTGCGCAGCGAGGAGAATGTATGGCTAAAAAAACTCTCAACCCGAAAGCGTCATCAACCACCGAGCTCGGCGCAGTGAGCGCCCAGCCTCGTCTTCACCAGCGGGCGGATGCAATTCAAGAATACGGCACGGTTTCGCACATGTTGCCTCTCGATCTTGAGGAGCCGGTTCGACTGGAAATGACGGAGCAACTCAACCTGCTGTTGGCGGACACCATGACCCTGCGCGATCTCTACAAGAAATCGCATTGGCAGGTTGCCGGACCGACTTTTTATCAACTCCATCTTTTGTTCGACAAACATTACGGAGAGCAATCAGAAATCGTCGATACCATCGCTGAACGAATTCAACTTCTCGGCGGCGTTTCGATTGCCATGGCGGGCGACGTGGCCGAAACCACGCGCATCGAGCGTCCGCCGCGGGGCAGGGAAGAAGTGCCGGTGCAGATTTCCCGATTGCTCGATGCTCACCAGATCATCATTGGGCATTGCCGCACCCTGGCGCGCCGCGCCGACGAAATTGGCGACGATGGCACCAACGACCTCGCCGTCAGCGATGTACTGCGCACCAATGAACTCCAGGCCTGGTTCCTCAGCGAACACCTGGTCGATGCGCCTTTGGTGCATGCGGAACAGCCGCGGTTGCGAAACGTCGGCTAGCCGATTCGAAAAAAATCGAGCAGGCTTTTAAAAAAGCCTGCTCGTTTATTGGTTCTCGAATTCAAGCCGAGGCGCGACGAATTAAGTCCGGGTGGCCGCCTTCAAATTGTCGTGATCATAGTATTCGTAGGCAGACATCGGTTTTTCGCCGCCCTTTTTCCAGGTGCGCGAATCCTCGGGCAGCTTGCCCAGCACGCGCGCCATTTCCCGGATGTGCATCGCGACCGTGCCGCAGCACGCGCCGATGAAGTTGATGCCGATATCGCGCGCCTGCGCCGCGTACTTCCCCATTTCCTGCCGCGTAAGTTGCAGCGGATCTAACGCGTAAGGAAACTCCGGCAAGCTGGTGAAGTCAGGTTTCGCCTTCGGAGTGCGGTAGGCTACCGGCTGACAAGCCAGATAGCCCGAGACCGCTTTGCGCATCTGTTCCATTGAACCCAGGATGTGGTCCGGCGGACGCAGGCAGTTCATGCCAACAATGTCGGCGCCGGCGTCGAACAGCGCTTTCGCGGCGTCGGCCGCACTCTTGCCGTCAGTGGTCTCATCTTTATTCTCGAAACAAATCGTGACCATGGTGGGCAAGCCGGTCTTCTTCCCGCGCTCAACAGCGATCAGCGCTTCTCCAAGAAAAGAGAAAGTTTCACCGATGATGAAATCCACGCCCTCCTCAACCTGCACCGCCAGTTGCTCGTCGAAGGTTCGCCGCACTCGATCAGCGGCCGACGCGCTGCCCGGCTCGTACATCCAGGTCAGACTCAGGTTCCCCGCAACCAGGCAACGATCTCCCGCAACTTCGCGAGCAATTCGCACCGCGGCCCGATTCAAATCCTGCAGCCGATCCTCAAGTCCTACTGTTGCCAACTTGTCCCGGCTGGCATAGAAGGTCAGCGCCTGCAGCACTTCCGATCCCGCTTCGCGAAACTCGACATGCAATTCGCGCAACGCTTCAGGATGCGTTAACACAACCTCTGGAGTAAACGGACCCGCGCGCACCCACCCGCGCTTCTCGAGTTCCAACAGATATCCGCCGTCGCCCAATACCAAGCCTTCTTTCAGCCTCTCCAGAATGCCTTTCTTTTTCATGCTCCGTCCTTTCTCAATTCAAAAGTCGCGTTCGAGTTCGCACTCACGACTTCAGGCTCATGCAGCCACCTTGAATTGTCCTTTCTTCCAATCGCGCAGAGCTTGCCGCGCGGCGTTACGTCCCGGCGCGCCGGTCACCCCGCCGCCGGGATGCGCCCCGGCACCGCACAGATAAAGCCCGCGAATCGGCGTGCGGTATTGCGCCCAGCCCGGCACCGGACGCATAAAGAAAAGTTGCTCCAGCCGTAAATCGCCGTGGAAAATATTGCCCTCGGTCAGTCCATAAGTCCGTTCCAGATCCAGCGGCGTAAGAACGTGCCGCGCCACAATCGCGCCCGGCACGTTGGGGGCATACTCGGCAATCTTCTTCACCACGCGGTCACCCAGCAGTTCCCGCTTCTCATCCCAGTTTTCCTCGCGCAATTTGTAAGGCACATACTGCACAAAGCAGGTCAGGATGTGCTTGTCCGGACGCGCCAGCGACGAATCCGCATTCGAGGAAACCACGCAATCCACCCACAACTCTTCCGGAATCTCGCCAAATTTCGCAATGTCGTAGCAGCGCTCGGCGAATTCCAGGGATGGAACCAGCGTGTAAAACGTACGCTCCAGCGGCGTTGCGTGCGGCGAGGTCCCAGTGAACCGCGGCTCTTCCTCCAATACGAAATTCACTTTCGCACAGGGACCATCCATCTTGATACCGCGTACCGCAAACAGAAAATCTTCCGGCAGTTCGCGCGCTGCAACCATCTTCAAAAAAGTCCGCTTGGGATCGGCATTCGACAGAATCATCCGCCCGCGAACTTCGCTTCCGTCTTCCAGTACGACGCTGCAGGCGCGCCCATTGCGAACCTCGATTTGCGCAACCGATGCGGATGTCCTGATCTCCACTCCCAGCTTCTTCCCGGCCGCAGCCAGCGCCTGCGTGATGGCTCCCATCCCACCCATCACGTGTCCGTAAAAGCCCTGCAACTCGTGCTCGCCGCCACTCAACAAGTGAAACAGCAGCCCGATCGCCGTTCCCGGCTGGTACGGTCCGCCGTGCTTCCCGTACACGTTGTTCGCCAGAAACATCGTCTTCATCTTCTCGGATTCGTAGTTGTGATCGAGGAACTCCCCCAGACTTCCGGTAAGAAACGAAATCAATTGCGCAATTTCAGCGCTCGAAATCCCGCGAAACCGTTTGCCGACGCGAAATAAATTACTCCAGCCGCCGACCGTGGTTGTATCGATCTCTGGCGGTGGCTCCATGAAAAACGGCTGCAGGTACCGCGCGAGCTTTTTCAGTTGATCGTCGACTGCGACGAACCGTTCCGCATCTTTGGTCGATATCTTTCCAAACTCCACTTTTGCACGTTCTCGATCCACCCACCACGGCACCACCTGCCCATCCGGGAAGGGAACTTGAATGGCCGGGTCGCAGGGAATCATGCGCAAGCCATGATCAGCCAGCCGTAGTTCCGCAATCACTTCGGGCCGCAGCATGCTGGCAATATAAGAGGTAGTCGAAACCCGGCAGCCCGGAGCAATTTCCTCAGTCACGCAACATCCGCCGACAATCTCACGGCGCTCGAGCACCAGGGTAGAAAGTCCGGCGCGCGCCAGGTACGCAGCCGCAGTCAGACCGTTGTGACCGGCGCCTATGACGATCGCGTCATAAATAAAGTTGGAAAGCGTTTTCACCAGAACGAACTCGCGTACCTAACAAAGTCTGACTTAAAGTCACGCCGCACTGCCATGCGGAACCATACATTACTGCACTACCCGCTAAAAATGAAGTTGAAAGTTAAAACCATCTGCTATATGCTCTCGTGACTTGGAGTCATTCATGAGCGGAATCGCCAGCAATCCCGTCGCACCTCCGCGTTACCTGCGGCAGCCCGCAGCCCGTCCGCGGTCCGAGGTCAAGCGTTCTCGCATCATTGACGCTGCCACGCAACACTTCGCGGAGAACGGTTACCACGCCGCCCGCGTCGGCGACATTGCGGCTGCGCTCGGCATCGCCAAAGGTTCCATCTTTCAGCACTTCGGGAGCAAGGACGGTTTGTTTTTCGAGGTCTACAAACGCGCCGTGCGCTCCTTTTCGAAATATCTGGATGCGCCTGCCGACGTGCGTGCCGCTGGTTTCTTCGATGTGCTCTATTACTGGCTGGCCCGTACCGAACACCTGCTGCGCGAGGACTGGATCCCCTACCGCATCTCGCTGCTCGGCAACTACGGTACTGATCTGGTGTTGAAACGTGAAATCAATCGCTTCCTCACCACCGAAGATCCCTACGGTACGGTCGCATTCGTGCGCTTCGGCATCGAGCGCGGCGAATTGCGCCGCGACATGGACATTGAAATGATTGTCTCCATCCTCGACTGGACCGTGGAACGCTTCCAGGACGCGTTGCTCACGGCGGAACTCGACCCCGGACTTTTCCGCAGGCAGGGCGAGATGCCGGAGAAAAAGGAAGCCCGCATCCGGCAATTCGTCGAGGTCCTGCAGCGCGCGGTGGGCGCGGATTCTGCGTCTACTGCCCGTGGCCGCCGTGAAATACGTGAAATTCGAAAGCTCACTGCGGTGCAACTGGTCGCAAAACCGAAAACGTTGTAGCAAAATCGCAATGGCCAGATGTAAGTTAGTGTAGAACTTCAGAGTGAGAACAATTTCAGATGATGCAAACTTCCATCGAACAAATTCTCGCTAGCTACGACGACCATGCACCGCTGTCGCAGGCCTCGACCATTCCCGCTGCCTGGTACGTCGATGCGCGCATTGCGGAACTTGAGCGCCTCAGCGTATTCAGCAAAACCTGGCAACTCGTCGGCCGCACCGAACAAGTGAAAATGCCTGGCCAGTTCGTGAGCACGATAGTCGCCGGTGAGCCGGTTGTCGTCGTCCGCGGCAGTGACGGTGCTTTGCGCGCTTTCTACAATGTCTGCCGCCACCATGCCGCCGCTGTCGTGACCGAACCCTGCGGCCAGGCTTCTCTCTTGCATTGTCCCTATCACGGCTGGAACTACGGCCTTGATGGGTCCCTCAAAGGCATGCCTGAGTTCGAAGGCGTCGAGAATTTCGATCGCGCACAAAACGGACTTATTCCCATTCGAGTCGAAACCTGGGAGTGTTTCGTATTCATCAACCTCGACAGCCATGCCGCCCCACTCGCAGAATTTCTCGGCGGCCTAGTGCAGCGCATTGCTCCGCTAGGCATCAGCAAACTGCATTACTTCGATCGCCGCACGTACAACATCAATTGCAACTGGAAAGTTTTCGTCGATAACTACCTCGACGGCGGCTACCACGTTCCGCATCTGCACAAAGGCTTGAATTCAGTTCTCGATTACAAGCAGTACACAATCGAGAACCAAGACCGTTACTGCCTGCAGTCAAGCCCCATGGTTTCTTCCGACACCGACGCCGCGACTGGGGCCGCGCGCAAAGGCGACCGTGCGTGGTATTTCTGGCAGCATCCCAACCTCATGATCAACTGCTATGAGGGATACATGGATACAAATTTAGTGATTCCCGTCGACGTTGATCATTGCCACGTGATCTTCGATTTTTATTTCGGAGACATCAGCGACGCGCGGCGCGAATACAATGAGCAGTCAGTAAACGTCGGCAACCGGGTGCAGGAAGAAGATCTCGGCATCTGCGAAGACGTGCAGCGTGGCTTGAAGTCGCGAGCCTATCGCGCCGGACGTCTTTCCGTCCGTCGCGAAGCCGGAGAACAATTGTTTCATCGTCTTCTGGCAGCTGACTTGAAACGCGGCTTAGAGCCCAGGGCAGCGGCGGCCGATTAGAACTCTTGTTTACGGACCCATGAAAATCATCCGAAATATCCTGATTGTAATCTCTGCGTTCTTCGTTGCGGCAATCGTCACCGCGCAAACCACCGCCATCCGCGCCGGCAAACTGATCGATCCGGACTCCGGCAAGGTTCTAACCAGCCAAACCATCCTGATCCGCGACAACAAGATCGAAGCTGTAGGCAACAACGTGACAATCCCATCTGATGCCAAGATCATCGACCTCAGCAAGATGACCGTCTTGCCCGGACTCATCGACTGTCACACTCATCTCGCCGATGGCGCGCACGATTCCGAACCCATGGGCGTATTCCGAAAAACCGCCGCCGAGTTGGCGCTCGAGTCAGTGCCCAACGCGCGGGTCACGCTCGAATCAGGATTCACAACGGTGCGCGATGTAGGCACATACCGCGCTCTGGGAGATATTGCTCTGCGCGATGCGATCAATCGCGGCGATATTGTCGGCCCGCGCATGTACGTCGCCGGTGCTTATGTCACCATTACCGGCGGTGCGGGCGCCGATACCGGCCTGGCTCCTGACATCACGCTGCCTTGGGACATGCACTACGGCGAAGCCAACAGCCCGTGGGAAGTGCGGCAAGTCATTCGCAAGCTCGCGCATGACGGAGTGGACCACATCAAGGTTCTATCGAGCGGCGCCGTGCTCACCCACGGCAGCAATCCTCACTCGCAGGAATTTACGCTAGAGGAGCTTCAGGCTGCGGTAGACGAGGCCAGCCATTTTGGGTTGCGAGTCGAATCGCACGCTCACTCGCCCGAAGGCATCAAGAACGCTATCCGCGCGGGCGTGGCCTCAGTCGAGCATGCCAGCATGATCGATGACGAAGGCATTGCCCTCGCCAAGCAGCACGGCACTTATCTCGACATGGATATCTACGACGAAGAGTGCATTCAGGAAGAAGGGAGACTCGGAAAGATGCCCAAAGACTTCCTCGAGCACGATGCCGCACTCGGCCAGATCCAGCGCGATAATTTCCGCAAAGCCGTCGTGGCCGGAGCAAAAATGTCATTCGGCACCGACGCCGGAGTCTGTCCCTACGGCACCAGCGGCAAACAGTTCGCCTTCATGGTCAAGTACGGAATGACTCCCATGCAGGCCATTCAAGCCGCCACCAGTAACGCCGCCGACCTGCTCGGCCGTTCGAACGAGATTGGCTCGATCAAGCCAGGAAAATACGCCGACATCATCGCCGTAACCGGTGACCCGCTAACCGACATTCGCGCACTCGAAACGGTTCAATTCGTAATGAAAGAGGGCAAGATCTACAAACAATAAAAGTGTTTGGGCAACGAAGAAGCCCGAAGCCAGAGAGATCGAGAAGGGCACGACTTCGGTCGTGCCGTAAGTCCGTAAATCGCCGACGGCTTCAGCAGCTGAGGCGAGCTCACCCTCACTGATGATCCCTGGCAATCGTCTCCTGCCATGTCTTCGACCTAATCATCGCCCCATCCTTCAACAACTCACGCGTGTACTTGTAGTAAAAATTCTTCTGATCAGTCGTGACCAGAAGATGCCCACGCCAGGTCAGCGTGCGGCCCTTTAGCGTAAACACAGTCTCAGCCTCGCCGCGCACGGAACAAGTCTCGGGATGCGCGTCGTCGGCATCATAGGTCAGATTTTCGTAATCGATTTCTTTTCCCCAGGGATATTCGCCGCTCTCCTGCCCCTTCCAGTGCACCCTAGTTTTGTGACGAGCTTCGTCACGCTCGACAGTCCACTCCCCCGGCCAAGGAAAGCCTTCGCTCTTAATGTCGGTCCGTTCTTCTGATGGCTCAGGTGGAGAAAACGCAGGCGCAGCGGCTCCGTGCACAGGCACCACCGGCAGCACGATGCGCGAACCATCGCCGCCGCCGAGTTCCAACGAAGTCGTCATCGAGTAAGGGGTGGGCAGCATCATCGGCCACAACGCATTCGAAATCGCCACGCGAATGCGATGCCCCTTGGGAAATACCCACGAAGTCAAATGCATTTCGATGTCAAGTGGATAAACCTTACCCGGTTCGAGATCGCGGGGCTCGGTCATCGAATCCCGCCGCGCTCCGTTGATGCCTGCGCCCGTAATCTGCGTAACCGTTCCATCCGGCGCTACGTCCGAGAGTCGCGCGAACCAATCCGCCAGGGACGCCGTAGCCGAGGCCCGAAGCAAGGCGTGCGGACGCCCCAGAATAGCCACGTCCGCTTGCAGCGGCGCCGAATCGTAAACTAGACTGAACGCATCCACCGGCCGCACATCGCTCAACAACTCGCCCCACCAGAATCCGGCCTCCACGCCAATCGATGGCACATACTTAAGCTGATGTGTGTCGATCTGCGCAGCACTCTCGGCCAAGGAGTGATTCGGCTGAAAAAATAAGGTCGAAGGCCGCGCATCCTTTGGAGGCCAACCATCCTCGCGTCTCCACTCTCCCGGCACATTTTCCAGACTCGGATCGGGCGCATGCCAATGCTGCATATAAATGACCAGCCGCGGATCGTGTTCTACGCCGGTGTCGCGTCCTTTTAGCCAATGATCAAACCAGCGCACCGCCTCATTGCGCCACTCAATCTGCGGACCGGGCACAGCCTCATTCGGAAACGTATGGTTCCACGGCCCCACAATCGCCTTCACCGGCCCGCTCGCCTGCATCAGCATGTCGGTCACGTTGTCGCGATAACCATCGAGCAATCCGCCAATCAAAAAACTCGGAATCGCGATCTCTTTCAACGGGCGCACCGGCTCACGCCAGAACGGCCCATCATGCTGATGCCTCAGATAAAGCAGCGACCACGGAGGCGTCTCAAATCTCGGTCCCAGAACTTTTTCGTCAGTCGTATAATCCGGCGCGCCAGTCCATCCCTCCGCCATATCCATATTCAGTTCGAACTCATCGATATGCGCCATGCCATCGATGTAATGCACGTCGTCGTGAAATAATTCTGCCGTCGCGTCCGTCGCCAAAATCGCCTTCAACCCCGGCGCATGCCGCATCGCCATCTGCAGAGAATTAAATCCGCCCCACGAAATGCCGAACATTCCCACATTCCCATTCGACCAACTCTGATGAGCGAGCCACGCAATCACCTGCTCGCCATCGACTTGTTCTTGTTCCGAATATTCCCGCTCCGGCGGCGCGCCCTCGCTCGCCCCAAATCCGCGAATATCCACCCGCACGCTCACGTATCCGCGCCGCGCAAAATAAGCATGCTTGGGATAATCTCCCGCCGCCGTGCCGTCATCTTTTCGATAAGGCAAATATTCCAGCAGGGCAGGGAACTTCTCTTCCGGCTTCGCCCCATCGGGCATATAAAGCGTAGCCGCCAGCCGCACGCCGTCTTTCATTGGAATCCACGCCTGCTCCATCCGAACTCCGTAGGCCGGCGGAGAAGGCGGCTCAATCGCAAAAACCACTGACGAAAATAAAATAGATGTAAGTGAACTGAAGAAGAAAGCCGAAACCATCCAACGACGATCCGTTCCGATCAACGGTATCTCCTAGAAGTGTGTGTGGAAAGCAACCTATTCCTGCGACCCATGTTCCCGCCGCATCGCCCGCAGATCTATCCCCAACTGCTCCGCCTTCTTGTAAAGATGGCTCCGCTCCAGCCCCAGCGACTTCGCCGCCAGACTAACGTTCGAATGACTCCGCTTCAATTCCGCCAGGATCACTTCCCGCTCGAAAGCGTCCACGCGCTCAGCCAGTGCTCCCGACGAGAATACCGATGATGCCGCAACTCCGCTGTTCCCGCCTTTCGGCATGGCGATCTCGACAGTCGCAAGGTCAACCTGACCGTCGGTAGCCAGCAGCATCAACCGCTCCACCATGTTGCGCAACTCACGTACATTGCCCGGCCAGGTATAGGACTGCAACGCCGCCATCGCCTGCGCCGTAAACGGAATCGCCTTCCACCCATTCTGCGCGCTCACCTGCGCCGCAAAATGGTCCACCAGGAGTGGAATATCTTCGCGGCGGTCGCGCAAAGGCGGAAGCACCAGAGGAAAAACATAAATTCGATGAAACAAATCCTGACGGAATTTCTCCTCGCGCACCCGCGCTTCCAGATCGCGATGCGTCGCCACCACCACCCGCACATCCACACTCACAGGCTTCTCGCCGCCAATGCGCTCCACTTCTCCTTCTTCCAGCACGCGCAGCAGCTTGGCCTGCATGGCCAAAGGCATATCGCCAATCTCATCCAGAAAGATGGTGCCATGATCCGCCTGCTCGAACTTTCCAAGATGCCGGGCCGCCGCTCCGGTGAACGATCCTTTCTCATGTCCAAAAAGTTCCGACTCAATCAGGTCCGCCGGAACCGCCGCGCAATTCAATGTTACGAACGCGCCTCCGGCCCGCGCACTGCGTTCATGAATCGTCCGCGCCACCAGCTCTTTTCCCGTTCCGGTTTCCCCGAGGATGCAGACTCGCGTTTCACTTGCCGCGACTCGCTCCACTTGCGCCATCATGCGCTGCATGGCCGCGCCCTGCCACACGATCTCATGCTTGCCCAGCCGCTGCTTGAGTTGCCGGTTCTCACTCTCCAGCCGCTGCAGCTTCAGAGCATTCTCCACCGTTAACAAAAGCTTCTCGGTCGAGATCGGCTTCTCCAGAAAATCCAGAGCTCCCAGCCGCGTGGCTCGCACCGCCGTTTCAATATCCCCCTGCCCAGACATCATCACCACCGGCGCCGTCACTCCCTGTGCCTTCAATTCATCGAGCAGCGCCAGTCCACCTTTTCCCGGCATTACCACATCCGACAGGATCACATCGAAATTCTGCGCCCTAGCCAGTTCCAGCGCCTTCGCCGCGTTATCGCACACCGTCGCCTCGTGCCCAGCCAGCCGGAACGCCCGCGACAGGGAAGCCAGCGTGTTCGCTTCATCATCCACAATCAGCAAATGTGCTTTTGTCGGCAACCGTCCTCCGATTTCTGATTTACCTCATTCCGCGTTCTGCGCGGACGCCGCATTCCGCGGCAACTCGATCACGAACGTCGTCCCCCGCCCCGGCGAGCTCTGCACGTGGATTCTGCCTCCATGATCGCTCACCACCGACTGTACGATAGCCAGCCCCAGGCCGGTTCCATGCTCCTTGCTCGTATAATAAGGAGTAAAGATTCGCTCACACTCTTCCGGCGTCAACCCTGCTCCCGTATCCGCAACCTCGATCACCACTTGGCCGCCGTCTTGGCGCGTCCGCAGCGTCAGGGTCCCGCCCCGGGGCATCGCATCCACTGCGTTCATCACGAGGTTCGAAATCGCCCGATGCAACAACTCAGCATCGGCTGAGATCGTCCCCAGGTGCGGATCGAGCTGCAAGTCGCAAATGATCTTCGCACGCCCCGGCGCTTCAAGCTGCGCCTGGAAAAGCTGTACCGCCCCACGGATCACTTCGTTTACCTGCACCCGTTGCAACCGCGGCTGCGGCATCTTCGAAAACTCGCTGAACTTCGCGATGATCCCCTTCAGGTTTGCGATCTCCGCGAGCAATGTTCGAGAACTTTCCCGGAAGACTTCTTCGAACTGTTCCGGATTCTGTTGCCGCGCCCGCACCAGATTTTCCATCGTAAGCTGCAGCGGAAACAGCGGATTCTTCAATTCATGCGCCAGCCGCCGGGCCAGCTCTCGCCAAGCCGCGACCCGCTCGGCCTGCATCAGCCGCTCTTTCTGTCCCAGCAATTCCGTGGTCATCCGATTAAAGGAATCGGCCAGTTGCCCCAGCTCGTCGTCGCCCAACACATCTACTCGCACATTCCAATTGCCCTCGGCGACTTCCTGTGCGGCATGCGCCAGTTGCTCTACCGGACGCGTCACCCGCGCGGCCGCCCAACTGCTCAGCAGAATCGCCAGCAGAATTCCTCCGCCTCCGACCATCAACGCCGCCGAGCGAATGTGCCGCATCAGCTCCACATAACTCCGCCGCGAATTGCCAATCAACAAGATCGCTAGCACAGGACGATCTTTTCCCGAACCCGCACCCAGCAGCGGAATGGCATGAAACACTTCATCCTCCGCTTTATCCCCCGACCAATGCACCAGGCCGCTCGCTTCTTCTTTGGACTGCCGCACCGCATCGACCAAAGGTTCAAGCTTCTCCGCCGGCCGCTTGGCCTCGGCTGCCGACTCAGACGGATCCACCAGCAACTCCGGCGCAAACCTCTCGCCGCGATTCTGATAGAGCAACGCTCGTGTTCCCACCGGCACATCGATCCCGGAGAGAAAAGATTTATCCAGACGGCGCCCGCCAATCACATAGACGGGACGCTCGCCAATCCGCGTCGCCCGCACCGCGAACAATCCCAGCGCCGTTCCATCCTGCAGATCCTCTTGCTTAAGAAATGCTCCCTGGTCAGCCGACGCAGCGAAGTTTGCAATCCCGCTATCCGCGTAGCCAAACTTCGCCGGCCATTGCGCCGACGAAATAATGGTTCCATCATTTTCCACGAACTCCAAAAAGTCGAGTCCGCTATTTGCTGCGGTCGTCTTCGCTAATTCAAAATAAGGCCCCGCATCGGCCTGCGGCCGATTCAGTTTTACGGCCATCCTGCTAACATCTTCCGAAGCCGCAATCGCCTCCACGCGCCGTGCCACGTCCTCACCCTGCTGGTTGAATTCGCGCTGGAACTGCGTGACGAGCGCCGCTGTTCTTTCATCCTCGCTGCGCGCAAAGGCCCGCCGCGTCACTGCAGAAACCAGCAGCGCCACCGCCGCCACCGACAAAAAAACTGTAACGGCGAACACGGCCAGCAGTTTGCGGCGAAACATCATTGCCTTTCTTTTCTCACTTGGAGCACTTCCATCCGAACCGGTCCTGTGCGAACCAGGTTCTGTAAGATGCCAGGGAATCGTCTGCATCATATCTCACCGTTCCGCCGAGCCGCTGTGAAATGAAAGGGGCGCGGCTTCAGCCGCGTTGGAACGCCCGGAGGCTCCGACAACGGACCTCTCCAACTGTCGGTGAGTGTTCCGGAGCCGAAGGAAATGGCCAGTGGACCGGAGAGATCGCTGGCCACTGGCCCCTGATTAATGTTCACTGATCTCTGGTCACGCGTCACTATCTTTGTGCCGCTTGCCCGCTCATCACATTCATGCCCCGCAGCACATCATTGGCAAAAAAGAATTTCCCATCCGCCGGCACCATCATGATCTGCAGCTTGTCCGAAAGCCGCTCCGCCACAATCTTATTAATCAGTAGCGGATTGTCTTTCAATATCGCTGCCTCGCTGTGCAATCGCTCCGCATCCGCCGCCGCCGTGACCCGAATGCGATCCGCTTCCGCGTCCGCCAGCAGCCGGCGCCGCTCACCTTCCGCTTTGCTGTCCATCACCTTGGCCTGCGCCTCCGCGTCCGCCAGCAGTTTCCTGCGTTCCCCTTCCGCCTTGCTGTCGATCTCTTTTGCCTGCGCTTCCGCTTCCGCGTTCTGGATGGTAGCTTCCTTCCGCGCCTGCGCCTCCAGCCGGCTCTGCTGGATTTGTTTCTCCTTCAGCGGCAATGTGTATTGCATCGCATCGGCCTCACCCTTCGCCTGCAGCACATGCACTTGCGCTTCACCTTCCGCCTGCTTCACCTGCTGCACCTTCGCCGCCTCGGCTTCCAGTTCGGCAATCCGCACTTCCTTAGTCTTCAACTCCGTCTCGACGCCCATGCGGTCGTTTTCTTGTTCCTTCAGCAGCAAAGTCTCGAGGCCCTTGGCATATTCCGGAGGAAGTTGGATATCCCGCAGCATCACCTCTTTCACGACGATCCCATCCGCCGCCAGCTTCTGCGTGATCAGCGCCGACGCCCTCTGCCGCACCTCCTCGCGCTTCGCTGAAAAAACATCGCGCACCGTATAGTTCGGCACGATTTCCCGCCAAACACTAGCCACCGTAGGCGGAACAATTTCCTTCTCCACCGGACGCGGCAGATTACCTTGGATATAATCCAGCCTCTTCGCATCCAGCCGGTACCGCACCGTAATCGCCAGCCCCAGCGTCAGTCCTTCCTTCGCTTGCACATCAAGAAGCTGCGGCTTCGGAGGGAGACCCCCTGCCGAGGGCTTTGGGATCTCCGAATCCCCCGTGGTAAAAATCTGATCTCGGGTATCGAACAGCGCAACATTCTCCACCAGCGGCATCACCATGTGCGCCCCCGGATATAGCGTCCCCGGCACCGTTCCGCTCACGTCGCTGATCCGCACCCCAGCCATCCCGCTTGGCACCACCACAATGCTGAAGGCCACCAGCAGCGGTCCCCAGGCCAGCATCGCCAAAGCCAGCGAAGTCCGCCACCGCACCACCACCGGAGCCGCACTCACCGCACCTCCTGGAGTAGCCAGCAATCTTCGGTACAAAAATTCGCGATACAAATCGTAAGAGAGAATGCACACGGCCGCGATCATCATCGCCACGCCGCACGTAATCAGCAAATCCCGCAACGCCAGCATCGTAGTTCTCCTGTGCGCCTCAGCGCTTCTGCTCTGCTTTTACCGGCACGGTCTGCGCCACGCCTTCTCGCGCGGCCTGTGGAACAAAGAACAACCGGAACACTTGCCCGAAAATCAGCTCCTCCGCCAGCAACGCCACCGCCACCGAAAAAATCAGGCCCGCTACCACCGCCATAAATGTGATCGCCATCTGCATAAAGCCTCCCGTGTGCCGCATGCCGCACACCCAGGCTTTATCGCAGGACAAACGCCAATCTTCATGAGATTGAAAAACAAGGATTTACAAGAAGCACAGCAGTTGCAAGGAGTGGATTTCCAAGGTCAGTGTGTTCAGAGAGACACAACGAATGCCGGTGCCGGGAGAACTCTGGTAGGTTTTAGGCGCCCGGCCCCTGCCGTCTGGGGTAACGGCTCTGTGGGGTTCTGTGGGTTGGAGCCGGGCGATCTTCAACTAGTAAGAACTAGTTCAGTGCCAGCATTCTGCCATGACGAACCTTTAAATTTCCGTGACCGCCGTCACCGTTCTGCGTGATGTAACCACAGGCACTCGAATCTTGCGCTACCGACCAGCATCCCCGCGCAAACATCGAACTGTGATCCTCATCACCGCCTCATCTCGATCCCGCTCCTAGACTGATCTTTGAGTAAAACCAACTCTATCCCGGAGATCTTTATCATGGCCTACGTAATCACTGATTCCTGCATCAAAGATTCCCTCTGCGTCGATGTCTGTCCCACCGACTGCATCCATCCCAAGCAGGATGAACCCGGCTTCGAAGCGGCGACTCAGCTCTTCGTCGATCCAGTCGAATGCATCGATTGCGGCGCCTGCGTGCCCATCTGCACTTCGGATTCGATCCACGCCGCAGACGAAGTACCCGAAGACAAAAAGCAATTCGTCGCCACCAACGCCGCCTACTTCAAAAACTAAAGCGTGCGCCCCAACTGGGCGCGCTAACCGGCCGCAAGGCGCGGACTGTCAAGTCCAGCACCTCGCGCCGGTTCTTCATTTCACCACTGAGACACAGAGGCGCAGAGAAAACCAGAAATAAAGCAGTATTCAGATCGAGCTTTTCTCGGTGCCTCTGTGACCCCGTGGTGAAAAGTCCTGTCTCCTTGCACCATTTGACTTCCCATTCCCGCCGCCGCTATCGTTGCCCGCATGAACGTAGTCAAAGCCACGCGCCAGTTCGAAGCCTGGCTCGCCCTGCGCACCCGCATCGACCAGAAAGACCTCCGCCTGAAACACTCCAACATGAAGAAGGACTGCTTCATGTTCCTCCGCGCCACTTACTACCGCTGGGCGCAACTCTGGCCGCAAGTCTGTCCTGACCTCGCCCATGCCCCAAAAGCGTTAGCCGTAGGCGATCTCCACGTGGAAAACTTCGGCACCTGGCGTGACATCGAAGGCCGCCTGATCTGGGGCGTCAACGATTTCGACGAAGCTTGGCCCATGGCCTACGCCATCGATCTGGTCCGCCTGGCCGTAAGCGCTCACCTCGCCGCCGAAGCCGGACATCTCCCGGTCAAACGCGACGACATCTGCACCGCCATTCTCGAAGGCTATCGCGAAAGCATGCAGCAAAAAGGTTGCGCTTTCGTGCTGGAAGAACGGCACGGGTGGCTGCGCCGCATCGCCGAAAGCGAGTTGCGCGATCCCGTACATTTCTGGCAGAAGATGGACGCGCTTCCCACCCTCAAAACTGAATGCCCGATCAGCGCCATCGACGCCATCGAGCACCTCATGCCCGGACCCGGAATCTCCTATCGCTTCGCCCACCGCGTCGCCGGACTCGGCAGCCTCGGCCATGCCCGCTTCGTTGCGATCGCCGACTGGCACGGCGGCCAAATCGCCCGTGAAGCCAAAGCCCTGGTCCCATCGTCCTCGCACTGGGCGCAAAGCATCGACGCCGGGAGAAACTGCGGTCCCGCCGAAATTCTCTACCAGACCATCATCAACCGCGCCGTCCGCTGTCCCGACCCCTTCGTCCAACTCCGCGGCCGCTGGATCGTTCGCCGCTTAGGCCCTCACTGCTCCCGCATCGAACTGGCCTCCCTTCGCCCCCCAGACACCGAACTCCGCCTGCTCCACGCCATGGGATACGAAACCGCCAACGTCCACCTCGGTACGCCAACCGCCCGCAAAGCCATCCTCCGCCACCTCGACAAACAAAAACCAAAGTGGCTGCACCAGGCCGCCGAACAAATGCTCCAGTCCGTCCGTGACGACTGGCAAGTCTGGAAGAAAAAAGGCTACGCCTGATTTGCACGTAGCGCCGGCGTCCCGCCAGCCGTCCAAATGCTCATGTGGGGACGGGCGCCCCGTGAGCCTGCCCTGAGCGAAGCCGAAGGGTCCCGCCGAGCGAAGCAAGGCGCCTTGACCACCGACCGCGCGCTATCCGAATCTCTACAAACCGAAAGCGGGTGGAGCAGGCCTTCCAGGCCTGCGTCAAAAGCTCAAACATGTGGAACCGGGCTTTAGCCCCTGAGGCTCGTGCGTTACACTATCTCGCCGCCATGCCGCGCACTTCCCACGATCCCAACGACCTCCTAACCCAACTGGACGCCGCCAAAAACCAATTCAACTCCGGCCAAGCCACCAAAATCGAAAAGCTCCTAACCCAACTCTCCAAGCTCCAACTAGATCCCCACCAGCTAATCCGGTTCCATGAAGGGCTTCTATTCCTCCGTGCTTTCCCGCACGGCCCGTCCGAAATCCCCCGCGTAGAGAATCTCCTCAACACCTTCCATCAGCGCATAGAAAAACTCCGCGCCGCGAACGCCGACATGTCGATCTTCGACGACTTCGACACCTCCGGCATAGCCGGCACGACCATGCAAGACGCACTCTCCTTCGACGTAGCCAGTTGGCTCGTGCATCGCATTCCCAAGAACATCGAAATCGCCTGGAACGATTACTGGGACGATTACCAAGCCGAGCGCGCCCGCGGCAACACCTGGCCCCGTTTCATTCCTCTGTTAGAAGAAGACGCGGACGTAGAAGCCAACATCCCGTGGTCAAGTTGGATCGACGCCGCCAGAGGCCGCCAGAACGCACTCCCATGGCTGCTAAATCAATTCGCCAAGCTTCCACTCCCAGCCCGCCAGCAATCGGAAATCTACGACTCCCTGCGTCTTCCACTCCGCTGGAAACTGGACAATTTAAAACTCTCCCGCACCCGCGACTGGACCCGTCCCCGCCGTTTCTACTTCCACGATTCCGCGCTAATCCAGCGCGGCGAAGTCAATCTCGCTCAAGAACTATCCAAGCCCGCTCCTAAACTACACAAACTCTCCCGCGCCGCCGGTGAATCCGTAATGCAATCCATCCGCGAAATCATGGTAGTCCGCTACCGCGAACTCTACGGCACCACGCTGGGCGACCCGAGCGCAGTAGTAAAAGCCGACCTGGGCCGCGGCGTAATCATGCATTTTTGGGGACTGCCCCCGACCCGTCGTCTCCCGCTCCGCGCCTACGTAGCCGGCTACACCCAAAAAAACGGAGTCCCCATCAACTACATCGAAGCCATCGGCCTTTGCGAATGGATCGAGGTAGGCTTCAACACTTTCTACACTTACCGCCAGGGAGAGACTGCCTGGATCTACGCCCAAGCCCTGCGCTGCCTACGCGCCCTGACCCACGCCGATTGCATTTCCATCTACCCGTACCAGATCGGCCAGAACAACGACGAAGCCATCGAAAGCGGAGCCTTCTGGTTTTACCGCAAACTAGGCTTCCGCCACGGCCGCCCCGATCTGCAAAAGTTGTGTGAGCGAGAAGAAGAAAGAATCGCCGCCAACCCAAACTACCGCACCCCACCCCGTACCCTGAAGCGCCTGGCCGAAGCCCACATGTTCTATGATCTACGACCGTCCGCGAAGAAGCCTATGGGTCCCAACTTGGCATCCCGATCCGAGGCCGACGCCAACGTGGAGGAGCGGCCCTTTCAGGGCCGTGTAAAACGCACATCGAAGGAAGCGGGTTCCAACCCCCGCGGCAGTTCCGGCCCTTGGGACACCTTCTCCACCCGCAACCTCGGCCTCCGGATCAGCCGCCGCATGGCGCGCGAATTCGACGGAGACAGCCAGAGAATCCGCCAAGCCTCCACCGCCGCCGCAACCCAAGCCCTAAACCTCAACCCCACGAACTGGACCCCCCTTCAGAAACACTCCCTAGAAAACTGGTCCCTAGTCCTGTCCGAAATACCCAACCTATCTCGCTGGACGCGTAGCGAAAAAGACCAACTGATAAAAATAATCCGCGTCAAGAGCGCCCCCACCGAACTTCCCTACCTCCGCCAAACCCAGCGCCACCCCCGCCTCCGATCAGAATTACTACGTCAAGGCTCATAACCAGCTCGCCACCCCATGCGGGACGGACATGCCTATCAGTCGCTCGACCACCATCGCGCCACCACAAGGGTGGGCGCCCCATCTTTGCGTTCTTTGCAAAGGTGGGATTCCACACACGCCAATGTCTCGGGATTTCAGCCTCGATCCCTGCCGCTTCGCCCCCGGCAGATGCTAATCTCTCACTGTAACCCGATCCATGCCCCACCCCATCCTCCTCTACGACGGCGTTTGCGCGCTCTGCAACCGCTTCGTTCGATTCATCCTCCGCCGCGATCGCAACGCCATCTTCCGCTTCGCCTCGCTGCAGAGCACGTTCGCCGCGCCCATCCTCGCCCGCCACGGCGCCAGCCCCACCGATCTAGATACTGTCTACTTGGTCCTGAACCATGAACTCCCCGACGAATATCTGCTCTCTCGTTCGGAAGCAGTTCTCTTCGTCCTAAAGCAACTCGCAGGTCCCTGGTGCGCACTCGCATCCCTCCTTCACTTCCTGCCGAAATCTCTCCGAGACGCTGTCTACAACGCCGTTGCCCGCCGCCGCTACCGCATCTTCGGACGCCTCGAAGTCTGTATGTTGCCTCCTGATCAAGATCGCAGCCGCTTCCTCGACCTGTAGATAGAAAGGCGTTGCTCTAGGGGATAACTTCTGGCTGGAACGTTCGTCTAACGGACATGCGTCGAATGGAGCTCGGAATTGTCCTGTTTGCTTGCGTTGCGCTGATCCGGCCGCAACAGGTTTGGCCGCAGGCAGCGCCGCTCAAAACCGCCGAGGCCGTTCTCGATCGCTACAAGCAGGTTCTGGGCGGTGTCGAGGCCATAGCCAAGGTCCAGTCCGAAACCGTACGCGGAGAAATCGAAGGCACCGGCCTGTCCGGAAAAGCCACGTTCGTTTCTTACGCTAAGCCCTTCAAGTCGATCTTTAAGGTCACGCACGCCGATGGCGGCCAAGCCATCTCAGGATTTGACGGCAAAGTTTCGTGGTCGATCGATGCACAAGGTCCCAGCATCGACAAAGACACCGCCCTCGAAGCCGTGCGCCGCTACGCCGACCTGCAATACGCGCTCCACCAGCCCGACTATTTCAAAAACCTCGATCTCGCCGGCGTGACCAATTTTGACGGCCGTACCTGCTATTGGCTTCACGGCACCACGCACTGGGGCAAGGACAACAATCAGTTCTACGATGTCCAAACTGGACTGCTCGTCGGCTACCGCTTTCAGGCGGACAACAAGTCGACAGCGGTCTCGACCCTTGTGTTTCGGGATTACAAGAATTTCGGCGGGCCCATGGTGGCGACGAGACTCATCTCGCGCACCGGCAACCGCATGCGAACCTTCATCGTCACGTCCGTGAGCTACGAGCCCCTCGCGGATTCTATCTTCGATCTGCCGCCAGCCGTCAAGACGCTCCTGAAGTGATGCGAACACAACGGCGCCCACGCAGAAAACACAACGGACACGCCACTCTCAAGTTAAGATAGTGCCGCGAGAGCGAAGGAGGCGAGGGCCAGTCCTCCAAAGCGAGGTGCAACTTGCGAAAACGTTGGACGACTTTTGTATCGTTGGCGGCCGCGGCGCTCCTCCAGCCCGCAGGCGCTCGAGCCCAATGGAAAACTCCATGGGCCTACGAAGGTCCAAGAGGAGCCGAACACTGGAGTGCGCTCGATCCCGCCTACGCCCGCTGCAACACCGGCAAGGAACAATCTCCGATCGACATCCAAAGCGCAGAGAAAGCCGATCTGCCCGCCCTGCGCTTCGATTCGAAAAGCGGTCCGCTCAAATACCTGCTCAACAACGGACACACCGTCCGAGTGAACTACCACGACGCCCCCGGAGCTGGAAACTTTCTCATCGTCGGAGACAAACGCTACCAGCTAACGCAATTCCACTTTCACCGTCCCAGCGAAGAGTACATCCACGGCAGGCCCTACGACATGGTTGCCCACCTGATGTACCGTGCCAGCGACGGCAAGGTTGCCGGAGTCGCAGTTCTTCTCCAGTCCGGCAAAGCGAACCCGACCATCCAGGAGATCTGGGACCACATGCCCACGGCTGAAAGCAAGGTCTTGCCTGATTTCTCCCACGAAGAACACGCGGTCCCCGGAGTCGACATTAATCCCGCGGGCCTGCTGCCCAGCGATACCACTTATTACATGTATATGGGCTCGGTAACGGCTCCGCCCTGCACGGAGGGCGTGACCTGGTTTGTGCTGAAGACTCCGGTCGAGATCTCAGCCGAGCAGATCATCGGCTTCGCCAAGCTCTTTCCTCACGACGTCCGCCCCATCCAGGCCCTCAACGGCCGCGTCGTGAAGGAGAAGCGATAGCGTCTAGGATGAACCTTCTCGCGTCTCGACTTTTTCACGAGGGACGGAGTGTCCGTTCCACGCGAGTGCCGAGTTCCTCTCGACGGACGGGTCGGAGACCGGTCCCCACACACTTATCCTGCCAGCTCTTTTTCTGCTCCTTGGAACAGCTTGCGCATGGCCTGGATTACGGCTCTTGCCAGCAACACTATTACTGCTACCAGGGCTAGCGCTATGGTGGCGGCCGCGTAGGGGTGGCGGGTGGCTAGCCAGGTTAGGGAGATGGCCAGGGCGTCCTCAGCCAGGCTTAGGGTGATGTTGGAGAAGGGCTCTGGGGATGGGGTTATGGCGGCGCGGAGGGCGGTTTTGCCGGAGTGAGCGGCCAGGGCTATGGCTGCTCCCAGGGCGGCTGCTAGTAGCTGTTCGCCCGGAGATAGCTGGCGCGTGGCTCCGTAGGCTAGGAGGGCGGCTACGGGGACTCGGACGAAGGTGTGGAGGGCGCTCCAGATCAGGTCGAAGGCGGGGATTTTGTCGGCGAAGAATTCTATGGCGAAGAGAGTTGTGCTGGCTGCGATTATTGGCCAGGTTTGTAGGAGTTGTAGGGCTGGCGGGAGGGGGACGTGTCCGAAGCGGGCTAGCAGGCCCAGAGCGGCTACTGTGGCGTAGACGTTTAGGCCGGTGGCGAAGGCTAGGGCTGCTAAGACTGCGAAGAGTTCGGGTAGCGGGATTTTGAGGAGATTGAGCATGGGCGTCTTGCTTCAGGCCCGGGCTGGGGAAGGGGTACCCGAGAAGCAGGTTCCTCCACTTCGCTCGCTAGCGCTCCGCTCCGGCCGGAATGACAAGAGTTTTGCAGAACAGCGGCTCAAAAGCAAAAGGGTCGCTCTTGGGCGACCCTTGGAGAGTCCTTACGGCTGCAGTTTACAGCGTGGATTCAATTTCGAAGCCCCAGGCTTCGAGGAGAGGCTCGGGGATGTACTTTGAATTCTTGTTGCGGCGGGCCCACTCGCGCAGGCGCGTCGACCGCAGATACTGGTCGGGGGTGAGCTTGTATTCGCGCACTACCTGCTCGAACTCGGTGATGGTGGGGACGATCGGGCCGATGGGCTCGGGCTTGCCCCAGTTGGGATTTCCGCGACGCTTCGCCATGTAATATGCCTTTCCTACAAAGGGGGAATAAAATCTGTTGATTGCTCTATCTATATGATTCTCCGGAGGCTATTGGGATTCATGGAAAAACACAACCTAGGCTTGCACAGCTTGGCGTGCCCCTACCTACTGATCCCAACGCTGTTCGGAGACTCAGTATGTTAGGGCAATCTTTGCTGGAAGTCAATCGGAATGTAAGCGGTATCGCTTTAGTAAGACATTTCTAAGTAATTGTCTTCATTGTTCTTATTAGGTGGCCGCGAATTGGCTTTCGGCGGCGGTCTTGGCGGACCCGGTACCCCTCATCGTGATGTTTTTGTCGCACACGTGAGTTCACATCCCAGCTGAAGGTTGGCTCCCTAATCCGTAAGCCTCAGAGGTTACCCCCGTAACTTCTGGCGCCAAGGGGCCATTGAATGGGCTTTTAGAGCGGCTTACAGTGTGAGTGGGGGCCGTGTCATGCCTGCATTCCGCAGGCGAAACATGCCCGTTACGGCTCAGGTTGGGGGACACGACCGGGCCGGAAGGATTTAAGATCGGGCCATGAATCTGAAGTCGCTTCTGCTTTGTTCCGACGACAAAATCGTGCGTGTGCTGCGCCGGACGCTAGGCGATCTGGACATCAGCGTAGAGTTGTGCGCGAGTTCGGAGATTGCGCTGCGCAAGCTCACTCGCGAGCGGTTCGAGGCGATCATTGTGGATTGCGCCGGGCCGGGAGCGGCAGCGGTGCTACGCAGCGCGCGGGCAGCGCCGTGCAACAAGCGGGCCATCGCGGTGGCGATTCTGGATCCGGAGGTTGGGCTGCGGTCGGCATTTGAGATTGGGGCGCACTTCATCCTGTACAAGCCGGTGTCGGTGGAACGGTCGAAGTCGAGCTTTCGCGCGGCGCGGGCGCTGATGAAGAAGGAACGGCGGCGCAACTCGCGGGTATCAGTAAATATTCCGGTAGAGATGACCAGCCGCGAATCGGATACCCACTTCAAGGTCAACACCACCGATCTCGGCGAAGGCGGCCTGGCGGTGAGCCTGCCGCGGCGCAGTAGGCGACTGGGACGCTGGACGCTGGTGTTTACACTGCCGGGTTCACCTAAACCTTTAGAGGTTCACGCGGAGTTTGCGTGGGAGGGAACGGGGAAGCAGGTGGGGTTGCGCTTCGAGAATCCATCGTTGGAATTTACGAACCAGTTGCGGGAGTGGCTGGGGCGGAATTCTCCGGATGCGGAAAAGGATGATCCACCGGCGCGCTGCCAGCTTACGGATTTGAGTTTGGGTGGTTGCTACCTCGAGATCAGTTCGCCGTTCCCGGTTTCGACGCGAGTAACGTTGTCGATGCGAGCGGGCGGAATCGACTTGAGAACCGAAGGCGTAGTTCGAATCATGCATCCCGATAAGGGGATGGGAGTGGAGTTCACTCAGAACACTCCGGAGCATCGCGCGCTGCTCGAAAAGTTTTTAAGCTTGCTGACGGAGAATCGCGACATGCTGCCGGAGTTGCTGGTGGAGCCGGAAGGTTTGGAAACTGAATCTTCTAGTGGTTCGCCTGTTGCCTCAGCTGATGGCGAAACCGAAGATATGCTGCTGGGACTGTTCCGCAGCCAGGCTGCGCTTACCGCCGATGCGTTTCTGGCAGAGTTGCGCAAACAGCGCGGCTTGGCGGCATCGTCGGGCGCTTCGGCATAAAGTTGTAAGTCTTGCGCCCCTTCGGGGCTTGCTCCTCACTCGACACTTGACCCAGGGCTTGCGCCCTGGGCTGCATTCTGCCGCCGCTTCGCGGCTCGGCGTCCGCTTAGAACGTCTTGCGGAAGAGCCAGAATAGGGATCCGGAGAGCACCATGGCTACGGGCAGGGTGAGAACCCAGGCCAAGGCCAGATTCCGCACCGTGGACCACTGAATTCCGGAGTGGTTCGCGGCCATGGTGCCGGCGACGCCGGAGGAGAGCACGTGAGTGGTGCTGACGGGGAGACCGAATCCGTCGGCGGCGCCGATCGTAGCCATGGCCGTGATTTCTGCGACCGCGCCCTGCGCGTAGGTCAGATGGCTCTTGCCAATCTTCTCTCCCACGGTTACGACGATGCGCTTCCAGCCGACCATGGTGCCGAGGCCGAGAGCCATGGCCACGGCGACCTTTACCCAGAGAGGAATGAATCGGGTGGAGTGATCGATGTGCTTCTTATAATTGGCGAGGATGGCGGTGTCAGCAGGAGCAAAAGCCGGGTTGCCACTCTTCTGCATGAGGCGGATGGCCTCGCTGATGAGATACATGTCGTTGCGGAAGTTCCGGACGCGGTCGTTGGGGATGTTCTTCATCTCTTTGTAGAGAGCGGTCTCGTTGCCGATGTCGCTGACCAGGGTGCGCAGGGCGAGCATGGTGTTGGGAGTGAAATTCTTGGTACGGATGTAATCGGTGACATCTTCATGCGCGTCACTGATGGCGGCGTTGGGGCTGACGTATTTGGTGAGGGCGTCGGCGGCTTGGAGGGAGACGGCGATGAAATCCTGCGAATCCTTGTAGGTGACGGCGTGATTGAGAGCATAGGCGGTGGGAACGGTTCCGATGAGGATGAGCATGATCAGGCCCATGCCTTTTTGTCCGTCGTTGGAGCCGTGGAAGAAGCTGACGCCGGTGCAGGTGAGAATGAGCAGGCAGCGGATGTAAAAGGGCGGCGGTTCCGTGCCTTCGGGAGCGCTATAAAGTTTGGGATCCTTAATGAGAGCTTTGGCGAGGAGCAATAAGAGCCCGGCGCAACCGAACCCAACGATGGGCGAGAGCAGCAGCGACTTGCCAATGCTGGCAGCCTGACCCCAGTCAACGCCGCTGGTGCCGCTTCTGGCGTTCATCAGTTGATTGGCGATGCCGACGCCGATCACGCTGCCGATTAGCGTGTGCGAACTGGAGGCGGGCAGTCCGAACCACCAGGTGCCGAGGTTCCAGATGATGGCGGCGACGAGGAGGGCGAAGACCATGGCGAATCCGGCTTTGCTGCCCACTTGCAGGATCAGTTCGACCGGCAGTAGCGAGACGATCGCGAAGGCTACCAAGCCGCTGGAAGCGAGAACGCCCAGGAAATTCCAAAAGCCAGACCACACCACGGCGATGTGAGGCTCGAGCGAGTGAGTGTAGATGACCGTGGCCACGGCGTTGGCGGTGTCGTGAAATCCGTTGACGAACTCGAAGCCGAGAGCGACTAGCAGCGCAACACCCAGAAGCACATAGGGCAGGACGGATTCGTTGTGGATGGCGGAAAGATCGTGTAGCAGGCTCGAACCGGCATAGCCGACGCCGATGACGAGCACGATGCCGAAGACCAGCATCCCGATTTTGCCCGGCGAACGGGCGAGTTTTTGGTCGAGTAGAGTCTGTGATGCAGTGGCCATGGTTGCTCCTCAGGTCGCTCGTGTTTGAAAGTGGTTACGAGTGCTAAAGGCCGCCACTATACGGAAGCATTGTTAAGGCAGTGTGAATATACGGCGGTTGCGCGGACAGCTTGCTACAGAGGTCCGCTCGACTGGACAGCCGAGGCGACTGTCCCCACATAAACATCTCCGCCTGATCCCGTTGCGACACAACCCTCGCGGGGAGTAGGGCCATTGTTTACAATAGGAGATTCGTCCGCCTTGGTTCAGAATCCCTGCGGGACGAACCATACTTTGGAACCGTCAAACCACAAGCCTCGCGTGCCGGCCGTTGCGCCTCCTACCGTGTACTGGCGGGTGGAGGGGAGCCTGCTTGACCTGACGGTGGTGCAGCCGGTGGCGTTCTTTACTTGGAACGCGCAGACCTTCGCGGAGCGCTTCCGCCGGCGGGGGCTGATTTTCCTGATGGCAGCGTTGCGTCCGTTTCTGTATTCGACGAACCGGAAGTTCGCGACGCGGGTGGTGCATACGACTCTGCGGGGTGTGACGCGGGACCGCCTGGATCTGCTGGGCGAAGAATATTTCCAATACAGGTTGAAGCCTGAGTTGAAGACGCATGGCGCCGAGCGGGTGCGGGAACTGGTGCGCTCGGGTGCGGATGTGGTGCTCGTGAGTCAGGCGCTGGAACACGTGATGAAACCACTGGCGCAGCATCTTGGTGTGAAGCGGGTCGTGGCGAACCGACTGGAATTTCGCGATGGCGTGGCTACCGGGCGGTTGCTGGAACCCGTGATCCGGCCGCGGGGAGCATTTGCGCGGATCCGGGAGCAGAGCCCGGATGGGCGGCGGGCGCCAAAGACGCTGGCGCGGCAACTGGATATCACAGTGGAGGAACTGCGGGCGGCGACGATTGGGTCGGGGCGAGAGCCGGCGGTGCGGGAACATCCGATCGTGCATTTCGAGGGGCAGAGGCAGGCGCAGGAATTTTCCGTGCGGCGGGCTTTGGCGGGCAAGCATGTGATGCTGATCGGAGTGACGGGGTTCATTGGGAAAGTGTGGCTGGCGAATACGCTGCTGGAGTTGCCGAAGATCGGGCGGATTTATCTGCTGATCCGGCGGCAGAAATCGAATCCGGCGCAGCAGCGGTTCGAAAAGATTGTGGAAGAGTCGCCGGTGTTCGATCCGCTCTTTGAGAAGTATGGAGCGGGTCTTGCCGAATACCTGCGCGACAAAGTCGAGGTGGTGGAGGGCGACGTCACGAGGGCGGGTTTGGGGCTGAATGAAGAGGTAGCGCGGCGGCTGCAGAGGAATCTTGATCTGATTGTGAATAGTTCAGGATTGACGGATTTCAATCCGGACTTGCGGGATGCGCTGGCGACCAACACCGATGCGGCGATGAACATCCTGGAGTTTGTGCAGGGAAGCGATCACGCCGGACTACTGCATCTTTCTACTTGTTACGTGGCGGGCGAGCGCGACGGGCGAGTCGCGGAGAAGTTGATTCCGAATTACACACCGCATCGCGTGCCGAACTTCGATGCGGAACAGGAGTGGCGTTCACTGCATGAGGTAATTGCGCAGGCGGAAACGCAGGCCGAGGGCGCGGAAGTAACGGCCGGGTTGAAGATGCAGTCGCTGGCGAAAGAACATGCCGCGAAAGGGTTGACGGGCACGGCTTTGGAGAATCAGATCCGCAAGAACCGGATCCGGTGGTTGAAGACTTATTTGACCGAGGCAGGGACGCGGCGGGCGAAGGATCTGGGCTGGCCGAATACTTACACGCTGACCAAAAGCCTGGCCGAATCGCTGATGGTAAAGCATGGAGCAGGGCTGCCAATAGCGGTCGTGCGTCCGGCGATTGTAGAGACTTCGGTGGCGAAGCCGTTTCTGGGGTGGAATGAGGGGATCAACACCTCGGCTTCGCTATCTTATCTGTTGGGGACATATTTCCGGCAGTTGCCTTCAAATGAGAGCAAGCGGCTCGACATTATTCCGGTGGACTCGGTGTGCGCCGGGATGACTTTGATAGCGGCGGCGATTGTGGAGCGGCGGCATGATTCGCTTTATCAACTGGCAACGTCGGTTACGAATCCCTGTGACATGGGGCGGTCAATTGAGCTGACGTCGCTGGCGCACCGGAAGCATTACCGCGCGCAGGAGGGGTTGGAATCGTGGCTGCGGCTGCGGTTTGATGCGATTCCGGTTTCGAAGGAGCGCTACCAGCGGATGTCGGCGCCGGCGCAGAAGGCGATTGTGAAATCGATTCAGCGGATCATGTCGCCGCTGCCGCTTAAGAAAACTCCACTGGTGAAGGCGGAGAGGAATCTGGAGCGATTGGAGAAGTTGATTGAGTTGTTTGAACCCTTCATCCTGTTCAATGAGCACGATTTTGCAGCGGACAATGTGGAAAAGCTGTCGCACGCACTGGTGGAAGACGAGCGCGAGGAGTTTGGCTACAAGGCGCGGCTGCTGGATTGGTGGGATTACTGGATCAATGTACATATTCCGGCGCTGCGCAAGTGGACTTATCCGCTGATTGAGGGAAGGCCGCTGGAGGCGCGCCCGGCGCGGAGTTTGCAGAATGGAGAGACGGTAAAGACGGGAACCAATGGCGGGACGTGGTGAATGGCGATATTTCTGACGGGATCGACCGGTTACATTGGGGCGCACGTGGCAGCCAATCTTTTGCGGGATCATGGCGCGTCACTCAATGTGCTGGTGCGGGCGCGGGATGATGGCGAGGCGCAAGGGCGGCTGTGGCAGGCTCTGCAATTGCATCTGGAGTTCCCGCAGTTTTATGAATACCTGCAGACGCGGGTGCGCGTTTTCCGCGGCGACCTGACGGCGTCCGGTTTCGGGCTTTCGCGCGATGAATACGACCGACTGGTGCACACCACGGATTCGGTGATTCACTGCGCGGCGTCGCTGAACCGGAAATCGGAGAAGAGCTGCCTGAATGTGAATCTGCGCGGGACGCTGGAAGTGCTGACGCTGGCGCGGAGTGCGGAGCATTATCACGGGTTGAGGCGGTTCAGCCAGGTGAGCACGGTAGCGGTTGCCGGGAAGCGGCACAATGAAGTCGTGACGGAGGACCGGTCGATTGATTGGGAGCGGTCGGATTACGATCCTTATGCGCGGACGAAAAAATTCTGCGAGCACATGATGCGAGTATTGTTGCCGGAGACGCCGAAGACGGTTTTTCGTCCGAGCATCGTGCTGGGAGACAGCCGCTATGCGGAGACTACGCAATTCGACATGGTGAAGGCGTTTGTTTTTCTGGCCGGGCTGCCGGTGTTGCCGTTTCGTTCCACGGATAAGATCGACATTGTGAATGTGGATTTTGTCGCGGAGGCGATTGCGACGCTGCATCAGAAAGAACGTCCGGAGCACGATACCTATCATTTGTCGTCCGGGGTGGGGTCACAGACGTTTCGACGGATCACAGAGGCGCTGGCCGGGGCGCAGCGGAAACGCGCGCCGGTGTTTGTGCCGCTCGTGGAACGTCCGTTTGCGGGTTCGGTGAATTTTTTGGCGAACCACGGGGGCGCGATTGGAAAAGGTGCGTCGTTGATGAAAGTGTTTATGCCGTATCTGGTGTGGAATACGGTGTTCGATAACACGCGAGTGACGAAGGAGTTGGGAAAGAAGCCGGTGGTGTTTTCGGAATATTCCTATCCGCTGCTGAAGTTCAGCCGTGAGAATAATTTCGCGTATCAATACCGTCCCTGGCCGGTGGCTGCGGGAGGGACCGCAGCATGATGGACCTTATTTTGGAAGCGTGGGTGAGCGGGTCGATCGAGCGCGCTAAAGCGGGATGGATGCTGGGCGAGGGCAAACGCTGGCAGCCGGGCGAGAAGCTGAAGCTGTTGTTTGCGGGTTACAACGGCACGCGAAATATGGGTTCGGATGTGCGGGTGGAAGAGATGCTGCGGCAAGTCCGGCATATTCTGTGCGCGGAGCGGGTGGAGTTCAGCGTGATGAGCCAGAACTTTCGACTTCTCTCGCGGATATTTCGAAGGCACAAAGCAGGTGCACCTGCCGGATATATTTCCTCCGTTTCTGGCGAATGAAGTTCCAAGGCACGATGGAGTGGTGGCGTGTGAAGGGTCGATGTTCAAAAGCAAGTTCGCCAACGCGCTGACCACGATGATGATCGGGTCGCTGGGAATTGCCGCCGTGCAGAACAAGCTTTCTATCGGATATGGCGCGGAAGCCGGGCATATGGATCCGCTGGTGGCGAAGATGTGCGGGCGGTATTGCAAGAATTCGTTTGTGATTACGCGGAATGAAGAGTCGCGGACGGTGCTGCGCGAGCTCGGCGTACCTACGGAGTTGGGAACCGACACCGCGTGGACATTCGAGCCGCGTCCGGCGGAGTACGGGCAGAGTGTGCTACGGAAAGTCGGTTGGGATGGGCGGACGCCGGTGCTGGTGGTGTGTCCGATTAATCCGTTTGAGTGGCCGGTGAAGGCTTCGGTTGCGAAGTATGCGGCTCGCACTTTGACGGGAGCGTACAAAGACAGCCACTACCGCACGGTTTATTTTCACAACTCTGGGCCGGCGGCGGAGCAGGCATACCGGAAATATTGGACGGCGATTGCGAATGCAGTGGATGCGTTTCGGAAGAAGAAAAATGTTTTTGTGATTCTGGCGGCGACGGAGCGACTGGATGCGCGTCCGGCACGGCGGATTTCGGAGAAGCTCGGCGGCGTTCCCGTGCTGACGTCGGACGAGTACAACATGTACGAACTGGTGAGTATTCTGCGGGCGTGCCACATGATGGCTTCCTCGCGGTATCACGGGATTGTGACCTCGATGCCGGGGCTGGTGCCGTCGGCGGGTATCACGATGGATGAGCGCATCCGGAACTTGATGCGGGAACGCGGGCATCAGGATTTGCTGATGACGGTGGACGATCCGGAACTGGAAGGCAAGCTGCTCGTAGCTCTGGAGAAGCTGAGTTGTGAAGGTGAGGCGATCGCTAGCGGGATTGCGCGAACCGTCGTCAGGAACTTGAAGGTGATGGCGCGCATGGGGGTTTATTTTGAGGAGGAAGTGCAGAGGAGGTATCCGGAGTTTGGGACGCGCCGGGGCGAGTGGAGTTGGGAGGATTACTTGCCGCCGATGAGTCGAGGGCTGCGGGAGCTGGCGGCGGCCTACAATTAGAGTTGCGTCCTTCGTAAGTACTTTCTGGCAGTCCACATCTTTATCTTGAGCACACTCATTCCATTTGTCGGAGAAATATTTTCGCAACTGCAGGTGGCTGCAGATACGCGGATTCTCGCCGAGATTCGCAACGGCGAAATCGCGGGTGTTACCGGTGGCGAGTTATTGGAGCTTATTCGCAGGGCGAGGATCTTTATTGCTTCCAAAGGTCTGCAGAAAGGCGAGCGGTGCGGGTTGCTAGCGGCGAACAGCATTCGCTGGGTGGCGATGGATTTGGCGCTCATGGCGGAAGGGCTGATTGTCGTTCCTCTCTATTCCCGGCAAGCGCCAGCGGAGTTGGTCGCGATGATGAAGGACTGTACGCCGGCGATTGTGTGCTGTGGGGATGCAGCGTTGCGGGATGCGATTGCGCAAAGTTGGGCGAAAGCTCCGCCGCAGTTTCTGTTTGATCAGATTTTTGCGGGCGTGGAAGGCGTGCAACTGGAGCGGCCGCAGGTGGGCAACGACAGTCCCGTGACGATCATTTATACGTCTGGAACATCCGGTGAGGCCAAGGGCGTGGTGCTGACGGCGGCGAATGTGGGCTTCATGCTGGAGCGAACGGCAGAGCGATTGGAACAGTTGATGTCCGGTTCGTCATCCGGCTCAGGCCGGCAGCATCGCATCTTTCACTATTTGCCGTTTACATTTGCGGCGTCCTGGATTGCGTTGCTGACGTTTTTGAAGCGGCGGAGCCTGGTCACGATCAACATGGATCTGACCAAGATTGCGAATGACATGCGCGTGGTGGCTCCGGATTATTTTTTGAATGTGCCGCAGCTGCTCGAGCGCATGCGGCGGGCGGTGGATGAACAGCTTTGGCAGACCGGCGGAGTTGCGCAAGCAATTTATGGGCGGGCGAAAGGTGCGTGGGCGCGGCGGCAGGATGGGCGGGCGAAAGCGGGAGATGTGATTTGGCTGGCGCTGGCGAATGCGCTGGTATTTCCGGCGATTCGGAAGAAGATGATCGGCAGAAATCTGAAGGCTCTAATTTGCGGCTCGGCGCCGCTGAGTGCGGAGACGCAGCTGTATTTCATGATGCTGGGAATTCGCGTGCTGCAGGTTTACGGGCTGACGGAGACTACGGCGATTTGCACGATGGATGATCCGAACCACGTGGAGGTAGGGCGCGTCGGGCCGGCGATTCCCGGCATGGAGATGAAGCTGGGAGAGCATGATGAAATCCTGGTGCGTGGGCCCAACGTTTTTTCAGGCTACTGGAAACGGCCGGAGCAGACGGCCGAGGCGCTGCGCGACGGATGGTTCCATACCGGCGATCAGGGCGAGGTGAACGCCGCCGGAAACTGGCGGATTGCGGGGCGGATCAAGAATCTGATAGTGCTCGGCTCGGGACACAAAATTTCGCCGGAGCCGATTGAAAGCGCGATTGCGAAACATTTGCCGGAAGCACAGCAGGTGGTGGTGGTGGGAAATGGACGAGGATATTTGTCGGCAATCGTGACCGGGAATGTGGCCGCTGAGAAGGTGCAAGCCGCATTGGACGTGGTGAATCCTGAGTTGCCCCACTACAAGCAGGTGCGGGCGTTTTACGTGCGCGCAGATCCTTTCTCGATTGAGAGCGGGATGTTAACCGCGAACGGTAAGCTTAAACGAGACGCGATCGCGGCAGCGATGAAGGAAGAGATTGAGGGGATGTACCGAGTGAGGCAGGCTGTTTAGTGCAGGCGATGAATGGAACGGTGGCCAGAGTGAGCCAAGGGAAATCTGAGCTTCAGTTCGCGAGCAAGTGTGCCGGGAGCGGCTTGTCCTGGAGTATTTCTGACGGCGTGATCGAACTGGCGCTGCATCGGGAGCCTTGCAACGAACTCGGTTCGGCCTCGCTGGATGAGTTTGAGAAATTTGCAACTGCTTTGGAGATGATGCAGGCGGAGGCGCATACGCTCATTATTTATAGCGAGATGAAGCCGGGATTTTGCGCCGGAGCGGATTTGCGCGAGCTTTACCAGCGGTCGCAGGCGATGGAGAAAGCCGAAGCAGCAAAGGGCGTGCGGGATTTTCTGGAGCGGATTCACCGCGTGTTGAATCAGATTGATGCTGCTCCTTTAACGACAATTGCGGCGGTGCATGGAGTGACGTTTGGCGGAGGGTTCGAACTGGCGCTGGCTTGCGATTTGATTATCGCGGATAAGATGGCGCGATTTTGTTTTCCTGAGCTGCGGCTGGGTTTGATTCCCGGGTTCGGCGGGATTCCACGGCTGAAGCGGGATTTGGGTAATGCTGTGGTGAGAGATCTGCTGCTCACGGGACGCAGCATCAATGCCACGAAGGCACAGCAGATCGGGCTCGTGAGCCAGGTGGCTGGCGAAGGTGAGGCGCTGCGGGCGGCGCGAGCGACGGCAATACAGCTTGGGAAGTTTGATCGTGCGACGGCAGCTGCGGCGAAGAAATTCATCAAACCAATTCCGCAAGAAGAGTTACGGCGAGAGATTGATATTTTTTGTGAACTGTTTGGCCGTCCGGCGGTGCAGACTGGGTTGCGGAAGTTTGTGGAGAGCACGGATGCGCAGCCCTACTTGCCGTAGGACAGCACCGAGTTGCTAGTACTGAGTGCCGAGTGAAAAGCAGGTTCCTCACCGGGCTTTCGGCCCGGTTCGGAATGACAAGAGTTAAGTGATGAATACTGCGGAACAGACGCTTGATGAGATCCTTAGCCTTGCAGCGGCGCATTTCAAGGTGCCGCGGGAGAAACTGCGTCCAGACGACGACTTTTTCAAGACGCTCGAGATTGACAGTTTGCAAACGCTGGACCTTCTGACCAAGCTGGAGAATCATTTTCAGGTGGAACTGCCGGATTATGAGTTACAAGGGGTTTCTGACTTTCGCACGCTGGCCGGGAAAATTCAGGCGCGGCTCTAGCTTCTTCGATTTAGCGATCAACTTGTGCGGGTAGCTAATTCATTAACAGGGTTTTCTCCGTGCCTCCGTGCCTCTGTGGTGAAATGATTCCTTAATGCTCGACCTCCAAAAATATAGCTGTCTGGGCGCGGCGTTGCGCGATGCGATGGAGCGCTTTGGGGGCGAGACCTGCCTGATTGAGGCTGACCGCGAGCGGGAGAAGACGCGGCTTACCTATTCCGATTTCAAGGAAATCAGCATGCCCCTGGCGAGGGCGCTGGAGGATGCCGACTTCGATGCCGGGGATCGTGCAGCGATTCTGATGACGAATCAGTCGAAGTGGCTGATTTCGGCTTATGCGATTTTCTATTGTGGCGGGGTGCTCGTTCCACTCGATTACAAGCTCACGGCGGCCGAGCAGTTGCAACTCCTGGAGCACTCGAAGGCGAAAGTGCTGGTCGTGGAGTACTACCTCTGGCGGGCGATCATGCAATCGCCGGAATTTCAGAACATCAAGACAAAGCTGGTGCTGGTGACCGAAGCACCGCTGGGAGCGGACCTGGCGGGAGGATTTCGCTGGGAGGATTTTCGGCGCAAGGGCGCGCCGGATTTTATGATGCGGCAGCGGGAAGACGTGGCTTGCATCGTGTATTCATCGGGCACGGGCGGACGGCCGAAGGGATGCGTGCTGACCCATGAGAATTATCTGGAGCAGTGCCGCGCGTTGACGGCGTGGTATCCATTCTGGCCGGGGGTGCGGTATTTGAGCATTCTGCCGACCAACCACGCGATCGATTTCATGGTCGGATTCATTGGGCCATTCGTGTGCGGTGCGTGCGTCGTGCATTTGCGGACCCTGCGTCCGGAATTTGTTCGGGATGCGTTTGTGCGCTACCGGATCACTTATGTGGCGTTGGTGCCGATGATCGTGAAGAATCTGGAGCGCGGGATGCGCGCGAAGATCGACGAGCTGCCCACCTGGAAGCGGGCGATTCTGAATCGGATGATCGGGCTCAACAAGATGCTAACGCGGAGCAAAGCGCGGGTGAAGTTGAGCCGGACGCTGCTGCCGGGAGTGCACCGGGCGTTTGGCGGGGAGTTGCTGGCGCTGATCACAGGCGGGGCATTCATGGAGCCCTCGACCATGCAGTTTTTTTATGACCTGGGAATTCCGGTGGTGAACGGATATGGGCTCACGGAAGCGGGAACCGTGCTGACGGTGAACGATCTGAAGCCGTTTCGTGCGGACACAGTGGGCAAACCGCTGCCGGGCGTAGAACTGCGGGTACTTAGTCCGAATGAGGAGGGGATCGGGGAGATTGCGGCGCGGAGCAAGACCGTGATGTCGCATTATCTCGACGACGCCGAGCTGACGCTGGAAACGATTGTGGATGGCTGGCTTCTGACCGGCGATTTGGGCCGCTTTGATAAGAGCGGGCATCTGCAGCTGTTCGGGCGAAAGAAGAACATGATCGTGACCGAAGGCGGAAAGAATATTTATCCCGAGGATATTGAGACAGTTTTCGACGGACTGCGGGTGAAAGAATACTGCGTGTTCGCGGCGAACTATGTGTGGCCGCAGAAGCTGGGGCGGGAGATGCTGGTGATGGCGCTGCGGCTGGAACAGAATCAGCGATTCGACAGCGCGCTGCTGGAAGAAATTGTGGCCTGTAATCGACGGCTGCCTGACTTCAAACGTGTGGGCGGTTATGTGATCTACGAGAAAGATTTTCCGCGGACAGCATCAATGAAAATCAAACGGCAAGTGCTGGCGGAGGAACTGGGGAAGACGGTGAATCGGGCAGCGGTGGTGGGGTTGTGAATGGGCGGCGGGAACCTTATCTGGCAATTGTGAATCCTGCGGCGGGGGGCGGGCGGAGCCGGAAAATGTTGGGTCCGGCCTTGGAGCGGCTGCGGGCGGGCGGAGTTGAAGTTGATGTGACCGAAACGCAGGCCGCTGGCGACGCCACCCGGATCGCGCGCGACTCTTACGGACGCGGGCGGCGCCGGTTTATTGCGGTGGGTGGCGACGGGACCTCGTATGAAGTCGTGAACGGGCTTTTCCCCGAGGCGAGCGGGGGCGAGCGTCCTACGCTGGGGTTTTTGCCGCTGGGGACGGGGAATTCTTTTCTGCGCGACTTCAGCGACCGTGGAGTGGAGCATGCAATCGAGTCGCTGATTGCGGGGCGATCACAAGCTTGCGATGTGCTGCGGTTGCGGCACCGCGGCGGAGTGATTCACTACATCAATCTGCTGAGTGTGGGGTTTCCCGCCGATGTGGCGACCCTGCGGGCGCGGCGTTTCAGTCGTCACGGAGAATTGGGATATGTCATCTCGATCTTTCTAGGGTTGGCACGATTACGCAGGCGGCCGTTTCCAGTGCGCGCAGACGGGGAAACGGAATTTGACCGGCGACGTTGTTTGTTTCTCACTTTCAATAACAGCAAGTTTACCGGCGGAACAATGATGATCGCGCCGAAGGCTGAGGTGAATAATGGGCTCATTGAATATGTCCGTTGGGGCGCGATTGGGCGGCTGGGGCTGATCAGGAATTTGCCCGGGCTTTACGACGGATCGCACATTGAACACCCTCGAGCGGAGAGAAAAGCGGTGAGACGAGTAGAATTCGATTTAAAAGAGCCCGTCGATGTGATGGTGGATGGCGAAGTGCTGACGCTGCATTGCGAGGAATTGAATGTGCTGCCCGGGGTGTTGAATGTAGTAGCGTAAGCCCGTGATATAAGAATTGAAATCTCACTCGGAAGGGAATTATGTCTGAAGAGCGGCGAAAGCGGCACCAGGAGCGGGTGGACGCGCAGGAGGCGAAGCCAGCGTCGCGGAAGAATCTGATCTGGGTTGGGATTGTTCTGCTGTTCGTGGTGGCCTACGCCGCGGGCTGGGAATACAAGAATCATCGCTACGATGGGTTCGCGAAGTGCCTGGCTTCGAAGCAGGTGAAGATGTACGGGCTGTACTGGTGTCCGCACTGCATCGAGCAGAAGGAAATGTTCGGGAAAGCCTTTCAGTACGTGCCCTACGTGGAATGTGCGGTCAAGGGTTCGCACGACATCACGGCGCAATGCAAAGCGGCTGGAGTGAAGCTGTTTCCCAGCTGGCAGTTTGGTACGAATCCGCCGGTGCCGTCGGTTTTTCCCCTCGATGTGCTGAGCGCTCAGACTGGGTGCAGCTTGCCGTGAGTGCGACGGGAGATCAACAGAGCAGGGCGAACGCAGCTCCAGCGGCGCACAACGGAGGGCTGTTCCTAGCGATCGCTTTTCTCGCGCTGGCAGGGATTGCGGTGTCGGCAATAACTCTGCAGCGGCATTATGCGAAGTCGGCGACAGCGTTCTGCGACGTCGGGGAGAAGTTCAATTGCGACATCGTGAACCGGAGTGAGTATTCGACTGTGATGGGAATTCCGGTGGCCGCGATTGGGATTGCCGGCTACGGTTTGCTATTGGCGCTGGTCACAATTTACCGCTCGCGGGTGGAAACGCCGAAGCGGTTATTGGCTGCAGCAGTCGCGGGGTTAGCATTTGCACTATATCTCACCTACGTCGAGGGCTATGTGCTGGAGACCTGGTGCATTCTGTGTTTGAGTTCGCTTGCCTCGATCGGGATGATCACCATCCTCGCGGGTCTCGTGAAGCTGCGAACCGGGAAATCGTGATTGTCTTCGAGCCTGCGAGGAAGGCTGATGTCGTCCTCCACTAAACCACGTCTGAACGCTTACGCTCGATGGTTCACGGTTGCGATCGCGGCTGCGCTGGCCGTCAAACTGCCGCTTGACTGGATCGCCTACCGCGTCAGGTATGAAGGCTCGTTCCTTAACTTCCACATACTTCTGGCGGTGATTTACATTCCTGTGGCGTTCGGACTCATCTGGCCGGCGCTGATCGGAGTTGAGGCGTGGGTGATGCGGTCCGCAGGCCGGGACCGGAAGTGGCCCGCGAAGGCCGCTGTCATCGTGTTCAGTGTGTCGGCGGTTTGCGCGACGCCCTGCATCCTGTTTGAGCATCGCCGCATAGTAAATCTTCGCGAGGCTGCTCGGGCCGAAGCCGCACGCATGCATCAATTCCGCATGCAGCAAGGCACATTGGTGCTGGAGGCGGCGACGGTTATACAGGCCAATGGCATCACGGCGTTCAGCGAGCCTTTGACAGGACCGCAGATTGATGCTGTTAATCGCTACCTCGACGTGCATTCCGGGAACCTGCAAGAGTTGCAAAGCGCCAGCAAGTATTATCGTTATCCCTCGAGCGTGATGATCATGAAGCATCTGTCAGAAAAGAGATATTGCCCGCCGGAAGTGCTGGATACTATTTTTGAAAATGCAGTTGATCTGCAAAAAGGTCCGTCGTTTCCGAATAAGGGCGATCTCTCGATGGTGTTTTACAACCTTGCGTGGAATCCAAATGTTCCCGTCTCAGTGCTGATCAAAATGCTGGATAACGACTATGCCGGCGCGCGACGAGCGGCGGCGGCGAATCCGCGAACGCCGAAGGCGGCAAGAATTGAGTATCTTCGAAGGGCAGCTGTTTCCCGGAAGATTGTGGAGCGTCAAGAGGCGGCTGAAAACCCGGACTGTCCACAGGATGTACTGAAGCAACTGGTGTCGGACCCCCTCACTTCCAGGTTTGCCGCGTCCAATCCAAATCTGCCGCTCGATCTGCTGCAGGCTCTAGCTAACTCCAGCGACCTGGCGACGCGAAACCGGGCGCTGGCAAATCTGGCTAAACGTGAAAAAACACAGCCCTGAGATGGCACAACTTCAGAAAACAAGAAAGTCATCAAATCAGACCGCGGATTTCGTGCGCGGCGGCGGGGCCACGGGAGATTTGCGGCTGCATGAATTTCAGAGCCGCATTTTCCGGAACACGCGTTTCTTGCGGGTGTGGCTGCCGCCGGGTTATGACGACGCGGACAATTCATGCCGGCATTACCCGGTGCTTTATCTGAACGACGGACAAAATCTGTTTGAAGCGGCGACTTCCTTCACAGGGGTTGAGTGGCAGGTGGACGAGACGGCGGATCGTCTGATCCGCGAAGGCGCGGTCGCGCCAATGATTATCGTCGGCATCGATAATGCGGGAAAGGATCGAATTCGCGAATACATGCCGCACCGGTCGGTGCATCCCATGATGCTGCGGGTGCAGGGGCGCTATTATCCGGATTTTCTGATGAAGGAAGTGATGCCGTTCTTGGAGCGGAACTACCGCGTGGCGACCGGGCCGGAGAATACCGGACTTGGCGGCTCCTCTTTAGGGGCGCTGATCGCGTTGTACACGGCGACGGCACGGCCGGGAGTGATTGGGCGGTTGCTGGTGGAGAGTCCGTCGCTCTGGGCCTCGCACCGGCAAGCGATCAAGGAGAGCCGGGCGGTGAGAATCTGGCCGGAGCGAATCTATCTGGGGGTGGGAACTTCCGAGGGTGGAAGCGTGGACCGGAGTCGGAGCGTGGTGGACGATGTGCGGGAACTGGCGGCCATCCTGCGGCGGGCCGTGCTGAGCGAGAAGCGGTTGCGGCTGGTGATCAAGGATGGAGCCGGGCACAACGAGGCGGCATGGGCCGAGCGATTTCCTGAGGCGTTACGGTTTTTGTTTGGGCCGTGAAAGCAGCGTCAAACCGCTGGGATATTTTCTACAGATCTTTTCTCTCCTGATCGTTCCCCGAGTTGAGTTAGCACAAGCAAGATGAACAGCATCACAGGAACGCTGAGCTGCAGGTGCGTCCAGCGGGCGAGCGGGCCGAGCAGCGGGAGGGCATACGCGAGGTAAAGGAGGAGTTTGAGTTGAGGGGCTGTCGAATCGTCGGGTTGACTTGCGATCCAGTTGGAGAGCAGCAGGAACGCAGGCGCGACAATAACGAGGTCGTAGACCGTGAGATGCGGAGCGACAAGCACGGTGGCCAGCAAGACGGCGGAATAACGCATTGGCAAGGATAGTCGGCTTCGCCAGCAGCGGGCAGCGAGCGCGAGCACGAGGAGCGCGGTGACGATGTAGAGCGCAAGTGCAAGGTGCGGCCACGGAAGCAGCATCGTCCAGAAGGTGCGCAGGCAGTGAGTCTGGTAAGGCTTTGGTTCGAGCAGCGGGAGCAGGCTCGGGAGACGCGAGAGAGTTTGTATCCACATGCCGAGGGAATCGGGGCCGTAGTAAATCCATGCGGCAGCCAGTTGAACTGAGGCTGAGAGCAGCGCGCCGGCGATCACTCTCCAGCGGCGTACATCAACAAAAATCACTGCGGCGGCAATGCCCAGTTGGGGCTTGAAGATGAGGCATCCGAGAGCCAGCCCGGCTAGGAATTCGCGCTGCGTGCGCAGGGCGAAGAAGGCCAGTGTGAAGCAGGCGAGCGCGAGAGCGGAGGTTTGTCCCCAGGCGATTAAGTGCCAAAAGGCGGGGAAAGCGACCGCGAGAATCAAAACTGTGAATCTGTATTTAAGCAGGTTGGGGCAGGCACGCCAGAGGGCATAGACGCAGAGGCCGTAAATCAGCGAACTCAACAGGAGCCAGCAGATCAGCGCCCAGGGGTAGGAAAGACGAGCAAAAGGCGCGAAGAGAATTGAAACCTGCGGCGGATAGAGCGGCAGATAGCGGATGCCCGCGGCGGCCGGCACGCGTTGCGCCGCGAGTTCAGACTGCGCTCTCATGTTGTACAGATCGGTGCCGCGGTGGGCCAGGGCGAGCGAGCCGAGAGTGTAGAAGTGCAGGAAGTCTGTGCCTTTGAGATTGCCGGCGCGATCGGGCACTCCGGGCGTGGCCATGTTCCAGAGGTAGACCGACCAGAGGCCAATCGCGAGAAGCCGACCGTGTGCGCGCAGGCGCTTCGGAGTCAGCCATGATGCGGCTTTCACTAGGGTCATGTTCATGGATGAATCGGCCCGCCCATGATACTGAATTCACAAACTCAGGGACGGCGAGGTTCCTCGCCGGCTTCTCGTCGTTAACAAGAGCGGCAGGATGAAGGGCACAAAGGGAACCAGCAGTGACGGCAACAGCGGGATTTGGCTGGGAGAAATTGTGCTTGGCGGGAACAGCAGCAAGGCCAGCGAAATGATGCAGGGCCAAATCAGCAAGAGCACAAAAACCAGACGGGACAATCTGGGCAGAGTCTTCCAGTCTTGTAACAGCAAAATCGCGGGCAGAATCAGCAGCACCTGATTGAAGGGAGTGAACAGCGGGAAAGCGAGGAGAGCGCACATGAAGAAGATTGCGAGAATGGAGGCGAACTGCCGCGAGTTGCCTGCTTCTTTTCGATGTCGCCAGGCAAATGCCAGGAGGCCAAGCACGATAACGCCTGCCAGTATGTCTCCCAACGTGTCGCCGAGAGTTACTCGGAGCGCGGAGGTCGGCATAGCATATTTTCGATAGGCGGTGAGTCCGGCGAAAAAATATCCGGGCCATCCGGGGAGGAGCAGTTCGCCGGCAGCGATCAGCACAACCATGGTCGTTATGAAGCTGGCCGGAAGTTGCCACCTCTTGCGCCAATCGCCCGCGGCCCAGATTGCGAACCAACACAGAGGCAGAAGCGCCATCTGCGGTTTTATTGTGGAAAGCGCGAGCAGCAGGCCAGCAATCGTCGTATGGTTCCTGCTGATGCACCACGCGCCTGCGGCCAGCAAGCAGGCTTCCACGATCGCCAGTTGCTGAAGGCGCAGGGCTTGAACAATCTGCGGGCTGCTGAGAGTGAACAGCACTATGGCTGCGATCGCTTCCCAGGGCAGGCGCCAATGCAGGATGCCGACGCAGAGGAAAATATTTAGGGCTATCAACGAACCCAAAACGAAAGGAGCCCAGCGTTGTACGTCCGCGAAGTCGGCATACACCAGGGGAGCCGTTAGAAAAACTTCGTAAACCGGATAGGCAAAGCGCTGTTCGTCGACTAACTCGACGCCGGGCTTGGTGTAGGTCTGGTTGATCGTGTGACCGTAGAAAACCATCTGTATTTCGTGGCTTACCTCAGGGCTGTAGGGGTTGCGGCGGTGAAGCAGGAGTTCGCGCGTACCCACCCAGGGCGAGTACAAATCGCTGATTTGAGCGATCACGTAACCCTTTTGGAGATGGAGGTAGCTGGTCCACGGCACTAGGATCCGGTGCACGTAAAGCCATGAGATCCCGGCCACGAAGAAACTTAGCAGAAGCCAGAGTCGAACCTTGCTGCCGCTGCTGATGTGCATGCCGGGAGCATTCTATCTCCCCGCGGGCTCTCGATCGGCTACTTTCTGGAAGAGTCCGTCAACAATCTGGATCATTTCATCGTCCACAACACGGTTACGGGAAATAGCCTCGATCAGCGGGATGGAGACGATTTTGTTGGCGCGCAGAGCGGCCATGCATCCAAATTCGCCGCGGTGCACCATGTCGATCGCGCCCAGGCCGTAACGTGTGGCCAGAACGCGGTCGAAGGCGCTGGGAGAGCCGCCGCGCTGGATATGTCCCAGCACCACGGCGCGGGTTTCATAGCCGGTGCGTTTTTCGATTTCTCGGGCGAGAATGTTCGCGACGCCGCCGAGTTTCACGTGGCCAAATTCGTCTTTGCCCATATCCGACAGAACGGGAGCTCCCTGGCCGGGTTCGGAGGAGAACTTGGCACCCTCGGCCACCACGACGATCGAAAAGTAGCGGCCGCGCTCGTGGCGCTGACGGATGGAATCCGCAACCTTATCGATATCGAAAGGACGCTCAGGGATAAGGATCACGTCGGCGCCGCCGGCGATGCCGCTGTAGAGAGCGATCCAGCCGGCGTCGCGGCCCATGACCTCGACGATCATGACGCGGTTATGAGCTTCGGCGGTAGTGTGGACGCGGTCAAGGGCCTCGCAAACGATGTTGCAGGCGGTGTCAAACCCGAAAGTGTAATCCGTGCCGCCGAGATCGTTGTCGATGGTCTTAGGAACGCCGACCACCTTGATGCCGCGTTCGTGCAGCTTTTGGGCAACGGATAATGTGTCGTCGCCGCCGATCGCGATGAGAGCCTTGATCTGATTTTTTTCCAGCGTAGCCAAGCAACGGTCAATGCCGTCGGGACGCTTGGAGGGATTCGTGCGCGAAGTCCGCAGGATGGTGCCCCCGCGCGGCAGAATTCCTCCAACTGCGTCGAGATCGAGGGGCATGCTGATGTCTTCCACTACGCCGCGCCAGCCTTCCATGAACCCGACGAATTCGTCTCCATAAGTGAAGATGCCCTTGCGCACGACCGCGCGAATCACGGCATTCAGGCCAGGACAATCTCCCCCGCCGGTTAACATGCCAATCTTCATCGTTTACTCCAGTGCACGAATTCCGATCAAAATCCCTGGATGCTCCCCCAGCGTAGGCTTGATTCAGCGGCAGCCCGAGGAGCGGGGTCAACAATCGCCGGGAAGAACAAGATTATCATTAAACGCAGGCTTGATTCTTCTTGGGATAGGCGCGTGCCGAGCCTCAACGCGGAGGGTAGGTTTAAAGTCCTATTTTTAAATGCAGGGAGAGGGTTTCACCAGTGATTTCCAGTGACTTGGTCGCCCGTTTCGCGATCGGGATCCGCTTTCTGATGCAAAACATGACCAAGGCGGCACCCACTTCATTGTCCGTAAACTTCATCGTCGACTCTTCCCCCGGAGAATTGACGGTAATTCGGACGTCGCTGTCTTGCGTTAAGACCAGACGCTCGGCGGCCTCAGGAGGCAATCGCCGCCCGGTATGGCTGCAGTAATCCCGGAGCGCCTCAAACAACTCCAACTTGGTGAAACATAGAACGCGGGTTTCAGTGGGCATGGGGCGAAGATCCTTAATCTTTAACTCTTGAGTCCGATGGCGGCGGTTTCCATCTGATCATGGACTTGCTCAGCGCGGCGAAGGGCGGATTGCACGTTGTCGCAGATATTCTCGGCGCCGACTACTTCTTCGAATTCCGCCTGATGGATCAGGCTGGCGGGTTGCTCGCGCGCGCCACAGAGAATCAGGGTTCGATCGGTCGCGTGCAGTTGGCGGGCGATATGCTCCAAAGCGAATAGTCCAGTGGCGTCCAGAGCGTTCATATTGCGCAGTCGGAGGATTACCACCGGCGGCAGCGTATGCAGATTCTCGGTGACGACAGAGATTTTGTCGGTGGCCCCGAACAGAAACGGGCCGTGGATGCGGAAGATGGTGGCGTAGTAGGGGATGTCTTTATCCTGCAGGATATGCATGCGGCCGTCTTCGACGTACTCGTCGGTAACCTGGGAAACGGTGGTAGTGGAGGCGACGCGGCTGATGAAAAGCAAAGCGGCGAGAATCATGCCAGCTTCGACGGCCACCGTAAGGTCGGCGAAAACGGTCAGGGCGAAGGTAAGCAGCCAGACGCTGATGTCGGTCTTGGTTAGCTTCAACAGTTGCGGAATCTCGCGCCACTCTCCCATGTTGTAGGCGACGACCATGAGAATTCCAGCAAGTACGGCCAGCGGCACGTGACTTACCAGTGGTGCGGCGAAGAGCAGAATGCAGAGCAGCGTGAGGGCATGGATGATGCCCGCGACGGGAGATTGAGCGCCGGAGCGAATGTTGGTGGCCGTTCGTGCGATGGCGCCGGTCGCGGGGAGTCCTCCGAACAGGGGAGAAATAATGTTGGCCACGCCTTGTCCGATGAGTTCGACGTTGGGATTGTGGCGGTCGTTACTCATGCGGTCGGAGACCACGGCCGACATGAGAGATTCGATTGCACCCAACATGGCAACCGTAAGAGCGGGGCCAAGCAGTCCGTGAATGAGATCGGCGCGGAACCGGGGCACCACGAAATGAGGCAAGCCGGCGGGGATTCCTCCGAAACGGGAGCCGATGGTTTCGACCGGAAGCTTAAACAGCACGACGGCTGCCGTGCCGAGCAGAAACGCCACGATCGCGCCCGGAATGCGGTTGGAGATGCCGCGGCAGAGAATCATCGCGAGCACGGTACCTGCGGCCAGCGCGGTCGCGGTGTAAGAGAGCGTGTGCAAGCTCCCCGCCAGAGCTTCCATGCGCTGCCAGAAAACGCCGGGGACCTTGGTGAGTTGTAAGCCGAAGAAATCCTTGACCTGGGTGCTGGCGATCAGGATGGCGATGCCATTGGTGAAGCCGATGATGACAGGGCGGGGGATGAACTTGACTGCCGTGCCCATGCCCGCGATGCCCATGATCATCAGCAGAATGCCGGCCATCACCGTGCACATGAAGAGGCCATCGACACCGTGAAGTGCGACGATGCCGGAGATGACAACGACGAAGGCGCCAGTGGGTCCTCCGATTTGGGTTTTGGAACCGCCGAGCGCGGAGATCAGGAAACCGGTAACGATGGCGCAGTAAATGCCGGCCTGCGGAGTCAATCCGGAAGCGATGGCGAAGGCCATGGCCAGGGGCAGCGCGACCAGTCCTACAGTGACCCCGGCGATTACATCGTGGAGAAACTTGTTGGCGTTGTAGTCTCGCAGACAAAGGACAGACTTCGGGAGCCAACGTTCATCAAGGAAAATACCAGCCATCTTCCTATTATGCAGCAAGCAGCACCAGAAGAAAGGGAATTGGACGGCAGGAACACACTAAGGAACATGACCGTTGCGCGGCGACCTAAGTTTCGGCACAATGCTGCACGGAATGAATAAGACTCTTGTAATTCTGGTCTGGGGAGTCATTGCGCTGCTCGGCGCCGTGGCAGTGGGCACTGTAGCCGTGCATCGCGGCGAACCGATCAACGCACTGTGGCTGGTGGTGGCGGCTACGTGCTGCTACGCGCTGGGGTACCGTTTCTACAGCAGGTTCGTTGCGGTGAAGATTCTCGCGCTGGACGGTTTGCGCGCGACTCCCGCGGAGCGACTGGAGAACGGCCGCGACTTTCTGGTGACCAATAAGTGGGTAGTGTTCGGGCATCATTTTGCAGCCATCGCCGGTCCAGGGCCGCTGGTGGGGCCCGTGCTGGCGGCACAGTTTGGCTATCTTCCCGGGACCATGTGGGTGCTGGCCGGGGCAGTGTTCGCGGGATGCGTGCAGGACTTCGTGATTCTACTGTTCTCGGTGCGACGCGACGGCAAATCGCTGACCGAGATGGCCAAGAGCGAGATCGGGCGGGTGGGAGGGTTCGTCGCTTACGTCGCGGTGATTGCAATTCTGATTATTCTTTTGGGCGTGGCGGCGCTGATCGTGGTGAATGCGCTGAAGTCGAGCCCGTGGGGCACATTCACGATTGCGATGACCATGCCGATTGCTGTGTTGATGGGTGTCTATTTGAGGCGGATTCGTCCGGGGAAGGTTTTGGAAGTCTCGGCGCTGGGATTCGTTTTGGTGCTGGCCGCGATCTGGGGTGGGCAGTATGTATCGCAGGACGCGGCGCTGGCGCGAGTGTTTACGTTCAGCGCGCCCACTCTGGCGATTCTGATCATGGTTTACGGGTTTGCTGCGTCGGCGATGCCGGTGTGGTTGCTGCTGGCGCCGCGCGACTATCTCAGTACGTTCGTGAAGCTGGGAACCATAGCGCTGCTGGCAGTGGGAATTGTGGCGCTGCATCCCACGCTGCACATGCCGGCGCTGACCCGGTTTGTCGACGGCACGGGTCCGGTGTTTGCAGGAAAGATATTTCCGTTCGCCTTCATCACGATCGCCTGCGGAGCGATCAGTGGATTCCACGCTCTAATTTCGAGCGGAACGACCCCAAAGCTGATTGCGCGCGAAACCGAAACGCGCATGGTGGGCTACGGCGCGATGATGTGCGAATCGGCGGTGGCGATTATGGCGATTATCGCAGCCTGCGTGGTCCAGCCGGGAGTTTACTTTGCGATTAACAGTCCGGCGGGAATTGTCGGGCAGGCGCCTGCTGCTGCCGCCGCGACTATTTCCAGTTGGGGTTTTCCGGTGACTGCGGCCGACATGCAGGCGTTGGCGCATGCCGTCGGGGAGCAGACGCTTTACAACCGAACCGGTGGAGCTCCGGCCTTCGCGGTCGGCATGGCGCATATTTTCTCGCACAGCCTGGGCGGCGATACTTTGATGGCGCTGTGGTATCACTTTGCCATCATGTTTGAAGCGCTGTTTATCCTGACCATTCTCGATGCGGGCACGCGTGTGGCGCGCTTCATGGTGCAGGATGCGCTGGGGCATGTGTACAAGCCACTGGGTCGGACGAGTTGGTACCCGTCAATTCTTGGCACCAGCGCTTTGATCGTCGCGGCCTGGGGATATTTTCTGTGGCAGGGAGTGAAGGATCCGCTCGGCGGAATTAATTCTTTGTGGCCGCTGTTCGGTATTTCCAATCAGCTGCTAGCGACCGTGGCTTTGTGTGTGGCTACGACGATCATCATCAAGATGCACCGGGCGAAGTATGCCGCAGTCACGCTGGTGCCGCTGGCCTGGCTGGTGGCGGTGACGTTTACGGCGTCGTGGCAAAAGATGTTCGATTCCAATCCGCGTGTGGGATTTTTGGCGCAAGCGCGGGCTCTGGCAGCCGGCCCGGCGACCAGCGCGACGGGTCGGCTGATCTTCAACAACCGGCTGGATGCGGCGGTGACGGGCGTACTGGTTGTGATGGTGACGCTAGTGCTGGTGGAATCGGTGCGGCAGTGGTGGGGAATTCTGCGTGGTACCAGAGAAGCGCCAGTGAAGGAAGCCCCGTTTGTGAGGACGCGGCTGGTGGAGGAGCGGGGATGAAGCGAATCATTTCTGGCTGGCACATTCTGGTAGCGATGCTGCGGGAGATTTTTGACGAGGCCGCGTATGCTCGGTTTCTAAATCGGGCGGGGATGCCCTCGTCGAGCGAGGCGTATTCGGCGTTCCGGCGGGAATTCGAAGAGAATAGGGTGCGCCGGCCGAAGTGCTGTTGAGAAGCCTTTTTACTTCCGCCCGCACACGATGAAATCGCCCATCTTCCACTGCCCCTCCACCGGCCTTTCATAGGTCATCTTGAAGGAATCGGCTGACTGGCGCTCATAACGAAAACGCTCCTGGTTTATCTTCTGGTCGAGCATTGTGGCGCGCTCAAAGATTACCGATCCATCTTTCCAGCCATCGCTGGTGAATAACCTTGCGTTGCCGAAATTATCTTCCGCGATTGAGACCAGCCTTCCGCTGGGCTGATCCACGCCCCATACGGCCAGGGCTTTGAATTGACCCGGTGGCCGGTCGGCGTGGCGGTATAGCAGCCACTTGCCGTCAAGCTCAGGGACGAAGCTTAGGTCCGCTTCGATTTTCTTGCCGTTTGCGAATTCACCCGTGCAGCTCCAGTTGCCGACGAAAAACTTGACCATGGCAGGATCGGTCGCGGGCTGCTGGGCGCAGCAGAAAAGGGTGCTGGCGATGATGAGAACGAGCAAGGTTGATTTCACTGGTCCTCCCGAGTGATTGGACGCACCACATCGACGATCGTCTCAATCGAAGATCCTCTGAGCAGTAACCTTCTTTGAGAACAGTGAAGTCTATCAAGTGCGGTACACTTTCTGCGTGCGAGTTCTGGGTATCGACTGCGGCGGAGCGTACACCGGGTACGGCGTGGTGGAAATGTCTTCTCGAGGACACCTGGTATGCGTGACCTGCGGGGCCATCAAGCTTTCACTGCGCGAGCCGCTGGCGCGGCGCTTGTCGCGCATCTATGACGAACTCGGTGGACTTATCACCGAGCACCATCCGGATGAGGTGGCGATCGAGGGAATCTTTTACGCGCTGAATGTGAAGTCGGCGTTGAAGCTGGGCCAGGTGCGGGGAGTGGCCATGCTGGCCGCAGCGTCCGCTGGGTTGGAGGTGGCCGAGTATTCGCCCCTGACCATCAAATCATCGGTGGTAGGTTACGGGCGGGCGGAGAAGCAGCAGGTGCAGCAGATGGTGACGCGATTGCTTGGCTTGGCCGAGGCTCCGGAGCCGATGGATGCTTCCGACGCGCTGGCCATCGCCATTTGCCACTTACACACTGCGGGCACGCTCGAGAAGCAGAGGTTCGCGGCACGGTGATGATTCCGGCTCTCCTGATTCGAACCTCTTTGACTCGAGCTCTTCAGGTTCACGCTTTCCGGCTTCGCGACTCGAGCACCTGTTTCGCCATTGGAGTGGTGCTCATGGCGGCGGTGATGTCTGCGTCCTCGATGGCCCAGCAGGCGGCGGACGGCAATGCAGCCTCTGCCGCGACCGTTACTTTCACCCTGGATTTTCCCCAGTCCAATCCCGAGCGCTACTCCATCGCCGTCGACACCTCCGGACACGCGCTTTACGAGTGCACGGGGAGGGTAGCAGAGGATTCCGAGGATGAAGCTTACCGATCCGAGTTCCAGGTGTCGGCAGGGAATCGCGAACGGGTCTTTGCCTTAACGAGACAAGCGCGGTATTTCGCCGGGGAGATTGACTCGGGCAAGAACAAGCTGGCTTTCACTGGTACGAAGATACTGACCTATCAGGATGGCCAGCATTCCAGCTCCGCGCGCTACAACTATTCGAATCTCGTACCGGTGCAACAGTTAACCACTCTCTTCCAGAACATGGAAGCTACGTTGGAATATGGACGGCGTCTCGCCTACTACCACCGCTATCAGAAGCTGGCGCTGGATGACGAGTTGAAGCGCATGGAAACCCAGGCCAAAAATAACGAACTGAGCGAGATACAAAGCGTGGCGCCGGTGCTGCAGGAGATTCTCGAAGATTCTTCCGTGATCAACGTGGTGCGCGCCAGGGCGAAGGAGTTGATCGAAATGGGGAACGGTGTCACGGCTCGGCGCTGACTGATAGAGGCATGATTGGGAGTCGCCACGCAGCAATGGTTGAGGGTTATTTCAAGATGCCAGTTCTCCGGGGCCGAGCAGCAGGAGCACTCTCAGGTCGATCATAGCGTGTAGTGCCATGGGCAGCCACAAACTTCCGGTGGCGAGAAAGATCACCGCCATAACCGCTCCCAGCACGGCTGTGCCGATGATCCCGGACAATCCCTGGTAGCCGTGGCCCAGCCCGAATGCGACGCTGGCAACAGCCAGCGCGATCCAAAGGCCGGCGTGCCAGGGCCCATCACAAAGATATCGGATCAGAAATCCGCGATATAAAACCTCTTCACAGATGCCTGCCGTAACTGAAACCAGCGCGAACCAGGCGCGCTCTTCCTGGGTTACGGGAAGAATGAAAGCCAAGCGTCTGAAGGCCCGCAAGATCTTCTCACGCGCGCTTGCGCTGCGACGGACAAGAACCACTTGCAGCAGGGAGCCGACCGTAACGGCGACGGCGAAGCCCCATGCGAAGGACGTTCCTATCTTTTGCTGAGTGGTTTCTCGGACAGCCGGCCACGTAAAGAAAACGCTGGACCGCAAAGCGATCCAGGCGACAATGGCCGCGCTCCATAGGATGAGCAAAATCCTCTGATACGACAGGATCTTCCTGCGCGGATTTGTACTGCTCTTCAACGCCCGGGTTTCCAATACATCCCACACGGGAACGCCAATAAATAGAAACAGTGCCAGAGCGTGCTCGCAGAGAAGCATGGCGTCAATTTATAGGATGGATCGAGCAATTGGCGAGATGTTTTCTATCCATGGCCGCTAAGAAACTACCACGCCGGCGTACCCTACGACCCGCTCGCGGTCGCCGGAGACGTCGCCCGAGGTCGCGTATTTGATCAGCTCCGCGGACTTGGCCCCCAGCTTCTTCGCTGCTGTGAGCATAGCTACGGCTGGACCGAAACCGCACATGCTGATGTTCTGCTGCGTAACCACATCGTAAAGAGCGCGGGCGTCGAGGGCGAGAATGGGTTCGATCGCACGGTGGTCCTTCATGCGCGTGACGGCGTCGGATTCGTAATGATTCATGTCGCTCGAGGCTACGATCAGGACAGGATTGTTCTGCCCCGCAATGACATCCGCAATGCTTTCGCCGAGTTGCTCAAGAGCCTCGACCTGATGAGTGCCGAGCGCGATGGGAACGAACTTGAGTTGGGGTTGACGCATCTGTAGGAAGGGCAACTCGACTTCAGCCGCATGCTCGTTGCGGTGGGCCGATGAATCTTCGTGCAGAAGCGGGCAACGCTGCTTTAGAGCGGAGGCGAACGAGTTGTCGATGGGAACCGCACCGAGAGGCGTCTCCCATGCGCCCTCGCTCATGATTGCCAGGGCGCGGCCCACGCCGGTGTGGTTGGGACACAGCACCAGGCAGAGGCGAGGAATCTCTAATCCAGCAAACACCGCGCCCGCCACGTGGCCCGAATACATATAGCCCGCATGCGGAACCATGCAGCCCACAGCGCGAACTGGTTTTCGCTCCGGAGTTTGCGATAGATAGGTGCGGACTTCTTCGCGCAGATCATCCGGATCGTTGGGATAGAAGCGCCCGGCAACTGCGGGATGGCGAACAGTTGCGGTGGTCATAGCCTCTCCTGTTGTCGAAAGAATGTAGCCGAAATAATGCTACGAGCCGTTGTGGCTGTCGCGCAAGGCACGAAACAGGGCAGCGCTTTCTTCCAGAGTCAAAGTCTCGGCGCGGGCGGCGGGTTTCACTCGGGCCTGGGCCAGGGCGGCGCGCAGACGAGGCTCCGGGTAGTTCGCCTTGAGATTATTCCACAGGGTTTTGCGCTTTTGTCCGAAAGAAAGTTTGAGGAAGTCGATGAAGCCGTCGTTTGCGGAGCCAGCTCCGATTCCACCGTTCCCGTCAAGGCCGAGTTCTTTTTGTCGTGGCGCGATGGTGAGGCGCAGCGCCGTGGAATGCACTTTGGGCGGCGGGGAAAATGCTCCGGGCGGCAAAGTGAAGAGTTTTTCGACCCGGGCGTAGAGCTGCGCGGTGGCCGAGAGCAGTCCATAATCGCGGCTGCCGGGCGCGGCGGCGATGCGATCCGCGACTTCGCGCTGCACCAGGATGACGATGGTTTCAAAATATTTGGAATAGTCGAACAGCCGCAACAGGATCTCAGAAGTGATGTAGTAAGGAAGATTGCCGATGACCTTTGCCGGATCGGGGCGGAACTCGATGCCGGGCCGGCGCAGGCCGGGCTTGGGTCCGAACAGGGAATCGAAATCGATGGAGAGAATGTCGGCTTCGATGACTTCGACATTGGAGAACATGCCGAACCGGAGGCGAAGTTGCGCGGCCAGCACGCGGTCAAGCTCAACCGCAATCAAGCGGCGGGCGCGCTTGGCCAGAAGCGATGTGAGAACGCCGCGTCCGGGGCCGATTTCGAGCACTGTGTTCTGGGATACATCGCCGAGGGCATCGACGAGCTGCTGGGCAAAGCTGTCGCTGGTGAGGAAATGCTGTCCCAACTTGGGCTTATGTTGAGGACGGCGTGTGGACACGACCTTCGGCACGTTGACCCTCTTTTCCCCGGACATATAGACTGAGTATGTCCCGCAACATATTCCATCATATCGTGCGCCCGCGAAAAGCGGGTCTCCCGGGAGGGATTCATGCATATTGCGTTTGTAGCTTCGGAAGGCGTGCCGTTTTCAAAAACCGGCGGATTGGCCGACGTGGTGGGAGCATTGCCGCGCGCGCTGGCGGCATTGGGGCATCAGGTTAGCGTCTATTTACCACGTTACCGGCAGACCAAGCTGGCCGATCCCGCGACCGTGGTGCACAGCATCACCATTCCTTTCGATGACAAGTATCGCTTTGCCTCGGTAGTGACCAGCGGGAGCCAGTCCGGCGTGCGCTTTTATTTCGTCGACTATCCCGAGTACTTCGATCGCGATGCGCTTTACGGCACGCCCGCGGGAGACTTTCCGGATAATGCCGAGCGCTTCGCTCTGTTCTCTCGCGCCGTGCTGGAGGCGACAAAAATCCTGGGCGTGCCGCAGGTTTTTCATTGTCACGACTGGCAGTCGGCGCTCGTGCCGGTGCTGCTGCGCACGGTTTACGCGGAGGACCCGGCGTTCCGCGATGTGGGCACCGTGTTTACCATCCACAACATCGGCTACCAGGGACTTTTCCCGCCGGAAGTCCTGCCCCTGCTGATGCTGCCCTGGGACCTGTTTACGATGTCGAAGATGGAGTTCTTTGGGCAGGTGAATTTTCTGAAAGGCGCGCTTACGTTTTCCGACTTCATTACTACCGTGAGCCGGAAATACAGTCAGGAGATTCAGACCGCGGAATATGGTTTTGGACTGGAGGGCGTGCTGCGCGACCGCGCCGCCACGGTTACCGGCATTTTGAATGGTGTGGATTATGACGAGTGGAGTCCGCAGGCGGACAAGTTTATCGCGGCAAAATACTCGCCTCAGGATCTTTCCGGCAAAGCGCAATGCAAGCAGGATCTGCTGACTGCGTTCGGAGTGAAGAACGCCGATCCTAAAATTCCTGTGATCGGCATTGTGTCCCGCTTCGCCGCGCAGAAGGGGTTTGATCTGATCGCCCAGATCATGGACCGGCTGGCGCGCGAAGAGATGATCGTGGTCGCACTCGGCGCCGGCGACAAACAGTATGAAGAAATGTTTGTCCGGCTCAACAAGCAGTTCCCCAACAAGATCGCGGTGAAGGTGGCTTACGATAACGCCATTGCGCACAAGATCGAAGCCGGGTCTGACATGTTCTTAATGCCTTCAAAATATGAACCTTGCGGGCTAAACCAGATCTATAGCTTGAAGTATGGCACGGTGCCGATCGTGCGAGCCACCGGCGGCCTCGACGATACCATCGAGCCCTGGGACGCGCGCTCCGGCAAAGGCACCGGATTCAAGTTCACGGAATACAACGGCGAGTCTTTGCTGCTCACCATCAAGCATGCGCTGCAGGCTTATCGCGATCAGACTTCATGGCAGGTGCTCATGCGCAATGGCATGAACAAGGACTTCTCCTGGAATGCTTCGGCTCGGGAGTACGGGAAAATCTATGAGCGGGTGAAGCAAATTCGCGCGGCGGCACAAACTGCGCCCGAGAAAGTCCTGGTCTAGATTTCTTCCTGCTGCAACGGGAAACGGCCAACGGATTCATGAGCGTAATGATTCCATAAACAATTGTCGGGATTTAACGACGAGTGTCCAGCGGAGGTCTAAGATAGACGGAGAAAGTTGAAGTGATCGCTGGCCCAAGCAGAAGATGAGCGCCACCGCAAAGCGAAGGTCACGAGGATCAGTCCCCAGAACACGAAGCTGGCAGCCATTCCTATACCCCAGAATGTGCCGAAGCCCGCGATTGAGTACAGGCCCATTGCTAGTGCCAGCGCTCCCGCCACCATGATCATGCTGAAAAAGATCTTCTTGAGCCACACTGGCAATCTCGGCTCGTCAGCCGGAAGAAGGCCGCGTCGAATGTCGAAGTGGCGCCCAATGAAGAACCATTGTCCAACTGCAGCAAGACCCCACGCACTGCGAAGCACAATTTCAGACTCGATCCAATAGGTGAAGGGAAGCAATGGAAAAAGCGCGATCAGAGCAGGCAGGTTAAAGGCCAAGAGCAAAATATCAGCAGGAGTGCCAATATCGCTCGGCTCGGCTTCCCACCCTCCCATTTCGGCAATGCCGCCTCGCCGCCCTACTTCGATGATGCCGCTTTGCCGAGTGGCTGCGAGGCACAGCATCACGAACAAGAGTCCTGCCACGATCGGGAAAGCAATGCGGAGACGCATTCTTCTCAAAAGACTGCCTCATTATGAGAGACCCCATTTGAGCCTCAATAGCTCCTCGCTCGTACAGATCTCCCTCCCAACAGCATAAGGAATGGATCATTCATGGTCCACATTACGACCGTTACAGATCGCACGGTTTACACAGGAAGGCGATTACACTCGCTGACCACCCAACTCCCGTCGAATCTGGGGGGACAGCTGTACCCGCACGGGTATTCGCTTTTTCTCCGCCTGCAACAGTCCGCTGGTACAATCCGCTCATGGCCGTCACATCTCAGCTGCCGGCTTTTGCCCGCACCATCTTTCATGTCGATATGGACGCCTTCTTCGTCTCGGTCGAAGAACTCTATGATCCTTCGCTGAAAGGCAAAGCTGTCGTGGTCGGAGGCCAACGCAACGAGCGTGGTGTGGTTTCGGCGGCATCGTATGAAGCGCGGAAGTTTGGAGTGCATTCGGCCCTTCCGCTGCGAACGGCCGCGAAGCTTTGCCCGCACGCCATTTTCGTCGACGGCCACCCCGAGCGCTACCGCCAGTGCTCGGAGAAAGTCTACAAAGTGCTGACGGCATTTTCACCGCAGGTGGAAATGGCTTCGATTGACGAAGCTTACCTTGATATGACAGGCACGGCGCGGCTGCACGGGCCGCCGCTGAAAGCTGCGCACAAACTGCATCAGCGGATGAAGGAAGAAACGCAGCTGAATTGTTCGATCGGCATCGGATCGTCGCGCCTGATTGCGAAGGTTTCATCCGCCCAGGCCAAGCCGAACGGCGTGCTGTGGATCGTCGCGGGAGGAGAAGCCGAGTTCCTTGCGCCTCTGGACGTGCGCGAGATTCCCGGCGTTGGCAAGGTGATGGAAAGCCATCTGCATGAGTTGGGCATCAAGAAAGTAGGAGATCTGGCGCGGCTGGAAGAAGCGGAACTCGAAGAACGTTTTGGCAAGTGGGGGCTTGCGCTGGCGGGCAAAGCGCGGGGCGAAGACGCTGGTGGATGGTTCGACACCGAAGTCGGCGCCGATACCGAGGCAAAATCCATCAGCCACGAACATACTTTCAACGAAGACACTGCGGACGTGAACCAGCTTGGCGCCACGCTGATGCGTCTTTCCGAGATGGTGGGGCGGCGCTTGCGGGAGGCGAAACTGCACGCGCGCACCATTCAACTCAAGCTGCGCTACCAAGACTTCACCACCATCACCCGCGCTCACTCCTTGCCCGCTCCTACGCAGCTCGACGGCGAAATCTTCGAACAGGCGCGCACGCTGTTTCGCAAGAACTGGAAGCCGGGCAGGGAAGTCCGGCTGCTCGGAGTGCAGGCCTCGTCATTTGAGGCGCAGGCGGAGCAGATCGATCTGCTTGAAGGCCGACGCCAGCAGCGCTGGAAAGACGCACTGGCTGTCGCTGATCGCCTGCGAGACAAGTTCGGCGAATCTAGCGTCACGCTGGCCGCAGGGATGCGGGGAAGGTTCCGCGAACGCACGCATGAGAATCCAGCCGGGCTGCCGGGGAAGAAAGTAAATCCAAGTACCTAGTACCCAGTCGATCCTGTCCCCGTCGCTTGGCAACCGACACCGGGTACTAGGTACTGGGTACTTGGTACAAGAACGAAGGCCGGGTATCCCGGAAGTTGATTCCGGATCCCGGCCCACGTCTTATTGCAACTTGTGGAGCTGTTAGTTGCCCGAGTTCGAGTTAGCGGCAGCGGTGGCAGGCGCGGCGCTCGGGGTCGAGGAGCCGAAGCGTGCCAACCGTGGATAGAAGGGCGTGACTTCAAACGGCATCTTGTCACGCGCCGAGGTGATGGCGACCGGAGCCGTCTTCACCATCTCTGCCTTGTCGTCCCAGGGATTGATCTTGACCCGCCCGCCCAGTGGGAGAGCGGCAACCTGATCCAGTTTGTTGTTGTCCAGCGCCGGACCCTTGGATTCCAGGGCCTGCAAGCGGTCGATGGTACCGTTCTCCGCCAGCGGATTACCCAGGTGCGTCGTCAATAGCGCGCTGAGCTGAGGCGCACGGGCTTGCAGCGCCTTCAGGAACAATCCAACGTTGTCGAGCTTCTGGGCGTACGGCGAGTTATTCAGCAACTCAATCGCCTTCTTGTCGGCTGCGGCTTCTTCTTCCGGAATATGTTTGAAGCCCAAATTGTTGTACGTGGAATCGTCGGAGAACAGCATGCGGTCGTTGAAGGCATACTTGCTGCCGAGGTTGTGGCCGAGCACGATGTGAGCCAGTTCATGCGCAAGCACGGCCGCCAGGCTGGCCTCGTCGGGAAGCACGTCGATGAGTCCGCGGCTGATGACGATAGTGTTGCCTACGCTGAAGGTTTCGAGCGGAGCCGTGAGCAGAACGCGAGTGCGCACCGGTCGCGGCAGGTCGATGTTATTGGTGACTTCCAGGTTGTTGACCACGGTCTGAAGAATGTGGTCGACATCGCCTTCGGGCGCGAGCAAGCCGGCGCGGGTCAGGCGCTCAATAACGTTGTCTTCCGCCTGCTGCTGCCATTCCCGCTCAGCCTGCAGCGGAGACGCATCCTGCGTAGTAGCGGTTTCATCCTTCACGCTGTCCACACGAATCTGCGTGAGTTCGTCGTCCTTGTCGCCTCGCCTGAGGTCATAGCCCCAGATGCGGGTCTGGGCTTTGAAAGCCAGCTTGTTCTTCACTCCAGCGCTGAAGTCGCCTTCTTCGCTGTAGATGTAAGCGGGCACCCAGTAACCCGGAATCAGGTTCAAGCGCCAGCTATCCATGTGGAAGAAGTAGGAATTCCGCGGAGCCGGAGCATAAGTTCCGTTGAGCCGGACGATGTTGAAGTCCTGGTCTTCCACCCAGATGCGCCCGAGAAAGCGCCCTCCCTTGTTGGATCCCTTGGCGTTCTTCTTGGGGGTGACGTCAAATACGAGGCAACGGATGTCGCCGAGAAATTCGCGGCGGATGTAATGAAACTCATAGTGCGAGCGGTCAAACTCGGTGCGGTCGGCGTAGACCATCCAGGAAAAGCCAGTGGGTTCGTACTGCACCTTGTAGAGCTTGTGGAAGCCGCCCAGCAGTCGCGTCTCCATGCCCTGCATGCCGCTGCCCTTGTCCTGGTCCTTCAGATAGTCCTTGCGGTCGACTTGCACCCCCATGTCCATGCGGCCGAGGAAATAGTGGTCGCCGCTGGGCACGGGCCCGAGCTGAGGATCGGCGGTCAGGTCCTGCAGATAAGTCTCAACCACGGGAGTGCGATTGGAGAGCGCCTTCATGAGATCGTGCTCACGCTCGATGAAGCGATCCACAACCTGATCCATAGTGGTGGGCTGAGGGAGCGTCGACGGCGTTGGAGCCGGAGCGGTCCCCTGCTGACCCTGCGATGCTTGCGGCTGAGCCGCCGAAGCCGGTTGTGCGTCAGCGGCCTGAGCCGGGGCTGATGCATCGGAGGACGCAGGCGTGACAACGGCAGCGTTGGGTTGCGCCGAGGGTTGAGACTCCGCCGCCTGCTGCGCGGCAGCGCTCACCGAGACCAGCAGTGCGGCTGTGAACATCCATTTCCAAGTACGCATGACTCTTCTCTCCAAGGTTCCTTCTGAACCGATGTTTTCTTCTAGATCGATTGCTTCCGCCAACCGTTCTCGATTCGTCTCGCACCTGCAAGGCCACGAAGCGAATCTTCTAACCTAAAATCTGCCGAACCCCGCACTTTAGTACGCCATCTGGAACAGCACGTGTACGATCGCCGTCGAATCCACTGGCTGCCCCATGCGCAGCGCCGGCTTGAAGCGCATTTTGTTAGCGGCCGCAATCGCGGCCTCATCCAGGCCGTGACCCAGCCCGCGTACCACCCGATTCACATGCAGCGATCCGTTGGCGCCGAACATCACTTCCAGCAGTACTTCGCCCTCGAGCTTCAGGCTGCGCGCTTCATCGGTATAAACCGGCTGCGGCTTGAACGTGATTTCCACCGGCGTGGTTGCCGGTCCGGAAGCCTGCGCCAGCTTCGGTCCGCCATGAACCACCTGTTCCGACCCGAATCCTCCGGTCGCTACGCCGGCCCCGTTGCTGCGGCCGTCTCCTTTGCCGCCAGTGGCAATGCCGTTGCCAAAGTCCGCGCTGGCGACCGTTCCCTTAATGCCTTTCGCGCCGCCGGATCCATTGCCCTGTCCCGGACCCGCGGGCATATCGAATCCACCAGCTTGCGCGGCGTACAGCTTGGCGTTTGGCTTGCCGGTGCCTTTCAAACCGTTGGGATCTCCGAAGCCTCCAGTTTGCACTTTCTCCACGGCTACGTTGACGGTGGGAGCTACCGAACTGCCGGCGAAGTCTCCAGTGTGCAGAAGTTGCGGACGCGCCCCGCCTGCGACCATCTTCAACTGTGGAGGGGCGAACGTGTTCACCACTACCTTGGGCGCCTCCACGGGTTGGGGAGCAGGTGTGCGACGAACTTCACGAGGTACGATCAGCTTGGGTTGTTCGAAAACCGGCGCGGGAGGAAGCAGCTTCGGCTTCACCTCCGGCTTCACCACTTTGATCGGTTCCGGTTCCGGCCTCAAGCTGGGCAGCGGAATCAATTCCGTAACGCGGTACTGCTTCAGCGAAATCCTGTCCGGAAACAAAAGTCCGATGTTGATCAGAAGCAGCACCATCAACACAAGGAACGTATAGCCAGTGGCCAGCGCACGCCTGTCGATCTTGCGCTCCGGAAGAATGCCGAGCTTGAAACCGCGTTGATACGTAGCCATGTAATAACTCCAAGGGGACCCAAGCCGAGGGAGCGACCGGGACTGGAGTTTTCAAGATAGGGGAAAAGGGACAGGGGGTAAACGTGTCCACGGCTCTTGACCGAAAGTAACCAGCAGAGCCGCAACGGGACACGTACCGAAATGGGCCAGCGCGTTTGGCAAGCGGCATTCGGCCGACGAGCAGGCCATAAGCCCATCTGCGCCCAACGCCGCCCGCGAAACCAGAAGAAAACCAGCAAGAACCGGGAAGGACACAAGTCCCACTCGCGCCGACTAGGTTGAGAAAAAGGACCCGGGCTTCAGCCCCCGGAGCCCTAGCCGAGTGCGTGCTGCCCGGCCCTGCACATCGCTAGATGAACTCGGCGATGACAGACGCCGTAGCGCCTGCCGCTACCGCAGACGCACTCGTCATTCGAGCCGACGGTGTCCAGAATGGTCCCCGCGTCATGAGGAGCGCTGGGGCCAATCCAGGTGCCCTCCCAGCGATCAGCGTGATACGCAGCGGCTGCAGCCGTCAGAGGATCGCCGAAGGTGCTGGTATCGAGATGCCACGGAGCGGATAACGGGCCCGCAGTTCTCAGCGGAAAGGCGAAATGCGCGCAGTTCGGCTTCGGGGAGTACACAATCTTCGCAGACGTACTATCCGAGTAGCACACGAGGTCCAAAGTACGCACCCAAACAAGATGCTTGGCCAGAAAAATTGAAACGAAGTCCAAGTACTCCACGAGACCGGGGTACTTCGTTTCGTCGCTCCGGTACGGGCAGATCGCATCGACCAGAATGTCGGTGAGAATTATCTGATCCCGGCGGAGATGCGGGTGAGTAGGAAACGTGCGCGACGAGATTTCCGGCCTCACGCAATAAGCCTGCCTGTGACGGTTGGCCTCAAATTCCAAAACGAGGAGATCAAATGTCACGTCCATTCGCACGAGCCGGAAAAGATACGAAGGCTCAGAGTGATTAAATGTGCATGTGGGACTGTGTTGGAGGCAGCCCCCCACATCGATATCCACGACGGCGTGCCTTTCTAGGTCTTGTAAGATTTTGCCCAGGTCCGAACCGTCTTGAAAGGGCGCAATGCGTCCTTTCCACGCTCGAAGAGCTCCGCTCCGCGGCGGAGGAAGGACGGGTTCGAAACTGGGGTAAAAGGTGATCAGGCCATCGTCACGGCTTTCCTCAATGCAGTGCATAGCCCGCCTCCCCTAACTTCCGTGCGGCCGAGGCGGATGCACCGGGCGAGGGTGAGGATGAGGATGGGGATGACGATGTGCTTCGTCCCCAGGTTTTTCGTCTACTTGTTCTTGCTCTTGTTTCTGGCCTGCCATGGCAGTTCCTCCGGGCGAGGAGGTCAGATTTATCTCGGCAGACGCTGCTCGCGGGTCAGGTAGCCCGAAAGCTAGCAGCACCACTACTCCCCGATTGACAAGCGGGGGGACGAGTGCTACAAGTTGAAGGCGCCGGCACGAAATACCTCAACGCTTGGTCTTTTTGTCGGTCAAGTGGCCGCTGCTCGAACAGCGGCCTGTTTTTTTCCCTAAGCCTCCTCTACCAATCCCAAATCCAAAAGTCGTATCGCCATCGCTTGGCGGCTGACATCGAACTGCTGCGCGAGCGTGCAAGCCTGGGCGCGGCCCAAGAAAAGGCCTTCGCCCGCCACCCGCAGCGCGAGTTCCCGAGCGCTCTCCTCGTGGCTCGGCCGCACGAGATCCGAATCCATCCGCGCTTCAAAGCTCTCCCTCACGGCCCACTCGGGCATCAGGAGGGCGGATGCGAAGGCGTTCGCCTGCCACTCGCGCCAGTCTTCTCGAGTCGACAGGGTTCGGGCTCTCTGCGTCGTCGCCCAGCGATCGACGGCGCGCTCAGCCCGAGAGAGTCTGTGGGGAGCCCGGTCAACGAGTCCAACATCGAAAATTGAAACCCTCGCGAGGGCAGCCTGGCTCCCTGCTGCTGCTCGCGGAAGATGTTCCAATGCGTGGAACAGCTCATGAGCCAGGGTGAAACGAAATCTGTGGCCGTCGCAATCCCTACCGCTCTCGGCGAGATCCTTGCTGATCGTGATCTCGCGCTGCCCTCCGCACCATCTAGTGCGTCCGAGCACGATTGGATCGCCGTTACTCGATGGCAGCCTGTCGATGAGGTACGATATTCCTTCCTCGTTCTCCACGATCGTTTCCACGGGAGTCGGCGGAGCGTACGTTTTAGCGTCGAGGCCATTCCGCTGCAGGACGGCGTATGCCATCTGCGTGACCACCCGCTTGGGCAGAACCCTTGGCTTCATGTCGGACGCGAAGAGCCCCTCGCCAGCAGCGTTGCGAATGCGTGGCAACTCCGCGCGAAACTTTGCCAGTTCACTCTCGACGTCCTCGTCGCTCATACCACGCTGCTTAAGGACGTGGCGCATCATCTCCTCGACCTCATCGGTCGTAAACATCGCACCTAACCGGTACAGCGCGCGCAATTCGTCGACCGAGCGGGTGGAAGGCTTGCGCTCCCGACGCTGCACACCAGAGAGTTCGGCGATCTCCTGAAGCTTCCAGACCGGGCACTCGTAGAGCGTTTTCATCGATCCCAGCAGACGGAGAGAGGGGTCGTCGATATCCCTTTCGACCTGGCTGAGATATGCCGGAGACACGTCCATGGCTCTTGCTGCTTGTCTGAGGCCGAGCTTCTTCCTCCGCCGGAGGTCTCGGGCGAACTCACCAAAGGTGGGCATCTGGTACGTCCTTGAGTGCAACACTATCAGACTGTAAAGGAGGTAAACAAATCGAAAATTTAGATGCTACTAATCGATTTCTACGATTCGAATCCGGAAATCCGGGGACACGGGACGTTCCCCAATTTCTGTTTCCGACGAAGACGCATCCAAGATTTTCACAACCCCACTGTGACATCTGACCTTGCGCACAGCCCCAACTTCGCCTGAGAATTGTCCCAGCAAAGGAAGTACACGCAGCGCCAGCGAAACGGAGGCACCGACCGAAGAATTCAGCCCCTAACCCCTGTGCTCCCTGTATTTTGACCTCTAAGTCCTTTGCTCGACGGATTTTACGGGCCGAAACACGCTTAACTCGATGATTCCAAAGATTGAGGGGGGAGGGGGGTACCCTGTAATCAAACAGTAACCCTGCGGCGCCGGAACCACTCGAACACTGGAACGCCAGCAAGAATCACCAGCAATCCATAAAAAGAATTCGGCCAGTCTCCGCGGAAGGTATAGACGAGCAGAACAGCGGCCACAAGAATGAACAGCGCCGGGACAAAAGGATAACCGAACACGCGATAAGGCCGCGCCGCTTGCGGATCGCGCCACCGGAATACGAATATGGTGCTGCCCGCGATCATATAGAAGAGCCATTCCGCAAAGATGGCAAGCGAAAAAAGCTGCCGGAAGTTTCCTCCCAGCAGCAGAAGAACGATCGACAACACGGCCTGGAACACGATGGCAACCGACGGAGTATGAAACCGCGGGTGCACATCAGCGAGGGCCGAGAAGAAATATCCATCGCGAGCAACGGCAAAAGGCACGCGCGCGCCGCTCATAATTGTGCCATTCAACGTGACCAGCATCGAGATCGCCATGCCCGCAGACACGATGCTCGCGCCCATGCGCCCCATGACCAAGTGCGACCGCGTCGGAGGCAGGCCGCGGCGAGGCCGCAATCGCACTCGCCGGCAACACGTATTGCACGCCGGCATTCACCAGCACGTACAGCAGCCCGACTGTAGCCACGCCGGCAATCAACGCAATCGGAATACTGCGCGCCGGGTTCTTCACCTCGCCAGCAACCATGTTCAGATCATTCCATCCGTCATACGCCCAGAGTGCCGCCACCAGCGCCGCCATGAAGCCGGCAACTCCGCCCTTTGCTCCGGTGAAGGTCGTGGCAAAATTGCTCCAGCCGCGCCCAGTCGCGTTGCCGGCTCCGCTGAAGCAGATCACTACGATGCCGAGAATGATGGCCACCTTCAACACAGTGAACACAAGTTGAAATTCGCCAGCCTTCTTAACTCCAAAGTAGTTGAGAAGAGAAATGAGAACCGCAGCAGCGATCGCCACAAGCTGCCCCCAGGTAACTGCAAAAGGAGCGGAGATAACGTTCGTGGAAAAAAACGAAAAGACCGAGAACGTGCCAAGAATCCGAACCAGTCCAATCGCAATCGTGGCCACGGACGCAGGTTTAGCGATGACGAACCAAGTCCAGGCATAAAGAAATCCGCCCAGCGGACCGTAGGCGTCGCGGACATAAACATATTCTCCGCCAGCCTGCGGCTTCATGGCACCGAGTTCGGCGTAGGTGAGCGCGCCAAAAAATGACAGAATCCCGCCGACGAGCCACGCCAGATACACCAGCTTGGCAGAGCCTACGGCCTGCATCATCTCGGTTGGGACGAGAAAAATCCCACTGCCGATGATGGTGCCTACAACGACCGCAGACGCGAGACTCACGCCCAGGTCACGGGCCAACTCCGGACGCGCGGTGGTTCGCTGGGTCTGCTCCGGCATGATGGAAGGGTGTCAGTATACGTCAGGGGCGCTGGTTTTCTTTGGATGCTGAGGCTGAAACAGGCTTGCTATGTATCCCACCACGAACGTCACGGTCGTTCCAATCACTACCCACCAGGTCCAGGGAACATGCGCTCTCCACAAATACAGTTCGGTGCTGAACCCGAACAGCATTCCGACCATCGCACCACCTTGATTTGCTTTTCGCGTAAGAACTCCGAGCAGAAAAACTCCGAGCAGAGCGCCATACGCTACAGAGGCAATCTGCAACCCTACCTCAACCACGCGTCCCACTTTTTGCAACGCCAGCACTGCCAACCCGAAAAGCACCATTGCCCAAAAGAAAGTCGCCAACCGGGAAAGCTTCATGCGCGCCTGCTCATCGGTCTTTGGGCGCAAGCGCAGAAGAAAATCCATGATCGTGCTTGACGAAAGCGAATTCAACGCCGCGCTCAGATTCGACATGGCAGCCGCCAGAATCGCTGCAATCAGCAGGCCAGAGATTCCGTGCGGCATCTGGTTGACAATGAACGTGGGGTAGATTCGATCCGGCTTTCCAAAGTTTGCGGAAGGTACGCGATAGAACGCCCACAGCATTACGCCCACAATCAAAAAAAGAGCAAACTGAAAGAGAATTGCCACCCCGCTCGAAAGCAGCGCTACCGTCGACTGCTTCTGCCCGCGCGCCGCCAGCAGGCGCTGGACGATGAGTTGATCGGTGCCGTGGCTTGCCGTGATGAAGAAGGTTCCGCCGATCACGCCTGCCCAGAATGTGTAAGGCAACCAGAAGTTGGGCCGGAAATCGAACACCTGCAGTTTGCCGGCGCTTGCCGCCGCGGCATGAATTGCTGTCCATCCCCCCGGAACAAGATGCAGAATCGTGACTAATCCAATCAGTGTCCCGCCAACATAGATCGCAGTTTGTACTACATCAGTCCAAATCACCGCGGCCAGCCCGCCCTCGAATGTATAGATGAGCGTCAATGCAGTAATGATGGCGATCGAGGCTACCTCGCCGGTGCCGAGTGCAATCGAAACCACGATCGACACGGCATAGACGCGGACGCCTTCCGCGGCTGCGCGCGTCAAAAGGAAAAGTCCTGCCGTGAGCGAGCGCAACCCACGCCCAAAGCGTCGTTCGATCAGCTCGTAGGCGGTGTAAAGATCGCCGCGAAAATATTGCGGCAGCAGCACCAGGCTGATCACCACCCGTCCTACCAGATATCCCATGACCACCTGCAGGAAAGTGAGGTTCGTGTCATAGGCAAGTCCGGGAATGCTGATGATGGTGAGCGTGCTGGTCTCGGCGGCGACGATGGAGAGTGCGATCGCCCACCAGGGAATGTCTCGTCCCGCGAGAAAATAATCGCGCAGCGAGCGGTGGCGCTTGCGGAAGCGCAGCCCGAACAGGGTGATTCCTACCAAATACAGCGCAATAATCGCGAGATCGAGTTTGTCGAGGCCCATTCGTTCTGCCGCTGGACACCCTTCGCTACACAAGTTTTGCCTTTGAATTATGGCGTCAATCCGGACTCGGCGCGAGTGAGTCTTTATAGACGTGGCTGGAGACCGCTTCTGAGGTTTCCGACAGCGAACTTAGCGTGCCCGAACTTTCCCTGTGATAGAACTAACGCGTGGCCTACTATCTGGGCATTGACGGCGGTGGTAGCAAGACGACGTGCGTAGTGGGTGACGAATCTTCACTTCTCGCGACGGTCACGGCCGGTGGCAGCAATATCACGCGTGTAGGTGAGGCCGGTGCCCGTGAAGCTCTGCATCACGCGATACGCGAGACGTGCCTTGCCGCGAACATTAATCCTCAGCAAGTGCTCCGTGCGTGCATCGGCGCCGCGGGCGCCGGGCGCCCAGAAATCGCGAGCAGCGTGTGCAAAATGGTTGCTGAGATTATTCCCGGAGAAATCAAAGTAGTGGGCGACATGGAGATCGCGCTGGAGGCGGCCTTTGGTAAGGGGCCGGGTGTGATTGTTATCGCCGGTACCGGCTCAATCGTCTTCGGCCGAGATGCGCAAGGAAAAATCGCTCGCGCTGGAGGTTGGGGGTTCGCCGTTTCCGATGAAGGATCGGCGCACTGGATCGGCCTTGCAGCGGTTCGCGCCGTGCTGCGGGCGGCTGATGAGGTTGGAGAGGATCGAGCCGAGCGCGATCCATCATGGCGCGCGGGGGGGCTTTTCTCTGAACTGAAGACTGCCTGGAGCCTGGAGTCGCTCCCGCAATTAGCGCGCGCGGCTAATGCCAACCTGGACTTCGCGATTCTGTTTCCTGCAGTCTTAGCTGCGGCGGAAGCTGGGGACGTGGTGGCTCGGCAAGTTATCGCGGATGCGTCTTGCGAACTGGCACAACTTGCAGGCATCGCGCTGCGGCGGCTTTTTTCTGCGCAGCATTCTTCTGTCCCGATGGCCATGGCCGGCGGGGTCTTTCGTCATGCGGCGATGATTCGTGAACTTTTCTACAATGAGGTCCGCGCGGCGAATCCAGACGTCGTATTAAATCCTGAAGTGGTCGATCCGGTGCAGGGCGCGCTGCAGATGGCACGGAGGGCTGGATGAGCGCCGCGATCCATTTATGGATTCGGAAGAAATTCAACAGGAGCGCATGCTGTTGCCCGGGACTGGGCAGTCTGGAACCGCACAGTCGGGCGCGGCTGCCATTTCCTCTCCCGACGCTCAAGCTGCCCCTCCGCTGAACGAAGATCTTGCTCTAGCGCTTCTCGAACGTCGCGACCTGTCGCCGGAAACTCTCGAACAACTTGGGCAAAACCCCGCCGCGCTGAAGTCGCGAAAAGTGTGTGTTGCCCTCGCGGCTCATCCACGCACACCCAGGCACCTGGCTCTCCGTCTGCTTCGCCATTTTTACACCGGTGATCTCATGCAGTTTGGGCTAAGGCCGTCGGTGGCAGCTGATCTGAAACATTTCGCCGCGGAACAGCTCGTGACCCGTCTTCCCTCAGTGACGCTGGGAGAGCGCCTCATGCTGGCGCGCCGCGCCTCGGAAACAGTTGCCGCGGCATTGTTGCTCGACAAGGAACCTCGGGTTGCGCACACGGCGCTCGAAAATTCCCGGCTGACCGAAGCCGCGGTGGTCAGGGCGGTCTTGCGCCCAAACGCCGGCCCAGCTTTTGTCGAAGCCGTATGCCATCACGCGAAGTGGTCGCTGCGACGCGAAATTCGCCTGGCACTGCTGCGCGGTCCGCACACGCCACTCGCGCGCGCCCTGGAATTTTCCCGCGGCCTTCCCCCACCGCTTCTGCGCGACATTCTGCACACTTCGCGCTTGCCCGAGAAGATCAAAGCCTACCTGCGTGAAAATCTGAAGCAGAGAAGCCGGGAAGTCAGTGCCCGAGCAAACATTAGCGGCCGCCGCCGACCTCCAGAATAGCGCCCGTCGTATAAGTCGCGGCGGGGGAGAGCAGCCAAAGAACTGCTTCGGCTACCTCGAGTGCGGTGCCGGGTCTTTGCATCGGAATGGTTGACGTCAGCCGATTCAGTCGATCGGGAGCGCCGTTGGCGGCATGCAGCCCTGTGTCGATAAGCCCGGGAGCGACTGCGTTTACGCGGATTCCCTCCGTGGCAACTTCACGCGCCAGCCCGATTGTGAAGCTATCGATTGCGCCCTTGGACGCGGCATAGTGCACCCACTCTCCGGCGGAACCGATCCGGGCCGCGCGAGAGGAAATATTCACGATCGCGCCGCCGGTTCCGCCGTGGCGGGTGGACATGCGGCGCACGGCTTCGCGCGCACATAGGAATGCTCCCGCGACGTTGACTGCCATTACGTGCTCAAGCGTCTTTGCGCTCACTGAGTCGACGCGCGAAAACCCGCCAGTGATGGCGGCGTTGTTGACCAGAGCTTTGATCGGCCCCAGTTCGCGTTCGGCGGTTTCAAAGAGCCGGATGACATCTTCTTCGCGGGCAACGTCAGCTTGAATTGCACAGGCGCGGCCGCCAGCAGCAATAATCGCTTCGGCAACCGCGGCGGCCTCAGCCGCGCCAATGGCAAAGTTGACAGCGACAGAAAATCCGCGCTCACCGGCCAGTTTAGCGATGGCCGCGCCAATCCCGCGGCTAGCACCGGTGACGATGATTGTGCCGCGTTGCTCTTGGCTTGACATAAAAGTGTGCTTCGAACTTCAAGACAAAATTCATTACTTCCGAAAGTGATGGCTGATGGCTTCCGCCTGCACTCGGGTCACGACCGCCGAGAGCGCCGACGTGTCTGCCTGCTTCACCGCTTGCACGCTGCCGAAATGTTCGAGTAGCCGCCGCGTTGTACTTTCGCCGACGCCGGGGATCTCCAGCAATTCAGTGGAGCGGTCGCGCATCTGGCGACGCTTGCGATGGAAAGTCACGGCGAAGCGGTGGGCCTCGTCGCGGATGAGCTGGATCAGGTGCAGCACCGGCGAGTGATGATCGAGCGCGATCGGATCTTTCTCCTGCCCGTAGACGTAGAGAATTTCTTCACGTTTGGCGATGGCCGCTAGCGGCTGATTGATGATCTCAAGCGATTCGAGCGCCTCGGCTGCCGCGTGTAACTGGCCGAGACCTCCGTCGATCAGCACCAGGCTGGGCATGGGCCTTTCTTCCTGCTGCAAGCGCTTGTAGCGGCGCGTGACCACCTCGCGCATGGAGGCGAAGTCGTCGACGCCTTCGACGGTGCGGATGATGAACTTGCGGTAATCCGATTTCTTCATCTTGCCGTCTTCCCACACCACCATCGAGGCGACCGTCTCCGCGCCCTGAATGTGCGAGATGTCGAAGCATTCGATGCGCTTCGGCACCTCGGGCAGGCTGAGCACATCCTGCAGTTCCTCCTGGATGGCCTTGGCATTGGGCTTGAGCACGCGAAAACGCTGATCGTAGGATTGCTTCGCGTTGGTGCCGGCGAGATCGAGAAGAGAGCGCTTATCGCCGCGCTGTGGAACGAGGATGTGAACTCGTGCCGTGCGGGTGTTCTCGCCCGCAATCTGGTCAGAGAGCAAGTCTTCCAACTCTTCTCGATCCTCGAAATCTACCGGCACGTAGAGATTGCGAGGCACGTAGGGCTGGCCGATGTAGAGCTGCTTCAGGAGAGCGGAGAAGAACTCACCTGGATTGAACGGGTCGGTGGTGGAAGAGGCCGGCTCGCTGTGCTCGCCGGGACCCCTCGGCTCTGCTCGGGGCAGGCTCACGAAGGCGCCCGTCCCCACATGGTCCGTTCCTGTCCCCACATGGGCTATCTCTGTCTGTGCATTCTCTGTTCCGACAGGGCGTTCGAACTCCGGCAGATCTTCCCAGAAGAATTCACGGCGGTCGACTACGCGGCCGCCTCGCATGTGAAACAAGTTTACTGCCAGCATTCCGTTTTCATAGTGATAGCCGAAGACGTCGGCATCATCGCCCTCGGCGGCGGCGATGCGCTGGCGCTCCTGCAACTGCTCGACGGTTGAAATCAGGTCGCGATAGCGGGCTGCGCGCTCGTACTCTTCGGCTGCGGCAGCTTGCTCCATTCTCTCGTGCAGCGAGCGGCTCAAGTCTGTGGGACGGCCCTCAAGGAACAGCTTCACGTCGCGAACCGCTTCCTGGTAAGCGTCGGGCGTGGTCAAATCCTTCACGCACGGACCTAAGCAGCGCTTGATGTAGTACTGCAGGCAGGGGCGGGGATGAAAGCGTGTGAGATCGACCTTGCACGAGGGAATCAGAAAATTACGGTGAATGAGATCGACGATGCGGTAGGCCAGATTGGCAGGGAAGTAGGGACCGTAGTAGACGCTGCCGTCCTTTCGCAAGCGGCGGGTGACGTAAACCCGCGGCCAGCGCTCGCCTAGCGTGAGCTTCACGTAGGGGTAAGTCTTGTCGTCGCGCAGCAGGATGTTGAAGCGCGGCTTGCGCTGCTTGATGAGGTTGTTTTCGAGCGCGAGCGCCTCTTTGTTGTTGGCGACTACGATGTAGTCGACGTCGGCGGCTTCGCGCACCAGGGTGCCGGTTTTTGAATCCTCCCAGCGGCCTTCATGGAAGTAGCTGGCCACGCGGCTGCGCAGGTTCTTCGCCTTGCCCACATAGATGACTTCGCCTTCGGCATTCTTGTAGAGATAGACGCCGGGCTCGGTGGGGATGGTGCGGATTTTGGCGAGGAGGTCCATTGAACAATTTCATTTTATTCGATGGCGTTGCCATTTCACTGGACCTGACAAAAGAACTTTGCTTTTTGTTCTCCCGGTGCTAGAGTCCTGCCAAGGTGGTCCTCCCGATCTTTCGTCGCGCAAACGGTTCTCTCCGTAATAGGCGAACGGCCCCGCAGGGTTCGGGCCAACTGTATAAAATTTCCACCACCTATGTGCGGTTTGCGTTACTAAAGGGCAATGCCATTTTTTGGCATCTGCATTACTTTGCTTGCAACTCATTGACAACGTATATACTTATGGTCAGTGCTGCCCCTTTGGGGGACTGGCACGTCCCGTGCAAAAGTAGGGACGTACTTGTGAGTATTGAAGATTCCCCAGGGCCAGGCAAGACGGCAAAATTCCGCGCACGGAGAACCCGATGGCGCTGAAGACAAGAAATCCAAGGAGCTTTTCCAATATGACCCGCACTTCGTTAACGATTTTACTCGCAGTCAGCATGGCAGCCACGATCGGCTGCACCAGCAAGAACTACGTGAAGCAACAAACCACGCCGCTGATCAACAAGACCAACGAACTGGACGACATGACGGCGAAGAACAGCAAGGACATCAAGGACGTTGATGCCCGAGCGCAGGCCGGCATCGCGGCCGTGAATGCCAAGACGGCAGATGTGGAGCAGAAAGCCCAGGCCGCCGGCCAGTCTGCGTCATCGGCGCAGCAAATGGCCGACGCCGCCAACGGACGCGTAGGCGTCCTGACCAACACTGTCGCCAACCTGGACAATTATCATCCGGTGGCAGAAACGTCGGTGAAGTTTGGCTTCAACAAAGACAATCTGACGCCCAAAGCCAAGGAAGCGCTCGACCAGCTGGCCGGCACGATTGCCAGCACCAAGGGCTACATCATCGCGCTAGAGGGGAGCACGGATTCGGTGGGTTCGGCCGATTACAACTACGACTTGAGCCAACGCCGCGCCAACTCGGTGATCCAGTATCTGGCTTCGAAATACAATGTCCCGGCTCACAAGATTTACGTCATCGGGCTGGGCAAAGACAAGCCGCTGGAGACGAACAAGACGGCAGCAGGGCGCGCTGACAACCGCCGCGTGGATGTCCGCTTGATGACGAACACGGTGGGCGACACCGCGCAGCCCGCGACGACGCCAACGACGACCGGGCAGAATAATCCTTCGTCGCTGTAGTCGACGGATCGGAATTTCTCCTCCCCCGGAGAACTTCGCCAACCAGGCCGCTCAGATCCTCCCCCTTGAGCGGCCTGCTTTTTTGCCTCCACCCATTTCTATCTACAGCTGGCGGACGGGTACTGTTACAGTTTGAAATCTAGGGGGACGGCATGGCAGGGATACTTCCAAAACCGCCATATTTTTTTTTGATAGTCGGGATCGTCTTGATCTCTGCGGCTACGGTTTGGACATGTATGGGCAAGGTGTGGGTCCGTTTCAATGGCTGGGTCTACCGCGCTAAGGAGCCGAGGTCTTTTTGGTGGGAAGTCGCGCTCTATTACCTCGGCGGAGTTTGTTTCATCGGGTACTTCTTGTCTAAGGTCTAAATATTCAAACTGTAGCAGTACGGCTGGACCGAATTACTTCCAAACCATCTAGCGACGGCGGTAAAATGAGAGCATGCCAGGTCGGCCCTATTTGCATTTGTGTTTGCTCCTGGGATTGAGCATTGGGGCACGGGCGCAGCAGAATCCGCCGCCCTCGTCGCCGCCGCCCTCTGCTCCTGCCGAGAATCGGGATGCTTCCGGTCTGAGCCGCGATCTTTCTTTCCCGGAGGATAAACCGGCGCAGCCGGCTCCGGCGAACGCCCCCGCGAAACGAACTCCGAGCATGGCTCCGCCGCGCTCGGACAGCGTTCAGGCGGACGATTTGGGTTCGGGCGTTGGCGAGAGCTCCAGCAAGGACACAGAGGTGGACTTGAGCCCTCCGGCAGACGATGCCAAGGCGCATCCGCAAAGTTCGGCGGCTCTGGCTGAAGCCGAGGCTGCCACCTCAGGCGGAGAGGGAATAACCGAGTTCCATATCTGGGATCCGCACAAGGCGGCCAAAGACATTGAGGTCGGCGATTTCTATTTCAAACGCCAGAACTACCGTGCCGCCGAAGACCGCTACCGCGAGGCCCTGCGCTACAAAGACAACGACGCGGTGGCCACGATCCGGCTGGCTGTGTGCCTGGAAAAGCTGCGAATCTGGGACGACGCCCGCGCCGAATATGAAAGCTATTTGAAGATTCTGCCCCACGGCCCGCAGGCTTCCGAAGCGCAGAAGGCGATTAACCGGCTGAAAGCGCAGACCGCGCAGTAGCCGCAAGGGCGCTCGACCGAATCATGCGCCAGAGCGGATGGCGCGGAGCCTTGCTACGGGTTTCCGTTTCGGGCGGCTGCCGCGCCTTCCACCGAATCTTGCCCCGCCGCCGATTTCTCCGTCACTCACGGTGCTGTGTGCGGCTTCTCCAAGGATCAGGTTTGCCGGCCACTTCGGACCCGAGCATACCTTGTCTTTGGTGCGGCTAGCTTCCACTACAATGGCTTCGACCGCGTCCAGACAGGAATGAATCATCTGCGTGCGCAGCGGTCCGGCAACACCTCCGCGGATCAAATGCATGGCCGTACCGTGCATCAGCGACCATACCGAAAGCATAAGGCGAGTGTATTTGCGGGGATCTCCTCCCAGGCGCTCCGCCAGCCGCAGGCGCATCAGATTGAAGGAAGGCCAGGGTTCGTGGAGGGACGGAGGCTGCGCGAATCCATCGAAGAGAACCTCGTAGGCGTGGCGATGCTCGAGGGCAAACTCCAGATAGCGCTGGCAAGCTTGCGTAAGCGATCGGGTGCGGCTGAGCGCAGCGAAGAGTTCAGTGCGGGTCCGCATGCGCACGGCGCGAAGAATGTCATCGCGGTCGTGGTAACGCTCGTAAAGAGTAGGGGTAGTGGTGCCAGCAGCTTTGGCCACACCGCGCATGGTGAGGGCTTTTTCGCCGCCTCGAGACCACAGCCGGCAGGCCGCATCGAGGATGCGCTGTTCGAGTTGAGGATCTGCTTGTCTGGGCAACGGCCCGCCTCCGTAGTGCTGGGATCACTGCTTGGCCCGATTGCTTTGACGATGTTTAACTAATATCGTACAACTGCTCTCACACTGGCAATACGGTGAAACCCGCAGCCTGGGTCCTGCCGGTGCCGCTGGGGTTCTTGGTTTATAGCGCTCCCTATAAAAGCTGCCTCATCAAGCCCGGGGCGATTGGGAATCCAAACCTAAAGCAGTCTCAGACGCGAGAGAGCGCGATCGCGTCCACCGGAGCCATGTGCTGATTTCAGTTTGAACTCAGCCACCATTCCTGCAACAAAACGCGCCCGGCCTATTTCTCCACGCGGATAAAGGCGCCGGTCGAGGCGTCGACGGTGACCGTTAGTTTGGCGGTTTCGCGAGACGCTCCGTAGATTACATGCCAGACCAGTTGGTTGGTGTTGTGGTTCCACTCGCAGATGTACATGACAGGGGTGGTAGGATCCTTTTCAAGAATTTTGTCGCCGCCGTGTTTCTGGGCTTCGGCGAAAGCCTGGTCGGTGTCCACTTTCAGAAATGCAGGATCAAAAACCTGGGTGGAGGCGTTGCCGGGGTTGTAGACATCTTCGTTGCCGGGTGAAACGCCGCGAGAGGGAGCATCGGGGGCGTTGCTGCCCGACCAGAAAAAAGGTTTTACGCCGCGTTGCACGGCGGAAGCGTAGCTGATGCGCCAGATTGCTGATTTGCCGTCCTGTCCATTGCTCTCGCTCGAGGGTGTCGACTCAATGCGGAAGGGCTTTACGTCCGCGGCATAATTGCGGGCGGCAATAAAAGTCTTATAGAACGCTGCGCGGCCAGTGAGCAGTTCAGGAGGCTTGGGCTGCGGCTGGGCTGGGGGCGTGTTCGTAGTATTGGAGTTGCAGCCCGTCAGAGCGAGAATTGTGAGGATCGCGACTATGAAGACCGTTGTGGCCGGAACGCTCCCATGGCGCGAGACGGTCCGGTTCGTGTCAGTAACTCTGGCAACAACAGCTTTATTGACTGCGGTGGCGACGGCGGTCTCAGACTGAACGAAGTCCCGCATCTTCATGACGTCCTTCCTGTTATAACTGTGGTGTTTTGGTGGTCGCGCAACATTCTACCTGAAGCGCGCGAAAACACGAGAGTGCTGCAATGGATTCCCGCCTGGAAGCGTTGAAGCAAGCTATCGAGTCGGCAGTTGAAGGTCTATCGAGCGATCAACTAAGCTGGCACCCCGCCGACAAATGGTGTGCCGCGGAAGTTTTGGAGCATTTGTACCTGACCTACACCGGAACGATAAAAGGATTCACCAAGGCGTTGGAATCCGGCAAACCGCTTACGACCCGCGCCTCCATGAAGCAGCGCGTGCGAACCTTGGTGGTCGTGGGATTCCAGCACATGCCAGAGGGCCGCCAGGCGCCCGCGAACACGCGCCCGAGAGGCTTGCCCGGGGTGCAAGTTCGCAGCGAAGTGGGGGCGAAAATTGCGGAGATGGATGCGATCATTGCGCAATGTGAAGCGCGATTTGGGCGAGGCCGTCGCGTGCTCGATCACCCGATTCTGGGGCCGTTAACCGCTACCCAGTGGCGGAACTTTCATTTCGTGCACGGTCAGCATCATGTGAAACAGCTACTCCGGCTCCGGAAAAGTATGAGATCAATGACGTGAGCAGTTCTAGTCAACCATGGCAGAGGGAACACCCGCTTTGCGGGCTTCCTCCTGCATATCCGTCAGTTTCTGTTTAGCGTCCTCAACCGCTTTCTGTTTGTCGGCGATCTTTTGCTTGTAATCCGCGTCCTGCTTGTCCCACTGCGCGGAGTTTCGCAAACGGTTGCCGGCGTCGGCGTACATCTCGGCGGCGCGGAGCTGGTATTCGCGCTGCAGCACGTCGAGTTCGCGGCTGGCCAGGTCAATCTGATCTTTTTGCGCGCCTAGCTTGGTCTGCCAGGATTTCCAGTCGGCCTGTTTCTTGGCCAGATCGTCGTCGGCGTTGGCTCCGGCAGCGCTCTTGTCATCCCCAGGAGCTCCGGCATTGTCAGCGGACTTCTCGCCGATAACAGAAAGCTTATCCTCGGTCGGAAGGTTGTCATTGTCAAAGACTTTGGGCTTGGCCTTGGCGGTCCCGGGATCTTTGCGGATCTTGCGGGCGTAGTCGCCGAGCGACGATTGACTCTGTGCCGGAGCTGTGGTCTGCGCCGCCGCCATAGAACCCAGCAGGGCCGTGGACAATGTGAGTGCTAATCCGATCCGTGTGATGTGCTTCATAGGTTCACCCTTTACTTGCACGATTGTTAGAGCGCGATTTTCACAAGCGATCTTCATCAGTTGATTTCACCTGTTGAGTCCCGCTGCGCTGGCACGCGTTACCGTGGTAGCGGAGCGTTTTTCGGACAGAAATCCTCCGATATGGCGGTCGAGACGAGAGGCCTCGCTGGCAATGTCAGCGGCTAATTGTGCAGCCATCTCCGGATCGTGATTGCGCGCCAACTGCTGGGCGTATCCGGCGATCGTGGCCAGAGAGGTGCGCAACTCCAACGCCATTTCCGCCGAAATCTCACCATGCAACTCTTGCTGGTGGCGGATGCGTTCGAATTCACTGCGGTCGCTGATCAGGCAAGCCGCTCCGAGCAGATTGCCGTCGACCGCGGGAACCGGCGAAACCGTGACCGCAACATGAAGTGTCTGGCCCGCAGGAGTGGTGTAGTCCGCCTCGAGCTGCCGGCATTTGCTTCCCTCGCGCAGCACCGCGTTGATTTCTTCAGTGAGACGCCCCGGTGCGTCTCCCGTCGCGGCATGGACAGCGGAAGGGTTTGTCGAACTAATTGCGGCATCGCGAAAGATATCTTCCACGCTCATGCCGGAGGGCGAGTGAAAACCGAGAATTTCCTTAGCAGCAGGATTGGCTTGTTTCACCAGTCCGTTGACGCCGAACACCAGCACGCCAGAGGAAAGATTAGAGAGTACAGCTTGACTGAAATTTTCTGTAGTGCGGGCGCGCCGTTGTTCTTCCTGGGTTTGTACCTGCAATTCGTGTTTCTGCTGCTTCAGTTGCTGAATGACGGTGTTATAGAGGTGGAGCGGAAGTGTTTCCAGCGTGGGGGTGGCCGCGGAATCGAGATTAGCTTCCTCGGTAATGCTGCGGCGCAAGCCGCGAATCACCCAAATAGCGAACACGAATAGGCCGCCTGCGACGGCCAGCACGAGCCCAGCGGGCAGAAGGAGCGGATTGGCCAGCATCCTTACCACCAGAACCTCCCATACCAACGCAGGAACTGATTACCGACGAACAGCGCGAGCAAAGCCATGCTGCCCAGGAAAACTCCGAAAGGCATTTGATAATGGCGGTAGACCATTTGTGCAGATTGCCAGCCGCGCCGGCGCGCCGCATGCAGGTTCTGCAGCCGGTGGGTGAAACGGTGGGTGCGCTTAATCCACACCACAAGCACGGTGGTAAGGCCAAACATCGAGCCCACCAGCGAACCGGCGAAGATGGTGAAGATCGTAAGTTTCATGCCGAGAAACGCGCCCACCATCGCCATCAGCTTTACATCGCCGAAGCCCATGCCTTCGGCTCCGCGCCAGCGCAAATAGATCGCTCCCGCGCCATAGATAAACGAAGCGCCCAAGGCCGCGCCCAGCAGGGAATCGAACAGGGAAAACAGGCGAGCGGAAAGATCCGCGCTTAAAGGCAGATTCAGCATCCCCGGCAGAAACTGCGATGCCACGTCGTGCACAGGAACCAGCAAACTGAACAGCAGGCCAAGGGCTAGGCCGGGCAGCGTCAGCTTATCCGGCAGCAACTTGGTTTCGGCGTCGGTAAAGATGAGACCGAGCAGAAGAAATCCGAAAACACAATATTTTAGAGTGGCAACCGTCAATCCTGAATAAGCGTAACAGCCGAGAAAGAGAACTCCGGTGAGCAGTTCGATGAGCAGGTAGCGCGGCGAAATTCTGGCCTTGCAATGGCGGCAGCGGCCACCAAGAAACAGCCAACTGAGAATGGGCAAGTTGTCATAAAAAGCTATCGGGCGCTTGCAACCAGGGCACGCCGAACGAGGCGTAACCACCGACAGGCCCAGGGGCATCCGATAGATACACACATTCAGGAAGCTGCCAAAGGCCAGCCCGAAGAGAAAAATCGAAGATGCAAGAAATGGATCCACTAAATCTCGCGGCATTCCTCGGAAAGCTGCGGCCGCACTGCCGCGACATCTTCCTCAGAACGCAGGTATTGTTGGTTCTTGAGTGGATTATAAGGCGACGAGGGTAGGGAGGACTAAGGTACTGAAGTCACTGTCCAATCGGACAATGCGCAGTGAGCCAATCAGAAGCACGGAGACGCAACGTCTCGGAAATGAGTTCGTATCAGGGAGATGCGAACCGCAAGAGCTCCCCTTCGAGCACGATCGCGGAAGGCTCACGGGTGGGAAGCCGTCCGTCCCAGCGGGTCCAGCCGCGGGGAATGAGGCGGGTTTCGGCAGCGGGAAGCTGCAGCCATCCTTCGTCCGTTTGCTGCCTCACGAACATGGAAAAGGCCGATGCGTTCGCCGCACCGCTCATGTCGGCCAACGCACTCCACTCGAAAAGGCTTGCCTGCAGTCCTTCGCTGATGGATTCCGCCGGCTCGAGGCATAAAATCCAGTCGCATCGCGCTAAGTCGAGATAGTGATCTGCGGCAGGGTGGGCGTCTGCCCTTACGATGCGAGCTCCGTATTCGCGCGCCACGCGCAGGGTGGCGTCGGCGGAGTGATGGTCAACAATCACAATATCGGTGCAGGGAAGAAGCATTTCGAGCGCCCGGCCCAGGCATAAGGCATCATTCCTCGTGTGCAGGAGCGCCGTTATCGGAGGCATGGAGATCGACTCGCTGTGTTTCCAGAGTGTACGACGAAGCGGATCGGAACGGCGAGTTGGTCCGTGATTTCAGCGCGAGGAGGTGCTGATTTGTTGAACCCGAGATGGAACATTTCGGAGGAGGGTCGGCAGGCTAGTGGATGAATTTGTAGTCGACGATCGATGCGGCCAGCAGGCCCGTGCCGGCTTCCGTGTCCTTGTCCTGGGTTTCTTTGCCCTGCCTGTTTTTGGAGCGCATCACGCGACCCTGGCAAAGCACGTTACGATTCTTCTGGCCGGAAATTTCCTCCGGCATCTCAAACACCATTTCGATCAATGCGTTCACCGGCAACTGTTGCGGACCCCGAAACAGCAGCCCGCTCTGGCTCAGGTTGTCGATTGTTCCTTCGTGCCACGCGCTGGTGTTATTGACTCGATACCGGAGCGCCACGTCGAGCTTCAGGCGGCGGGCCCGGGGCGTCCACGACGGCCGCTTTTCCCGCGTGTGGCTGCGCCGGGCTACGGTTTCAGGCTTGGCGTGCTCCACGCGCTGGGTGCGGCGCATGGTAGTCCAGTCATATTTGTATTCGGCCGCGCACAACAGGCAGACTTGGTAGTAGTCCCCATCGACGCCGCGCCGCGGCCAGGAAAACTCGTGGGAGCAGCGCCCAAGCATAAGCACATCCATGATTTTTTGCGGCATGATGGTTACTTCTGGACCTGACGGGAGCGCCCGAAGCCCATCATCTCTCGCTGTCACGTTCTTGGGTAGGTTACTTTCGTGTCGGTCACCCGATGGACCGGAAGGCAAACCGAGTTGATGCAGATACTTACGCTGTGGAAAATGTTCTCGAAGCGGGAAACTGAGGTTACCGGGCGTCAGTTGCCAGAGTCAAAAGTGTATGATCGTGCCGTGGAAAACGGCCTCGCACCCGATGTGAATGCGTTCATTCTGGCCGGTGGCAAGAGCACGCGTATGGGCACAGACAAGGCATTTGTGGAGTATGAGGGCCAGTTGCTGCTGGCGCGGGCACTCGACCTGGCCCGCTCGATCGCCTCCGGCGTGTGGATCGTTGGAAGTAAGGAAAAGTTTGCTGGGTTCGCTCCCGTGGTTGAGGACGTATTTTGTGATTGCGGACCCTTGGGTGGAATTCATGCGGCATTGCAGACTTCGCTGACCGAACTCAACCTGATGCTCGCCGTCGACATGCCATTTGTCTCGCGGACTTTCTTGCAATACCTAATTACTCAGGCGCGAGACGCACCCGAAGCTTCCGTGATCGTTCCACGCAGTGACGGCCGCCGGCAGCCGCTGTGCGCCATCTACCGCCGGAAATTTGCTCAAATTGCGGAGCGCGCGCTGCGTGCACGGCTGAACCGCATCGACCGGTTGTTCGAGGAGACTCACACGCGAGTGCTCGAACCCGAAGCGTTGGAAGGCGCCGGATTTTCGTCCGCCATCTTCCGCAACCTGAACACGCCCGAAGAGTTGGAGGCTGAGAAACGACGGGCCTAAACTGGTCTGAAAGAAAAACTGATTTCGAGATCCAAATGCCCGATCCGGTGCAACCCTATATCGAATTCCGCGAGGTCTCTAAAGCTTTCGGCGACAAGAAGGTTCTCGACCGCGTCAGTTTCAACGTCATGCCTGGCGAGACGGTTTGCATCCTGGGGCGCAGCGGCGTGGGTAAATCGGTTTCGCTGCAACTTATTGTTGGCTTTCTCAAGGCGGACTCCGGCCGGGTGATCGTCGCCGACGAGGACATCACTGATTTTTCCGAACAGCAGATGGAAGCCATCCGAAAAAAGGTCACCATGGTCTTCCAGAGTGGGGCGCTGTTCGACTCTCTTACAGTCGGCGAGAATGTGGCGTTCCCCCTGCGCGAAAGTAGAGATTTGAACGAAGATCAGATCTCCGAGATCGTCGACGGATTGCTGAAAATGGTGGGTGTGCAGGAGATGCGCGATTTACTGCCCTCCGATCTCTCGACCGGCATGAAACGCTCGGTAGCCATCGCCCGGGCGCTGGCAGCGCGGCCGGAATGCGTCCTCTACGACGAGCCGACAACCATGGTGGATCCTCTGATGGCGCAACTGCTCGGCGATCTTATCAAACGGCTCAAGCTGCAACTGGGCCTGACCAGTATCGTCGTCACTCACGACATGCGTCTCGCCCAGAAACTTGCCGACCGGGTTGTTTTTTTATATGAGGGCAAGTCGATTTTCTTTGGCACTTACGCGGAACTGGAAAAATCCACGGAGCCCATCGTGCAGGAATTCCTCGAACTGGACGAGGTGAAGCTGGGAGTAGAAAATCAAGGCGGCGGAGTCGCCGAACCTGAGTGTCTTTCGTAGCCGCCGCAAGTGAGAACCGGAAGGCGCGGATACTTCGCGAACCGCGAGTCGGTGAATGAAAGCCGGCACTGAAGAAACGTCGAGCCCTTGTCAGTTCTGATTCGATGCGCGTGGGTACAGTCGGAGCACAAGCCCAGCGACGCGTCGTATCTTTCCTCTTCAGCAGAGGCCATAGTTCGAAGCCGCAAAGGTCCAGTTCACTCTCTCAAAACCCCTGCTGCACCAACTCTTCCACGGTGAGGGCGGTCTCAGCCGGTTCTCTGCCCATCATCTTTTCTACATACTTTGCAATCAGATCAGCTTCCAGATTAACTGGATCCCCGGGTCTTAGAGAGTTGAGATTCGTCATCTCGACGGTATGAGGGATGATGGCGACGGTGCAGTTCCTGTCTTCGAGTTTTGCCACGGTGAGACTGATGCCTTCAATCGAGATGGATCCTTTGTAGACCGTGTACTTCTCCACGTCATGGGGCAACTCAACGCGCAACCACCAATTTTCCGAATCGGCAATACGCTCGAGTGCGATGAGCTTGCCGACGCCATCGACGTGACCTTGCACGATGTGGCCGCCGAAACGGCCATCGGCTTTCATCGGCAGTTCCAGGTTGACCAGCGCACCTTCATGGATGCGCGAGAACGAGGTACGCTCCCAGGTCTCCGGAGCCAGATCGGCGCAGAACGAGCCGGGGTGGATCTCGAGCGCGGTCAAGCAGACTCCGCTGACTGCGATGCTGTCGCCGGCCTTCAATTCCCTGGCCGCGTTCTCGGCGGTAACGGTGATGCGGCGATTTTCGCCGCTTTGTTCGATGCGCGTGACGCGACCTACTTCTTCCACGATGCCGGTAAACATGAGGACCTCGACGAGGAACCAAACATCATAAACCCGTTGCGGATGTGCTGGGGCATGCAGATCTCACCCTTCGTACGGATCGCGCAGATACCCCTCTATTGCAAAGTCTTCTTCAAAGCGATGCAGGTGAAGATGCTTCACCTGTAGTGCTTCTTCTATTGGGTGGGAGCCTGCGCCGGCGGCGAATGGAACCGACCCAGCGCCGAGAATCTTCGGTGCGTAATACAGAAAAACCTTGTCGACCACTCCTGAGGCGAGCGCCATACCGTTCACGGACGATCCACCTTCGATCATCACACTCGTGATTTCAAGTTGCCCGAGACGGCGGAGAATCGCGCGAAAATCGAGATGTCCGTCCAGTGTGTCTGATGGAACTTGCTCGACACGAACGCCACGCGCCTCCAGTTCGGCCGTTTTCCTCTCGTCGGGTGAAGAACAAAAGACCAGCACGTCGTTGTTGCGGGCGCCATTTTCCACACTCTGCACTATTCGCGATTCGAGCGGCAGGCGCAAATGCGAATCCAGAACCACGCGCAGCAACGGGCGTCGTCGTCGATTGCCACTGCGATCAGTGAGGAGCGGGTCGTCAGCAAGGATGGTTCCCACGCCCACGAGGATAGCGTCGCTTTGGTGACGCTGCTGCTGGACATTTGCGCGGGCTGCCTCGCCGGTGATCCATCCGCCGGCAGGAGATCCCGCTGTGCGCGTCGCTACAGCCGCGGCTGGTGGAGCGATCTTGCCATCAAGCGTCATGGCGGCTTTCAGTGTCACCAAGGGAACACCGTGACGAATGTAGCGCGCGAAAGCCTCGTTCAGTCGTCGAGCTTCCGCTTCCAGCCGTCCAACCTCAACGTGAATGCCGGCTGCGCGCAACAGCTCGAAACCTCGCCCGCTCACCTTGGGGTTAGGATCAGGCATGGAAGCCACCACGCGACGAATTCCCGCGGCCATCAGAGCATCGGTGCAGGGCGGCGTTCGGCTTTGGTGCGAGTGCGGTTCGAGATTGATGTAGAGCGTGCCCCCGCGGGTCTTATCGCCGGCTTGCTCGAGCGCCAGCACCTCAGCGTGCTTTAAGCCATCGTATGTATAAACGCTTGTGCCAGCGACGTTACCCGTTTGATCGAGGATGACCGCACCGACGCAGGGATTGGGTGAGGCCAGTCCGATGCCCTGGCGGGCCAAGTCAAGCGCTCGGCGCAGGAACTTTTCGTCGGTGGAATGGTCCGGCATCTTAGCGGGGACCGTGGTGCAAGTTAGGTTTATTCAAACAGCGAATCCACAAATTCCTTCGGGTCGAAGGGTAGCAAATCGCCCACCTTCTCGCCGACGCCGACAAATCGCACCGGCAAACCCAGTTCACGCGAGATGGCAACCACCACGCCACCTTTGGCGGTGCCGTCTAGCTTGGTGAGTACGATGCCCGTAACGCCCGCCGACTCCGTGAACAGGCGCGCTTGCTGCAAGCCATTCTGTCCGGTCGTAGCATCCATTACCAGCAATGTTTCGTGCGGCGATCCGGGAATAATCCGCTGCGCGGTGCGGCGCATCTTCTCCAATTCCGACATGAGGCTTGCCTTGGTGTGCAGCCGGCCGGCGGTGTCTACGATCACGTAGTCTGTCTTCCGCGCCGTTGCCGCCTGCAAAGCATCGAACAACACTGCCGCGGGATCGCCGCCAGGCTTGGTCTTGATCACTTCTGTGCCGGTGCGTGTGCCCCAGATTTCCAACTGATCAATGGCCGCCGCGCGGAAGGTATCCGCCGCGCACAGGAGCACGCTCTTGCCGTTCGAGCGAAATACCTGCGACAACTTGCCGATGGTGGTGGTCTTGCCCGTACCGTTTACGCCCACCACCAGAATTACTTCCGGAGTGCCGTCAACTCTTTGAACGGGGCGGGTATTTGCAGCATTCAGAATCGCCAGCAATTCCTCTTTTAACAGGCGCTTCAGCTCCTGCACATCCTTGATCTGTTTCCGGTCGGCCTTGTCGCGGAGCTTGCCCAGCACTTCCTGCGTGGTCGCAGTGCCCAGGTCGGCGCCGATCAGCGTCGCCTCCAGGTCGTCGAGCGTATTCCGGTCGATCTCTTTTCCAAAGGCAACCTCCTCAATGCGCTCGGCAAGGTTCTCGCGCGTACGCGTGACCGCCTGCTTCAAGCGCTCGAAAAGCCCCGGCTGCGTTTCCTCGGTACTGCCGAACAAAGTTTGAATCATGAAGAATCCTAGAACATGATTATAGCGGTCAACGCGGCTCGACCACCGTCGGTTGGGCAGGTGAGCTAGAACAAGATGGGCAAGAAGTAGTTAAACGCGAGTTCTCTCGAGGTTGGCAGCTTCAGGAGCAGCCAGCGCTGGAGCGGGCGCCGCTGGAACATCAGCCGCGGCCGCATCCGGGGCGGCCACAGCTCTCTTGATCGAGAGGCGCTGGATGCGAATTTCGCCGCGTCCATAGACCGCAATCAACGCTGCGACCGGCTCGGGATCCAGCCGTTTCCCAGCAAGGTTCTGAATGATTTTGAAGGCCTCTTCCGGAGTGTGGGCATGCTGGTACGGACGATTGGTAGTCAAGGCGTCAAACGTGTCGGCCACCGCGATCACCCGAGCCAGCAGCGGAATTTGATCTCCCTGCAGGCCGTAAGGATAGCCCCGGCCATCGAGCGCTTCGTGATGCAGTTCAATGCCGGGAAGCATCTCGGCAAGCTGGGTGACCGGACGCAGAATGTTGGCGCCCTTGGTGGTGTGAGTTTTCATGACCTCAAATTCTTCCGCGGTCAGCGCGCCTGGCTTCTTGAGAATGCGGTCTTCGATGCCGATCTTCCCCACGTCGTGGAGCTGTGCGGAAATTTGCAGCGTTTCCATGAAAGCGGCCGGCAAGTTCATTTCTTTGCCGATCAGCAGCGAGTAGCGCGTGACCCGGTCGGAATGGCCGCGAGTGTAAGGATCCTTTTCGTCGACCGCGCCGGCCAGCATCTGGATCGAGCCCAGAAACAGGGCGCGGTTCTCTTCCGCTGCCCGCTTGAGATCTTCGACGAATTGTTCAAGTTCCTGCGACATGGTATTAAAGGTCTCCGCCAGTTCGCCGATTTCGGTTCGGCTCCGCAAACGTACGCGCTGCGAAAAATCACCCCGGGCGAGAGCCCGACCGGACTCGGTCAGGATTTGCAACGGATTCGTAATCCTGCGGGCAGCGAAGATGCTGACGCCGATGCTCAGCAGCACTGCCAACAGAGCGAGCAGGCGCGCCGTACGCTGCATCTCGACGACGCCGCGGTAAGCCTCGTATTGTGGTTTCTGCACCACTACTGCCCAGTCGAGCGCTGTCACCGGGCTGTAGGTGCCGAGCATCTCAACGTTGTTATTGCCCTCGCGGACACCAAATTCCTTGGTGGCGGCCAACTGCGCCTTGTTCCCTTCATCCACAAAATTGCGGACAATTTCCAGGCTCTTCATGTCCTGCCCGGTTACGTATTGCGAGGTGCCCGCCGCCACCAGTCGCCCTTGCGCATCCACGACATAAGGAATCAGACCGCCGCCGCTTACTTCCTGCAGCCGGCGAATCAGGAACTGCAGATCCACAACCGCGCCGACCATGCCCAGAAAACGTCCGCCGTAGCTGACCGGACTGCTTACGAGCACAACCGTGCGTTCCGTCTTACCGTCCTCTACCTGGAGGGCCTGGCCGTTGTAGGCGCGGCCATCGCGAGCCGCATCATAGGCATGTTGTAACTCGCGTTGCAGAAAGGCATCCGGGGCAATGCGGCCCGCCGATATGCCCTTAGCTTCAGAGTTGAGCAAGGTAGCGTAGGCGAGTTCATCCGAGGACGAAACAAAATTCTCCAACAGGGCGCGCAACTCCGGCGCCTCGATGTTCTTGTTGCCAATATCGCCGCCGCTCGCCACCTGAATCGCTGACGAAAGATTGGCCAGCATCATCCGCAGGGAACGCTCATGCTGCGAAAGGTCGTCAGCCAGCGAGCGCGTGACTGTGTTCTGCAACAGCATTTCGTTGGTCTTCAGCCGGTCCCGGTTAATCGCCTCCACTTCCGCGGAGTAGAAATACATGGGCACGATGCTGATCACCAGAAGTACGCCAAGGATTACATAGAGAATCGGAATACGCGCCGGATTGGGCGCGTTGGAAGACAGATCGCTCCCCTGGCTCAGTGCGGAAGCGCCGTCGATCGAAGTGGCGGCGAATTTCACGGGTATCTATAGAATTTTAATGTTGAAGGAAGGCCAGATGGCGAAAACCGTGAGATTTGCCGTTACCAAAGTACCACTCGAAGTGCACGTCTGGTGCCGGTTTGGGAAGAAACGTTTGGCAAGAAAACGTTTGGCCCGAAAACGCGTCAGGTTCTTTCAGAGCGGCGATGCATTACGTCCCCGGCGTTTCACTTTTGCTGCTGCGGGTCATCAAGTCACGAATCGCATCGCGGGGAGCCTTGCCTTCATGCAGAATGGCGTGCATTTGCTCAGTGATGGGCATTTCAACCGCCCGAGCCTGCGCCAACCCCACCGCCGCAGTGGTGGTGAAGATCCCTTCAGCAACCATGCCATGCATCCCGGCGAGAATTTCGGGCAGCTTGCGTCCGCGGCCAAGCTCAACGCCCACGCTGCGGTTGCGCGAAAGTCCGCCCGTGCAAGTTAGCACGAGATCGCCCAGGCCGGCGAGGCCAGCCATGGTTTCGGCTTTGCCTCCACAAGCCACCACGAGCCGCGTCATCTCGGCCAGCCCCCGCGTAATCAAGGCGGCCACAGAATTGTGTCCGAGGCCAAGACCCGCGCAAACACCAGCGGCGATGGCCACCGTATTTTTCAGCGCGCCTCCCAGTTCCACGCCCACCGGGTCCTGGTTCGTGTAAAGACGAAAGCTGGCATGGCTGAACTCGTGTTGGACGTGGCGCGCGAGTTCCTTATCTTGTGAAGCGATGGCGATCGCGGTGGGATCTCCCCGCGCCGCTTCCAGTGCGAACGATGGGCCGCTGAGCGCGCCGATCCTGGGAGCGGGAATGCCGTCGCCTTTGACCACCTGCATGATCACCTCAGTCATGCGCAGAAAGGATGTTTCTTCTAATCCCTTGGTCGCGCTGACGATCATGGTTTCCGCGGACAGGTGCGGCCGCATCTGCTCAAACAGCTGACGGCAGTGTTGCGAGGGCATCACGCTCACCACAATGGACGCGCCCTCAACTGCTTCTGCGAGGTCGTTGCAGGCCATAACGCACGCCGGAATTTGCTGACCAGGAAGAAATATCTCGTTGACACGTCGTTGCGAGATCGACTCGCAGACTTCCTTTTCGTGAGCCCACAGCCGAATCTCGTGACTTTCGTTGCGACCAAGAACGATCGACAGCGCCGTCCCCCAGGCTCCTGCGCCGATGATTGCGATCTTGCTCATTGGCGTTTTGCTCCCAGGCGGTTTTCCGTTCCAGCCAGCAAGCGGCGGATATTTTCGTGGTGACGCACGATGATGAGCAGGGAAGTTACTGCCATCAGTGCCAGCGATGAAGGCACAGATTCATTGCCGTGCATCACATAAACAAGCAGGGGAAAAGCTGCGACCGCCGTAATCGAGCCGAGCGAAACGTAGCGGAAGATGAACACGACGGCCACAAATATACCGGCTGCCACCAGAACCGCTTTCGGAGCGATCAGCGCGAACGCGCCTAACGCGGTCGCCACTCCTTTGCCTCCCCGGAACTTCAGCCACACCGGAAACATGTGACCGAGAACCACAAATAGTGCCGCAGCGGCCGCCCGGGTTATCACCACAGACGGATATGGAGTCGACGGATGCTCAGTGGACCACGGGATGTTCGACTCAGCCCAACCCACTATCTCGCGACGACTGAGCAGGATCGCCACGGCAACGGCTGCCGACCCTTTCAACGCATCCAGCAGCAGCGTCAGTACACCCAGCACCGGCGACCTGCGCGAAACATTCGTCGCCCCGATATTCCCGCTACCGCTTTGCCGCACATCTTCCCCACGAAAGATACGCACCAATACATAGCCAAACGGAATCGATCCCAGCAGGTAACTCAGCGCGGCGATGATGAGGAGTGTTCGCAAAGTTTCTCGCTATTCAGTTCGCTCGGTTACCGCAAAGCAAATCCCGCCAGCTTGGTATAGGTTGACCCGCGGGGCGAAAGCTGGCTCCGGTAGAGAAAAAACTCGCGGGCCGTCATGGTACCTAACTCCGGCGAAGGCAGTGCGGTCAGCTTCTCCTGCAAGTGCTGAAAGCAGCGGTTCGGATGGTCGCCCTTTCTCTTGCGCGGCGAACCAGAGCGTCCCGCGTCCCGCGCCAGCGTCAGGTGCGGGGTAAAAGCATGCTCCTCCTTCGGAATGTTGAGCCGCGCCAGTGTTTCGTCCACCACTGCGGCCAGAGAAGTCAATTTTGGGCCGCCGTCGATTCCTACCCAGAACACCCGTGGCGCCCGGGCGCCGGGGAAAAACCCGTAGCCGCGAATGTTCATTTCGAACCGGCTGGCCTCGATCGTTGCCAGTTCGCTCCGGACTCTCTCAACCTCTTCTTCGGACTTCTCTCCGATGAACTTCAGCGTAAGGTGCAGCGACTCCGGCTGCACCCAGCGCGCGTCGGGGGCAAACCCGCGCACGCCCTCGAGAAAGCGCGTAATGCGTTCACGGATAGCGTCGTCGATATCGACAGCAACGAATACTCGCATTCGGCTAGCTTGGGTCCCGGCAATGAACGGCCGACTGCTAATGGCTAATTGCCAATTGCTACGTCACATCAGCTTCCTTCTCACCATATCGAGCGCCATGGTCGTCGCAAACCAGCGGATGCGCTTACGATCGCCAGGAAAGTTTCGTTCGATCACTTCCGTTCCCCCATCGCCAGCCAGAGCATGAAACACGAGTCCCACAGGTTTCTCCGGAGTTCCTCCGCCCGGCCCGGCCACCCCTGTGATGCCGATCCCGAGCGTCGACTCGCAACGGTAGCGGATGCCCTCGGCCAGCGCCGCCGCTACTTCACGGCTTACCGCTCCATGCCGTTCAATCATGTCAGCAGGCACTCCCGCCAGCTCGGTCTTTACGGCGTTCGAGTAGACGATCGCGCCCCCGGCAAAATAGCGCGAACTGCCGCTGACCGAAGTAATCCGCTCACCCAGCAAACCGCCGGTGCACGATTCCGCCACAGCCAGCGTGGCGTTGCGCATCTGCAACCAGTAGCCCACGATTTGCTCGAGCGATTCGCCGTTGCGCGAGTACACGGCATCATCGAGTTCTTCCTCGACCGCATCCGCCGCTTCGTCGACTCGCGCCTGTGCCGCCTCCATGGTTTCGGCGCGCGATTTGAAATGCAGCTGGATCTCTCCCGCTCCCGCCAGGATCGTAGTCTGCACGTGGCCAAACCGCTTGTAAATGGGCGCCACCCGCGCATCCACATGAGATTCGCCCAGCATCGCCACCTTTAGTACGCGCGTTGCCAGGAACGCGCACGGCAACTTCGCCCGCAGCCGCTCAAGGCACTCCGCTTCGAACAGAGCTTTCAATTCGTGCGGTGGCCCTGGCAACAGTATGACGATGCGCTCGCGCCCGTCAAACTTGCCGCTCAGCCACTGCCCGGGTGCAGTTCCGTTGGCATTGGAAAGCACGGTCGCTCCTTCGAGAACGTCCGCCTGCTTCGCATTGTTAACAGACATTTTCCAGCCCCGCACCGCGAAGCGCTGCTCGATGCCGGCTAAAACCGCTTCATCGCGCCGCAAGGGAACGCCCAGAGCTTCCGCGACCGCTTCACGCGTCAGGTCATCCTCGGTGGGGCCGAGACCACCGCTGAAAATGACGATCTCCGACCGGAACAGCGCGTGTTGCGCCGCCTCAACCAGCCGTTTGAGATCGTCACCCACTACACACTTGAAGACCACCTCAACCCCCAGTTGGTTAATTTGCTCGGTGAGATAAAGAGAATTCGTATCCGTGCGGAAGGGCGTCAGCAGCTCGGAGCCGACGGCGATGATCTCGGCATTCACGGCTAGAAGTGTAAATGATAAAAGCAGTTCTCAGTTTTCAGTACTCAGTTCTCAGTCGATGCAGATCAGGTTTTTCTGAGAACTGAGAACTGGGAACTGGGATACTGGTGTCACTCCGGCAGCAACGGAAAGCCCGCAATATTCCACGAGAGATGATGCACCGCATCGGTGGTCGCAAGAATCGCGCTGCGTCCGGGCGCAAACGCCAATCCCACCAGGCCATGGCCCGCGACTTCCAGGCTGGCTTTGCCCTCGGGAGTGATCTTCACAATTCCGCGTTTGCCCGAGAGCGACGCGGCCACATACATGTTTCCTGACGAGTCAAAAGCCAGTCCCTGCGGGCGTCCCAGGCCCCGGTAAAACGTGTGGACCGTCCCCTGCGGATCAATTCGATGCACGCAGTCAAAACTCGATGTTGTCGGTCCGGTGACAAATAAGTCGCCCTGCGTGCCGAAAGCAAGATGGTAGGCGGAAACGCTCGGCTCCAGCGTGGCGAACACGAACACCTGCTGGTCGGGGCCAATCTTAAAGATCGTGCCGCTGCGATCGCCGACGTAGAGATTTCGATTCTTGTCAAAAGCAATTCCCGTAGCGACTCCCATGCCCTCAGCATAGGTAGACATACTTCCGTTCGGCGTCACGCGATAGACCGCTCCGTCGTAGCGCGAAGACACATACATCTGTCCCTGATGATCGAAAGCGATCGAAGTTGCATTCATCATTTCGGCGACAAACGGCTTCACCGCATAGTTGGTATCAATCTTGAATATCGCGACCGGAACCTTTTGTCCTCGCGACCCAGAGAAGGTCACGTAGATATTGCCCTGAGCATCAAGCGCTGGATTGGTCACAGGATACAGGTTCTCGGCGATGGGGACGGCCACCTTCACGGTCTGGGCATTGCTGACGTGCCCATCGGCGGCTACCACAACCGGACCCGAAGTCGCACCCTCGGGAACCCGGGCCACGAGAAACGAATCCGAACTGATTACAACCCCGCCCTCGACTTCGCCGAACTGCACGCGTGGACGTTCGTACTGCTGCGGCCGCAATCCCGAACCCGCGATGCGGACTTCGCCTCCGGCCAGCGCTAGGACGGGCGAGACGGACTCGATGTGTGGCCCGCCGTTCACGTTTTTCTTGCCTAGAATGCGCTCGGAAAATCCCATGAGGAAAGCACTCGCACTGCTTTAGCCAACACTATCTTAGAAGACCGAAGTGCAACAAGAGATGCATTGTTCCTAGCGCGTAAAGGCCGGCGGCCACGTCGTCCAAAACGATCCCGGTACCCTCCGGGAGCGCCTCCAATTGTCGCACCGGAGGCGGCTTCACGATATCGAAGGCACGAAAAAATATAAAGGCCGCAAGAAAAGATTTCCACGCGAACGGCACCGCGATTAACGCCACGAGTTGCCCCGCAACCTCGTCAATCACCACAAACTGAGGGTCTTTTATCCCCGAACCCCGCGCCACCTGCGTGGACGCCGGGATTCCCATCAGCACGACCAGCAAGGCCAGAGCAATCGCGATTGGGATTCGCAATCCAGGCGCGAGCGCGCGGCACAAAGCTGCCCACAGCGACACGGTTGCCGCCGAGGCCCAGGTCCCAGGCCCCGGTCGCAGCCGTCCAATCCCGAAAAATGTCGCGACTGGCGTAGCCCACACGGGAGTTCGCCGGGATGTCGTCGACCGAGCCGGCGGGACGCCGGCGCTACTCTCGGGCTTTCGATCATCCTTCACGATTCTTCGTCCACATCTTCGGGTGTGCGCTCTCGGATAGGTTCGTCCGCATCGGTTACCGGCGATGGAATCACGTAAGCGCCGCTTGCCCACTTGCCCAGATCAATCGTGCGGCAACGGTCGCTGCAGAAAGGAAACTCGGGATCACCACTCTTCACCGTTTTCTTGCAGATTGGGCAGCGGAGCTTCAGAGTACGCTTGCGAGGCATGGTCAGGAAAATTCCAGATTCGCACCCAGTTTAAGCACAAAATTCACAAGCAACTGCTACAGGATCTTCGCCACCAGATCATAGTCGTGCGCCTCTGTGATCTGGCAGCGATAAAACTCGCCCGGCTGAGGCTCAGTCTCCGCCGGAACATCGTTCACGAAGACTTTGCCGTCGATTTCGGGAGCGTGCATCGAAGTGCGGCCTTCCATCAGCAGATCGGTTTCTTCCGATGTCCCCTCCAGCAGCAGGTCGAACTTCTGTCCCACGAGAGTTTTCTTTTTCTTTTTGCTGATCTGCCGCTGCAGGCCCATCAAGTGTTTGCGCCGCCGCTCGATTTCACGCACCGAAAGCTTCTTCTCCAGTCCAAACGCGTCTGCGCCCTCCTGATCGGAGTAGGAAAAAGTTCCCATCCAGTCAAACTGCACCTCGCGGACGAAGTCGCACAGCTCTTCGAATTCCTTCTCAGTTTCTCCCGGGAAACCCACAATAAAAGACGTCCGCAGAATCAGGTCAGGAATCGCCCGCCGCATCTTGCCGATCGACCGCAGAAATAATTCTGCTCCGCCGCCGCGTTTCATGCGCTTCAGCACTGGCGCCGACGCATGTTGCAACGGCACATCCATGTAAGAACAGATCTTCTCCGACGACGCAATCGTTTCGAGCAGCTTGCCGGTAATTTTATTGGGATAGGCATAGAGGAAGCGGATCCAACGAAGGTCTTCAATCTTCGCAAGTTTCTCAAGCAGCAACGCCAGACCATCCTTCAAGCCGAAATCCTCACCGTAGCAGGTCGTATCCTGCCCAATCAGAGTGATTTCCCGCACTCCGCTGCGTGCCAGCCGTTCCGCTTCCGCCACAACCGATTCGAACCGGCGCGAACGAAACTGCCCGCGCAACTGCGGAATGATGCAGAAGGTGCAAGGATGATCGCAACCCTCCGCGATCTTGATGTAGGCCGTGGATTTCGGAGTTGCGAGAATCCGCGGAGTCTCGTCGTCATACAAGTAATTCGGAAGATCCGCAATCGCCCCGTCCCATCGCTCGCGCGAGAATCGCCCCTGCGCCGCCCGGGCATCGCCTTCAGCTCGCGAAGGTAGCACCACAAAGGGGGAACTGCTATGCGGCAAATTCGCCGCTGGAGCGGTGACCACTCCTGTGGCCGTCAAAATATTCTGCAGCTCTCCCGTGCCCACGACCGCATCCACTTCCGGAATGCTTTTCCGAATTTCATCTCGAAACCGCTCGACCAGACAGCCCGCGACCACCAACTTCTTTGCCCGTCCTGAGGTCTTAAGCCCGGCCATTTCAAGAATCGTGTTCACCGACTCCTGTTGGGCACTCTCGATGAACGAACAGGTGTTGACCACAATTACGTCGGCATCCTCAGCCCGGGGCGAGAGTTCAGCCCCAGCCCGCGCCAGCAGGCCCATCATCACTTCGCTGTCGACCAGGTTCTTGGGGCATCCCAGGCTGACAAACCCGATTTTCTGTGGACTCACGACCTGTTCAGGGTTAGTCGACGCACTGTCAGCTGTTTTTTCGCGGGAACGTGAGATAGTGAGGCTTTTCGAGGGCATGCAAGCTAACTATTTTAACATTTTCTGGACGAGATCCCAGGCGCCACCATCTGCCCAGGCTGCACGCATCCCTTTACTATCTGACGGTAGGGACCACGAAATGCACAACCTGTGGATGAAAACTTCGCGCTTCATGCTACCCTAAGCGTTACCGAAGAAAAGTGTAAGTCCCGCATCCTGGAGGGGAAATGTCTGGGAAACAGGTCGTGATCGTAGTCCTGGCAGTGATGATGTCCATTCTGGGCGGCTCCGCAGCGGCTCAGGACGAGAAAAACGAACTAAGCGGCCTTGTGGGCCGCGTCTTTATCAGCGACCAGGGCATCATCGGCGCGACCAATGAAAATCCGGTTGTCCATTCCGGTAAAGGACTCACCTTCGAAGTCAACTATGCGCGCCGCCTCTTTGGCACTCCAGTCTATGCCATCTCGGGAGAAGTGCCAGCCGTCTTCAATCTGGATGAGGATCTCAATTCCGGCGACGATGTTGTTCCCAAAGATTACCAACAGATCTTCGTTACTCCATCGGCACGCTTGAATCTGTTTCCTGCGACCGCGGTGTCGCCCTGGGTGAGTTTCGGCGGCGGGTTTGCCCACTTCAGCGAGAACAAAGACCTTCTGTACTACGGGCCAAACCCCGGCAGTTCCTCGACTTCAGGCGTGATCCAGGGCGGATTCGGACTGGACGTTAGGGTTTTGCACCAGTTCAGCATTCGCCTCGACGTCCGCGACTTCTGGTCGGGCACGCCGAATCTGCCTCTGGCCGACACCGGCAAGACCCGCCAGAATAATTACTTCGTCGGGGGTGGCGTGGTCTGGCACTTCTAGCCGAACTACGCTACAACCTGCGGTCGGGTAGTCGCAGATCACTTTCGCGTCGCCAGCTCTACTTCTTCGTACAATTCCCGCAGCCGCCGAGCGTCCTCCGAAGAATTCCCGAACCGCGCTGACTCGTACGCGTCTGTGAATTCCCCGACCCGCGTTCGCAGGCGCGAATTGTCGATCATGCGCACAAATTCCTGTGGTGTCTGCGGGTCCCGTCTCTGCATTCCTCTCCGCGCCAAATAGCGAACCATCCGTTCATACCACATCGTGGCGGCCTGATTCGGCGATCGCTCCGGATGCGCCTGCAACTGCCTGGTACGAATCATCCGGGTTATCCGCCCGGCGTTGCCCAGCACCAGTAACACCAGCGCCAGGGTTGCGCTAATTGCGAACCAGCGTGCGAGCGAATGTCCCACGCTACGCTGGCTGCGCCGCGCCCAATTCAGCAGACGCTCATACCGCAGACGCGTCCACATACGGCCCCGTTCCCAGAAACCCCGTGTTCCGCTCATCAACGACTGTCCTAGAACGTACTGATGCGAGGTGTCATAACTGACCACCCACTCCCGCCAAAACGATGCCAGAGCGTCCAGGTAGAGCATGGCCCTCCCCCAGCCTTGCGGCGACTCAATCGCGCCCCCGGGCGTTGGGTCGAACGTGACCCACCCATAGCCCGGAAAGTAGGCCTCTACCCAGGAGTGCGCGTTCTTTGCCCGAACCACGTAGTAGCCGGTTACATCGTTGAATTCGTCGCTGCGGAAACCATTCACCACGCGCGACGGAATGCCGAGCGTCCGCAGCATCACGGCCATCGAGGAAGCGAAGTATTCGCAGTGGCCCTGCTTGCGTTCGAAAAGAAAATTAGCCAGCGGATCGGCAACTGGTGAGCGCAGCAACTGCAGCGTGTATCCGTAATGAGTCTTCAAATATCTCTCAACCGCAATCGCTTTGTCGTAGTTATTGGAGGCAGAGCCCGCGATCTGTGCCGCCAGACGCGGAATGCGCGGATCGAGAGGATGTGCTTCCGGTAACTGCAGATAGGCCGGCGCGAACTGCGGAAGATAATTTCCCGCCGCTCGAAGTTCTCCGGGAGAAGGACTTGAGATGTCTGAGTCCGCCTCGTAGAGGCTCACCGAGCGCTGGCTATCGAGATCGGACACGGCCCCGCCGGTGTCGATCTGCAACGTGCGATACGCTCCCTCCACCCGGCGCGCCCACGGAGCCAGAAAGAAAATGTTGGTGCCAATTGGCTCCATCAGCACGCGGTAATGAATCAGGTGGTAGCGCGACGTCCAAGCACGCGCAACTCCCTGGCCGAGGAGGGGAATGCGGAAACTTCCGTCCGCTTCCCGATAGAGTGGATACTGCTGACGCGGGTTAGACCAGTTCTTGCCGTCGAAATTCGCCAACGCGACCCCGCGCCACGCCAGCGCGTACTTGCCCTCTCGGTCGCCGTCAATCTGGATGTGCATCACCACCGCGTTCGATTGCTGAATCTGCCCGATCCGGCCCAGTTGCACCTGGTCGCTGAAGCCGGTCGAAAAATCGGTGCCGAACGAGTAGCCGCCCAGGTAACCCGCCGACATACGGGGCAACAGAAAGAACATCGCCGAGGCGCCGATCAGTATCATCAGCACTAGACCAGGCGTGATCCGCGCCAGCGAGAAGGCCAGATGCCGGTGTTCCTGTGTATCCCCAGAGTGTCGAGCCTGAAAGCGCGCCGCTTGCCCCGATCGCCGCATTTCCATCAGGATGAATGTGGCCACCGCCATCAGCATGAATACTGCGAAGAAAAACATAAAAAGGCTATCTACGGTCAGCACGGCCGACGCCAATACCATAAGAAACGCGAGGATCGCCAGCATCGTGTAGTCGCGATCGCGCCGCAGAGAAAAAGTACGCACTACCACGGCGAACAGCACCAGGTGCACCGTCGCCGAAAGAAAGCTGCGAGACAGGAGCAGGTAATCGGCTCCGTAGAAGACGAAGTATCCAATGGTGAGTGGGGCGCTCCAGTGCTCCGAAATCACCACAGTCCGCTGCGTCGCCAACATATAGCCGCGTAGAACCAGTGCAGCTCCCGCTAGGACCACGCTCGGAAGATCCAAGCCCCCAGTGCTGGCTAACGTTCCAAAGCCCACTAACACAAGCAAATAGACGGAAAATTCGAAGTATCGGTTAATTGCCTGGGACAGCGGGTTCAGCTCGAGTTGTCGACTAGGCTGTGGCATCGAAAGTCGCGGATGCGTTCAGAGACTGTTAGCCTCCAAACTGTTTTGTTAGTTCCAGGGTTTAACCTCTATTGTTCGACAAGTTCTATGCAGAAGGGAAGGCTTTGGTGCATCTTTCTTGCACCGAAAGTCACCAGCCTATTGCGCGCGCCGTAGCGGCGAAATCTAGCGCCGGCGGCCTGCCCTGAGCGAAGCCGAAGGGTCCCGCCGTCTTCACTTTAAATTTGGGGATAGTCGCGCCCGCGGCTGCTCGTTCGTCGCCCATCGCGAGTAAAAGGCTCTTCTTTGTTAGAATCATTCAGGTCAGGCATCGGTCTCACGCGACGTACTCTCGCCAACCCCGCCAGGTCCGGAAGGAAGCAACGGTAACGGGCTCTTGCGTGTGCAGTGGGCCCCCGGTGCCTGGCTTATGTCTTTCTCGGGGGCATCCCGAATTCCAAACAAACTGTCATCCTGAGCGGAGACTTGCGTTCCGCGAAGCGGAGCGCAAGTCGGAGTCGAAGGAGCCCTTGCACCTTTACAGCGTCCTCGGCTCGAAGGAACCTTCCATCACGGACGTTAAACTTGCGAAGAAACTACCGCCGCAGACCGCAGCCGCGGCAGTGCTGTTCTCACCTGCGTTAGACATTCTTGCTCCAATCCTGCAAAATACTCCCTTCATACTCAGGAGCTCTAATTGACCAATCTAATTCGCGCAAGAGCGAAGATCAGCGCCCTCGGCACCTACGTGCCGCCTCGCCTGCTCACCAACGCCGACCTCGAAAAGATGGTCGACACCACCAACGACTGGATCCTGGCCCGCGTCGGCATCCGCGAACGCCACATCGTCGAGAAAGGCGTGGCCACCAGCGACCTTGCGGTAGAAGCCGCCAGCAAGGCTCTCGCCCAGCGCGGCCTCGCTCCCAGCGACCTCGACGCAATTATCGTCGGCACGGTCACGCCCGATATGTTCTTTCCTTCAACCGCCTGCCTCGTACAGCACAAACTAGGGGCAGAAGGGGTCTGGGGATTCGATCTTTCCGCCGCCTGCTCGGCTTTCGTTTACGCCGTACAGACGGGCGCACAATTCATCGCCACGGGAACCCACAAGCGGGTCCTCGTTATCGGCGCCGATGTGATGTCCTCAATCATCGACTACGCCGACCGCGCCACCTGCGTAATCTTTGGCGACGGCGCCGGCGCTGTACTTCTCGAGCCCGCCGAAGACGATTCCGTTGGCTTGATCGACTTCATCCACGAAATCGACGGCTCCGGAGGATGCTTCCTTCACATGCCGGGTGGCGGCAGTCTTAATCCTTCAACCCGTGAAACCGTCGACAACAAAATGCACTACGTTCATCAGGATGGCCAGCAGGTTTTCAAGTTCGCTGTGCGCAAGCAAACTGAAGCCTGCTTGAAGCTGCTCGAACGCAACGGCCTTAAAGGCTCGGATGTCGATGCCTTCATTCCGCACCAGGCGAACTTGCGCATCATCAATGCGACCGCCGAACGTCTGGGCCTGCGCCCGGAAAGCGTCATCGTCAATATCCAATGCTTCGGCAACACCACAGCGGGCACTATACCGTTAGCCATGAATACCGCCGTCGAACAGGGCAAATTGAAGAAGGGAAGTCTGGTGCTGATGGCGTCGGTGGGCGCTGGATTTACGGTAGGCGCAGCCCTCCTGCGCTGGGCCTTCTAAATCGTAGCGCCGGCGTTTCGCCGGCTTAGCTCTTAACGGGTCAGACCTTAGGGTGGAGTAGCGCTTCAGCGCTGCGTCAAGGCGCACTGCGAATGACAGGGCTTTAGCCCCTGAGGTACGTTCGTAACCCTCACCCGCGCATTTGAATAGCCCGACTCCGTCTCCCGCTGCTATCTTTTCGCAGCGTCCGCCTCACGTGGGGATGTGGCGGATGAGTATGTCCATGCTCCGTGCCAAATGCTGCTTCCTGCTGTTTGCCCTCGTTTCGATGGGCCATGCGGCTGCCCAGAAGTCGAAAGACGACTCACAGGAAACCAAGATCCTGATCATGGAACACCTGTGGAATGAAGCCCAGGTGAATCGCGACGCCCGCGTCCTCGATGCCATGATCGGCACCCAATTCATCAACACCGAGTACGATGGCGAGGTTAGTGACAAAGCCAAGTTTCTCGCCGACATCAAAGATCCGCAGTTCAAACCGACCAGCCTGACGATTCAGGATGTCAAGGTCAACATGTACTCCGACTCAGCCGTAGTGGTGGGCATCTATCATACGAAAGGCGTTTACCAGAACAAGCCCTACGAGCACTTCGGCCGCTTCACCGACACCTGGATATATATGGAAGGCCGCTGGCAGTGCGTCGCCAGCCACACCAGTTTGCTGAAGAAGTAGCGTGCCGGCGCGGGGCCGCCTATGGCCTTGTCATTCTCTCGGGCCGCACCAGTTGATCAAACTCCTCACCCGTAAGATACCCCAGCTTCAGCGCCGCCTCGCGCAGGCTGCTGTGTTCCACGTGCGCAGTGTGGGCAATCTTCGCGGCCTTGTCGTATCCGACTTTCGGTGCCAGCGCCGTCACCAGCATCAGAGAGTTCTTCACATACCAATCCACCTTGGCGCGATCGACCTCGATGCCCTTGATCATGTACTCGACATAACCATGGCAAGCGTCGGCGACCAGCGTCACCGAATGCAGAAAGTTGTAGATAATTACCGGCTTGTAAACGTTGAGTTCGAAGTTTCCCTGCGATCCGGCGAATCCCACTGCGGCGGTCGCGCCGTGAACCTGCACGCAGACCATGGTCATCGCCTCAGCCTGCGTGGGATTCACCTTGCCCGGCATAATCGACGACCCCGGCTCGTTCTCTGGAATCGAAAGCTCACCGAGCCCGCAACGCGGCCCCGAAGCCAGCCACCGAATATCATTTGAAATCTTCATCAGCGAAGCCGCCAGAGTTTCCATGGCACCCTGCGCGAACACGATCTCATCATGTGCCGAAAGCGCGGCGAACTTGTTGCCATGCGAGCGGAAGGGAAGCCCCGTAAGCTCAGCAATCTTCTTCGCAGCCCGCTCCGCAAATTCAGGATGGGTATTCAGTCCCGTTCCCACGGCGGTTCCACCAATCGCGAGATCGTAAAGTCCCTCGAGCACTTGTTCAAGGCGCCTTATATCGCGCTCCAGCAGGCTGGCCCAGCCGCCGAATTCCTGCCCGAAGGTCAACGGCACCGCATCCTGCAAGTGCGTGCGTCCGATCTTAACCACGTCATTGAATTCCCGCGCCTTGGCCGCAATCGCATCGTGCACATTCCTGATCGCCGGAATCAGCACATTCTTCACCCGATCCGCCGCCGCAATGTGCATCGCCGCCGGAAACGTGTCGTTCGACGATTGCGACATATTCACATCATCATTGGGATGGATCGGTTTCTTCGATCCCATTACACCGCCTGCAATTTCAATGGCGCGGTTTGAGATGACCTCATTCACGTTCATGTTGGTCTGCGTTCCGCTGCCCGTCTGCCAGATGCGCAGCGGGAACTGGTCGTTCAGCTTGCCCGCAATCACTTCGTCGGCAGCCTGCACAATCAGCTTGGCTTTTTCGGCCGGCAGTTTGCCGAGGTCTTGGTTCACCAGAGCGCACGCCTTCTTCAGCGTTCCAAAGGCGCGGATCATCTCCGGTGGCATAGTGTCGCGCCCAATGTTGAAATGCAGCAGCGAGCGCTGTGTCTGCGCCCCCCAGTAGACGTTGGCCGGGACCTCAATCTGTCCCATGCTGTCGGATTCGATGCGCGTGCGAGTTGCCGGTTCTGCGGAGATTGACATAGGGTCCTGATTAGAGCGCGATGGATGAAGTAACCGCAAATTATAGCGCGGACCGAGCATCCGCCTTCGCCGTGCCTCCGTTTAACCCGTCTGTAAGAAAGTCAGCATCGGCGCATGCTAAAATCATCGGCTTCTACCCGTGCCTCGATGGCCGATGCTGCGCGCTACGGACTCCATGCCTCACTTTCTCACCGCCGCGGAAGTTGAAGCTCAACCCAAGCCCCAACTCCGTTCGCATCCCGAGATGCGCACCGACGTCCTGGTCATCGGATCCGGGCCCACCGGGCTGGCCTGCGCCATCGAAGCGCAGAAGATCGGACTCAAAGTCATCGTCCTCGACAAGGGCTGTCTGGTGAACTCGCTTTTTCACTATCCCGCAGGCATGACTTTTTTTACCACGCCCGAACTGCTCGAGATTGGTGACATCCCTTTTACGACCGCTCTGCAAAAGCCCACTCGCGAAGAAGCGCTCGAGTATTACCGCAAGGTCACCGAGCACTACCATCTCGACATTCGCCAGTATGAGTGGGTGAAAACGGTGATGGGCGAAGACGGAAACTTCAGCATCACGGCCACCGACCGCGCCGGCCGGCCCCACGACTACCGCGCCCGCAAGGTGATCGCCTCCACAGGGTATTACGATTTAGCCAATCAACTCTGCCTGCCCGGCGAGGATCTTCCCAAGGTCTCGCATTATTACGCCGAGGCACATCCTTACTACGACACGGATGTGCTGGTGATCGGCGGCAAGAATTCCGCAGCGATCGCCGCTCTCGATTTGTGGCGTCACGGCGCCCGCGTAACGCTCGTCTATCGTGGAAGCCAACTGCACCGCCACGTCAAGTACTGGATCAAGCCCGACCTCGAGAATCGCATCAAGAACGGAGACATCGTCGCTTATTTCGACAGCCGTGTGCAGGAGATCGGCGTCGACCACGTCGTCGTCGTCACGCCGCGCGGCCCTATCCGGCTGAAGAACGACTTCGTGCTGGCCCTGATTGGCTACCATCCCGACTACGACTTCCTGCGCAGCATGGGCATTGAACTCTCTGAGGAACAATGCCGTCCGGTGTGCGATCCTGTGTCGCTCGAGAGCAACGTGCCCGGCATCTACGTCGCCGGAGTGATTGTCGCCGGCTCCAGCACCAACGAAATCTTTATCGAGAACGGCCGCTTCCACGGGAAGCAGATTGCCGACGACCTCAAGAGAAAGTTGCGGCCGGAGAGCTAGCGAGCCATTAGCACCTATGACCCGGTATGGTGAGAAAATTCTGAAATTCGTTACTGGCCTGGGTTGTTTGGTGTCGATCGCGGGCCCCTTGCTGGCGACCGTCCTATATCCCAGGGCGAAATGGCTTTTCGCGCTCGCGGTGATAGGAATAGCAATTGTGATATTGGCCGAGCGGACGAGGAAAGATCCGACGCCAGCCGCTTTAGTGGACGAAATCGAAAACTTGCTTACCGGCAACTACGGCGGATGGGACGTCGATGGTTTCGAACATCGCGGGATTCGAAATCCTACGCTTCGTGAGTATTATCTCAAGAGCATGAGCATTGGCGGCCTGCCCGAAACGTGGGTTCGTATGACTGACGCGGAAAAAGAGCAAATGCGAGAGATCATCCGGCAACTCAGACGGTTGCCCGATGATTTGGGGAAGTAGCGGAGAAGCTCGCAGCCTGAAAGCTGAAGACTGCTCTTTGTTAACCTAAGCCGTTCTCATGCAAACCCAACCAGAGCTCGCTGCTCCGTCGATCTCGCTGTCTTCCTACCTGCAACTGGTGCGCGGCAATCGCAATTTCCGCCGGCTCTGGATGGCGCAGATTGTCAGCGAGATCGGCGACTGGTTCTACACACTCTCCATTTACACTCTGCTGCTGCAGTTGACTGGGCGCGCCAGTTCGGTGGCGTTGGCTCTTGTGCTTCAAGTATTGCCCCAGACGTTCGTGGGTCCAACGGCCGGCGTGGTGAATGACCGCCTGCGCCGCAAGCATGTGATGATTGCCGCCGACCTGGTCCGCGTCGTGGTGGTGCTGGCCATGCTGCTGGTGCGTTCGCGCTCCACAGTATGGCTCGTCTATCCGCTGCTGCTGGCCGAGACCGTCATGGCCGCGTTCTTCGAGCCTGCTCGTAACTCGGTGATTCCGAACATCGCCGCGCACGGAGAAGTGCTGATCGCCAACACGTTGGCTTCGGCCACCTGGTCGGTGAACCTGTTGATTGGCGCTTCGGTGGGAGGAGTGGTTGCTGCCTTCTTCGGACGAAACGCTGTGTTCATTCTCAACGCGCTGTCTTTCCTGGCCTCGGCCTTGCTGATTGGCGGAATGCATTTTGCCGAGCCCCACGCGGAGTCTGCGGCTCCCCTGCGTCCGCATGATCTGGTTGACTTTTCTCCAGTACTGGAAGGCATTCGCTACATCCGCAATCATCGCACGCTGCTTCCAACCGTTTTTGCAAAAGCCGGCGAATTGATGATCGGGCCGAGCTGGGTAATCTTCACCGTGCTGGGCGCGCATGAGTTTGCCGTGCATTGGCACCACATCGACACCGCGCGCGGAGCGATGCTCGGCATGAGCATCCTGCTCGGTGGACGCGGCCTGGGCGCGCTCGTCGGCCCGCTGGTCTCGGCGCGCTGGGCGGGCCGCAGCGACCGCCGGCTGCGACTCGGCATTCTCTTCGGCTATCTCATAATCGCCGTTGGCTACGGAGCGCTCGGAGTCAGCCGCACGGTTTGGATGGCCAGTGCCTGCGCCATGTTGGCCCACGCTGGAGGATCAACGGTCTGGGTTTTCTCCACCACGCTTTTGCAGCTTCATACGGAAGATCGATTCCGTGGCCGCGTCTTCTCGGCTGACCTGGGGTTCTCGATGCTGACCATCGCCGCTGGCGCTTACTTCTGTGGACGCATGCTCGACGCCGGCATCGCCGCTCGCACAGTCGCGACTTACACGGGATTGGTCATGCTGATTCCTGCGGCGTTGTGGGCGCTGGCGATGCGGATGGGTAGTGAGCGTATTGCAAGCGTGCAGTGACGTGGGCTCCAGTCCCCGAGGCTATCCCGCGAGCCTGTCGATCTTCGCGGCCATGATGAAGTCGCTCTCGGTGAGGCCGTCGATCTTGTGCGTCCACATTGTGATCTCGGCTTTGCCCCAGGCCAGCAGAATGTCAGGATGATGGCCTTGCTCCTCGGCCAGCGCTCCTACGCGATTGACGAAGTCGAGCGCTCGCTTGAAATCGGGAAAGGTGAACGCTCGAGTGATGAGATGCTCGCTGATCACGCTCCAGTTGGGAACGATCTTGTGCAGCGCCTCGAGTTCCTTGCCTTTGAGCGGAGGCACGCCGCCGCGGCAGGGGACACATTTCTTGTCGGCTAGTGGTTCGGTCATGGAAGACTCCGCACCGTACTAGAACGGAATGTCCTCATCCGTAATCGGCCCGGAACCTGCCGTTGCATGCTCCGGTTCCGGCGTGCGCTGGTCGAAGTTGTTGCCGCCGCCGGCCGAGGCGCCGCGTGAGTTCTCCTTGAAATCTCCTCCGCCTTCGCCGCGTCCGCCCAGCAGGATCAGGTCGCTGGCTACCACTTCGGTCATATACTTCTTCTGGCCGCTGGTCTTGTCGTCCCAAGAGCGGGTTTGCAGGCGGCCTTCGATATAGACCTTGCCGCCCTTCTTCAGATACTCGCCTGCAATCTCGGCCAGGCGCTGCCAGAGCACGACGTTGTGCCACTCGGTCCGGTCCTGCCATTCGCCACTTTTGTCTTTGAAGCGTTCGTTGGTGGCGATAGTCAGCTTGGCCACGGGCGTGCCTTGCGGCGTGTACTTCACTTCTGGATCTTTCCCAAGATTACCGATCAGTTGAACCCGGTTCAGACTTTTTCCTGCCATGGGGTGCTCCTTCGCAGGGGTTCACTATAGCAGAATTGGACGCGTGGAAATTGTGCCGACTGTCACAAGTGGCAGGGCAAGAGTATCGTTTTGGGCAAGCTTGCTGAGCCGTGGTAACGCCGCAGGCTGAGCGATTCGGGTTATAATCTCTGCCATGCCTCCTGCACCCGGCGCCACCAAAGCTGTCGGCATGGTTCCCGACGAGATGAAGTCTGAACCCAGGTCTAAGGGCCTGACCACACCTCGGAAAAAGAAGCCGAAAGAACTGGCGGTCATCACCGAATGCTGCACGGGATGCGCCGGTTCGCCGGCGTGCGTGGAGTACTGTCCGGTGGAAGACTGCATGTTCTGGGTGGCGGACGAAGACAGCACGCCGTTTGGGCGCATTGCGGTCGATCCCATTCTCTGCATCGGCTGCAAGAAGTGCCTCAGCAAAGGTCCCGACGGCTGCTTCCTCGACGGGTGCCCGTGGGACGCCATCGTCATGGTCGACACCGCTGAAGTGGAAAAAGAAGTTGGGGCGATGGCGATTTAGAAGCAGTGATCGGTGATCAGTGGCCAGTTATCTCACTTCTGCTTTTCCCCAGTATGTTCAGGGCTGTTCCCGGGCTCGGGGAAGTCACTGTCAGCGCCTTTAATCAGCGGATCCTGGTCGCGGTGTCCGAGCGGTTCGGAGAGCGCGAGGTTTCCGTCGTGATGATGCTCTTCGATTTCGATGGCGCCCTTGGCGCGGTCGGGATCGTTGTCAGAGATTTTATTCATGATAAGTGCTCCTGATACCGCGTGAAGCTACTGCCCAGACCGCCCTGCGGGCGCGACTCCTAGCTTTCGAAGACGCTCGCGAGCCTGCAGGGCTTCGTTCGATTTGGGATAGCGCTGGATTACGTGGCGGAGTTCGGTGACGCCGTCATCCTGCTTGCCCAGCTCGATCAGCGCAAAGCCTTTCTTTAACTGAGCGGAAGCAGTCTTGTTTCCGGCGGGAAAGTTCTGCACTACCTGATCGTAGCTTTGCGCGGCCTGCTGATAATTTCCCTGGCGGAACTGAATCTCGCCCAGATAGAAGTAGCAGTTCCCGGCGAGATCGGTGTTGGGATAAAACTTGAGGTACTGGGAGAACTCCTGCGTAGCCAGATCGTTGTTGCCGCCGTTGTAATCGCGCAGCGCGTTGTTGTAAAGCACATCGGGAGGCGGAGCCTGCGCCAAAGCCTGCGCCTGCGCCTGTTGCTGTGCCTGCTGCGCGGCCAGTGATTGCTGCGACGACTGCATGTCCTCCAGTTGCTTGCTGACTTTGGCAAGGCGCGCTTTGAGTTCGTCGAGCGTGTCATTCAGAGACTGGAGCTGGCCGGAGAGCTGGTCGACGTGCGCGGCTTGATCTCCCTGCTGTTTTTGCAGCGTGCCTTGCAGGGCGGTGATGGAGCCAGTGACTTTGTTGATCGCGTCCGTATCCTGCTCGACCAGGTTTTTCATAACTCCCATGCGCTCGTCGAAGCTGCGCTGCATGGCCGTCATCTGCTCCTGCAGTTGCTGCACCTGAGTTTGCAGTTCAATGATTTCTTTGCTGACGCCCCATGCCGGAGTAACAGCTAGCCAAAGCACAGACAGCAGGGCGAAAAGAATAGAACAGCGTCGTAGTGTCATAGGCAAAGGTTCCTGCAATCTATTTTAGACGGGTTGGCGACACTATGGGCAGGGAAGATGTTTGGGGAACATAGTTCGGAACATAAGTCGGAACAAGGAAAGTCAGGGGCGGAGGAGCGCTCCGCCCCTGAGCGGGAAAATCTCCGGCTACTTCTGATAGACGAAGTGTCCGCGGCGGTTCTGCTGCCAACAGGCTTCGTTGTCTTCCAGGCAGAACGGTTTTTCCTTGCCGTAGCTGATGGTCTTGATGCGACTGGCGCTTACACCGGCCGCAGTCAAGGCGTTCTTGACAGAACTGGCACGCTGGTCGCCCAGGGCCAGGTTGTACTCGGTTGAGCCGCGGTCATCGCAGTGTCCCTCAATCGTGAAACTGATGTTGGGATGCTGGTTGAGGAACTGCGCGTCGCCTTGCATGGAAGACTCCTGATCGGCGCGAATGTTGGACTTGTCGTAATCGAAATAAATGTCCTTGATATTCTGGCCGAACAGGTCTTCGTCAGTGGGCGACGGAGTGGCCGCCATCGGTGCCGGCGGCTGGGTGACGGTGAGGCGTGTAGTCGCCTCCTGCGTTCCGCCAGCGCCTTTGGCAAGGAGGTGATAAGTGGTGGAATCAGCCGGGCTGACCGACTGCGATCCACTGGCTTGAACGGCTCCGATGCCATCAATGGAAACGTCGGTGGCATTCGAAGTTTGCCAGCTCAAAGTCGCCGACTGCCCCTTCTCAATCGTATCTGGACTTACTGAGATAGAAGCGGTGGGCGATGCCGGCGGCGGCGGTGGAGGGGGCGGCGGTGGCGCGGTTTTCTTTTTGCAGGCACCGAGCATGAGAATAGCGGCCAGAGCGGTGACGGTTGCGAGTACCTTCCAAGTTTGATGTTTCATGTTCTTCCTCTTCACGTTTAGATCCTCCTGCGGACCGGAAAATCGATTGCAATTGCGACGAAGCGTTTTATTTCCAACTCCAGTTCGGTTGTGTATTACGTCCCGTAAAAGTCAACTGATGGAGCTTGGTGCCATCGGCGAGCATCATCCAGATCTCTTCCTTGCCCGAACGGCTCGACTGAAACACGATATGGCGGCCGTCCGGGGCCCAGAAGGGAAAATCGTTGCGTCCGCCGTCGTGAGTCAGCTGCACCCACTGCTTGCTTGCGATGTCCATCAAGTAAATATCGGAGGAGCCGGGGTCGCCGGGACCATATTTCCGCGTCCATGCCATGGTAAGGAACTGGCCATTGGGCGCCCAGTTCGGCGAAACCGCATAGCCTTGGTCGGTCATGCGCTGCTGGTTGGTGCCGTCGGCCTCCATCGTATACACCTGGGGCAATCCGGTGCGGCCGCTGACGAAAGCGATTTGACTGCCGGTCTTGCGATTCCAGGCAGGAGAAACATCCGGGCCTTTGTTGGCCGTCATGCGATGCAGGTTGGCGCCGTTGGCATCACAGATATAAATTTCGTTTTCCCCGGTGCGCGAAGATGAGAACGCCAGGCGGGTGCCGTCCGGCGACCAGGCAGGCGACAGATTCGTGCCGCCGAAATGGGGAAAGGTGACCAGCCGGTTGAGATCCATCGAGTACATCAGAATGTCCCAGCCCGACCTGGTCATGGAACTAAATGCTAGCCGGGAACCGTCCGGCGAGATGCGCGGCGAAAGAGAAATAGATCCCAGATGAGTGAGTTGCTGCTGATTCGAGCCATCGTAATCCATCACCCAGAT